>NZ_CP133470.1:1207500-1807500 GCF_031191205.1 Haemophilus parainfluenzae ATCC 33392 | reverse complement strand
AATCGTGATGGCTTAGGCATAACTGAACAGCAGCCATTTTCCGAAGGGACGGATATTTGGACAGCCTACGAAATTTCTTGGTTAAATCCAAAAAGTTTGCCACAAGTAGCTATTGCCGATGTGGAAATTGATTATCGCAGTGAAAATTTAATTGAATCGAAAAGCTTTAAACTCTACTTAAATAGCTTTAACCAAAGTAAATTTGCTGATTTTGCTAGCGTAGAACGCACTATGCGTGAAGATCTAAGTGCTTGTGCTCAAGGCGAGGTCAAAGTACGTTTGCATCCTTTATCCCATTATCAAGGACAAAGTATTGATACTTTACCGGGCGATTGCATTGATGATCAGGATATCGAAATCCACAGCTACGAATTTGATGCAGACATTTTGCAAGATTGTACGTCCAATAACGTGGTGGAAGAAACCTTAGTAAGCCATTTATTGAAATCTAACTGTCTTATCACCAGTCAGCCGGATTGGGGAACCGTGCAAATTCATTATGTGGGTAAGCAAATCGATCGCGAAAAACTTCTCCGCTACATAGTGTCTTTCCGTCAACATAATGAGTTTCACGAGCAGTGTGTCGAGCGTATTTTCTGTGACTTGATGCATTACGCCAAACCAGAAAAACTCACCGTCTATGCACGTTATACGCGCCGTGGTGGATTGGACATTAATCCATTCCGTTCGAACTTTGAGGAAATTCCACAAAATTTACGTTTGGCAAGACAATAAGTAAAAAGAAAAAGTGCGGTGAAAATCAACCGCACTTTTTACTTTATACGTGACGTAAATCGTGAGCTTGTTGTAATAACTGACGACTTTCTTGCAAAAATTGATCAGAATATTCCCCAAACCATTCTCTCACTTGATGGAACGCATCAATAAATCCTTGGCGATCGCCTTTTTCAAAGAATTGTAACGCCTCTTCATAAGTTTGTTTCAAGCTTTCAATCACATCTAAATTTTCTGGCTTATCCATAATAATATCGGCATAAAGTGCCGCATCTTGGGCGAATAGACGACCAATCATGGCTAATTCCAAACGATAAATCGGGGAAGATAGCGCCAATAAATTGCTTAAATTGACGGGCTGTTTAGAAAGATGCAGACCATTCGCAAAGGTGGAAAAGTGACGTAATGCTTGAATATACGTCATATTGTGGTCGTGCTCTGACGCATCAATTTGATAAATTTTAGCCCCCCAGATTTGAATTTGCTCTAGCAACCATTCATAACGTTCACTAAAACGCCCATCACAACGCACAACCACTTGTTTTGCCATGCTAGCAATATCAGGTCCAAACATTGGATGCAGCCCAACCACTGCCCCTTTATGCACGTCTAACATTTTAGCCAATGGTGCTCGTTTCACGGAGGTGAGATCCGCCAATAGCATATTTTCCGTTAAATAGGGTTTTAAACGTTCTATGGTTTCTAACGTGTGATCAATTGGCACGGAAACAATGACAACATCTGCATTCGTTAAAATGCGTTCTGCCACATCCCAATCATCTAGATCTAAAATAGAAATAGGATAACCAGAAGCGCGCAAATAGCGGGCAAGTAATTGCCCCATTTTTCCGTAACCGCCGACAATAACAATTTTGTTAATGGCTGGATTCAGAGTTTTAAAACCAAATTGATTTTCATTGGAGTAAGATTCTCGCATGAAACGACGCAGCACATCTTCGATGAGTTGTGGAGAGATTCCTGCTTTCGCCGCTTCTTCTCGGCGTGCTTGTAACATCGCTAATTCACGATCTGGTGCATAAATCGGTAAACCTTTTTCATGTTTTACTTCGCCGACTTGGGTTACCAGTTCGAGGCGTTTAGCAAAAAGTTGAATCAGTTCACGATCGAGCGCATCAATTTCCTGACGTAAATGGCTAAGAGCATCCATAATTCACCTGTAATATCTTATTTACATAGATTGCAATTAAAAGGTTACAGGTGAGATTACTGGAATTAAAACAGAAAGGCAAATGGTTAGAGAGATTGTGTAATCAAACGTTGCGGACGAATTACATTGTTATCATCGATAAGTGCCACGCCTAAAAAGATATTCTTGTCAGAAAACAACCGCACTTGACCACGCAATTTTGCTTCATTAGCAAATTTAACGCGCTGTCCAAAGCCTATACCTTTACTTTGCTCTGCGTTTAACTTTAATGCAGGTAATTTACTGACTGCTGTATCTATTGGTAAAAGATGTTGATCAAGATCACCTTGCTCCGCAAGCGCCTGCAAAGCATCCCATGTCATCATCTTTTCTGTTGGATAATCCGCAACCGCAGTTCGACGTAACACTGTCACATGAGCGCCACAACCTAACACTTCACCTAAATCATCCACTAATGTGCGGATATAGGTTCCTTTCGAACAATGCACTTCTAAAGTTAAAGAAGGTGCTTGATACTCGATAAAGTTTATCTCAAAAATCGTGATAGGACGGGCTTCACGTTCTACGGTAATGCCTGCGCGAGCATACTCATACAACGGTTTTCCATTGTGCTTTAATGCAGAAAACATGGTTGGTACTTGCAAAATATCACCACGGAATTGTTCAAGTGCGGTCAAAATTTGTGATGTTTCCACATTGACAGGGCGCGTTTCGACCACTTGCCCTTCAGCATCTGAGGTATCCGTACGTTCACCTAATTTTGCTGTAACCACATAGCGTTTATCTGCATCTAACAAAAACTGAGAAAACTTTGTAGCTTCACCTAAACAAATAGGCAGCATACCGGTTGCTAATGGATCGAGCGCACCGGTATGTCCTGCTTTATTCGCTTGGAATACGCGTTTCACCTTTTGCATAATGTCATTCGATGACATGCCTTGTGGCTTATCTAATAAAAATACGCCATCAATATCACGTCCACGCTTACGAGGTCTCGACATTAGTCATTTTCCTCAACGTGTTTTTTCTCGTCTTCACGTACTACGTTTGTTACTAAATTAGACATACGCATCCCTTCAACTAAGGATTGATCGTAGAAGAAACGAATTTCCGGCACAATGCGTAAGCGCATCGCTTTACCCACTAATGAACGGATATAAGGTGCTGCTTTTTCTAACCCTTTCATGCCTTGTGCGATCGCTACTTCATCATGATCAAACAAAAATGTGACAAACACTTTTGCATAAGCTAAATCGCTTGATACCTCCACATCAGACACGGTTACCATGCCAATACGGGGATCTTTCACTTCACGTTGCAAAATGATGGCGATTTCTTTTTGTAATTCCTGTGCAACGCGATCGCTGCGTTTAAATTCTCTTGCCATAATATTTCTCTTATTAAAAAGCGGTCAAAAATACGTTGAATTTTGACCGCTCTTTTTATCGATTAGATTGAACGTTTAACTTCAACGACTTCAAACACCTCGATTTGGTCGCCGACTTTCACGTCATTGTAGTTTTTAACGCCGATACCACATTCCATACCATTACGGACTTCAGAAACGTCATCTTTAAAGCGACGGAGAGATTCCAATTCACCTTCAAAAATTACCACGTTATCACGTAATACACGGATTGGGTTGTTGCGTTTTACTACACCTTCGGTCACCATACAACCTGCAATTGCACCAAATTTCGGATGTTTAAACACATCACGCACTTCAGCCAAGCCGATAATTTCTTGTTTGAATTCAGGTTGTAGCATACCACTCATCGCGGCTTTCACATCATTTAATAGTTCATAAATGATGGAGTAATAACGAAGGTCAATGTTTTCTGCTTCGATAATACGACGAGCAGAAGCGTCCGCACGTACGTTAAAGCCAACAATAATCGCATTAGAGGCTGCCGCTAGGGTTGCATCAGTTTCAGAAATACCACCGACACCAGAACCAACAACTTTCACTTTCACTTCATCAGTAGAAAGATCTTGTAACGATTGAATAATCGCTTCCACAGAACCCTGTACGTCTGCTTTTACGATGATATTCAGTTCAGCAACATCACCTTCAGCCATATTGCTAAACATATTTTCAAGTTTCGCTTTTTGCTGACGAGCAAGTTTCACTTCACGGAACTTACCTTGACGGTGTAATGCGACTTCACGTGCTTTTTTCTCATCACGCACTACAGTCGCTTCATCACCCGCTGCTGGTACACCAGAAAGACCTAATACTTCAACCGGGATAGATGGGCCTGCTTCATCGATTTCTTTACCGTTTTCATCGCGCATTGCACGAACACGACCGTATTCAAAACCGCAAAGTACGATATCACCTTTACGTAAAGTACCTGATTGAACAAGAATTGTCGCAACCGGACCACGACCTTTATCAAGGTAAGATTCAATCACTACACCGCTTGCCATGCCGTCTTTTACAGCTGTTAATTCAAGTACTTCTGATTGAAGTAGGATGGCATCTAATAAGTCATCAACACCGGTACCTTTCTTCGCAGAAACAGGAACGAATTGCACATCACCACCGAATTTCTCAGAAATCACTTCGTGTTGAAGTAATTCTTGTTCTACTCGGTCTGGATTTGCTTCTGGTTTATCAATTTTGTTCACCGCAACCACTAAAGGCGCACCTGCTGCTTTCGCATGTTGAATCGCTTCAATGGTTTGAGGCATCACACCATCATCTGCCGCAACAACAAGAACTACGATATCCGTTGCTTTCGCACCACGTGCACGCATTGAAGTAAATGCGGCGTGTCCCGGCGTGTCTAAGAAGGTGATCATTTTGCCGTCATCCATTTCTACGTGGTACGCACCAATGTGCTGAGTAATACCACCCGCCTCACCTGCAGCAACTTTCGCTTTACGAATATAGTCAAGCAATGAGGTTTTACCATGGTCAACGTGCCCCATGATCGTTACAACTGGTGCACGAGTCACTTTTTCTGCGTTAACATCACGATCGCCTAATACTTCTTCTTCAAGTTCATTTTCATTGCGAAGAATCACTTTGTGACCTAATTCTTCAGCCACTAATTGTGCCGTTTCCTGGTCAAGCACTTGGTTAATGGTCACCATTTCGCCCATCTTCATCATTGCTTTGATGATTTCAGTCGCTTTGGTTGCCATTTTATTTGCTAATTCTGCAACGGTAATGGTTTCACCAATAACAACATCTTGTTTCACAACCTGAACAGGTTTTGTGAAGGCTTGTTGTAATGCTGCACCTTTCTTACCATTTTTACCTTTACCGAATTTACCGTCTTTTTGATTTTTACGGTTAGATTCGCGCTCATTTTTATTGCCGCCTTTCACGTCATCGCGTTCTTTTTTCGCTTTAGCGACTTTATTTTTACCGCGACCGCGATTTTCATTACGACGTTCTTCTTCGTCTTCTGCTTCTAAAGCATAACGAGAGCTTAAATTGTAATCAGTATAATCTTCTGATGCGCTTTCATTGCTTGACGTATCCGCTTCAGCATAACGTTTAGCATCTTCAGCTGCTTTACGCGCTTGCTCTTCTGCTTTTTGGCGAGCAAGTTCTTCTGCTTTGCGACGAAGTTCCGCTTCTTCCGCTTTACGTTTTTCTTTTTCTGGATCAACAGATTTAGGTTTATTTTCAACCGCACTTTGTGCTGGTTTCGCTGCTTTTTCTGCTTCAACCTTCGCTTTTTCAGCTTTCACTTTTTCAGCTGCAGCTTTTTCAGCAGCTAAACGTGCTTTTTCTTCTGCCGCTTTCTTTTCTGCTTCTTGCTGTGCTTTTAATTTTTCTGCCTCAGCTGCTTTTCGAGCGGCATCTGTTGGCACAGTACGTTTTTTACGAACTTCAACTTGTACCGCTTTTGCTTTACCGCCAGCTGTTGTACTGCTTACGGTTGTTTTTGTTCTGCGTTGAATACTTAGTTTTTTCGGTGCATTCGCATCCGCATTTTTTACATCTTCAGTCATTATTAAACTCCTTACTCTTCGCTAAACCAGCAAATATTACGCGCAGCCATAATAAAGTCAGCGGCTTGCTCTGCGGTTAATTCTTCGATATCAGCTAAATCATCTACACCTTGCTCAGCAAGTTCTTCAAGCGTAGTAATTTGTTTTTCAGCTAATTTAAAGGCAATGTGACGATTCATCCCTTCAAGATTTAATAAACGATCTTCAATATTCGCTTTTTTCAAGGCTTCTTCTTCAGCTGCAGCAGCTGCAGTAATGGCATCTTTTGCGCGACCTTGTAATTCTTCGATAAGATCTTCATCTTCTAAACCATCAATTGCACTCAGTTCGCTCACAGGAACATAAGCCACTTCTTCTAATGAAGTAAAACCTTCATCTACTAAGATTTGAGCAAACTCTTCATCAAGACCTAATTTATCCATGAATAAATTTAATACTTTAGTATCTTCTGCTTGATGTTTCTCATTTAATTGTTCGGTAGTCATGACATTTAATGTCCAACCGGTTAATTGTGTCGCTAAACGTACGTTTTGACCGTTACGACCAATTGCTTGTGCTAAGTTGTCAGCATTAACCGCAATATCCATTGAGTGATTATCTTCATCTACGATAATTGAAGTCACATCAGCTGGTGCCATTGCATTGATCACATATTGTGCTGGATTGTCATCCCAAAGTACGATATCCACACGTTCGCCACCTAATTCATTGGTAATCGCTTGAACGCGTGCACCGCGCATACCCACACACGCACCAACTGGATCGATACGTTTATCATTTGATTTCACCGCAATTTTCGCTCGAGAACCAGGATCACGTGCCGCACCACGAATTTCAAGCATTTCTTCGCCGATTTCTGGTACTTCAATACGGAATAACTCGATTAACATTTCAGGTTTTGCGCGAGTCACAAATAATTGTGCGGTTTTGCTTTCTGGATTCACTTTATAAAGCACACCACGAACACGATCGCCAGGACGGAAGTTCTCACGAGGAAGCATATCTTCACGCATAATCACGGCTTCAGCTTTATTGCCTAAATCTAAAATAATGCTTTCACGGTTTACTTTTTTCACCGTACCCGTAACAATCTTGCCTTCTTCAGAACGGAATTGCTCAACTACTTTTGCACGTTCTGCTTCACGGATTTTTGTACTGATAACTTGGCGAGCGGTTTGCATTGCAATACGGTCAAATGCGATAGACTCAATTTGATCTTCGACATAATCACCAAGTTGAATATTCGGATCTTCAAATTGTGCCGCTTCTAATGTCATTTCTTTTGTTGGCACTTTAACTTCATCAACCACCAACCAACGACGGAATGTATCAAACTCACCTGTTTTAGGATTGATAGATACACGAATATCGGTTTCATAGTCATATTTTTTCTTCGTTGAAAGTGCAATCGCACTCTCTAATGCTTCAAAAATCTTTTCGCGTGGTAATAACTTCTCGTTAGATACTGCTTCAGCAGCTAACAAAATCTCTTTACTCATTTTCCTTTTTCTCCTTTAAAATTTTGCGATTACATTGGCTTTTTGAATGTTGCCAAAAATAAGAACTTGCTCCTGACCATCAACAATAAGTGTCAACATGTCATTTTCAATTTTTTCCAACTTACCTTGCCATTTACGACGATCTAAAACAGGAATACGTAAATGCACGGCGATATCCTCACCCACATAACGTTGGAATTGTTCAAGCGTAAATAATGGACGATCGAGACCTGGTGATGATACTTCTAGGTTATATTTATCCGCAATCGGATCTTCCACATCTAAAATCGCGCTCACTTGACGACTTACATCAGCACAATCATCAACGCCTACGCCACCTTCTTTATCAATGAATAAACGCACGGTCATAAAACGCCCTGCACGTTGGCATTCAATTCCCCAAAGCTCGCAGCCTAAGTCTTCTACTGCACCTTGAAGCATCTCTTGCAATTTTTGTTCTAATGTTGCCAATTTTTGCTCCTAATCTTAAAATTCAGACATAAAAAAAGGGTTAGGTTCGTCAATGAACCTAAGCCCAGTTTCTAAATTTCTCGTACAAAAAAACCCCAAACTTGGGGTTCTTACTACTGAACTTGTTATTGGTTGCGGGGGCCGGATTTGAACCGACGGCCTTCGGGTTATGAGCCCGACGAGCTACCAAGCTGCTCCACCCCGCGTCCGAAATATGGAGTGTATTATAGTGATCTAAATCAAAAGATCAAGCGATTTCTGCTAATTTTCTTGAAAACGTAAGATTTTTTGACCGCCCTTTGCTTTATCTAAAGTGAGAGTTAGAATCCAAAGCCAGTGCCAAGACCTACTCCAACGCCCACACCATTACTGCCGCCGCCAGCACCTACACCAACAGAACAAGCACTCACTAAAGCACTTAATACAGCCACTAAAAATAATTTTTTCATAGATTTTCCTTTGTTAAATGTTCAAATAACCGATAAACGGCCAATAGGTCCGTTCGTGCAATCGGTTTGAACGGAAGTAAAAGATAATAAAGCCAACGAAATCTTCTCACATAAGACAACATATCAGTCCAATAAGTTGTCGGGCAATGAGATTTATAATAATTAAATAATTCATCAAGCTTTTCATCATCTAAGCTTTTCACACGACATAAACTGTCTAAAAATGCCAGCATATCACGTGTAATCAACCAGTGTTCATTATGGCTTTTTGAATGGGATTCAAAGTCCATAAAACTAATCTTACCATCTTTCCATGCAATATCCCGTATGGCTGGACGCCCATGAATAATGCCTTGTTGATGAAGATTAATCAATATATCTATCGCTGAATGCAAAATATGTGATTTTTCTGCCCAAGACAACGTTTCATCATTCAGCCAGATGTTTAATGTTGGCCCCGCATCTTCCAATACTAAATAATTATCACCGAAATAACATAATTTAGGTACTGGTGCACCAATATTATTTAGATGCTGTAGTATTTCACACTCTTCTTTAAAATGTTGCTTTGGATGCGGTTTTAATAATAACCATATCCCTTTTAATTGCTCGGGTTGTTTTAACCAATAATGTTTCCCTAAATATTCAAATTGGAAAACACGTTCCCCACGGTGTTCTTTAAGAAGCATTTGTACATGGGCTTTAAACGACAAACTCATGTTCTCTTACCTAAAATTTTTATTGTATAGTGAAAAGATAAGCGATACATTCTACAAAATTTTTATTCTTTTTCAATCAAGGAGAAAAATATGCATTTTTTCAAAAAAGTGCTTACCGTACTGACATTAGGTTTCTTTACGCTATCTGTACAAGCTTCCCCTTTTAGCATCAGCGAGCAACAAATTAACCAGTATTTAAGTGAAAAAGGCACAATTAATGACAAACTCGGTATTCCAGGATTATTTTCTGTCGATTACGCACTGAAAGATTTGGTGACTAAAATCGGGCAAACTGAAAGCAATCGTGTTGAAATGAGCGGTTTGGTTGATACACTTATCCGTTTATCCGGTAAAACCTACCCAGCTAAATTGAATTTAACCTTTGATGCCGTTCCAGAGTATAACGCACAAGAAGGTGCACTCTATTTAAAAAATCTGCGAATTTTACGCTGGTCTGGCGAACCTAATAGTGCCATGGAGCAACTCCAAGATGTTATGCCGCTATTAAGCGATGGTGTAGCAGCCTTATTAAGTCAGATGCCGGTTTACACCTTAGATGAAAGTGATATGAAACAAATGCTCATTAAGAAATTTGCCAAAGAAATTAAAGTTGAAAAAGGTCGATTGGAATTAATTGGTGGAATGTTTTAACAAAAAGGGCGTATTAAACGCCCTTTTTTATAACTCAATGATAGCTCGCAAACCTTGAGTGTGTCCGTTATCTTCAATATTTTCCAGGCAGAAACGGTAATGGTGCAATTCTGCGATTCTTGCCACAATAGACAATCCAAGCCCACTTCCCTTTTCATTTTGTCCTGCCGGACGATAAAAACGCTGCCCTAATTTTGCTAATTCTTCTGGGTCAACACCACCGCCATTATCTTCGATAAGAATCTTACGCGGCTGCAAAATCAAACGTACCTGAGTACCTTGCGGACAGTATTTAATGGCATTATCCAATAAATTTCGTAGCATTTGTGCAAGTAATAATGGCTGTCCTTGCTTAACGGCGGGTTCTCCTTGATGATCAAACTGCAATTCGATTTGGCGTTGCTGCGCACTGAAATATAACTCACCGATAAGTGAAGTTATCATTTCTGACCAACGAATCGGTTCCTGACGATTTAATTCTTTAAAATTATCTAATCGGGAAAGCGTAAGAAGCTGTTCGATTAATTGAGTTGCTCGGTCGATACCTTGGGTTAAATGCGCTAAAGCCGTTTCACGTGTTTGTGCATCATCGCCAGCCAACTGTGCGACTTCTGTTTGAATACGTAATGCCGCTAATGGACTGCGTAATTCATGTGCGGCATCGGAAACAAAACGTCTCTCCCGTTCCAACTGCTCACCAGTACGCGTAAAAAATTGATTTAAATTTTGAACTAACGGTAGAATCTCTGTCGGCACATCATCATCTTCTAATAACGATACATCACCTGGTCGGCGAGCTTGTACGTTTCGACTCAATCGATTAATCGGTTTTAATGCACGATAAATCACAATAAACGCGACCAATAATAGTATTGGTAATCCAGCAAACCAAATCCCTGTTTGGCTGAAGACCATTTTATTGACTAACTCTTCACGATATTCTAACTCTTGACCTACGGCGATCACCAATTCACCATTACCAACAGGTTGCCAATAAATCAACCATTCATCGTCATCATCTAAAATATGCGCTTTACTAAAACCAGTTTTATTTTGAAAAATAAATTTATCGCCATTATCACCATCGGTTAATAATCTTTCACCTTTGTTAGAAAATATGGCAAAGGCTAACGCATCATTATCGTAATGACGTTTCTGTGATTTAAATCCACCACGTGGAAAGTTCGCATTTTCGCCCAATAATACATTTTTCAAATCAGAAGCTGCCAAACGCTCGGCAAAAAGTACTTGTTGTGCATTAAACACATCTTTGACTTCTTTTTTAACAACCGTCCAAGCAACAGCCGTGGCAACGCACCACACACAAAGTGCGGTCAAACTTAAACCGATTAAGAGACGGAAACTCAGTCGTTTATTTTTCATTAACTTGTCCTAAAGCATAGCCTACACCATGTACAGTACGAATAAATTGTTTACCCAGCTTTTGACGCAAATTATAAATATGTACGTCCAATGCTCCGCTACTTAATTCTTCATCCCAATTTGACAGTTTTTCTTCAATGGTCGCACGTGAAAGCACTCGTTCTTTATTCAGCATAAAAAGCTCGAGTAATTTATATTCACGTCCAGTTAATGTAATTTCATCCTCATTCAACCAAGCCTTACGCTGTGCAGGATCGAGTTTGACATTGCCATGCTCAATCTGTGGTTTAACTTGCCCATAACGACGACGAATTAATGCTTGCAATCGCACCACCACTTCAGCCAAGGCAAAGGGTTTGCAAAGATAATCATCCGCACCTTGTTGAATGCCTTTAATGCGTTCATCCAATGTATCACGTGCAGTTAAGATCAACACTGGCACATCTTGATTATTTGAACGCCATTGTTTTAATACCTCCAAACCATCTAGTTTAGGCAGGGTTAAATCCAATACCACTGCATCATAAGGCGCGCCGATTAAGGCGTTTAATCCACTTTGCCCATCAGTAAACCAATCTACAATAAAGCCTGATTTCGTTAAACCAATTTGCAGACCATTGCCGATGAGAGGATCGTCTTCTACTAATAAAACTCGCATAATATTGACCGCACTTTTCTTAAAACGAAAAAATGGCGGGCTTTTGCCCACCACTTCAAATTATATGAATTATTGCGCTTTTTCAACGCTAATGACTTCAAGCTCTGCTTTTTCAAAAGCGTCATTATCTAATTTACCGTAAACGCGGATTTTATCCTGAGGTCCCACATTTAAACCATTCCAAACACGGTTTTTAATTTCCAATTTGATTTGGTCTGTACCATCGGTGAAAACATATTCATCACCATCAATTTGTTGAGTGATGTTACCTACTAAGGTAATCATAGAATTATCTTTCGCAGATAATGCTTGTTTAACAGTAAGTTGTTGACCTTGATCACCACCTTGGAAGCCACCTTGTGCAGTGTTGCCATTAAAACCAGCAAATGCCACTGAAGTAGATAAAGCTAAAAGAGTCGCTAAAGCAAATTTTTTCATCATGTTCTCCTAAATAGAATTAAGCATAAATTAATCATGTTTCAAAGCGAAGGATTATCCTCATTGCCGCCTTGTTGATGCTTATTAAACACAACAAATCTTAATGAAATCTTAAGCAACCTTAAGATTTTTAAATTTTTTTAAAATCACCAACAAAATCGCTCATTCACCAAGTTATCTTGGCGTTCTTTCTCCCATTTTGCTTTATTTTCAGGATTAGCAAAATAGCGGTCTTGCTCAACTAGGCGCGCATCAAGTTTTGCCTCTGCTTCTTTTAATGCCTGTTTTCTATCTGGATGTTTGCTTGGTAATTGAGGTAAAAATACAGTCTGATATGGGTGATTTTTCGCCCAGTCAATCGCATCTTGCGATGCCTTGTGTTGCTTATTCAAATCACAGAACGCATAGGGATTAACATGCTGTCCCACTAATTGCCCAAATGCTGTATTATTCGATACTGTTAATTTATCTAAATCCAACACATATAACGCGGTGATTAAACGGTTTTGCCCACGATAAAACCATTTTACTGCTTCATCACGTAAACCAAAATCATAAGCACGAGCAGAAAGTGCAAACATTGTCATCGGAGAAACAAAATCCACTTTTTTCTCAATAATATTGACCGCACTTTCAAAATCTTTTTGTGTATTTTTCAGTAATAACGCATCAATATCTTTGTTCACATTAATCTGTTCAAGTCGCCCATCTCTGGCATCATAATAAGGCTTTACATACATATCAATATGCTTAACCGGCTCTTTTGAAATGGTGCTACAAGCCGTTAATAAAAGCGCGGTTGAAATTAACGTTAATTTTAGAAAGGTTTGCATGTTCTTCCCTTATGATGAATATTAGCTCGCTATATTACAACAAAAGAGCCGTGAGTTTTACTTCTCTTTCTTCTATAATGAGCAAAATTTTGTTTTATTTTGTTTCATGAAAATTCATCTTATTCAGCGCCAAATCACCTTAGATTTCGATAACCAAACTTCCCTGCTTAACTTTTTAGAACAACATCAAATTCACCATGAATATCAATGTCGTTCGGGCTATTGTGGTTCTTGCCGCGTGAAGATCACAAAAGGCAAGGTGTCTTACGCTGAAGCCCCCCTTGCCTTTATCCAACCCGATGAGATTTTGCTCTGTTGTTGTCGGGTGGAAAGTGATTTAGAAATAGAATTATAAATTATTCAAATCCAACACATCTGTCATATCGAACAATCCGTGAGATTGTTTTTCCAACCATTTACCTGCACGCACTGCGCCATTAGCAAAGGTCATACGGCTTGATGCTTTGTGAGCAATTTCAACGCGCTCTCCAATATCCGCAAACCAGACACTATGTTCCCCCACTACATCTGAAGCACGAATGGTAGAGAAACCAATTTCATCACGTTTGCGTTCGCCTGTAATGCCTTCGCGACAAAATACGCCATGTGTTTTCAAATCACGCCCAAGAGTTTTCGCAATGTGTTCACCCATAGAAAGTGCGGTACCAGATGGTGCATCCACTTTGTGACGATGGTGTGCTTCAATGATTTCGATATCGCAATAATCACCCATCACTTTGGCAGCTTTTTCTAATAGTTTAAACACCAAATTCACCCCTACGCTGAAATTTGAGGCAAATACAATGGCAATTTTTTCTGATGCGGCTTGAATTGCGGCTTTACCTACATCATCAAAACCTGTGGTACCAATTACCATCTTTTTATTATTAGCGACACAAAATGCGATATGCTCAAGCGTGCCTTCCGGACGCGTGAAATCAATCAGCAAATCAAAGTTGTCTTTTTCTGCATTTAAATCATCTGATACTTTGATACCTAATGCACCAATACCCGCAAGCTCACCGGCATCTGCACCGACTAAAGAGGAACCCTTACGTTCAAAAGCCGCACCTAATTCTGTTCCTTCTGCATTATGTACGGCTTGAATTAATTGACGCCCCATTCTTCCGCCAGCACCGGCGATCGCAATTTTTAATGTCATGTTTTGTCCTTTTTTATCAAATTAAAGCGTGTTGAACGCCACTATAAATTAAATAGATTCCGAAGAAAATAAAAATCAGCCCTGCTGCATTATCAATATAGCGACTATATTGGCTATAAAACTGTTTTGCAACAGAACGAGAGAAAAGCACCGAAATGATATAGAAATATAAAAAGGTTTCTACGGTAATCACGGCAAGTGCGGTCAAAATTTGTGATGTTTCGGTAATATTCACTAGAACCAATGACATCACACTGCTGAAATAAATCACAACTTTAGCATTAGATAAATTGACTAATAAGCCTTTCATAATGCTCGTTAAGGTTGATTGATTTGGCACATTTGCATTCTGCTTTTCATCAAAAACCGCATTGTTTTTTACTTTTGCCATTTTAATGCCGAGATAAACTAAATAGGCTCCACCAAGCATCATCACAATGCCTTGAATAATTGGCATGGTGGCAAAAATAATGGCGAGCCCTAAAACAGCAGCCGTCGCCCAGATTAATACCCCAATGGTAATCCCAATCACGCCACCAATGGCTTCTCGACGAGAACTCATCGCTGAAACTCGACTGACATAGAAAAAATCAGGGCCAGGCGAAAGTAAACCAACAAGATGAATAATCATCAAATTTAGCATGGCAAGCCTACAATACTTAGTATCGCAATCACGATAACAGCATAGACTGCTGCTAAAACATCATCCATCATAATCCCAAAACCGCTTTTCAGTTTTTGATCAAAGTATCGGATTGGATAAGGTTTTAAAATATCAAAGAAACGGAAAAGTATAAAGGCAATGACAATCCAAGGTAATGATAAAGTTGGAATCGAGGCTAATACGATAAATACCCCAACAAATTCATCCCAAACAATAGAACCGTGATCATGAACGCCCATATCATCAGCCGTTTTTTGACATAAGTAACAGCCAAGCGCAAAACAAAGTGCGGTCAAAATTAAGAAGATTTTTAGTCCAAGACAAGCTAATAATGCCGAACCTAAAATCGTTCCGGCTAAACTTCCCCATGTCCCCGGTGCAGGACGAATGAGTCCTGAACCGAAACCTAATGCAAGTAAATGAACTGGATTTTTTAAGCTAACTCTATCAAGAGGTGAACTATTCATTATTTATCCTTAAAATGATCGAAACCAGACAGCGCTTGATAATTGATGATACGTCCATCTTTAAAAAAAGTAATCGGATTGTTATTTTGCTGAACAATTTTTCCGATACAAGTGCAAGGTATATTCAACGATTGGGATAACTTTTCAATCTCGGCCTTTTTATTTGCAGGAACCGTAAAGCAAAGCTCATAATCTTCCCCGCCACTTAATGCAAACGCTTCTGTCTTTTCTAAGCGATATGTTTTTTTGAGTGGTGTGGATAAAGGCAAGGTAGATAACTCAATCTCTGCAGAACATTGGCTTCTCGTTAAAATATGCCCTAAATCAGCAACAAAACCATCTGAAATATCTATGCATGAATGCGCTACATTCACTAAGGCTTGACCTAATTCAACGCGTGGCGTTGGATGAAAATGGCGTTTTACTAAAAATTCAGTATCAAAATCGACCGCACTTTTACCTTGTAAGATCCAATTTAAACCCGCTGCACTATCACCTAACGTGCCCGATACATAAATTACATCACCAACCTTCGCGTTATGTCGGAATAAAGCCTTTCCTTTTGGTACGAAACCTTGTGCCGTAATGGTTATAGAAAGTGGGCCTTTCGTTGTATCGCCACCAATTAATGTTACATCATATTGATTTAATGTATCAAACAAGCTTTGACTAAATTGGCTCAGCCAGTTTTCATCAACTTCAGGTAATGTGAGTGCAAGAGAAATCCAAGCGGGTTTAGCGCCCATAGCAGCTAAATCACTTAGATTTGTCGCGATAGCTTTATACGCTAAATCTTGGGGAGAAATGGAAGATAAAAAATGCGAGCCCTCGACCATTGTATCGGTGGTAATGGCAAGCTGATAGCCTTCTGGAATATGAGTGATTGCACAATCATCCCCAATACTGAAATCAACAAAGTGTTGATTGCCTTTTTGTATTGAGAAATATCGCCCTATAAGATCAAATTCACCCGTACTCATTTTATCTGCACACCAAAAAACAAAGGGCAGACATTTGTCTACCCTACATTTAAATAATTATTTGCGACCTAATGCAGGAGCGACTTTATCCAATACACCGTTAATGTATTTATGACTTTCATCTGCACCAAACACTTTCGCCACTTCAATTGCCTCGTTAATCGCCACTTTATAGGGCACATCTGGCTCAAATTGAAGTTCATAAACCGCTAAGCGTAAAATCGCTCTTTCAATCGGATCTAATTCATCCAACGCGCGATCTAAATAATGGCTCATTGAAAAATCAACGGCTTCTACATTCGCAACGGTTTGACGGAAAAGGCGGCTAAAATAAGGTTTATCCACACCTTTTAAATCTTGATCCACAACGAACGTGAGTTCCACTTGTTCTGGCGCATTACCAGAGAGCGCCCAAGAATATAATGCTTGAACCGCACATTCTCTCGCTCTACGACGTGGCGATACTTTTTTTACAGGTTCTTTTTTATCTGTCATTGGAATTATGCCGCATCAATTTGTTGTAAAAGGTTCACCATTTCAAGTGCCGTTAATGCTGCTTCTGCACCTTTGTTACCTGCTTTGGTGCCAGCGCGCTCGATAGCTTGTTCAATGTTTTCAGTCGTTAAAACACCAAATGCCACTGGAATTTCAGCTTGCATTGCTACTTGACCTAAACCGCTACTTGCTTCACCCGCTACATATTCAAAGTGAGCTGTACCACCACGGATCACAGTACCTAATGCGACGATTGCATCAAATTTTTTGCTTTCAGCTAAACGACGTGCTACTAATGGAAGTTCATACGCACCTGGTGCACGAACGATAGTGATATTCTCATCTTTCACTTGGCCGATACGTTTTAATGCATCTACCGCACCTTCTAATAAACTTTCATTAATAAAACTGTTAAAACGAGCAATCACCACTGCGATTTTAGCATTTGGCGCAGCTACCGCACCTTCTAAAACTTTCATACTTTTTCCTAATCTGAATGAACAATAAATTTGACGGTGGATTTTAGCATAAAAAGAAACCCTGTGGAAATAATCCGACAGGGTTTTCTATGAGTGGAAAAGAATTTACTTCTCGAGTTTTAACGGTTCAATTTTCCAGATATTTTTCGCATATTCAAGAATTGTACGGTCTGATGAGAAGAAGCCCATGTTCACCATATTTTGAATGGTACTAGCTATCCATACATCACGATCTTGATATTTTTTATCTACCGCTTTTTGCGCTTCCACATAACTGCGGAAATCAGCAAAAGATTGGTAATAATCGTGGTACTGTAAACCTTGAATTAGAGAGTGATAACGGTTCGGTTCTTCCGGCGAGAAATCACCACGAATGATTTGGTCAATAACTTCACGTAATTGCTCGTCATTTTGATAATAATCAAACGGACGATAACCTTCGCGACGTAATGCTTCCACTTGTTCAACCGTATTACCAAAGATAAAGATGTGATCTTCACCAACATTATCTAAAATCTCAACGTTCGCACCATCAAGCGTACCCAATGTTAACGCACCATTTAAGGCAAACTTCATGTTACTGGTACCTGATGCTTCTGTTCCTGCAAGAGAGATTTGCTCAGAAATATCTGCCGCTGGAATGATTAATTGTGCAAGACTTACGCTGTAGTTCGGGATAAAGACAACTTTTAAACGACCTTTTAAGCGTTCATCATTATTGATAACATTCGCGACATCGTTAATTAAACGAATGGTTTGTTTTGCTGCATAGTAAGCTGAAGCTGCTTTACCCGCTAGAATGAACACACGTGGCTGCCAATCTTTTTCTGGATGAGCAAGCATTTCGTTATAACGTGCAATAATGTGTAACACATTAAGCATTTGACGTTTGTATTCGTGAATACGTTTTACTTGTACGTCAAATAAAGCATGTGGATCTAAATCGATATCAAGTGTTTTCTTCACATATTGTGCTAATTTCACTTTGTTATCGTATTTAATATCTACAACAGCACGCTTAAATTCACCTTTATCTGCAAACGCTTTAAGTTTTTCAATTTGGCTTAAATCGCAACGCCATTCAGAACCAATATATTGATCAAATAAAGCCGCTAATTTCGGGTTTGCTACGGCAAGCCAACGACGTGGTGTCACACCGTTTGTCACGTTAGTGAAACGTTCTGGATAGATACGAGCAAAATCAGCAAAGGTTGATGTCACCATAAGATCTGAGTGAATCGCCGCAACACCGTTTACTTTATGTGAACCGACAACAGACAACCATCCCATGCGCACTTTACGTTGATATCCTTCTTCGATAAGTGAAACGCGACGGATAAAGTCCATATCAGTCGTGACATAAGTTTTCACATATTCAAGGAAATGATCATTAATTTCAAAAATCATTTGTAAGTGACGCGGTAAGATCTTCGCCATCATTTCTACCGGCCAGGTTTCTAATGCTTCTGACATTAAAGTATGGCAAGTATAAGAGAAAATACGACGAGTCACATCCCAAGCATTTTGCCATGAGTAACCGTGTAAATCGATTAAAATACGCATCAACTCAGGAATGGCTAATGCCGGGTGGGTATCATTCAAGTGAATTGCCACTTTATCTGCAAGATTATCCAATGTACCGTGAGTTCTTAAATGGCGACGGAGAATATCTTGTAAAGAAGCCGATACTAAGAAGTACTCTTGACGTAAACGTAACTCACGACCATTCCAAGTAGAATCATCCGGATAAAGTACGCGGGATAGATTTTGGTTAGCGGAACGCGTTGCCACAGCTGCTAGGTGGTCACCACGGTTAAATTCTTCTAAATCAAATAACTCTCCACCATGAGCAGACCATAAACGTAAGGTCGATGCCGAATCATTTTTATAGCCAGGGATCATTTGGTCGTATGCAAGTGCGGTCACTTTTTCAGCCGGATTCCAGATACATTTTTTATCTTCAAAATAGATATGACCACCAAAATCAATACTGAAACGTTTTGATGGACGCATAAATTCCCAAGGCGCACCTTTTTCCAACCAATCATCTGGACGTTCAACTTGTTGACCATTTTCAATTTTTTGACGGAACATACCGTATTCATAACGAATACCGTAACCCATCGCTGGAATAGCTAATGTTGCCAGTGAGTCCATAAAGCAAGCAGCAAGGCGACCTAACCCCCCGTTACCTAAACCTGGATCCACTTCTTTTTCAATAATCTCTTCCAAATTAACATTTAATTCAGCCAAGGCTTTTTCTGCCACATCATAAACACCTTCTGCGATCATTGCATTAGAAAGTGTACGGCCGATTAAGAATTCCATAGAAAGGTAATAAACACGACGGGTTTCTTCTGCACGAGATTGACGAGCGGTGGTAATCCAGCCTTCAGTCACTAAATCACGTACCGCATGAAGGGTCGCATTTAGCCAGTCGCGTTGACTCGCCTCTTTTGGTGAACGACCAATTAAGAAAATTAATTTATAAACAATTGCTTTTTTCACGCCTTCAACATCAAGACTTGGTCGATTGTAGAGAAATGGCGAATCAAAATTGTTCATGATCATAGAAAATAAAACCTCAATAAAAAAATCGCGCAAATTTTAAGCTTTTTTACGAAAAAAACAACAAAAATTCCCCCTTCAAAGGCGATTATTTCGAAGAGGGAGTCAATCCATTAAATTATGAGTTTAAAATGCTTAAATAGAGCTGCTCATATTGAGCGGCCGCATTTTTCCAACTAAAGTCCTGTGCCATGGCATTATTACGCACCATCGCCCAAACACGTTGTTTTTGCCACAAGGCAAAGGCATGCTGGATAGCACTTCGTAAATCATCTGCTTCGGCTTTTTGGAATACAAAACCTGTTGCAGTACGCTCTTTAATGGTTTCACTTGTACTGTTGGTCACGGTATCTGCTAATCCTCCCGTTGCACGAACAAGCGGCAATGTGCCATATTGCAACCCATATAATTGAGTTAATCCACAAGGTTCAAAGCGGCTTGGTACCAAAATGACATCACCACCGGCAACCATCAAATGTGAAAGTGCTTCATCATAACCAATTTTTACTGCAATATTTTCTGGGTAACGTTGTGCTAATTGGCAAATTCCCTCTTCCAAATGTTTTGCACCAGAACCGAGAATAGTTAATTGACCACCTTGTTTAACAATTTCATCCGCTGTGGCAATCAGTAAATCCACGCCTTTTTGTTCGGTTAAGCGAGTCACCATCACAAATAAAAGTGCATCAGGTTGTTGTGGCAAATTAAAATAAGCTTGTAAATCCGCTTTATTTTTCTTCTTACCCGCGATGGATTTCAATTTGTAGTGATGCTGAATATAAGCATCACAACTTGGATGCCAAATTTCTTGATCAACACCATTTAAAATCCCCACCAACTTGCCTGCTTCACGTAAACCCGTTAGCAAGCCTTGTAAGCCATAAGCAAAGTCTGGTGTGGTAATTTCTTTCGCATAAGTTGGACTCACTGCTGTGACCATATCAGAATAATAGAGACCTGCTTTCAAATATGAAATTTGGCCAAATAACTCTAAACCATCAACATGGAACATCCCTTCTGGCAATCCAATTTCATGTAAATGACGGTGGGCAAATTGTCCTTGATATGCCAAGTTATGAATCGTAAATACTGATTTTGCAGGACGACCTTTATTAAAGAGATAAGCGGCGGCTAAGCCCGCATGCCAATCATGAGCATGAACCACTTCTGCTCGCCACCAACTGTCTAAGCCTGTCGAAAGCTCTGCTCCCACCCAGCCTAATAAAGCAAAACGTTTATAGTTATCGGCATAATCGTTGTAATCGCTATCATGATAAGGATTTCCTTCTCTCCAATAGAGATGTGGCGCATCAATCAGATAAATCCCTACACCATTGTATTCACCATAACGCAATACAACATGACCAGCAAAATTATCAAATTCTGTGACAACATGCGCGTTCTCAATGCCTGCAGAAATTTTTGGATAAGCCGGCAATAAAATACGCGTATCAATACCAATTTCTTTTTGTGCAAAAGGTAACGCCCCTAAAACATCGGCAAGCCCGCCAGTTTTGAGTAAGGGATATAGCTCCGAGCAAACATGTAAAACTCTCATAATTTTCCTTTTATACTTAAAATTGTGCTGTCATTGATAACAGCACAATCTTTTTAGTTCACTTAAAACACTGTCAAAATTGACCGCACTTTAGTCCAAATGTTCTTCGTTAGTGACTTCTTCACCTTGCAATTTTTTCAACATTGTTGAGGTTACAAGTACAACTTTACCGGTAGAACTTACACGGAAACGTTTACTGTCTAGGGCTTTGTCCACACCGATTTCCATACCATCTGGAATAATACAATGGCGATCAATAATACAATCTTTCAATGTACAATTTTTACCAATTTGTACTTGCGGTAACACGACACAGTGATCCACAGAAGAGTCTTCATCAATTTTGACTCTATCAAACAATACTGAATTACTAATAGATGCATCGGTAATCACACAGCCACCACCGATAAGCGAGTTATCTACCGGTTTAACATTCGCTTTTTTATAGAAGAATTTAGATGGATAAGCCTGCACTGGATTACCACGAATTGGCCAGCTTTGATCATAAATATCTAATTGTGGATGCTCTGAAACTAAATCGATATTCGCTTGCCAGAAACTATCGAGCGTACCCACATCACGCCAGTAAATTTCACCTTCAGTGTTTCGGCCCATACAAGAACGGCTGAATGGATGCGCATAAAGCACGCCTTCTTCCAAGCATTTTGGCAAGACATCTTTACCAAAGTCATGAGATGTGCAAGGGGTATTCACTTCTCTATCAAGCATTTTATAGAGATACTCAGCATCAAACACGTAGATCCCCATAGAGGCTAGCGACGTATCTGGTTTACCCACCATGGCAGGTGGATCTTTCGGTTTTTCAACGAAGGCTTTCACTTTAAGGTTTTCGTTTACCGCCATGACACCAAATTCACTGGCTTCAGAACGTGGTACCTCAATACAGCCTACTGTACATTTTGCTCCACTTCTCACGTGATCCATCAACATGACACTGTAATCTTGTTTATAAATATGGTCACCCGCAAGAATCAAAATGTATTTTGGACGATAGTGATTACGGATAATCGCCATATTTTGATACACCGCATCCGCTGTACCACGGTACCACGTAGAATCATCAATTTGTTGACGGGCAGGTAACATATCAACGAATTCACCACGCTCTTGCGGTAAGAATGACCAACCTGTTTGTAAATGGCGTAATAAAGAGTGAGCGGCATACTGGGTTACAACACCGATACGATTCAGGCCTGAGTTAATACAGTTGGAAAGCGCAAAATCAATAATGCGACGATTACCACCAAAATATAACGCAGGTTTAGCACGTTTATCGGTTAATTCATGTAAGCGAGAACCACGACCACCAGCCAAAATAAGCACTAAAGTATCTTTAACTAATTCATATTTATTAAGATCACTTTTCATAACAAACTCCATCGTTTTCATCATCCATATGTTCCAACACTTCAAATGCTATACCGCTCACATCACATTGTTGAATCACGCTATTTTCAGTTTCGGCAATCTTTTTCCATTTACCATTTGGCAAATAAAAAGATTGCGGTTCAGTTTTTGCATTAATTAAGAAAAGATATTTGCCGTCCAACATAACTTGTAGGGCTTTGCTTTCCCGATTATGCCAATCGTCTAGTGTCATCGGGTTTCCCCCAGTATTCAACCACTCGACATTTTCATCCGACCACCAAGCCTCCTGTTGCAAACTTTGAATTTTTTTTCGTAATGCAATGGTTTGCTTGGTAAAGTCAAATAAGGTTTGGTTAAAATCATTCCACTTTAACCACGTAATTTCGTTATCTTGGCAATAGGCGTTGTTATTGCCATATTGGCTGTTGCCGAACTCATCCCCAGCAAGCAGCATGGGGACACCATTTGCCAGTAATAAAGAGCCTAACAAGCCTTTTTCTGATAAAACACGGTTATTTTCGACCGCACTTTGCCATTCATCAGATAAATCCAGTTGAGAACCTTCTATGCCATGATTGTAGCTATAATTTTCATTGCGTCCGTCACGGTTCTCTTCACCGTTAGCGTCATTGTGTTTATGGTTATAGCTCACTAAATCTCGTAACGTAAAACCATCATGGGCAGTAATAAAATTCAAGCTACCATGTGGTAATCGTCCTTCTCGTTTAAAAATATCGCTCGAGCCAGCAAAACGTTCTGCAAAAGCACCCACTTCACCACTTTGCCATAACCAAAAACGACACATATCATCGCGGAAACGATCATTCCATTGAGAAAAATAGGCTGGGAAATAACCAACTTGGTAACCGTAATGCCCTATATCCCAAGGCTCTGCAATTAATTTAATTTGTTGTAGAACGTCATCCTGTTCCATTTCCGCAAACAATTTTGCATTTGGATTGAAATCAGGCGTTTCACGACCAAGTACCGTGGCTAAATCAAAACGGAAACCATCTACATGACATTCTGTTACCCAGTAACGTAAACAATCTAATACCCATTTGCGAGTGACGTCATTAGCAAGATTGAGCATATTGCCGCACCCCGTCCAGTTGAGGTAATCACCATGCTCGTTTTGCCAGTAATAGGTTTTGTCATCAATACCACGCTGGCAAAATGTCGGAAATGATTTTTCGGATTCAGCCGTATGGTTAAATACGACATCTAAAACCACTTCAATGCCCGCTTGATGCAGGGCTTTCACCATGCTCTTAAATTCGTTCAATGGTTGTTTTTGATCTGCCGCATAACTTGGTTCTAAAGCAAACATAGCTAATGGGTTATAGCCCCAATAATTGCGTAATCCTTTTTCTTGCAAATGTGGTTCATCAATGAAGAAATTCACTGGGAGCAATTCAAGGCTGGTAATACCCAATGATTTAAAGTACGAAATGTTTTTGGGGTGAGCCAATGCCGCATAAGTACCACGGATATTTTCTGGAATACGGGAATTTAATTGGCTAAATCCTTTAACATTTAATTCATATACAATGGTTTGAGCCCAAGGAATAGACGGTTTACAATCCCCTGACCAATCAAAATGCTCGTCAATAATGCGGCCTTTAGGTGCAACGGCGGCATTGTCTCGTCCATCATTTAACACGAAAATTGAACGAGATTCTGGTGAGCTCAAATCCGGTTTATGGCTTACTGCTTTGGCATAAGGATCAAGTATTAACTTTTGCGGATTAGCTAAAGTGCGGTCATTTTTGCCTGTGATTCTGAACGCATACTCATCATTTAACTTAACGCCTTCGATTGCTATATGCCAAATATTATCGGTTCTACTCATGGCAAAACGGCTTTCTTTGCCATCACGGAACAAGCAAAGTTCAATAGCATCCGCCGCACTAGAAAACAGCGCAAAATTCGAAATTTTTAGGCCGTTTTCCAGCGTTTGCGAATATCCCATTGGGGAAGGTTTACCATTGTTATAAATATTAAACATTGTGCCCTTCACTATTGTTATGCTTTATACTTCAAATAGATAGTTGCGAGTGGCGGAATGGTCACGCTAATCGAATTTTCACGTCCGTGACTTGCGATCGCTTCGCTTTCTACCAAGCCAAAATTACCCACGTTTGAACCTTGATAATACATTGAGTCAGTATTCAAAATTTCTTCGTATTCACCCGCGGCATTGACCCCAATGCGATAGCCTTCGCGTGGCACAGGTGTGAAGTTACTGATTACAATAATGCGTTCGCCATTACTGCTTTTACGTTCAAAAGCAAAGACCGAATTTTCCGCATCATCCACCACTAACCAATCAAAGCCTTCCGGTTCACTGTCTAATTCAAAGAGCGGTGCATTTTTTTGATAAATTCCGTTCAAATCTTTGACTAATTGCAATACACCTTTATGCCATAGGCCACCATGGTTTTCGTCAAGTAAGAACCAATCCAAACTTTCTTCATAATTCCATTCGCGACCTTGAGCAAATTCATTGCCCATGAATAATAATTTCTTGCCTGGATAGCCCCACATATAACCGTAATAGGCACGTAAATTAGCGAATTTTTGCCATGTATCGCCCGGCATTTTGCCGAGTAACGAACATTTGCCGTGTACCACCTCATCGTGAGAAAGTGGTAATACAAAGTTTTCGCTGTATTGATAAATCATCCCGAAGGTCATTTTGTCGTGATGATAACGACGATAAACGGGATCGAGTTTCATATAACTTAGGGTATCGTTCATCCAGCCCATGTTCCATTTGAAATTAAACCCAAGTCCACCATTTTCTGTCGGATGAGTTACACCACCAAAAGAAGTAGATTCTTCGGCAATGGAAATCGCGCCAGACATCTCAGAATGGATTTTCCAATTGGTGTGTTTTAAGAATTCAATGGCTTCTAAGTTTTCACGACCGCCATATTGATTCGGAATCCATTCGCCTTCAGCTCGGCTATAATCGCGATAAATCATTGATGCGACCGCATCTACACGGATACCATCTACACCAAATCGCTCAAGCCAATACAGTGCATTACTGGATAAGAAGTTTCTCACTTCATTACGACCATAGTTATAAATTAAGGTATTCCAGTCTTGATGATAGCCTTCACGTGGGTCAGCATGTTCATATAAGGCTGTACCATCAAATGCCACTAAACCGTGTGTATCACTAGGGAAATGCCCTGGCACCCAGTCTAAAATCACATTAATGCCTGCTTTGTGGGCTTTTTCGACTAAGCGTTTAAAGCCTTCTGGTGTACCAAAACGACTCGTTGGAGAATACAAACCAATCGGTTGATACCCCCAAGATCCATCGAATGGGAATTCGGAGAGTGGCAAAAACTCAATATGCGTAAAGCCCATATGTTTAACATAAGGAATGAGCTCATCGGCAATTTGATCATAATCAAGCCAGAAATTATTCTCTAAATTACGACGCCATGATCCCAAATGTACTTCATAAATCGAAATGGGTTGGTTGCGTTGGTTCGCTTTACGACGTTGCTCCGTCATTTCGACTACATCCGGCAACATACTGATTTCTGATGCAGTATCTGGGCGCAATTCCGATCTGAATGCATAAGGGTCAGCTTTTAAACGAAGGTTGCCGTTGCAATCAATCAATTCAAATTTATAGCGTTGCCCCAGACTGGCTTTTGGTAAGAATAATTCCCATACCCCACTTGCCGGATGGAAACGCATTGGATGACGACGACCGTCCCAATAATTAAAATCACCGACCAACGAAACGCGCTTAGCATTTGGCGCCCATACCCGGAAATTTACGCCCGGGACACTGTCACATTCAGTAAAATGCGCACCTAATACTTCATAAGGACGCAATAACGAACCTTCCACTAATAACCATTGATCCAAGTCATTAATCATCGGATGGAAGCGGTATGGATCTTCAATAATTTGGGCTTCTACGCCCCAATACACTTTTAATTGGTAGGTAAAGAAATGGTGAATCTCTGGCACAATAGCAGCAAAAAACCCGCGGTCATCCAGTTTTTCTAGTTCGACAACGATGGATTGACTTTCTTTGTCAATCACATCGACTTTATCTGCATCGGGTAATAAAGCACGAATCTCAATACCATTGTGAGTTTCATGCATGCCTAATACAGCAAAAGGATCGGCATGTTTGCCATCAAAAAATGAATTAATTACTGATTGAGCGACTAATTTCGTCATGACATACTCCTTTATGCTTTGTAAGCTTGATTATTTACAACCGATTGTATTTTCTCGTTTGTTGAGCGACAAAAAGCATTAAACGATGATAGATAAAAGACAAAGCAGGCAATGAATGAAAGTGCGGTTGAATATGGAATGGTTTTTTCAAACTGAATTTGGTTTTGCTCGTCGAGCAATTGATAACGCAAAGAAGCATCAGGAGGAGAAGAAAACGCGATTAAATCACCATGAATGGGTTCATTTTCAAAGGCACATATGACATGTTGGAACGGCTGATTTTGTCCAATATTCGGCGGAAATTGCAACTGCTCGATAAAATAATCAATACTGGTTGGCGATGCATCAATCAAATGCCCACCAATATCATAATGGGAAAACGAAATGCCAAGTTTTTTAGCAGATTGTTTAAGTGATAAGGACATTTGCATACAACGAATGATACATCTATATAATACTTAATAAGTATTATAAGTAAGCACAATTGAAATACAATTGCCAATCTCGCAAATTGTGACCTAAATCAAAAAACAAAGTTTAAAGAGAATAAAAAAACAACGAAATTTAAATTATTCAGTTTCAATGACAAATTCAAACCAATCAATGACATCTTCTTCGTGCACGCCATCTGGAATTAAAATACCTGCATTTTTCACTGAATTAGGATCACCGCTGATTAAGGGATGCCATTCGGGCAAAGGTTTACCTTCATACAATAAACGATAGGCACAGGTATTCGGCAGCCAACCAAAATCAGGCAAATTCTTTTTGGTTAATTTCGTACAATCACTTTCGATTTTAAAACGTTCAGGATAATTACGACACTTCCCTGTTTCCACATCTAATAGATTGCAAGCAATGCGCGTGTAATAGAGTTTTTCACGCTTGCCCCGCCCTTGAATATATTTCCGATAACAGCATTTCCCGCAGCCATCACATAGGGCTTCCCATTCGGATTCCGTCATTTCAAGGAGCGATTTTGTTTGCCAAAAATGAGATTCAAATTGCATAGTGAAACCAATAAAAAAGTGCGGTCAAAATTTACGTGATTTTTGACCGCACTTTGTTGTTTAGAATTAGAAGCCTTCTTTTAAGCTCACGGTTAAGTTAAACACTAAGTGCTCTGGGCGGCTGTCTTTGTTATCCGCACAGAAATAACCTTCGCGTTCAAATTGGTAACCTTTTTCTGGTTCTGCATTTGCAAGGCTTTGTTCTACAAAACCGTGTTTCACCACTAAAGAGGTTGGATTTAACACGCTTTCGATGTCTTCTGCTGCACCTGGATTTGGTACAGTGAAAAGACGCTCGTATAAACGAAACTCTGCCGGATAATTATGCACTGCAGATACCCAGTGAATAACCCCTTTCACTTTACGACCATCGGATGGATTTTTACCTAAGGTTTCTGGATCGTAAGTACAGAAGATGGTGGTGATTTCACCATTTGCATCTTTTTCGACACGTTCAGCTTTAATCACGTAGGCGTTACGCAAACGCACTTCTTTACCTAATACTAAACGTTTATATTGTTTGTTTGCTTCTTCACGAAAGTCTGCACGATCAATATAAAGCTCTTTCGTAAACGGTAATTGACGCTCACCTAATTCAGGACGATTCGGGTGATTTGGCGCCGTTAAGGTTTCTTCGCCTTCAAAGTTTTCAATCACTACGCGAACAGGATCAATCACCGCCATTGCACGTGGCGCGTTTTCATTTAAATCTTCTCGAATGCATGCTTCAAGTGCAGAATACTCTACGACGTTATCTTGTTTAGTCACACCGATACGACGGCAAAATTCACGTAACGAAGCCGGTGTATAACCGCGACGACGTAAACCTGAAATGGTTGGCATACGCGGGTCATTCCAACCATCTACAATACCGTCGTTCACTAATTTCAATAATTTCCGTTTAGACGTTAACGTACCTTCTAAATTTAAACGAGAGAATTCATATTGATGCGGTAATGGACGTTCAATACTGATATTTTCCAACACCCAGTCATATAAACGACGGTTGTCTTGGAATTCTAATGTACATAGAGAGTGTGTAATACGCTCAATCGCATCAGAGATACAGTGAGTGAAATCGTACATTGGGTAAATGCACCATTTATCACCAGTTTGGTGATGGCTCGCAAATTTAATACGATAAAGCACAGGGTCACGCATGACCATAAATGGTGAAGCCATGTCGATTTTCGCACGAAGACTTAATGTCCCTTCGGCAAACTCACCGTTTTTCATTCTTTCAAATAACGCTAAGTTTTCTTCGACACTACGATCACGATATGGGCTGTTTTTACCTGGCTCAGTTAATGTACCACGATATTCACGCATTTGGTCTGGTGAAAGTTCATCAACATAGGCTAAACCTTTTTCGATTAACTCAATCGCATAGCCATAAAGTGCATCGAAGTAATCAGATGCATAACGCGGTTCACCTTCCCATTTAAAACCTAACCATTTCACATCGGCTTTAATGGAATCCACATATTCCACGTCTTCTTTCACCGGATTGGTATCATCAAAACGTAGGTTACATAAACCGTTATACTCTTTTGCTAAGCCAAAGTTTAAGCAAATCGATTTTGCGTGGCCAATATGCAAATAGCCATTTGGCTCAGGTGGGAAACGAGTATGAACACTTTTGTGTTTACCCGAAGCTAAATCTTCATCAATAATTTGAGTAATGAAATTGTGTGTGCGGGTATTTTCCGCATTTTCTAGAGTGTGTTCTGTATTGCTCATAAATTTCTCAATAAATTGAAAATAATTTCCCCATTCTATACGAAAAGTCTGGCGTTGTGAATTTGATCACAAAACTAACCGCACTTTCATTAAATTAATGACTGAATTTTTTAGAATTTTTAGGTCTAACTTGAAGATTTTTCGTGCAAACTGAAAAGTTTACCTTTAGAATACCACTTTACTGAACAAACGTTCATTTTTATTTAGGATAACAAAGTCTTTATGAAAAAACGCTTTTTTATTTTAATCGGATTAGCCGTTGCTGCTGGCGCAGCTTATTATTTTTTCTCAAGCAATAACAAACAAGAAACCACCTATCTGACGGAATCCGTTACCCGTGGTAATGTGGAAAAAACAGTGATCGCCTCTGGTTCAGTTGAAAGCGTGAATGAAGTTGATGTTGGTGCCCAAGCTTCGGGTAAAATTACCAAACTCTATGCCAAATTAGGGCAAGAGATCAAAAAAGGTGAAATGATCGCGGATATTGATTCCACAACTCAAATTAATACCTTAAATACCAAAAAGGCCGCATTAGTTAGCTACCAAGCTCAATTAAAAGCGAAGAAAACCGCTTATGATATTGCCCTTTCAAGTTATAACCGCTTATCAAAACTTTATTTGCAAAAAGCGACGTCTTTAGATAGTGTAAATACCGCAAAAAGCACCCTTGATAATGCGAAAGCTGAAATGGAAGCCATTGAAGCTAATATCAAACAAGCTGAAATTGAAGTGAATACCGCAGAAACCAATGTGGGTTACACCAAAATCACCGCACCAATGGACGGTACTGTTATTTCCGTGCCCGTTTCTGAAGGTCAAACCGTTAATGCCAACCAAACGGCTCCAACGATTGTAACTATTGCTGATTTAAGCAAAATGAAAATTAAGCCTGAAATTTCAGAAGGCGACATCACCAAAGTGAAAGCAGGTCAAGAAGTGAGTTTTACTATTTTATCGGATAGCCAAACCGTGTATCACTCTGTCATTGATTCGGTTGATCCAGCCAATACCACAACAAGTGATAGTTCTTCAACATCATCTTCGACAAGTTCAAGTAGCAGCTCAACGACCAGTGCGATCTACTATTACGCCAATGTTTTGATTGATAACCCTGATCGTACTTTACGCATCGGAATGACGACAGAAAACAACATCAAAATTGCCAACGCGAAAGATGTGTTATTAGTTTCCAATATGGCTATCCAAAAACGTGATGGCAAAAGCTTTGTCAATGTATTGAATGATAAAAATCAACCTGAGCCGCGTGAAGTTGAAATCGGTGTTCAAAATGATTTCAAAACTGAAATCAAATCGGGTTTAAACGAAGGTGAAAAAGTCATCGTGTCGCAAGTTGCGAATGGTGAACAAGTTGGCTCTATGCCTCGTGGTCCAAGAATGTTCTAAAAGTGCGGTAGAAAATTAATGAATATTATTGAAATTAAGGATCTCAACCGTTACTTCGGTGAAGGCGAAAATCGTGTTCATATTTTAAAGAATATCTCTTTAAATATAGAAAAAGGCGATTTCGTCGCGATTATTGGGCAATCAGGTTCCGGTAAATCGACCTTGATGAATATCATCGGATGCTTGGATACGGCAACCAGTGGCTCTTACAAAATCAATGGCAAAGAAACCATTGAATTAAGCAAAGATCAGCTGTCAGATTTACGTAGCCAAAAATTCGGCTTTATTTTCCAACGCTATAACTTATTGTCGAGCTTGACCGCAGCAGAAAACGTCGCCTTGCCTGCAATTTATGCGGGGATGTCGCAAGAAAAACGTCTTTCTCGTGCAAAACAACTGTTAGAAAAATTAGGCTTAGGCGATAAATGGCAAAATAAACCCAGCCAGCTTTCAGGTGGTCAGCAACAACGTGTGAGTATTGCGCGAGCATTAATGAATGGTGGCGAAATTATTTTAGCCGATGAACCTACTGGTGCATTGGATTCACAAAGTGGCCAAAATGTAATGGAAATTCTGCATCAATTACACGCAGAAGGCCACACTATTATTATGGTAACCCACGACAGAGAAATTGCCGCCAGTGCGAATCGCGTGATTGAAATTAAAGATGGCGAAATCATTGGTGATACACAAAAAAAAGCGGTAAAAAGTGCGGTCGAAAATCAAACCAAATCTAAACCGAACTTTGGGTTTAGCAAAGATCAATTTGTCGAAGCCTTTCGTATGTCTGTGAGTGCCATTATCGCCCATAAAATGCGTTCTCTTTTAACCATGCTGGGGATTATTATCGGGATTACTTCTGTGGTTTCTGTCGTGGCATTGGGAAATGGTTCACAGCAAAAAATCTTAGAGAATATCAAAGGTATTGGTACAAGTACCATGACCATCTTTAATGGTACAGGCTTTGGTGATCGTCGTGCTGAACAAATGCAGAATCTCACAATTAATGATGCCACTGCCTTAAATCAACAAAGCTATGTACAAAGTGTCACGCCAAATAGCTCATCAAGTGGCACATTAATTTATGGTAACCAGACTTTCTCCTCGACCAGTTTAAAAGGTGTAGGCGAACAATATTTTGATGTAGATGGCTTAAAACTAAAATCCGGTAATTTATTTTCTGCTCAAGATGTTGCTGATAACAACCAAGTAGCCTTAATCGATGAAAGTGCGAAAAAATCGATTTTCCCGGATGAAAATCCTATCGGCAAAATTGTAATGTTTAATAAACGTCCATTACGTATTATTGGCGTGGTATCTGATAAACAAATGGGCGGGGCAAGCAGTTCACTTAATCTCTATGCCCCTTATACCACCGTGATGAATCGTATTTCGGGCAGTAAAAAAATTGGCTCGATTACCGTAAAAGTAGATGATTCCGTGAATACTACTGTCGCTGAAAAAGGAATTACTGAATTGCTTACCATGCGTCATGGTAAAAAAGATTTCTTTATCATGAATAGCGATACCATTAAACAAACCGTTGAAAGCACAACAGGCACGATGAAATTGCTCATTTCCTCTATTGCCTTTATTTCATTGATTGTAGGCGGTATTGGGGTAATGAATATTATGTTGGTTTCTGTTACTGAACGAACTAAAGAAATTGGCGTGCGCATGGCTATTGGTGCGAGACAATTTAACATTCTGCAACAATTTTTAATTGAAGCCGTGCTGATTTGTTTAATTGGTGGCGTGACGGGTATTCTACTTTCGGGTTTAATCGGTCTGCTATTTAACGTATTTATGACTGACTTTACGATGGCATTCTCAACTGGCTCAATTGTTGCAGCGGTGGTCTTCTCTACCCTGATTGGTGTGATCTTCGGCTATATGCCGGCAAAACGTGCAGCACAATTAGATCCAATTACCGCCCTTGCGAGAGAATAAAGAAATTTTGTAAAACTCAAAAGAGCGGTTAAAATTCTTACTAATTTTTGACCGCACTTTAATTAAAAAGAAAGGAAAAATCCATGTTAAAAATGAAAAAATTAACCTTAGCAATCGCGATGGCAACTGCTCTAGCAGGTTGTGCTAACATCGGCGATTCTTATAAAGCGAGCCAGCAGGATTACCAAAATTATGCGGAAATCACCAAACAATTTAATGTAAAAGAAAACTGGTGGGCACTTTACAATGATTCACAATTAAATCGTGTGGTAGAACAAGCATTAGTTAATAACAAAGATTTAGCCAAAGCGTCTATTGCCGTAAACCGTGCTCTATATAATGCAAACCTTGCAGGCGCGAATTTAATTCCGGCATTTAGCGGTTCAACCCAATCTTCTGCGGGTAAAAATCTGAAAACTGGTGGCAACTCAACCATCAGTCATAAAGGTGCATTAAATGTGAGTTATACGTTAGATCTATGGCAACGTTTAGCGGATACCGCTGATGCAGCTGAATGGTCACACAAGGCAACGGCTGAAGATTTAGAAGCAACAAAACTTTCACTCATCAACTCTGTTGTAACAACCTATTATCAAATTGCCTACTTTAATGATGCAATCAGCACCACGCAAGAAAGCATTAAATACTACAACGACATTAGCAGCATTATGCAACGCCGTTTATCACAAGGTGTGGCTGACAGCGCAAGTGTGGATCAAGCACAACAAGCGGTATTGAACGCACGTAACAACTTGATCAACTATCAAACGCAACGTAAAACAGCGGAACAAACTTTACGTAACTTACTGAACTTAAAACCGGAAGAAGCATTAAATATCAACTTCCCACACATTCTTAATGTGAAAAACGTGGGCGTGAATTTAAATGTACCCGTTTCTGTGATTGCGAATCGTCCTGATGTAAAAGGCTATCAATATCGCTTAAGCAGTGCATTCAAAAATGCCAAAGCAACCGAAAAAGGCTGGTTCCCTGAAATGACTTTAGGTGGTAGCTTAACATCAAGTGGTACTAAAGTTGGTAATACATTGCACAATCCAGTGGGTACCGGGTTAATCGGCATTAGCCTGCCATTCCTCAACTGGAATACGGTGAAATGGAACGTGAAAATCTCTGAGGCAGATTATGAAACTGCACGTTTAAACTATGAGCAAAGCATTACTAAAGCCTTGAACGATGTAGATACCAACTACTTCGCCTACACACAAGCACAAAGTGCCTTTGCTAACTTGCAAAAAACACACAGCTATAACCAACGTATCACCAAATACTATCGTGATCGTTACAATGCTGGTGTATCTGAATTACGTGAATGGCTTGCAGCGGCAAACACAGAGAAAAGCTCTCAACTTTCTATCTTGAATGCGAAATACAACATCATTCAAGCAGAAAATGCCGTATATAGTTCAATGGCAGGTTATTACTCCCGTTAAAATCATGATTAAGGAAGTTTCGGCTTCCTTAATCTTTTTTATGGACATGAAAATGAAAAAACAACTGACTTTTTATTTCATTCGCCACGGTAAAACTGTTTGGAATACGGAAGGTTTAATGCAAGGTCATGGCGATTCCCCTTTAACAGAAGAAGGTGTTAATGGTGCGAAAAAAACAGGTGTGGCACTTAATCATATTCCTTTCATTGCTGCTTATTCCAGCATATTAAACCGCACTATCGCAACCGCCTCTCATATTATTGGTGAAAGAGATATTCCCCTTTTCCATCACCAAGGTTTAAATGAACAATATTTTGGTTCTTGGGAAGGCAAAGTTGTTGATACGTTAAGAGAACACCCGGAATTTAAACAACTTATTAAAGATCCTGCCAATTACAAAGCTCAAGCGAATGGCGGAGAAACGTTTGAACAATTAGGCGAACGTGCCATGAAAGCATTGCAGGATATTATTAAGATCCACGATCAAGGTAATATTCTCATTGTGTCACATGGCCATACCTTGCGTTTATTGCTTGCCTTATTAAACGGTGCAACGTGGCAAAATCACCGTGATGAAGATAAATCGGTATCGCTCATTAATACCTCAATAAGTGTTGTACATTATGACGATGAGAATGGTTTTCGCATTGAGAAAATAAATGATGCAGATCATTTAAAATAAGCAAATTTAGCTAAAAAAATAACCGCACTTTGGATGACCTAAAGTGCGGTTAATTTTTATGATATTTTTTGTGATTATTTCACTTCGCGGAATAAAATCTCGCTTGGAATCACAGAACCTTGCCAGTAAAGCTCAGTTGATACTTTCTCTGCTAAATCTAAGAAAGATTTCGCAATTTCACTGTCTGGTGCAGCAACTACGGTCGGTTTACCTGCATCCAAATCTTGACGAACTTGGATATTCAACGGTAACTGACCTAATACTTTCACATTGTATTTTTGTGCCATTTTCTCTGCACCACCAGTGCCGAAAATCGCTTCGTGATGGCCGCAATTGCTACAAATATGCATAGACATATTTTCCACAATACCTAACACTGGTACTGACACACGTTCAAACATCGATACACCTTTCACCGCATCTAATAACGCAATATCTTGTGGTGTTGTGACCACTACCGCACCCGTTACAGGGATTTGTTGTGAAAGGGTCAATTGGATATCACCTGTACCCGGTGGCATATCGATCACTAAGTAATCTAAGCTATCCCATAATGTTTCATTTAAAAGCTGACTTAATGCACTACTTGCCATTGGACCACGCCAAATAGTTGCATTATCTTCATCCATTAAGAAACCGATCGAGTTTGCAGATAAACCATGTGCTTTAATCGGTGTGATATGTTGGTTATCTGGTGAAGTTGGGCGTTGATGTGGGGCGCCTAACATATGCGGAACAGATGGGCCATAAATATCCGCGTCTAAAATCCCCACGCGAGCACCTTGAGCTTGTAAAGCAAGCGCAAGATTCACAGAAACCGAGGATTTCCCTACTCCGCCTTTACCCGAAGTCACCGCGATGATGTTCTTCACGCCTTTTACAGCGGGTTGATTATTCGCACGTTTTAACGTTGCGATTTGATAATTCACCACCCATTTGATTTCTTTACTATCTGTTGCTTTTAATAAGGCATCAGAAAGTTGCTGTTTCACTTGCTCCACGCCAGTGTTCCATGCAAAAGGCAATTGTAATTCAATACGTAATACGTCACAGCCTTTTTCAACTTTCTTCAAAGTATTTAATGCGATTAAGTCTTTTTGCAAACTTGGATGTTGAAATTGTTGGAAAACTTGCAGAACTTGAGATTGTTGTTCTGCCGTTAAATTTTCAGAAAAAGCAGTTGCCATAATATTCCTTTAATAGTAGTAGGTAGTAGAGTAAATTTGTCAGGGATATTTTACCCTTTTTACACCTCAAATGTTAAGCTAAAAGTATAACTAAACTAGAAAAAATCGCACTAATCGGGTAACATACTCGCAATTTTTGCAAAAAGAATAAGAGAAAAATAATGACAACTCAACCTCGTAAAATTTTAGTTACTTGTGCATTACCTTATGCAAATGGCGCCATTCATTTAGGGCACATGTTAGAACACATTCAAGCGGATATTTGGGTGCGTTTCCAACGTATGCGTGGCAATAAAATTTATTTTGTTTGTGCAGATGATGCGCATGGCACACCAATTATGCTTAATGCCGATAAATTAGGCATTACACCAGAAGAATTAATTGCAAAAGCAAAAGCGGATCACGTACGTGATTTTGCTGGTTTCAATATTAGTTTTGATAACTATCACTCTACTCACAGTGAAGAAAATAAACAGATCACCGCTGAGATTTACAATAAATTGAAAGCCAAAGACTTCATTAAAACAAAAGTGATTTCTCAGTTATTCGATCCTGAAAAGAACATGTTCTTACCAGATCGTTTCGTCAAAGGGACTTGCCCAAAATGTAAAGCTGAAGATCAATACGGTGATAACTGCGAAGTTTGTGCTTCGACTTATAGCCCGATGGATTTAATTAATCCTCGTTCAGCTGTATCAGGTGCAACACCAATCATCAAAGAATCTGAACATTTCTTCTTTGACTTGCCTGCTTTTGAAGGTATGTTAAAAGAATGGACTCGCTCTGGTTCACTTCAACCTGAAATTGCAAACAAAATGCAAGAATGGTTTGAAAGTGGTTTACAACAATGGGATATCTCTCGTGATGCACCTTATTTTGGTTTTGAAATTCCAGGTGCAAAAGATAAATTCTTCTATGTTTGGTTGGATGCGCCAATTGGCTATATGGCTTCTTTCAAAAATCTCTGCGATCGTGAAGGCATTGATTTTAATGAATTCTGGGGAGAAAACAGCGATGCTGAGCTTTATCACTTTATAGGTAAAGATATCGTGTATTTCCACAGCCTATTCTGGCCAGCAATGTTGGAAGGAAGCGAATACCGCAAACCAACCAATGTGTTTGCTCACGGTTATGTCACCGTAGATGGCGCCAAAATGTCAAAATCACGTGGTACATTTATCCAAGCTAGCACCTATTTAAACCATATTGATCCAGAATGTTTACGTTATTACTACGCAGCAAAATTAAACGATCGTATCGAAGATCTTGATTTCAATTTGGAAGATTTTGTTCAACGTGTCAATACGGATATCGTCAATAAACTAGTCAATTTAGCTTCTCGTAATGCTGGATTTATTGCGAAACGCTTTGAAGGCAAATTAGCAGATAAATTAGAAGACGAAGCACTTTTTGCTGAATTTACTGCACAAGCTGAACAAATCGCTACTTATTATGAAAGCCGCGAATATAACAAAGCAATTCGTGAAATCATGACATTAACCGATAAAGCCAATAAATATATCGATGAAAAAGCCCCTTGGGTCATTGCAAAAGAAGATGGCAAAGAGACAGAATTACAAGCGGTTTGCTCAATGGGTATCGAGCTTTTCCGTGTATTAATGTCTTACTTAAAACCGGTTCTCCCAAAACTGGCTGAACGTGCAGAAGCGTTCTTACAAACAGAACTAACTTGGAATAATATTGCACAGCCTTTATTAAGTCATCAACTTACTCCATTTAAAGCGCTTTTCTCTCGTTTAGAGAAAAAACAAATTGATGCTGTTGTAGAAGAAACTAAAGCACTTTTCGCCGAAGCAAACAAAGCGACAGAAAAAACAGCGGCAAAAGCGACCGCACTTTCAAATGTTGAACCAATTGCTGACACTATTACCATTGATGATTTTGCTAAAATCGATATGCGTGTGGCAAAAGTACTGAAATGCGAAGCAGTACCAGAATCAAATAAACTCTTACGTTTTGAATTAGATTTAGGTGACCATACTCGCCAAGTGTTCTCTGGTATTAAAGCTGCTTACAACAAACCTGAAGAATTAGAAGGTCGTTTTGTTATTGTGGTTGCAAACCTTGCACCGCGTAAAATGAAATTCGGCGTATCAGAAGGGATGATTCTTTCTGCTGGTACCGGCGGAAGTGATTTATTCTTACTTTCAGCTGATAGCGGTGTAACTGCCGGTATGCAAGTAAAATAATTTAATATTTAGGCGACTTCGGTCGCCTTTTTTATTGCCAAGTAGAGTTAAATACCCTACCATATCAATCAGTTATTTATCACGCAAATTAAAAGGAATTCATTATGACAAACGAACTTATCTGCTATAAACAAATGCCGGTTTGGACAAAAGATAAACTACCTAAAATGTTCCAAGAAAAACACAATACTAAAGTGGGCACTTGGGGCAAACTTACAGTATTGAAAGGTAAGCTTAAGTTTTATGAGCTAACTGAAGATGGTGATATTATTACTGAGCATATTTTCACGCCAGAAAGTAACATTCCGTTTGTCGAGCCACAAGCCTGGCATCGAGTTGAAGCCCTTTCTGATGACTTAGAATGTACGCTTGGTTTTTATTGCAAAAAAGAAGACTATTTCAGCAAAAAATACAACATGACTGCAACGCACGGTGATGTGGTTGATGCCGCTAAAATTATTAAGCCTTGCAAAGTGTTAGATTTAGGTTGCGGACAAGGTCGTAACTCCCTTTATTTAAGTTTAAAAGGTTATGATGTGACTTCTTGGGATCACAACGAAAACAGCATTGCCTTCTTAAACGAAACTAAAGATAAAGAAAACTTAAATATCAAAACTGCTGTTTATGATATTAACACCGCTAATATTCAAGAAAACTACGACTTTATTGTATCAACCGTGGTATTTATGTTCTTAAATCGTGAGCGAATTCCAGCTATTATTAAGAATATGCAAGAACACACCAACCCAGGTGGTTACAACTTAATTGTAGCCGCAATGTCTACACCTGAGGTGCCTTGTCCACTTCCGTTCTCATTTACATTCTCTGAAGGTGAATTGAAAGAATATTATAAAGATTGGGAATTCTTAGAATATAACGAAAATATGGGCGAATTACATAAAACCGACGAAAACGGCAATCGCATTAAGTTAAAATTTGCGACAATGTTAGCAAGAAAAAAATAATTCGCTAATTTAGAAAAGAAAATGACCGCACTTTGTCACATAAAGTGCGGTCATTTTTTATAGTATTTTAATTACTCTTCAATAGAACGTAATAACTCATTGATACCCACTTTACCTAAAGTTTTTGCATCAACTTTTTTCACGATCACTGCACAGTATAAGCTGTATTTACCACATTTTGATGGAAGGCTACCTGAAACAACCACAGAACCCGCAGGAACGCGACCGTAGAACACTTCACCCGTTTCACGATCATAGATTTTAGTTGATTGACCAATGAATACGCCCATAGAGATCACACAACCATCTTCAACAATCACGCCTTCAACCACTTCAGAACGTGCACCGATAAAACAGTTATCGCCAATAATGGTTGGGTTTGCTTGTAATGGCTCTAATACACCACCGATGCCTACACCACCAGATAAGTGTACATTTTTACCAATTTGCGCACATGAACCAACAGTTGCCCATGTATCAACCATGGTACCTTCACCCACATATGCACCGATATTGACATAAGAAGGCATCAATACACAGTTTTTAGAAATGTATGCGCCTTTACGTACTGTTGCAGAAGGTACGACACGGAAACCTTCTTGAGCAAAACGCTCTTCGGTATAGTCAGCAAATTTTAATGCTACTTTGTCATAGTATTTGGTTTCTGCACCATCAATGATTTGGTTATCATTGATACGGAAAGATAATAATACTGCTTTTTTCAACCATTGGTGAGTCACCCATTCACCATCAATCTTTTCTGCAACACGGTATTTACCGCTATCTAATCCTTCGATCACTTCTTCGATTGCTGCACGAGTTTGTGCATCAACTGTTTTAGGGGTAATTTCCGCACGTTTTTCAAATGCAGCTTCAATAACTTGTTGTAAATTTGACATTTTGCTTCCTATTGTTGATGTGAAATAACGGTTGATAGTTGTATCATATTTTTGACTTTCAAGCAAAAAACAACCGCACTTTCTTTTGATTTAAAACATAAAAAAAGCGAACCTTATTATGGCTCGCTTTTTTTCTATTTCTAGCTTTAGTTAGTTGATAACAGAAACATTTAATGATGAACCGCCAACGATTCTTACGCGACGACCAGCTTGAAAACTTGGATCGGCTTTTTGAACCACAACGATCTCTTCTCTATTATCTTTTCTGATAACAAGCTCTGCACCATTAACTTGGCTCATTTTCTCTTCAGCTTTGCTACCAATAATCGCCCCACCAATTGCACCTACTGCAGTTGCAATTGCTTGTCCAGTGCCACCGCCAATTGTACTACCAGCGATACCACCTAAAGCACCACCACCAACTGTACCGATTACACCTGGATTATCCGCTTGGATTTTAACAGGACGAACAGAAACAATAGTACCATAGCTAATTGAACGCGCTTCTTTTGCTTGTCCAGCTTCATACACATCACCGCTAAAAATATCAGTGTTTGCACAACCGGTTAAGCCGATAGACATCATAAGTGCTAATGCTACTGTTACTTTTTTCATAAAACTAACCTTCTAAAAATGAATTAGATTGGGTTTCTTGGAGACCAAGTTGAAACGTTTTTCACGCCTTGACCGTTGTCAGATACTTTCACACAAGCACCAGTTACTAAAGTTGAATCGTATTTGTGAACGATAACTTCTGTTTCACCTTCTTGTTTGTATGAGCAGTCGTTTTTACGAACGGTTAATTTTACATCATCACCTTGGAATTCGGTGAAGATAACTTGACCTTTATAAGCGCTTTCATCTTTTTGTGATTGAGATGAACAAGCTGATAAACCTAAACTTAATAAGACAGTTAATGCTAAGGTAATTTTTTTCATTACACTAAACCTCGAGTATTTTCTTTATTGTATAAGGATGAACCTTTATGCAAACGTGATTTTCTGTTTTATCAACAAAACTCACTGCAATGGATGGATTGGGCAATTGCTCCCCTTCCACCTTAGGTTCGCTCACCTTCATGGTTAATTGAGTTAGTTCCTTCCATAAAAATGTATTGCAAATTCGATTAACCCAATCCTCAACAGATTCATGAGATAAAAGCGGCATTACAATTTCAATATGTTCCCAAGTTTCTTGGGGATATTGTTTATTTTTAGGAAACGGTAATTCAATAACATCGACAGGCTGACCAATGAAATCAACTGGCTCATCTAATTCAATCAAATAGATAGGACGCCCATTGACGATATTATCGCTTAAAATTCTACCGCACTTTAATAACTCTGTCAGCCAATTTTTTGCTTTTTCTTCAGTATTTGCTCTTAAAGCTAAATGATCAATTTGATAATCCGCTAAATTCACTTTCATGACGGCAGCTAATTGCTGAATTTTTTCCTGAAATAAAGGCAACTCCTGATAAAGTGCGGTCGATTTTTCCATTAAATTTGACATTTTCTCCTGCTCTTACTTTGAGAAATCTATAAACAACGGTATCATAGCCGATTATTTTCATTATTCAATTTCAAGATTAGGAAAAACCGTGAATATTCAATCTATTTTATCCGATAAAATTAAACAAGCGATGATTGCTGCTGGCGCAGATGAACAATGTGATGCGCTTATTCGCCAATCAGGTAAACCACAATTTGGCGATTACCAAGCAAACGGCATCATGGCTGCTGCTAAAAAACTAGGTTTAAATCCACGTGAATTTGCACAAAAAGTATTAGATCATGCTGATCTTTCTGATGTCGCAGAAAAAACTGAAATTGCTGGTCCAGGTTTTATTAATATTTTCTTAAATCCAACTTGGTTAGCGAATAACGTTTCTGCTGCATTAAAAGATCAAAATCTTGGTGTCAGCGCAAATGAAAAACAAACCATCGTGATTGATTATTCTTCACCAAACGTTGCGAAAGAAATGCACGTAGGTCACTTACGTTCTACCATAATCGGTGATGCCGTTGTTCGTACCCTTGAATTTTTAGGTCACAACGTTATTCGTGCGAATCACGTGGGTGACTGGGGTACGCAATTTGGTATGCTTATTGCTTATCTTGAAAAAATGGAAAATGAACACGCAAGCGAAATGGAACTTCAAGATCTTGAAGCATTCTATCGCGAAGCGAAAAAACATTATGATGAAGATGAAGCTTTCGCTGAAAAAGCCCGTAACTATGTGGTGAAATTGCAAGGTGGAGATGAATATTGCCGTACAATGTGGAAAAAATTAGTTGATATCACCATGCAACAAAATCAACGTAACTATGATCGTTTGAATGTCACGTTGACCGAAAAAGATGTGATGGGTGAAAGTCTTTATAACCCGATGTTACCTGCTATCGTTGAAGATCTGAAAAAACAAGGTTTAGCAGTTGAAGATGAAGGTGCATTGGTCGTTTATCTTGATGAATTCAAAAACAAAGAAGGCGAACCGATGGGCGTTATCGTTCAGAAGAAAGATGGCGGTTTCCTTTATACCACTACCGATATCGCGGCGGCTAAATATCGTTATGAAACCTTAAAAGCGGATCGCGCATTAGTGTTCTCTGATACACGCCAAAGCCAACACATGCAACAAGCGTGGTTAATTACGCGTAAAGCAGGTTATGTGCCAGACAGCTTCTCACTTGAACATAAAAACTTCGGTATGATGTTGGGTAAAGATGGTAAACCATTCAAAACTCGTACTGGCGGCACCGTAAAATTAGCAGATTTATTAGATGAAGCTATTGAACGTGCCACTGTATTAATCAACGAGAAAAATACCAACTTATCTGATGAAGAAAAAACTGCGGTTATTGAAGCGGTGGGTATTGGCTCGGTGAAATATGCGGATCTTTCCAAAAACCGCACAACTGACTATGTGTTCGATTGGGATAATATGCTCAGTTTTGAAGGTAATACCGCGCCTTATATGCAATATGCTTATACGCGTATTCGTTCAATCTTCAATAAAGCAGATGTGAATCCAACCGCTCTTGCAGAAGCGAAAATTCAGCTTTCAGATGAAAAAGAACGTGCATTAGCGATCAAATTGCTTCAATTTGAAGAAGCGGTTCAAACGGTGGGCAAAGAAGGAACACCGCATGTGCTCTGTGCTTATTTATATGAGTTGGCGGGGATATTCTCTTCATTCTATGAACACTGCCCAATCTTAAATGCAGAAGATGAAAACGTAAAATTAAGCCGTTTAAAACTCGCTTCTCTTACAGAGAAAACCTTAAAACAAGGTTTAGCGTTATTAGGCATTAAGACAATCGAAAAAATGTAAAAAAAGTGCGGTCAATTTCGACCGCACTTTTTCTTTATACATCCACTAAAATGAGTATCGCCGCTTCTCCGCCCCATTCTTTGGGAGCTTGGTGTAACGCTCGTACTTTAGGATGCTGAACTAACCAACGTGGAATTTGTTTTTTCAACGTAAACGTGCCATAGCCGGTCATGATGCTCGCGCAATAAACATGCTCATCTTCACAAGCTAACAACAGTGCTGCCAATTCCATTTTGGCTTGTTCACGGGTTAAACCATGTAAATCCAAAAATAATTCAGGTGAAAAATCGCCACGACGAAGTTGTTTCAATAAATGGCTATCTTCCCCTTCGCGTAAATATTTGATGACACCATCATGTTCATTTAGCAAGGGTTCATACTCATCAGAAAAATAGAAAAGCGTATCTTCTTTTTCTCGAATATCACGTAAATGGGATTTTTTTTGACCGCTCTTTTGACGAGGTGCCACAAAGGTATCTTGCTTAATAGGTTTGATCCCTTTGGTTTCTGCCCGAAAAAGATCAAAATCATCTGGTTCTGTCATTATTTTTCTCAATTTGTTATTTTGCTTAATGATAGCACATCTATTCTATGGTATAACTAGCCAAAATTTTTATTGAGGCACAAAATGGAAACCTTACACAATCAAGAACTTGTTGCGACAATTTTAGAAGATAATGTGGCAAGTGAATTAACAACTATTCAAGATTTTTTACGCTGGACATACAGCACATTTAACCGTTCTGATATTTACTACGGGCAAGGCCATGACAATGCGTGGGATGAAAGCCTTCAATTAGTCCTTGCGGGGCTTCAATTACCGCTCGATTTACCACAAGATTTGTTTAACAGTAAACTTACTCATTCAGAAAAAGAAACTTTAGTACAATTAGTTTTAAGTCGTATCGAACAACGTGTGCCAGTCGCTTATTTAACGAATAGTGCGTGGTTCTGCGGATTAGAGTTTTATGTGGATGAGCGCACAATTATTCCTCGCTCGCCAATTAGCGCATTAATCCAAGATAAATTTGCTCCGCTTTTAAAATCTGAACCCAAACGTATTTTAGATCTTTGTACTGGCAGTGGTTGTATTGCAATCGCAACAGCTGAAGCCTTTCCTGAAGCGGAAGTAGATGCGGTCGATCTTTCTGTGGATGCATTAAATGTGGCTGAAATCAATATTGCACGCCACCAATTAGAACATCGTGTTTTCCCGATTCAATCAGATTTATTCCAAAATCTCTTCGGTCAACAATATGATTTAATCGTCACCAATCCGCCTTATGTGGATGAAGAAGATTTGGCAGATATGCCGGAAGAATTCCACTATGAACCTGAGTTAGCCTTAGGTTCAGGTGTTGATGGGTTAGAAATTACAAAACAAATTTTAAAACAAGCACCAGATTATTTAACGCCAAATGGCATGCTCATTTGTGAAGTGGGCAACAGCATGGTAAGCCTTATCGAGCAATATCCAGATGTGCCATTTGAATGGGTTGAACTAAAAAATGGTGGCCTGGGTGTATTTGCCATTAGCCGCGAAGATTTAGTGAAATATCACGATTCTTTTTAATCTCAAGTACGGTTAAAAATCGTCGTGAATTTTGACCGCACTTAACCAATTCCTGGCGCGCGTTCTTAACGCGTGCTTTTCTTTTTTAAATAAAACCAATGAATTTACAAAAACTTTTACTGACTCGTCGTTTCTTTTCTACCCTTGCATTCTTTTCCATGCAAACGGTATTTTTCATCTACTTACAAGGAAAAGGCTTAAGCAACAGCGAAATTGCCTTTTCGCTCTCGTTGCTTTTCTTCTGTAACCAAGCATTGGCTATTTTAGCCGGTATCTGGGGTGACCGTTTTGGACTGGCCAAAATGATGTTACTTGGATGCTTTTTAGATGTGATCGCCTATATTTTCTTTCTCTCTGCTGACAATTACATTCTGCTTTTAATTGCCACCACCTGTTTTGGCCTAGGCAGCTGTTTGTTTGGTACCAATGCGAAAGCCTGCCTATTGGTTCTCGCGGGTGAAGAATACAAAGAGAAAACCCGATTACAGGGAAAATATTTAAAAGTCACCTCCATGTCGTCTATGTTTGCGCCTTTATTGGTGATTCCATTTATCAAATACAATCACATTGAATGGTTGATTTGGGTCTGCTTTGCAATGGAAGCGATTCTCTTTGCCCTAATGGTTAAACCGTTTTATCAAATTCAAACCTTGCAAACCTTAGTGAAATTTCGCTTTGCCCAAATTAAAGAAATCATCACTAAAGAATTTTTATTAGTGCATTTGATGTTGTTTATTCCCCTTTCCATTGCAACCTCATTCTTTGTGATCTTCCCGTTCCTATTTGATAACAAATTAGGCATGCCGGAACACTCCCCCATTGCACTTTTTGTAAATGGTTTGTTAACTGTATCACTACAAAGTTATTTTTCTCGAAAAATTAATTTAACGATTAAACAAACCCTATGGGTGGCACCAATCTTGGCTGTTGGTATTATCCTGCCTTGGTTTATTACGTTGAAATATATTTCTTTGGTTTCTGCTTATATTTACTTAGTCATTTTCACGGTGATTGAAGTCTATGCTTTAACGGCAATGGCAAATTTATTAGTAAAATTTGATAATGGTACAAACCGAGGTTTTATCTTTGGCTCATCACGATTATTACTTTCTATCGCAACAGTTATCGTCATGAACTTAGTGCCACATTTGTTTTTATTGTAAAAAAAAGAAACGGTCAGAATTCACATTAAATTCTGACCGCACTTTTATATTTTTCTATGCTTATTTCACTTCTAATTCAACATTATCAAACAATTTCTTCACCGCGCTGTTATCACGCAATTTCTCCGCTTTTTCAACCATTGGACGCATTAAGTGCGGAGAGAAAAACTCAATAAAGTCATACATATAGTTGCGTAAGAAAGTACTGTGTTTAAACGCAATTTGCGTCATACTCGCACGGAACAAATGCCCTGCATCAATCGCCACTAAATCCTTATCTGCTGGTGTATGTGCCATAGAGGCCATGATGCCCACACCTAATCCTAAACGCACATAAGTTTTAATCACGTCAGCATCCGTTGCGGTAAACACAATATTCGGCAGAATCCCCGCGCGGTTAAACGCATAATCCAAATCAGACACACCGGTAAAACCGAAGGTATAAGTGACTAACGGATATTTACCTAACTCCTCAACAGTAAGATTTTTCACTTTTGCTAAAGGATGGTCCGGTTTAACAATCACCGAACGATTCCACAAATAGCAAGGCAGTTGAATCAAATCATCAAAAAGATACGGCGCTTCTGTTGTGATCGCTAAATCCACTTCGCCCGAAATCAATGCATCATGGATTTGCGTCGGTGAACCTTGATGAATATGTAAACTCACATCCGGATATTGTTTAGAGAAACGCTCCACCACAGCCGGCAACATATAACGCGCTTGCGTATTAGTTGTCGCAATACGTAACACACCATGATTCGGGCAAGTATATTCATTGGCCACTGATTTAATGCTTTGGGCTTTCACTAAAAGCTCACGAGCAATAGCGACGATCTTTTTACCCGCTGGCGTAATGGATTTAATGTGTTTACCATTACGCTCAAAAATCTCTAAACCTAATTCATCTTCTAACAAGCGAACTTGTTTACTGATACCTGGCTGAGAGGTATAAAGCGCATTCGCGGCTTCAGTCACATTTAAATTTTGGTTTACAATCTCAACAATGTAGCGAAGTTGCTGCATTTTCATCGCGAATACCACCTATTTTTTATAGCGTTTACTTAACTCAGTATAACGTTTTACTGCTTTACGAATTTGACCTGATTTTGGTCGACGACGAGGTTTCGTCACGTCTAATTTAGTTTCTGTTTCAGGTGGCAAGCCCACTAATTCACGTAAATAGTTGACGTTTTCCAGATCCATTTCTTCCCAGCCACCACGAGGTAAGCCTTTCATTAGCTTAATGTTGCCGTAACGAATACGAATTAAGCGGCTCACCTGAATACCTTGAGATTCCCACAGACGACGCACTTCACGGTTACGACCTTCCATTAAGGTCACGTCGTACCATTGGTTAATCCCAATACCGCCCGCAAATTTGATTTCTTTGAAATTAGCTGGTCCATCTTCCAACTGTACGCCTCTACGTAAACGCGCTAACATGGCATCGTCTACTTGACCAAATACACGCACAGAATACTCACGCTCAACTTCACGGCTTGGGTGCATTAAACAATTCGCTAATTCGCCATCTGTTGTGAAAAGCAATAAGCCTGAAGTATTAATATCCAAACGACCGACAGCAATCCATCTTGCGCCATTTAAGCGTGGTAAACGATCGAATACAGTTGGACGACCTTCCGGATCACTGCGAGTACAAAGTTCACCTTCCGGTTTGTAATACATCAACACACGACACACTTCTTTTTGTGCTTGTTGAAGGTTGATGATACGACCATCAATACGCACTTTTACACCAGAATGTACATCGATACGATCACCAAGAGTCGCCATTTTGCCATCAACACTCACACGGTTATCAGCAATCATCGCTTCAATTTCACGACGAGAGCCCTGTCCTGCTCGCGCAAGCACTTTCTGTAATTTTTCACCTTCTACAGTAGATTGACAAGATGGCTTAGCTACCTTAGCCTTAGGAGTTGATTTGATGTCAGAATTGACCGCACTTTTACGATCTTTACGCTCAAAGTGCGGTTGTTTTCCCGCTTGTTTTTCACGTTCTTGTCTGACTGGTTTTTGAATAGGTTTCATTTGTTTTCCTTTGTCGCTTTCCCAAGCGTCTAAAATAAGTTAAATGAAAGGATCGGTACTACCACTTCCTTCACGTAAAATGACTGGCGATTCTTCCGTTAAATCTACCACCGTTGTTGGCTCTTGACCTAAATAGCCACCATGAATAATTAAATCCACTTGACGTTCTAAGCATTCGCGAATCTCTTCGGGATCGGAATAAGTCATATGTTCATTATCAGGCAACATCAGTGAGCAAGATAAAATTGGTTCTCCTAATGCCTTCAATAAATCTAAGGCAATTTGGTTATCCGGTACACGCAAGCCAATGGTTTTTCGTTTTGACGTCATTAAGCGACGAGGAAGCTCTTTCGTCGCCGTCAAAATAAAGGTATAGCGCCCTGGTGTATTATTTTTAATTAAGCGATAAGCCACATTACTGACCGTTGCATAGGTTGAAAGCTCGGATAAATCGCTACATACCAACGTAAAATTATGCCCTTCTGGCAATTTACGAATCGCCACGATACGATCCATCGCATGTTTATCGCCGATCATACAACCTAAGGCATAGCCTGAATCGGTCGGGTATACAATGACACCGCCTTGACGCAAAATTTCTACCGCTTGATTAATCAAACGCGCTTGCGGATTTTCAGGATGGATATAGAAAAATTGGCTCATAATTTTGTCCTTAAAAAACTGATGAGATTATACACCGATTTAGATGCAGGTTATAAGAATTTGTTATAAAAAACGACCGCACTTTGAAACTAATCTAAAGTGCGGTCCATTTTTTAGGTATTTTATTTCAATAATTCATGAAGGGCTGAACCGATTTCAGCGAGACTTCTCACTGTCTTCACGCCTGCCGCTTCAAGTGCTGCAATTTTATCTGCAGCTGTTCCTTTTCCACCGCTGATAATCGCTCCTGCGTGTCCCATACGCTTGCCTTTTGGTGCCGTCACGCCTGCGATATAAGCCACCACTGGTTTTGTCACATGAGCCGTAATAAACGCAGCAGCTTCCTCTTCTGCAGAGCCACCGATTTCACCAATCATCACGATGGCTTCAGTTTCAGGATCTTCTTGGAATCGTTTAAGAATATCAATGAAGTTAGATCCTGGAATAGGATCGCCACCGATCCCTACGCAAGTGGATTGACCGAAACCTTCATCTGTCGTTTGTTTTACTACTTCATAAGTCAAGGTACCTGAACGAGAAACAATGCCTACTCTGCCTTTTTTATGAATATTTCCTGGCATAATACCAATCTTACATTCATCTGGTGTAATCACACCTGGACAATTCGGGCCGATCATCACGACACCGGTTTCAATTAATTTTTGTTTTACCAATAACATGTCCAATGTTGGGATGCCTTCTGTAATACAGACCACTAATTGAATGCCTGCATCAATGGCTTCTAAAATAGCATCTTTACAAAATGGTGCAGGCACATAAATCATGGTTGCCGTAGCCCCTGTAACTTGCACTGCTTCACGCACTGTATTAAATACCGGCAAACCTAAATGCGTTGTTCCGCCTTTATTTGGTGAAACGCCCCCCACTAACTTGGTGCCATAAGCCAATGCCTGTTCGCTGTGAAATGTTCCTTGAGCACCAGTGAAACCTTGGCAAATTACTTTTGTCTCTTTATTAATTAAAATCGCCATGATTATTCTCCTTTTGCCGCTTTCACTGCCGCTTGTGCTGCTTCTTGTAAACTATGTGCAGCAATTAAATTCATACCACTTTCGGCTAAAATTGCTCTGCCTTGTGGGGCATTGGTTCCTTCTAATCGAACCACAACAGGCACTTTTACACCGACTTCTTGAATCGCTGCTACGACACCTTCAGCAATAAGATCACAGCGTACGATTCCACCAAAAATATTTACTAAGACTGATTTCACATTTTTATCGGTGAGAATAATCTTAAAGGCTTCAGCCACACGCTCTTTCGTTGCACCGCCACCAACATCAAGGAAGTTTGCAGGATTACCACCATATAATTTCACGATATCCATGGTACCCATAGCAAGCCCGGCGCCATTGACCATACAGCCAATATCACCTTCCAAAGCAACATAGTTAAGCTGATATTTTTCTGCTTCTGCTTCACGTGCATCACTTTGACTTAAATCGCGTAAGGCTAATAAATCAGGATGTCGATAAAGTGAGTTATCATCAATGCTCACTTTTGCATCTACGCAAATTAAATTGCCTTCTTTTGTCACCACGAGCGGATTGACTTCAACTAGAGAAAAATCTTTTTCGATAAAAAGTTTAGCGAGTTTTACAAAAATCTCGGCAAATTGTTTATTTTGTTCGCCACTTAAACCAAGTTTAAAGGCTAATTCACGGCCTTGATATGGCATTCCACCCACGAGAGGCTCAATGGTCACTTTATGAATTAATTCAGGCGTCTCTCTTGCCACATCCTCAATGCTCATACCCCCTGCTGAAGAAGCCATAAAAACCACTTTCTGCGAAGCACGATCAATCACTGCCCCAAGGTAAAGTTCTTTCTCAATCTGGCAGGTTTCTTCAATATAAATACTATTAACAGGTTGGCCTTTTTTATCTGTTTGGAAGGTGACCAAATGCTGCCCAAGCCATTTATCTGCAAAAGCACGCGCTTCTTCTGCATTATGCACGAGCTGCACACCTCCAGCTTTTCCACGTCCACCTGCGTGAACTTGACATTTCGCTATCCAAACATCGCCATTCAGCTGAAACAACGCCATTTCAGCTTCATCTGCCGTTTTGCACACGACACCTTCACTCACCGGCAGAGCATATTGCTTAAAAAGCTGCTTAGCTTGGTACTCATGTAAATTCATATTTCCTTCCTATTTTTGATGTTGTTTAGCGAAACAAACAAAAATTTGACCGCACTTTGTTTTAGCTCAAATTCAGGGCTTGTTCTTTAAATATTGAGTTATATACTGGAACTGAATAACCACAATTTATGTTAAGGATAACAACATGCAAACGAAAAAATCAAGCAATCTTGCGATTGCACTCATTTGGTTTACCGCTGCTATTTCAATGGCAGAAATTCTCACGGGTACTTGGTTTGCACCACTTGGATGGAAACAAGGTTTAATCGCCATCGTCGTTGGACACTTTATTGGCGGCTCGATGTTTTTCTGTGCAGGTTACATCGGCGCGAAAACCCAAAAAAGTGCTATGCAAACGGTACAAATTTCATTTGGTGAAAAAGGCTCTGCGCTTTTCTCTTTACTTAATGCCATGCAATTAATGGGATGGACTGCAGTCATGATTTATATGGGCGCTGACGTTATTTCCATCTTAAATCAAACACCTGATGCTTCACTCTTCCCATTTCTTACACTTGGTTTAGGCATACTCATCATACTTTGGCTACTACTCGGCTTTACTAAATTAGGTATTTTTAAAAGCATTTCACTTGTCACCATGTTTTTACTGATGTTATGGCTTAGTATTCAAGTTGCGAATAAACCATTCATTGCCATGGATGTAGCACAAAATATTAAATTTGGTACAGCTGTTGAAATTGCTGCCGTCATGCCGCTTTCTTGGTTACCGGTAGTATCTGACCATACGAAGAATAGCGAAACACCATTTAAAACGACCGCACTTTCAACGCTGACTTATACCGCGACTAGCTGCTGGATGTATGCTCTTGGCTTAAGTGCAGCATTAGTGACCGGTAAATCTGAAATCTCACAAATTCTTTCGCTTGCTGGTGTCAGTGTTATTGGTGTATTAATTGTCATCGCCTCTACCATGATTAACACTGCACTTCCTGCCTATTCTACCGGCATGAGTTTAAATAATATTTTCCCTCAATTAAAAGTTACGCCAATCTCAGTTCTGACCGTGATTGTGGGCATCATATTAGCCTCAACCTTACCAGTGACAGAATACGAACATTTCTTGTTCTTTATTGGCTCAGTATTCGCGCCAATGATCGCCGTGCTTATCGCTGATTTCTTTGTGCTTAAACAGCATGATGTGAGAAAATCAGTTGATAGTGTTGGACTCGGCGTTTGGTTTGTCGGCTTCGTGCTCTATCGTTTTCTTATGGCAAAAGGTTGGGAAAGCGATTTAGGTCTGACTTTCCCTGTTATCATCATTACCTTTATCTTAGCAATCTTAGTACGCAAAATAGCTAAATAAAGATTGGATTTTAACGATAGAAAGGCGGGCATTATTCCCGCCCTTTTAGTTACTTCGATATAAAAAAGGCTTTTCCCCTCAAAAGAGAAAAGCCTATATGCTTAGATTTCTAATAATAAACGAGTTGGATCTTCCAATAAGTCTTTAATCGCCACTAAGAAACCGACGGATTCACGACCATCAATTAAGCGGTGGTCATAAGACAATGCCAAATACATCATAGGGCGAATCACCACTTGGCCATCTACCGCAACTGGGCGTTCTTTAATGGCGTGCATGCCTAAAATCGCGCTTTGCGGTGGATTGATAATTGGTGTGGACATTAAAGAACCAAATACGCCGCCATTAGTAATGGTGAAGTTACCGCCTGTTAAATCTTCAACCGTTAATTTACCATCACGGCCTTTTTCAGCTAGCAATTTAATTTGTTTCTCAATATCTGCCATGCTGAGTTTATCGCAGTTGCGTAATACTGGTGTCACTAAACCACGCGGCGTTGAAACGGCAATGCTAATATCAAAATAGTTGTGATACACAATGTCATCACCATCAATTGAAGCATTCACTTCGGGATAACGTTTTAATGCTTCAACCACGGCTTTAATGTAGAAAGACATAAAGCCTAAACGTGCACCATGTTGTTTTTCAAATTTCTCGCCGTATGTTTTACGTAATTTCATAATCGGCTGCATATCCACTTCATTAAATGTGGTGAGCATTGCGGTGGTATTTTTTGCTTCCAATAAACGCTCAGCAATACGTTTACGTAAACGGGTCATTGGTACACGTTTTTCTGAACGAGAGCTATATGCCACAGTGCTAATCGTATTTTGCTCTGTCGCTACATCTTGTTTCGCTTTTTGAGCATCTCGTTTTGCTACTTCACGTGCAACATCTTCACGAGTAATACGGCCACCCACACCAGAACCTTGAATTTTCTCTGCATCTAAATCATGTTCAGCCAATAAACGACGAATAGCAGGGCCTTGATCCGCTGAATTATTATGGCTATTTTCAATTGATGCTCTTTGACGATCCGCAGGCGTTGGTTCATTGTCTTTCACTGTTTCAGATGAAATATCGCCAGCCTGTTGGGTTGAAAGCTTACCTAAAAGCTGTTTACTTACTACGGTTGCGCCTTCTTCTTGAAGAATTTCAGCCACTACGCCATCACTTAATGCTGGCACTTCAAGTACCACTTTATCTGTTTCGATTTCCACTAAAACTTCGTCACGTTTTACTGTCTCACCCACTTTTTTATGCCATGTTGCAACAGTTGCATCCGCAACGGATTCCGGTAAATCTGGAACAAGAATTTCGATTGTCATTTTATTTTCCTTTAAATTATTCTTTACTTTAAAAATTACTAAAATTTCGACCGCACTTTTACAGTGTCAGCGCATCTTCTACTAATTGTTTTTGCTGTTTGGTGTGTAAAGACATGTAACCTACTGCTGGTGAAGCAGAGGCAGGACGACCGGCATATTTTAACTTCACATGCTCAGGAAGCGAGCTGTCAAAGTTATGTTTACTGCAATACCAAGCCCCTTGGTTTAATGGCTCTTCTTGACACCACACAAAATCCGTCACATGAGCATAAGGCTCTAACGCTTTCTTCACATCTTCATGTGGATACGGATAAAGCTGTTCAATACGAATAATCGCCACATCTGTTTGGTTATTCGCACGACGTTGTTCCAAGAGATCGTAATACACTTTACCTGAGCATAGGACTACGCGTTTAACTTGTTTTGGATCGATATTATCAATTTCACCAATGACCGTTTGGAATGTGCCATTTACTAATTCATCTAAACTTGAGACGGCAAGTGGATGACGTAATAAGGATTTTGGTGAAATACCAATTAATGGACGACGCATTTTACGGATCGCTTGGCGACGTAACATGTGGTAAACCTGTGCTGGTGTAGATGGAATACACACTTGCATATTCTGCTCAGCACAAAGTTGTAAATAACGTTCTAAACGAGCGGATGAGTGTTCTGGACCTTGGCCTTCATAACCATGTGGTAATAACATCACCAAGCCACACATTCTGCCCCATTTTTGTTCGCCAGAACTAATAAATTGATCAATTACGATTTGTGCACCATTTGCGAAGTCACCAAATTGAGCTTCCCAAATAGTTAATGTTTTTGGATCCGTTGTGGCATAACCATATTCAAAAGCCAATACGGCTTCTTCGGATAATACAGAATCCCACACCTCAAAACGACCTTGGTTGGCGTGCAAATGAGTTAATGGCACATAGCCTGTCCCGTCATTTTGGTTATGCACAACTGCATGGCGGTGAAAGAACGTACCACGTCCTGCATCTTCACCAGATAAACGGACATTAGTGCCTTCATCTAATAAGGTTGCGTATGCCATAGTCTCTGCCATACCCCAATCGAACAATTTCTCACCTTTTGCCATTTCACGGCGATCAGCATAGATTTTTTCGACACGAGGATGTGCACGCAAGGTTTCTGGATATTCACTGACACGCTCTGCTAAAGTTTGGAAACGTTCTTGTGGGAATTTACTTTCGTAAGGGGATGTCCAGTCATAGTTGAGATATTGCAACCAGTCCATTTGGGCAATATCCATTTCTCGCCATTCTTTCACTATACGATCGCCGTTATCTAAAGCATCACGATAGAGATTCATCATTTCAATGGCTTCTTCTTCGGTGATTACCCCTTCAGCAATTAAACGATCTGCATAGACTTTACGTGGCGTTGGATGTTTTTTGATGATGCTATACATCATAGGTTGAGTGGCTAATGGTTCATCAGCCTCATTATGACCATGACGACGATAAGAAATCAGATCAATGAAGATATCGCGTTTGAATAAATTACGATATTCCACCGCCATTCTCGCCGCAAAAGCAACCGCTTCAGGATCATCACCATTCACATGAATAATCGGTGCCTGAATCATTTTCGCGATATCTGTACAGTATTCTGTTGAACGGGTGTCATTTGGGTTAGAGGTGGTAAAACCAATTTGGTTATTAATCACAATACGGATTGTTCCACCAACGGTATAACCACGTGCATTAGACATATTCAAGGTTTCTTGTACAACACCTTGTCCCGCTACCGCGGAATCCCCATGAACAGTAACCGCTAATACTTGATTACGCTCTGTATCATTCTTTTTGGTTTGACGAGAACGTACCGCACCAATCACTACTGGGCTAACAATTTCTAAATGGGATGGGTTAAATGCAAGGGTTAAATGCACGCGACGATCACCGACTGCGAAGTCAGAAGAGAAACCTTGGTGGTATTTAACGTCACCTGTACGCTCGCCTGAATGTTTACCCGCAAACTCGTCAAAAAGATCTTCGGGTTTCTTACCGAGCACGTTTACTAACATGTTTAAACGACCACGGTGTGCCATACCAAACATCACATCTTGTACACCTTGTTTGCTCGCATGGCGAATAATTTCTTTCATCAATGGAATAAAGGCATCACTTCCCTCTAAAGAGAAACGTTTTGCCCCCGGGAATTTCGCACCAAGATAACGTTCTAAGCCATCTGCAGCGGTCAATTCACTTAATAAATTAATTTTTTCTTCTTTGGTAAAGAGCGGTTTATTTAATTGGCTTTCTAATTTGCTTTGTAGCCAACTTTTTTGCTCCATATCTTGAACATGCATAAACTCAAGACCAATTGAGCCGCAATAGGTCTCTTTCAGCATTTCAGCTAAATCACCTAACTTGATGTTATCGCGATGATAGACGTAGTGATTAATATTGAAGGTTTCATTGAGATCCTTCTCGGTAAAACCGTGATAACGGTAATCTAATTCAGGTACGGTGGAGACTTTCCAACGATAATAATTGATTGGGTCTAGTTTTGCTTCTAAATGACCGCGGAAACGATAAGCGTTGATAAATTGGAGGACTTTGACTAATTTTGCACTGGCTTCTGGATCGATAACCGTCACGGCTTCTGTTGTATTTTCTCTCGCTAAACGACGGAAATAATCACGGACTAGTGAATGTGGTTGCTCCACTGCGGTTGTTTTCGGCAATGCATCAAACGTGGCACGCCAGCTTTCATCAACTGAAGATGGATATTCTAAATAACGTTCGTATAACTCCTCAATATACGATTGATTAGAACCACCCAAAGCGGTTGAAGCCAACCATTCATCAAAGGCATTGTAATGCTGCATATCTACCCCTTGTATTACATGATGTTGTCCACCATTATACATAGGATAAAAAAAGAAATAATCCTCAAATCACACTTTGTTACAATTTTGTGATCTACTTCAACAAAAAAACCGCACATAAAGTGCGGTCTGTTTTATCTGAGTTTTCTTAGAAACTTAAGAATGGCGTAATTTTTTCAATTGTAGCTTCACCGATACCATCAATATTAGAAAGCTCAGCAGCACTTTTGATTTTGCCCACTTTGTTACGGTAATCAATAATCGCTTGTGCTTTTTTCTCACCGATACCAGAAAGTTTTTGTAGAGTTTCTGCATCCGCTTTATTGATGTTTACTTTAGCAGAAGAAGCCACTTTCTCTTTGGCTGCATCTTTTGTAGAAGCCGCTTTTTCTTTCACTTCTTTTACTTTATCTGCGGCTTTTGTTTTTGCTTCAGATGCTTTTTCTTTCGCATTATCTTTAACTGAATTGAATTTTTCAGTAGCTTTATCTTTAATTGACGGTTGATTATTCTCAGTCGCCTTTTCTTTTAAAGCGGACGCCTTCTCTTTTACCGCATCTTTTGCAGAAGTGGCTTTATCTTTCATTGCATCTTTCGCGGAAGTCGCTTTTTCTTTAGCTGTATTAACTTTATCTAATGCGTTTGATTTTGTTGAGCTCGCGCTATCACTCATTGATTTAAGCTTATCATTTGCCGCATTTTTCACGTCAGCTTTTGTGCTTTCAACCATTGATTTTGAATTGGTTACAACATCTTCTTTTGTTGGCAATACGGAAGTATTCGTTGCTAATGCAGAACCTGATACCGCTAATGCGAGTGATGTTAATGTTAAAAGTGATCTTAAAGATTTCATAAAAACTCCTGTTTTATTATCAATAGGTTCAACTAGCGAACCTGTATGCTAAGACTTCTCTTCAGAAAATTAGTTCAAAACAAAAAACGCCCCTAATAAGGAGCGTCTTTAAATTTAATACTGACTAATCATCGCTTGAGAAGATAGAAAGTAATCTTAATAAGCTAATGAATAAGTTGTAAATTGACACATAAATACTCACCGTTGCACGAATATAGTTTGTTTCGCCACCGTGAATAATATTGCTGGTTTCATAAAGGATTGTCATTGTTGAGAACACCACAAACAATGCACTGATCCCTACCGCTAATGCTGGAATTTGGAAGAAGAAGCTTGCCACAATTCCTAACAATAACACGATAAATAATGAGAAAATCGCGGTAGAAAGGAAAGACATATCTTTCTTCGTTGTTAGCACATAAGCTGAACATGCAAAGAAGACGATAGCGGTACCTGCGAAAGCAAGCATAATCAAATCTTCCATTCCTCTCGCCACATAGATATTTAAAATTGGCCCAATGGTGTAGCCCATAAACCCAGTGAACGCGAATGCAGCCAAGATTCCCCACGCGCTATTTGCTAAACGGTTTGTGACAAAAAGTAAACCGTAAAAGCCCACGAGCAATACGATAAGGTTTGGATAAGGCAAGTTTAAGCTCATAGAAATATAAGCAACAACCGCCGAAAATGCCATCGTTAATCCCAATAAGAAATAGGTATTACGTAGCACTTTATGTGTGCTAAGTAGTGATTCTTCCTGTGAATTAACCACAATGCGAGATTGCATAAAAGCTCCTTATTTTACAAAGAATAAATTTGATGAAATCATCAGTTCGTAAAGTAAGGGCTATATGGAAAAAAGTCAATGGTAAATAAAGAATCCGTTTCGATTTTTTTAATTTATTTGGTCAACTCTTAAAGCTATTTTTTATAGCCCGCTATAATGAATAAATAAATTAATTTACTCAATAAGATTGATTACATTATAATAAGCTTCCTATTTATTCCACATCACGGACATTATATGAACAACAAAAAATCTTATCTCGCTATTTTTGGCATCATTCTTGCCGTCGGATTGATGGCGTCAGCATTTATCCTAGGTAATCAATTTAAAAATTTACGTCAAACTGGTTCTATTTCAGTTAAGGGATTAGCAGAAAGCCACTATACGTCAACACAAGGCACATGGGTTATCCGCATAAATGGTTGGGGAGCAACTTATAATGATGCCATGGCAGCTAATCAGAAAAACTTAAATGAAGCGGTTCGTTTTCTTAAAGCACAAGGTTTTGCTGATGAAAATCGAGAAATCACTGAATTGGATGTATCTACTCATACTGACTATTATGAAAATGAAAAAGGTGAAACCAAAAGTAAAGACAATGGCTTTGATGCATCTAGATCAATCCGAATTTCGACCAAAGAACTCACTAAGTTACAAAAAGCACTCACCAACATTCACCAATTGGTTTCTAACAATCAAGACATTAGTTTTGGTGAACCTAATTATTATTTAGAAAATCTTGAACAAATTAAACGTGAATTAATTTCAAAAGCAACACAAGATGCCCATGTTCGTGCTGAAGAATTTGCGAAAACCAGTAATGTAAAAGTTGGCGTGTTAAAATCTGCTTCACAAGGGCCATTCTACATTCAAGCGCCAAATCCTGATGCGGATGACTCTAGCGATTACACTGGTAGCTACGATACAAGCACTATTGAGAAAAAAGCACGCTTAGTCGTCACCATTGAATATGCAATTGAATAATCATTTAATATTTACTCAACATTCATAAAAAAGTGCGGTCAATTTCATCATTAAATTCGACCGCACTTTCTTTTCAAAAGGAATAAGCTATGCAACTCCCCACTCTACAATCTGCAAAATTAATTCGCCGCTATAAGCGTTTTTTGACTGATATTGAATTACCAAATGGTGAAGTAATCACTATTCATTGTGCAAACACTGGTGCAATGACTGGCTGTGGTGAAAAAGGTGATACCGTTTGGTACTCTCATTCTGATAGCCAAACGCGCAAATATCCACATAGTTGGGAATTAACTCAATTAGCAAATGACCAACTTGTTTGCATTAATACGCACAGATCCAACCAGTTAGTCTTTGAAGCCTTGCAAAATAAACAAATCAAAGAACTGGCTATGTATGATGAAATTTATCCTGAAGTGAAATATGGTGAAGAAAATAGCCGTATCGACTTCTTACTTAAAAGTGAAGGCTTGCCAGATTGTTATGTTGAAGTGAAATCCATCACCTTTGTAAAAGGCTCATTAGGCATGTTTCCCGATGCGGTTACTACCCGTGGACAAAAACATGTTCGTGAACTTTTAGCCATGAAAAAACAAGGACATCGCGCGGTTGTTCTCTTTGCTGGATTACATGATGGCTTCGATCGTTTTAAAATCGCTGAGTTTATAGATCCTGAATATGATCGTCTTTTAAAGAATGCCAAATCACAGGGCGTTGAAGCTTACGCTTATGCGGGAAAATTTGAAATCTCAGATGGAATTCCGACCGCACTTTCTCTTACGGAAAGTGTACCTTACATTGATTAAAAAATAATTGAGAATTATTTTCATTTTTCTATTGACATGACATTTGAGAATGGTTATCATCTAAACATTCCAAAAACAAATAGATAATCACTCCAACTTCACGCCTATTTCCCCACAAATAGGCGTTTTTTTTCATCTCAATCTTTTCATTTCAGCCATATTCTCTATAATGTAGCCTTTAATATTGAAATAACATTAGGAAATAGAATGACTGATATTAATACCGTTCTCGCAGAACTAAAACGCGGTACTGATGAGATTCTTTCTGAAGCAGATTTAATCGAAAAACTGAAAGAAAATCGCCCACTTAAAATTAAACTTGGTGCAGACCCTACTGCTCCGGATATTCACTTAGGGCATACCGTGGTATTAAACAAACTTCGCCAATTCCAACAATTAGGCCACGAAGTCTATTTCTTAATCGGTGATTTTACTGGTATGGTCGGTGACCCATCTGGTAAAAATACTACTCGCCCACCACTTAGCCGTGAAGATGTGCTTCGCAATGCGGAAACCTATAAAGAACAAATTTACAAAATTCTAGACCCACAAAAAACAAAAATCGTATTCAATTCTGAATGGTTGGGTAAATTGGGTACTGAAGGGATGATCCGTTTAGCGAGCAACTACACCGTAGCGCGTATGCTAGAACGTGATGACTTCAAAAAACGTTTTGGTAACAATCAACCTATCGCGATTCATGAATTTATTTACCCATTATTACAAGGCCATGACTCTGTTGCTTTAGAAGCAGACGTAGAACTTGGTGGTACAGACCAAAAATTCAACTTACTTGTTGGTCGTGAATTACAAAAATCAGCCGGTCAGAAACCACAGGTAGCGATTACGCTTCCATTACTTGTTGGTTTAGACGGTGAGAAGAAAATGTCTAAATCATTAGGCAACTACATCGGCGTGACAGATGCACCAAGCGATATGTTCGGTAAAATTATGTCGATCTCTGATGAATTAATGTGGGATTGGTACAACTTACTTTCTTTCCGTCCACTCACTGAAATTGCGGAATTAAAAGCTGAAGTGGCAAATGGTAAAAACCCACGTGATGTGAAGATTTTATTAGCCAAAGAAATCATTGCGCGTTTCCATGATGAAGCGGCTGCAGAGGCAGCTGAGCAAGAATTTATTAACCGTTTCCAAAAAGGTGCAATGCCGGATGAAATGCCTGAATTCACCTTTGAAGGCGAAATTGGTTTAGCCACCTTATTAAAAGAAGCGGGACTGGTTCCTTCAACTTCTGAAGCAATTCGCTCAGCGAAACAAGGTGGTGTGAAAATTAACGGTGAAAAAGTCGAAGACATGAAAGCCAACGCACCGAAAGGCACGAATGTTTACCAAGTCGGTAAACGTAAATTCGCACGCGTAACCATCGCATAAAACACCTATGAAAATGACCGCTCTTTTTAAGTGCGGTTATTTTTTAACTGATATCCACAATAGAAGGAAAATAATATGAGCCAAAAAATCTGGGTAACCGGTGATGCGGTTGTCGATCTTATTCCTGACGGTGAAAATCATTATTTACGCTGTGCCGGTGGTGCGCCGGCAAATGTGGCTGTTGGCGTGGCACGCTTAGGCAGCCCGAGCGCTTTTATTGGTCGTGTAGGTAACGATCCGCTTGGCCAATTTATGCAAGATACCTTAAATGCGGAAAATGTGAATACACAACATATGATTTTAGATCCGCAACATCGCACCTCTACCGTTATCGTCGGCTTAGATAATGGCGAACGCAGCTTTACCTTTATGGTAAACCCAAGTGCGGATCAGTTTTTACAAGCTAGCGATTTACCCCCATTCCAACAAGGTGAATGGCTGCATTGCTGCTCTATCGCGCTGATTAATAATCCATCACGCGAAGCGACTTTCGAAGCCATTCGTCGTGTTAAAGCTGCTGGCGGTTTCTTCTCTTTCGATCCAAATCTACGTGAGTCACTTTGGTCAAGCTTAGAAGAAATGAAAACCGTAGTAATGGAAGCGGTTGCCTTAGCTGACGTATTGAAATTCTCTGAAGAAGAATTAACGCTTTTGACTAATACTGATAGCCTTGAAAAAGCCTTTGAAAAAGTGACCGCACTTTATCCTGAAAAATTGATTATCGTGACCTTGGGTAAAGATGGTGCACTTTATCACTTAGAAGGTAAGAAAGATGTGATTTCTGGAAAAGCCTTACAGCCGGTAGATACAACAGGTGCTGGCGATGCTTTCGTTGGTGGCCTACTTGCTGGACTTTCACAGCATCCAAACTGGAAAGAAAATGATGTGCTAGTGCAAATCATCCGTCAGGCTAATGCCTGCGGAGCCCTGGCTACGACAGCAAAAGGGGCGATGTCTGCTCTACCAAATCAAACACAATTAGCAGCATTTTTAGCGAATTAGCGTGCAAAGCTGCGAATAACCACACCTTTTATTTATGAAGATAATTTAGGAGATATTTATGAAACTTTGGTATTCCAACTCTAGCCCTTATGCTAGAAAAGCTCGTGCTGTAGTGCAATATCATCAATTACAAGATCATGTTGAATTACTCCTCGCAACCAGTGGTTTAGATAAGAATTCCCCCCATAATTTAGACAATCCTCTTGGACGTTTACCAGCATTACAACAAGAAAATGGCGAATGGCTTTATAATAGTTCACTTATTGCAGAATATCTCGATCACCTCGGTACACAACCTTCACTTTATGGAAACAGCGAGACACGTTGGGAAATTCTTCGTTTACATTATTTAGCCGATGGTATTTTAGAAAATGAAATCTCAGTCGCACCTGAAAAACACCTTCGTCCACAAGAGCAATGGTGGCTTGAACGTCATCAGCAAATTTTTGACCGCACTGAGCGAAGCTTAATTGAACTAAAAAAAGCCATTGATAGTTTTGGTGAAGAATTAAATATCGGCACATTGAATGCCGTGTGTGCAATTGATTTCCTACTGTTCCGCGATGCTTGGACTCATGCTTCACAACATGCAACCATCAAATCATTAAAAGCATGGGCTGAAGCAATGAATCAACGCTATGATTGCTTAAAAAATACTTTACCCAAATAAGATTAAATTATGATTATTTTCAATAATGGCAAATACAAAAGTATCCTAGCCGCAGAAGCGGGTGAACTCACAAAAATTACTGAAACTGTGCAAAAAGACAAGGATTTTCGACCGCACTTTCATATTGCCCCACCAACTGGCTTGATGAATGATCCGAATGGTTTGATCTTCGATGGAGAGAAATATCATCTGTTCTATCAATGGTTTCCATTCGATGCAATTCACGGGATGAAACATTGGAAGCATTTAATCACGAAAGACTTCCAACATTACCAATCAGCGGATGATCTGATTCCTTGTGAGCTTTTTGAGTCTCACGGCTGTTATTCGGGTGGTGCTTTAAAAGTCGGTGATAAATTGGCCATGTTCTACACTGGCAATACTCGTCGTCCAAGTGATAATCAACGCGTGCCTTATCAAAATTTAGCGATTTTCGATCTTAACGGGAAGTTGCTTAGCAAACGTCCGTTAATTGAAAATGCGCCAGAAGGTTATACCGAGCATGTTCGCGATCCTAAACCGTATTTAACTAAAGACGGCAAAATCCGTTTTATCTGCGGCGCACAGCGAGAAAACCTCACGGGAACAGCCATTATTTTTGAAATGGATAATCTTGAAGGTACGCCTCGCTTATTAGGTGAGCTTTCCTTACCTGCTTTTGACAATACAAACGTGTTTATGTGGGAATGCCCTGACCTATTGAAGCTCGGTGATAAAGATGTGTTTATTTGGTCGCCACAAGGTAAAGATCGGGAAGCGCATCAATTCCAAAATAATTATCATGCGACTTATGCTGTGGGTAAATTAACGGATTTAACCTTTGAAGCAGAATATATTAGTGAGTTGGATCAAGGCTTTGATTTCTATGCCCCACAAACATTTGCTGGGTTAGATAACCAAACTCATGCCGTGCTTTTCAGTTGGATTGGTTTACCTGATTTAACTTATCCAACAGATAAATTTAAATGGCATTCAGCTTTAACCTTGCCAAGAGAATTGCGTTTAGAAGGTTCGAAAATTTATCAACGCCCGATTGATAAAATATACGAAAATCTGACCGCACTTTCTGCGCTTCATCTCGATAAAAAAGAGAATATTGCTAATTTAGATCGTGCGTATCTTAAATTTGAGGCAAATAACCAAGCCTTTGGCTTAACCTTCTTCCAAAATGAAAAAGGACAGTCACTGCGTCTATCTTATGAAAATGGGTTGATTTGCTTAGATCGCAGTCAAAGCGAACAAACTGAATTAATGGAAAAATTCGATAGCAAACGTTTCTGTGAAATTGAAAATTTGCAAACTATCGAAATTTTCTTTGATCGCTCAATTATTGAAATTTTCATTAATCAGGGTGAAAAAGCGATGACATCAAGATTTTTCATTGAGAATAGAAAAAATACAATAACTAGCAATCGTCCATTAGATTTAATGATCGGTTATTTACCGGCTATTCAATATATTTAAAAGGTGTTTATGCAACAAACTCATTTCAATTTATATAAGATGAGCAAAAATGTCCTTTTTGCTTTAACAGCTTTTTCATTAGTCGCCTGTACGACGGCACAAAGTGAACCGCCAAAAAATACTGAACATTGGGCTACTCTAATCAGCGAACAGGAAAATTTATATCAGATTGATAATAAATTTTATCGTAGTGAGCAATTAGAAGCCCAATCTGAAGCGTTATTAAATAAATTGAATATTCACACTATTGTGAATTTACGCTTTTTTGACCGTAATGATGATAAACAAGCATTTGGTCATACTAAGATCAATTTGATTAATACCCCATTACTTACTTGGTCAATCAGCCCAGACGAAGTGGCTGATATTTTGTGGCAAATTAAACAACATCAAAAAAATGGTGCGGTTTTAGTACATTGTTATCATGGCGCTGACAGAACAGGCTTAATTGTTGCAAGCTACCGTGTGATTTATCAACATTGGGATCTCAATGAAGCCAAACGTGAAATGCAACAAGGTCCTTACGGCTATCATTCTGTTTGGAAAAATATTGATAATTTCTTCACACAAGAAAATATGGCTAAGATCAAAGCCGAATTAGATAAACGTTCTAACACAACAAAATAGAGAACATGAATGAAAGTGCGGTTAAAATTAACCGCACTTTTATTTCCCACTACGCTCTTTTATTAAAATTAATGACTATGTTTGTTCAACAACAAAACTCAACACCATCCAATATTGTGGCGTTCAATTTTCTATTGATTGCCTTTTTAACGGGGATTGCATCTGCATTTCAAACACCGACCTTGAGTTTATATCTGTCTCAAGAGATCAATGTTTCGCCTTTTTTTGTGGGCTTATTCTATTCAGTTAATGCCATTATTGGCATTATCTTAAGCCAAATTCTCGCAAAATATTCTGATAAGCAAGATGATCGTCGTAAAGTGATGATTGTTTGCTGTTTGATTGCCGTGCTTGGTTGTCTGATTTTTGCTTATAGCCGAAATTATTATGTATTGATTATTATCGGTACCACGCTATTAGGGTTAGGTTCATCCGCTAATCCGCAATCTTTTGCTTTAGCACGAGAATATGCTGAAAGCAGCCATCGTGAAGCAGTAATGTTCACCACAATTATGCGAACTCAAATCTCATTGGCTTGGATTGTCGGACCACCACTTTCCTTTTTCATTGCACTCAACTGGGGCTTTGATTATATGTATTTGGTGGCAGGTTCTGCCTTTTTACTATGTGCAGGCGTCAGCAAATTATTGCCGAAAATACCTCGTCAAAGTGCGGTTAAAAATCAAGAGATTTTAGATAATACGCCACCAAGAAGAAGTGTGATTTACTTATTCATTGCTAACCTATTACTTTGGACCTGTAACAGCATGTATCTCATCAATATGCCATTATTTGTGATTAATGAGTTACATTTAGGCAAAGAATTAGCAGGAACATTGATGGGAACGGCTGCTGGATTGGAAATCCCTGTGATGATTTTTGCGGGCTATCTCACCAAATACTTCAGTAAAAAACGCTTAATGATGATTGCTTTAGTTTCAGGTCTCGCCTTCTATTCAAGCTTATTATTTTCTGACCAAACTTGGCAGCTTATCGGGTTACAAATGCTTAACGCGATTTTTATTGGTATTACCGCTACCATTGGCATGGTGTATTTCCAAGATTTAATGCCGACTAAAATGGGCACGGCCACCACACTATTCAGTAATGCAGCAAAAAGTAGTTGGATTATCGGAGGACCTATTGCCGGTATTATTGCGGAAATTTGGCATTACAACTCTGTTTTTTATGTCGCTGTAGCATTAATTTTTATCAGCGTAGGCTGTATGTGGAAAGTTAAATCAGTTTGATTAAAATAAAAAAGAGCGGTCAATTTTGACAGCTCTTTTTACTTTATATTATCGCCATGCTTTGAATTGATTAATCAATCCATTAGTTGAGCTATCATGGCTTGAGACTTTCTCTTTATCTGCCAATTCAGGAAGAATTCGGTTCGCTAATTGTTTACCTAATTCCACGCCCCATTGGTCGAAACTGAAGATATTGAAAATCACACCTTGTGTAAAAATTTTGTGTTCATACATCGCAATTAATGCGCCAAGAGCAAATGGTGTAATTTTTTGCACTAAAATAGAGTTGGTCGGTTTGTTACCCGTAAAGACTTTAAATGGCACAATGTCTTTTACCTCATCTAAAGACTTACCCGCTTTCACAAACTCTGCTTCGACTTCTTCTTTGGTTTTACCCAAAGCAAGCGCCTCAGTTTGCGCAAAGAAGTTTGATAACAATTTGCTGTGATGATCACCTAATGGATTATGACTTTGTGCCGGCGCGATAAAGTCACAAGGGATTAACATCGTACCTTGGTGAATTAATTGATAGAATGCATGCTGGCCGTTTGTACCTGGTTCGCCCCAAATAATTGGGCCGGTTTGATAATCACGGATAACATTGCCATTACGATCAACATATTTACCGTTTGATTCCATATTACCTTGTTGGAAATAAGCGGCAAAACGGTGTAAATATTGGTCATAAGGTAAAATCGCTTCAGTTTGTGCACCAAGGAAGTTGGTATTCCATAAACCGACTAATGCTAATGTTACAGGGATATTTTTTTCTAATGGCGCGGTACGGAAATGTTTATCCATTTCATGCGCACCACTTAATAACGCTTCAAAATTATCAAAGCCGATTGAAAGTGCGATAGAAAGACCGATTGCAGACCATAAAGAATAACGGCCACCAACCCAATCCCAGAACTCAAACATGTTGTTTGTATCAATACCAAATTCCGCTACCGCTTTACCATTAGTAGAAAGTGCAGCAAAGTGTTTTGCTACCGCGCTATTATCTTTCGCTGCCGCTAATAACCAATCACGCGCAGAATTCGCATTAGTCATGGTTTCTTGAGTAGTGAAGGTTTTAGATGCCACTAAGAAAAGTGTCGTTTCAGGATTCACTTTTTTCAACGTTTCAGCAATATGTGTACCATCTACGTTTGAAACAAAGTGCATATTCAAGTGATTTTTATAAGGACGAAGCGCTTCGGTCACCATATAAGGGCCTAAGTCCGAACCACCGATACCGATATTCACTACATCAGTAATTGCTTTTCCGGTATAACCTTTCCACTCACCTGAAATCACACGATCACAGAACGCGCTCATTTTCGCTAATACTGCATTCACTTCTGGCATCACATCTTTGCCATCTACATATACAGGTGTATTTGAACGGTTACGAAGTGCGGTATGTAATACGGCTCGATTTTCTGTACGATTAATTTTCTCACCTGTAAACATAGCATTAATTGCTTCATCTAATGCAGATTCTTTAGCTAATTGACGAAGCAATTTGAGGGTTTCTTGATTAATTTTATTTTTTGAAAAATCCACTAAGATTTGATTTTCAAAAGTTAAAGAATAATCGTTAAAACGATTTTCTTCTTGCTTGAACAAATCAGTAATCGTGGTATGAGCCAATTGAGATTGGTGAGCTTCAAGGGCTTTCCACGCTTGTGTATTGGTTGGATTGACGTTTTTCATGAATATTTCCTTTTAAAAATTAAATTTTCTGTATTTTGGCTTTCTTGCAAAAACAACTAATCAACATATTCTGTTATAACACGAGGCGTTAATTTTGTAATCAATTCATAGCTTAAAATACCACTGTATTTAGCTACTGTTTCAATTGGTAATTCCTTACCCCATAAAATCACTTCATCACCCACTTTATCTTGGCTATCTGCGCCTAAATCGACCGTGAGCATATCCATTGAGACACGACCGACACTAGGAACAATTCGACCGTTTAGATAAACTGGCGTACCTTCTGGCACATCACGCGGATAGCCATCACCATAACCAATCGCAACGACACCAATTTTGGTATCTTTCGGACTGGTCCAAATGCCACCATAGCCAACAGGTTCACCTTTTTTATGTTCGCGCACCGCAAGCAATGAAGAAGTTAAGTTCATCACGGGAGTTAAACCAAATTCTGCACCGACAGTATCCGTTGGTGAAATGCCGTACATAATAATCCCTGGACGAATACAATCTAAATGAGCCTCAGGCCAGAATAAAATCCCGCCAGATGCCGCAATGGTTCTTTCTCCACCTTTATCTTTTGTCGCTTGAAGGAAACGATCAAGCTGAACTTGAGTATAATCAGAATCTAGTTCATCAGCACGGCTAAAATGGCTGACAAAACCTAAGTGCGGTTGAATTTGAGGGAGTTTTTTCAGCTCTTGATAAAAATAGTCCACTTCATCAAGCGACACACCTAGACGGTGCATCCCCGTATCAATCTTCAACCAGACTTTGATTGGACTTGGCACTGCAGCTCGCTTTAATGCTTCAAGCTGTTCACGGTTATGTACCACCGTTTCAATGTTATTTACCGCAATAATCGGTAAGTCTTTTTCATCAAAGAATCCTTCTAGTAATAAGATCGGTTTGATAATACCGTTAGAGCGTAACGATAACGCCTCTTCTAAACGCGCTACGGCAAAGCAATCTACCATGCTTTCTAAAGCAGATGAAACAAATACCACGCCATGACCATATGCGTTTGCTTTTACCACGGCAATAATTTTGCTATGTGGCGCTTTTTCTTTAATAACTTGTAAATTATGTTTTAAGGCAAGCGAACTGATTTTCGCTGTTGCCGGTTTTACGTTCATTTTTCTAATCCGTTCTATCTTGCCTAATAATCATCTCTGTATTCACGCTGTTCGGCAAGGTTATCAAAGCGTGAGAATTGACCGTTAAATGCTAAACGTACACGACCAATCGGACCGTTACGTTGTTTACCAATAATGATTTCAGCAACACCTTTATCTTCAGAATTATCGTTATACACTTCGTCACGATAAATAAACATAATCAAGTCAGCATCCTGCTCGATAGAGCCTGATTCACGCAAGTCTGAGTTTACTGGACGTTTATCTGCACGTTGTTCTAAAGTACGGTTAAGCTGGGAAAGTGCAATAACCGGGACTTCTAATTCTTTCGCTAATGCTTTTAAAGAACGAGAAATCTCGGCGATCTCTAAGGTACGGTTATCTGAAAATGCGGGCGCGCGCATTAATTGAAGATAATCCACCATAATCATACTCAAGCCACCATTTTCTCGATACACACGACGCGCGCGAGAACGCAATTCTGTTGGAGTTAAACCCGATGAATCATCGATATAAAGATTATTTTTTTGCTTAAACATCCCAAACACGCTAGCAATTTTGCTCCATTCCGCTTCTTCCAAGTTTTGGCCTGTACGAATTTTGGTTTGGTCCACGCGAGCTAGAGAGGCAATCATACGCATCATAATTTGCTCAGCAGGCATCTCTAAACTGAAGACTAATACAGGCTTATCACTTGCCATGGCCGCATTTTCACAAAGGTTCATTGCAAATGTGGTTTTACCCATGGAAGGACGTGCTGCCACAATGATGAGATCGGAAGGCTGTAAACCGGCTGTTTTCTTATCTAACTCAACAAAGCCCGTTGTGACCCCTGTCACACCGTTATGATTTTCAAGCTTACCTAAGGTTTCAATTCGAGCAATAGTGCTTTCCAACACGCTGAGCACGTTTTGAGGGCCCTCTGTTGAAGAACTCCGTTTTTCAGCGATCGCAAAAACTTCCCTTTCAGCTTCATCCAACACCATTTTGATGTCTTTGCCTTTTGGGGAATAACTGTTTTCTGCAATACGATTCCCCACTGCAATAAGCTCACGCAAAATCGCTTTTTCACGTACGATTTCAGCATAAGCCAAAATATTAATAGCATTTGGCGTGTTATTGGAAAGATCTGCGAGATAAGCAAAACCGCCTACGGAATCACTGATACCTTTGGCTTTAAGGGCTTGATCAAGGGTGATTAAATCAATCGGTGTTTGGTTACGCATTAATTCTTCCATAGTTTGGAAGATTGCTTTATGCGCAAAAGTGTAAAAATCCTCAGCAATGACTCTTTCAGCGATACCATCCCAATGCTGATTACTCAACATTATACCGCCAAGAACGGCTTGTTCAGCTTCAGTGGAATGAGGCGGGATACTAACTTGTTCAGTTTTCTGATCGGAAGATTGGATTTGTCGTTGTGATGCCATAAGGATTTCAATTTAAACTAAAAAACTGTGCTTATGATACCGCAAATACGAGGTGGTTTTAAGAAAAAAGTGCGGTCAATATTTTCAATATTTTAGACATAAAAAAACGGTGGAAAAATCCACCGCTCTTTTTCATTCAGGCATGTTGATTATTCAACAGTTAAAGTACGACAAACGTTAGTTGTACCTTCTGATTCATCACCTTGTGTTAATAAAACAAGATCACCTGAAACTAAATAACCTTTTTCTTTTAATAGGTTAATCGCTGCTTTTGCACCTGCAGCGCTACGAGATTCACCATCAAAATGAACTGGTGTTACACCACGGTATAATGCGCAACGGTTTAAGGTTTCTTGAACACGAGAAAGTGCAAAGATTGGTAAACCTGAGCTAATACGTGACATTAATAATGGTGTACGACCAGAGTGGCTTAATGTAATGATTGCTGCAATACCGCTTAAGTGGTTTGCTGCGTACATTGCTGACATCGCTACAGATTCTTCAATATCTCTGAATTCACGATCTAAACGGTGTTTAGAAATATTGATGCTTGGCATTTTTTCTGCACCTAAACATACGCGAGCCATTGTCGCTACAGTTTCAGCTGGATATTGACCTGCTGCAGTTTCTGCTGAAAGCATTACCGCATCAGTACCATCTAATACCGCATTTGCCACGTCCATTACTTCTGCACGAGTTGGCATTGGGTTGCTGATCATTGACTCCATCATTTGAGTTGCAGTGATTACCGCACGGTTTAATTGACGTGAACGACGAATTAATTTTTTCTGTACGCCAACTAATTCAGGGTCACCGATTTCAACACCTAAGTCACCACGTGCAACCATAATTACATCAGAAGCAAGAATGATATCGTCCATTGATGCGTCATCAACTACGGTTTCAGCACGTTCAACTTTAGCAACGATTTTCGCATCTAAACCTGCTTGTTTTGCTAACTCACGTGCATAGTTTAAGTCTGCACTTGAACGTGGGAAAGATACCGCTAAGTAATCTACACCGATACGAGCTGCAGTGATAATATCTGCTTTATCTTTTTCAGTTAATGCATCAGCAGATAGGCCACCACCTAATTTGTTGATCCCTTTATTGTTTGATAATGGACCACCAACAGTCACTTCAGTAAATACTTTTGCACCTTCAGTAGAAAGTACTTTTAATTGAACACGGCCGTCATCTAATAAAAGAATATCGCCTGGCACAACATCTTGTGGAAGTGTTTTATAGTCTAAACCAACGGCTTCTTGATTACCTTCACCTTTTGGTAATTCCGCATCAAGAATAAATTTATCACCAACATTTAAGAAAATTTTGCCGTCTTTAAAAGTAGAAACACGAATTTTAGGACCTTGTAAGTCACCTAAAATTGCCACGGTTTTACCTAATTTTTTCGCGATCGCACGAACACGCTCAGCACGCTCAATATGATCATCTGGTGTACCGTGAGAAAAGTTCATACGTACAACATTAGCGCCTGCTGCAATAATTTTTTCAAGATTGTTATCGCGGTCTGTTGCTGGACCCATTGTACATACAATCTTCGTTCTTCTTAATTTTCTAGACATTATCTAAACTCCACAAATGGTTACAATTTACTAAAGCTTTTTTTAAATTTCGGCTCATCCGAGATAAAAAACGCTGGGGATTATACGCTTAAACCTGCATAAAATCAAAATAACTACTGAGACTTTTTAAATCAATTTTTGGTTATTTTTTTAGCAGCTAAATTTAACTTAAAACAAATTCTCTTGTTTTCATTCTTAAAACTGTTTATCATCTGCCACATCTTTTATGCGACTATAGCTCAGTTGGTTAGAGCACCACCTTGACATGGTGGGGGTCACTGGTTCGAGTCCAGCTAGTCGCACCATTTACCCTAAACACAGCCCCGCGAAACTACTCGCGGGGTTTTGTTTTTCCTAGTATTTTCAAGGCTTCTCAGCCATTTCACTTATCGTCACTAATCGGATTTAATTGTCTTTAACCGCACTTTTTAGTAACAAGTTTAGTAACAAGGTGATAAACTTCGAAAAATCTTGTTACTAAAACTAAGGAAAAATGATGCCTCGTGTTACTAAGCCGCTCACAAATACCGAAGTAGATAAAGCGAAAACAAAGGATAAAGAATACAATCTAAGTGATGGTAACGGTCTTTTTTTACGCATTAAGCCTACCGGTGCTAAGGCTTGGATTTTTAATTATTATCACCCAGTAACAAATAAACGCACATCTTTTACTATTGGAACTTATCCAGCTATAACACTTGCGCAAGCTCGCCAAAAACGCGAAGAATATCGCGCCCTACTCGCTCAAAGTATCGATCCGCAAGAATACATCAAAGAACAAGAACTAATTAAAAACGGTCAGAACGAAAATACTTTCTATAAAGTCGCTTTACTTTGGAAAGAAAAAAGAAGTAAAGAAATTGAGCCTATGACAATGGAAAAGAATTGGGCAAGATTAGAAAATTATCTATTCCCTACTCTTGGGAATTACCCTATCGATCAGATTACTTCCCCTTTATTGATTAAAACTGTTCGGCCATTAAATGAAAAAGGTTTCAATGATACGCTGCATCGCTTGTTAAACCTCGCTAATCAGATTTTAAATTATGCGGTAACAATAGGATTGATTTCGTTTAATTCTTGCTTGAAAGCATCTGATGCTTACCATAAGGAGTCTCAAAAACATCACCCAGCAATCAAACCGGAAGAATTACCGAAACTATTACAAGACTTCAAAAATTCAAGTAGAGATCATCTAACAAAGGTTTTGTTCCGATGGCAATTACTTTCTATGGTTCGTCCGGCTGAGGCTGTTTCTGTTGAATGGTCTGAAATTGATTTCGATAAGAAATTATGGACTATTCCAGCAATCAAAATGAAAAAAACAAGACAAGGGCAATTTCCTCACATTGTTCCGCTTTCATCTTTAATGCTTAAAATTTTAGAAGAATTGAAACCTATAACAGGTGGTGACAAATTCGTATTTTCTCACTACCACAAACCTAACCAATCAGCTAGTAAAGAACTAATAGCTAACGCATTAAGAAAGATAGGTTACAAAGGGATTCAAGATGCTCACGGATTGAGATCGATAGCTAGAACGTTTTTAGAAAATCAGCAAGTTGATTTCCGTATTGCTGAAAGTTGTCTTGCTCATAGCATTGGGAATAAAACAAGTCAGGCGTATAACCGTTACGATTATGTAGAACTCCGCCGCCCTGTGATGCAATTATGGAGTGATTTTGTGGAGCAATGCGAAAAAGAAAACGTGTGAATGAGCGGCGTGTAAAAAATATTACAAAAATTGGTTCACCTGTTCACCTTGCCAATTTAACCTTTTATTTCATATAGTTATGGGTGAATAGGTGAACATTATTGTTCACCCTAATTGTTCACCTTTTAAGAGAAAAGCATAAAAAAGGGGCTTTCGCCCCCTTTCCCTAGTTTATGAATTGAACTCGTTTTGGAACTCATCATAGTTTTTGAAGTGAACATTGGAGCGATATCCATATTTTCCCTTAATCTTAGAGAACTCAAATTTATTTTTATGTTGCGCAAATCCTTGCTTTAATGAATTTGAGAAGTTTCTCAAAGTAAGGGTATTTGTAATGCCGCTCGCTACAGCAAAGGCTAAGTATGCCGGATAAAGATGCGTTCTTGACTTATTGCCTTGATTCGCATTTCCTATATACAAGCCGTCATTCTGTGGCGTAGTATAGAAATATCCGCAAAATTCGGTGATGTGGTCGGATTCGCTTTTTATTTCCAAAGCCTCATCACTTGTTTGTTGCTCTTTTAAAGCGGCCTTAGCGGTTTCAGGTTGTTCAAAGGTATGTATTAGTTTGTAAATAATACCCCCTACTTCCCTCTCAATCTTATCCATAAAATTAGGATCTCGCTCGTTTTCAGGTACTACTTTGTCAAAGTGAAAGATTACCCTTCTTCGCTCAATCCCACCGCTACGCTCTGTAAATCTAGTCGCCTCGTTATTAACGATTAAGACTACTGCCGAAATAACAGCTTTAAATTTAGTGCGGTGTTTTGGGTCAATATTCACAGGGTCGCCACCTGTAATACTTTTCAATCCACCACCATCACCACCATAACGCGATTGTTCAGGGCAAATTAGCAAAGTTTTACCTACAAAGCTTTCTCGCCCGCGCGGTTCATCTAAATCCACTAAGCGCCCGCTTTCTGTGTTCTGCGCACCAGCTAATAACGTGGCAATATTAGCAAAAACAGATTTACCACTTCCGCCATCGCCTGTTACTTCAAAGAATAATTGCCAGTCGTTGCGATTAGTTAAAACTGCGTATAAAGCCGCTAGAATAGCGTTCTTTTTGTTTTCTTTACCACCGCTTACGAACTCTAACCACTTATCAAAATAAGGCGTATTTTGCGCTGAATTTAGATATTCATGCGGAATATAAGACATTAGCCAATTTTCCCGATAATGGGGCAAGAACTCTAACGTAGTGCGGTTTAAAGTGCCGTTATTGAAAGCAATCAACTCTTGCACCTGTGTTCCCATTTTTGGCGATTGGATTTTGATTGTATCAATAATGCTTTCGATTGAGCGCGCACTATAATTGAAGTCCTGTTCATCAAAGAAAGTTACTGCATTATCTAAGAACTCAAATTTATCTACTAGCTGCCAGCTTATGCCGTCATAGCGATATAATTCTCGGTCTTTTGGGTTTAATGCTAAATCCATATTTAGCCACTTCGTCAAAGCCCGTGCCTTCTTATTTACTCCGTCATTTTCTTTCAGTTTTTCGGGCGGTGCTAATTGGTCTGCTAAATCTGCCGCCTTTTTATCGGTTCGCAAGCGTTGAATGTAAGAGCTTAAATCCTCTTTTACTTGTGCGGCCGCATCAATGAGTTTCACTTCTCTAGCAGAAGTATTTTTTGCTAAATTCTGACAAATTTCGGTGATTTCTTCCTGTTTTAATTCGCCATATTGAGCAATCTTCACTAACTGCTGATCTTCTTTAGCTATACGCGTTGAAGAAATATTATCAAGTTGATTTTCACCTAGAATAACTGGTTTCTGATTACTTTCTAGACCATCCACCAACGAACACAATAAGAGCCACTCTTCACCTTTTCCATTATCCCATGCTTGCCATGCTTTAGAGCCAGCTAGCACAAATAAATCGGAATAAGGTTCATGCGGTTGCTCCGCAAGATGCGGAGCATTAATTAATCGAGCCATTGTTCACACCTTTAAGTACTCCGTTTTCAATATCATTGATACGTTCAGCAACTACTTTTTGAAAGTATGTAAGAGTTTCAACTAAAGAAATGACAATGCTATTTTTCAGCAATCCATCAATGATTTCATCGTTAGTTAAACTTGCTACTATTTCTTCCGGATTAAATGAAGGCGGATTCGGTGCTAGTTGTAATAAATGCTTATTAGCCGCTAACAGTTCATCGTGTAGATTTCGTAACACATAGAGTTTTTCAGAAGGATAACTCTCAAAAATTTCTGCTAACGTTACGATTGTTTCACCCAGATAAGGTAAAGGTAAATAAAGAGCATCTCCCTCTTTCTTTTCAAAATTCATCTGACAAAGCATAATCGCTTTCAATTCGACCGCACTTAAATTTGAGTAGTCTAATTTATCATTCATATTCATCTTATTTACCCTCGCTAACGATTAATTTTTGTTTTTCAATATTTTCAACTTGTAACTGCTCAATCTGCTCTATCACTTCAACAAACTTATGGATTAAGTAGTTATTTGCTTGATTAAATCCCTTTAGCGCTCCGTACTTATCTTTAATTTCCACGCCTTGCGACTTAGCCATTTCATTAAGTAACTTTGAGCCAGCTTTTAACTTCTCTACTAAATCAGCTAGTTCATTACGGAATTTCACTTTGTGATGAAACTCGTCTGGATAAACTTCAAGGCATTTGCGGTTGCTGTCATGAATTAGCTTAAATTGGCGAGAAATCTGAGTATATTCAAACACTAACGGGTTGAATGATAGTTTGCCTTGGTATTTGGCTTTAGGTGCGCTGTGCTCGTTTCCTTGCGTATTTTCTACAGAATGTAAATTTGCATTCTGGTTTTTCTCAAATTTGAGTTTAACCGCACTTTTAACCGGACCAATTTTGGTCTTGTTACCTTTAACCGAACCAATTTTGGATTGGTTCATTTCATTCATAAACTTATTTATTTTTGCTTGCTCATTGTTTTTCTTCCATTGCTCAAGCTGTGCTATTGGATTAGTTGGTTTTGGTTTCATTTTCGCCCTCCGTTAAAACTGTGATAGTTTCTAAACGTCTGCCGGTAATATCTTTTTCGCCAATCTCAGCTTTTGTTCTGATTTTGGCTTGTAGTACGTCTCTAAGTGAACAATATTGACCCGCAGTGAATTGATCGCCGTTGTCATAGGTAAAAACAAGGGTGTAAGGGAATTTCGTGTTACTCATCATTTAGCCCCCTTATCTCCACCATTGAGATGGTAAGTTGCTTGGATAGAGGCTTCTCGTAAGGTATTAAGAAAATAAGCGTTAGCCTGAATTAATGCTCCAATATGTTTTACATTGTCATTACTCATCGCGTGGCGATCAAAGGTTTGCTCACTCTCAGCCAAGAAACCTAAACGACTTATCATATCGCCCAATTCCATTAAGCCATATTCGATAGATTCACAAAGACATTCGCTTTCTGTGCGAATTTTCTCTAAGGTCTGTTCACTTACATCATTACTATTAACAACATCTTGAAGAGCTATTTGAATAGCATCATAACTAAGCATGAGCCACCTCCGCGAAAGAGATTGAAGGGAAAGTATTTGCGGATAAAGCGCTAGCGTTTTGAAGATTAAGTCTTTTTGGCTTGAATATCGAAAAAGGCGTCGTTTTCTTTATTTATGCCTTTATTATCCTCGCAACGTTAATGTCCGTTTGGATTGGTCACCCTTTAATCAAGCTGAACTTCAATAAAGAAAAACTTAATGGTGACTACCGTTATTCTTTGATTCGAGTGCGAGATAATGCGGAAAGTATCGCTTTCTATCAAGGCGAACTGCAAGAACAACACTTATTGAAAAACAAATTTGCTCAAATCATTCATAACCGTTGGGCAATTGTATTGAGAATGTTGGGATTAGACGGCTTTAATGGAAGTGTCACGCGCGTTGCAAAACTCTTACCGTTAATGCTGCAAGCACCTCGTTTTTTCACTGGACAAATCAAACTGGGCGATATGCACCAAACTGTGCAAGCATTTAACCGATTAATGACCGCACTTTCCTTCTTCCGTTTGTTCTATGAAGAATTTACGCTCTACCAAGCGCGTTTAAATCGTCTTTATGGTTTTATGACGAAGTTGGATGAATTAGATCATTTAGAGGTTCATCACCCCATGAAATGCTCAAACCGTGTTGCGTTATCAAATTTTGGTATTAAAGATGACCAAGGCAGATTGTTGCTTAATAACTTGAATATTGAATTAAAAAATGGTGATGCTTTATTAATTCAAGGGCCTTCTGGTACGGGAAAAACATCGCTATTAAAAGCGATGGCAGGAATTTATCCTTTTGAAACAGTTGGTCTGGTGGAACATCCTTGTGTGACCAGTTTGTTCCTACCGCAACGCCCTTATATGCCACAAGGTACGTTACGTGAAGCGATTTGCTATCCAGATATTGATCCTTATCATCCTGAATTGGAAAAAACACTGGCTGACTGTTGTTTGGATAAATATCTTCATAGCTTAGATGTAGATAACGATTGGCAGGCAATTTTGTCGCCAGGTGAATTACAGCGCGTGGCATTTATTCGGATTTTACTGACGAAACCTGAAGTGGTCTTTTTAGATGAAACCACATCAGCACTTGATGAGCCAACCGAGTACCTCCTTTATAAAACAATTAAAGAGCGGTTACCCAATATGATCATTCTGAGCGTGGGTCATCGTGGCACATTGCATCAGTTCCATAATAAGCAACTAGATTTGGCAGTCTGCATCGTCTAAATAACAAAAGGCTAAATTTATATTTAGCCTTTTCTTTTTACTAAGCGTAATTCAAATACAGAGAAGTCTCTCAAGGCTTGCTACACATCCCAATCCCCCCTATAATTCCCCCAATTTTTCTAATTTCATTCTCACAATGTCAAATAAAACCATTGCTAAAAATACGCTATTTCTTTATATCCGAATGCTTTTCAACATGGGGGCCATGCTGTATATCTCTCGTGTGGTATTACAGGTATTGGGTGTAGAAGATTTTGGTATCTACAACATTGTGATGGGTGTGGTGGTCTTATTTTCTTTTTTTAATGGCACAATGACAGCCACCACTCAGCGTTTTATTAACGTAGAAAAAGCCTCGAATGACATTCAACGTGTCAATAAAGTCTTTAATATTAGTATCTTAAATCACCTACTGATTATTTTTATCGTATTTTTGTTAGCCGAAACTGTCGGTTTATGGTTTTTAAATCACAAATTGGTGATTCCAGCAGAGCGCTTGCAGGCGGCGAATATCGTTTACCAATTAGCGTTAATTATTGCCCTCGTTGAAATCATCAAGGTGCCATTCAATGCCATGATTGTTGCACACGAGAAAATGGGATTCTATGCTTGGTTGGGATTAGGTGAAACCATTTTAAAACTGACTTCTGTCTTTATCTTAAGTCATATCACGTATTACGATAAGCTAATTACTTATGGCTGCTTATTACTTTCAGTCAGCTTAATTGTGCTCTCTCTTTATGTGTTATTCACTAAGTATTATTTCAAAGAAGCCGCACGTTTCCGCCTATATAAAGATTTAAGCAAAACCAAAGAAATGGTAAGTTTTTCCGGTTGGATGCTTATGGGACAAGTTGCCTATGTGGGTTCAACACAAGGCTTGAATATGGTATCAAACTTATTCTTTGGTGTGGCAGTCAACGCCGCTGTTGCCATTGCAACACAAGTAGAAGGTGCGGTTTATAGCTTTGTGAATAATTTCCAAATGGCGGCTAATCCGCAGTTAGTGCAGTCTTATGCAGCAAAAGATTACGATCGCAATCGCCAATTAATCCTTGGTATTTCAAAATATTCACTTTATTTAATGGCGATTCTCTCTGCACCGGTATTGTATTTCACCCATACCTTACTGACATTTTGGTTAGGCGATCATCTTCCACAATATACTGAACAACTTGTACAAGCTATTATTGCTTGCTTATTAATCAGTGCGATGGCTGGGGCATTTTGGATGAGTGCATTAGCCATTGGCACATCCACCGTAAAACAATACAATATCATCGTGGCGTTAATCGATCTCTGCACAGTGCCTTTGGCTTATTATTTGTTCACACTAGGTTATAATCCAGTATTTGCCTTTGTGGGTAAATTTAGTACGATGGTCATCTCACAACTCTATCGATTATATTTTATTAATAAAAAAATTAAATTTAACCATAAAGAATTTGTCTCATATTTAGTGAATGTCGGCGTGGTGTTTGGCCTACTATTAGGTATCATCTATATATCAGATACCACCCGCAGCTATTCTTTATTGGAATTTATTGGACAATCCATCATTTTAGAAATGGTATTAATCTGTGTCATTTTAATCTTCGGATTAAACACAGCAGAAAAAAATTTCTTGTTTAGCTATTTAAAGAAAAGAGTAAAAAATGAATCAACTCCTTATTGATTTAAAAAACAAACTGAATCCTATTGTCGAACTGATCAAAGATAAAAACGACGTATTTTATTTCGACTACCCACTTCATTTGAACGTGGGCGATTTGCTGATTTATCACGGAACCGAGCAATTTTTTAAAGATCACCATATTAATGTGACCTTAAAACGTTGCGAATATGATTTAGATCTTGAAGAAGTTAAAGCGAAAATTACACCAAACACCACCATCCTTTTACATGGTGGCGGTAATTTTGGCGATCTTTATCCGCAGCATCAAAAAATCCGCGAAGAAATGGTGACGAATTTCCCGAATAATCGAATTATTGTGTTGCCACAAACTGCTTATTTTAAACACGAAGAAAATCTGCAAAAATCAGCCACACTGTTCCGTAGCCACAGTGATTGCCATCTACTGGCTCGTGACGAAAGAACAGAGAACCTATTTGCACAATTTTCAAATCATGTTTATTTGTCACCGGACATGGCTCATCAGCTTTATGGCACCATGGAAACGAAACAAGGCAAAACTGGTGAGCAGCTTTACTTCCTACGTAAAGATATTGAAACGAGTGATATCGAGAAAAATATCCTTGCTCGACTTCCTGCTAACAGCAACGTAAAAGACTGGGAAGATATTCTTTCAACAGAAGACGATGTTGTTTTAGCAGTAAGCTGGCGAATGAGTAAAATGGCCAATAAATTTGGTCTGGGTTGGCTGAAAGATCTTTGCCATCAATTCTGGTATGCCTATACTCAACGCATTGTAAAACGCGTTGCTCAGGTGTTCTTAGCGAATGACAAAGTGACCACAACTCGCTTACATGGTCATATTTTCTCTTGCTTGTTAGAAATTCCAAATCGTGTTTGCGATAACTCTTATGGCAAAAATAGTAGCTATGCTAAATTATGGACCAAAGAACTAGATTTTGTTGAATTGGATAAATAATGTTTGAATTGAAAAAACTGATTACAGCCATGATTCTTCCCCCATTTAATATTTTAATTTTATGGGGACTTTCACTTATTCTAGCTAAATTCAATTTCAAAAAATTAAGCCGAATTTCGACCTCACTTGGTTTCTCTCTACTCTATCTTTTAAGCATTCCTTACACTGCACAAGTACTTAAAGACAGTCTCATTACTGAAGATCATTTAACACTGCAAGATTATCAACAAGCTCAAGCGATCGTTTTACTTGGCGGTGGTTTACGTGATAGTAAAGAGCTTTATGCACCATTAGCTTCAACAGGTATTCAACTTGAACGCTTACGCTATGCCGCATTCTTGCAAAAAGAAACGCACTTGCCATTATTAATTACAGGGGCGAGTCCAACTGGCGCCATTGAAGCAAAAATCGCTGCGGAAGAACTCCAAAATTTCTTTAATGTGCCAACTAAATGGATTGAACCTAAAGCCCTTACTACCAAAGAAAATGCACTTTTCACCAAACAAATGTTGGAAAAAGAAGGTATTCACAAAATTATTTTAGTCACCAATGAATGGCATATGCAACGTGCAAAATTATTATTCCAACAACAAGGTTTTGATGTGTTACCTGCAAGTGTAGGTGAAGGCATTACGCCTGACAGTTACGGACTCAATATGATGCATTTTATTCCGCAAGGTGGTGCAATTACTAAAAATATGCAATTACTCAAAGAGTGGATTGGATATTGGAAAGAGCGCTAAAGTGCGGTCAAAAGATCACAAATTAGATAATGTTAAGAGGAAGAAAACATGAGTCAAATTACACGCGAAAAAATGCTTCAAGTATTCGAAAATCGCTGTTCCACACGCTATTACGATCCGAATAAAAAAATTAGCCAAGAAGATTTTTCGGCAATTTTAGAATTTGCTCGCTTATCACCAAGCTCGGTCGGTTCTGAGCCATGGAAATTCTTAGTTATTCAAAATAAAGCATTACGCGATAAGCTCAAACCTTTTAGCTGGGGCATGCAATATCAATTAGATGATTGTAGTCATTTAGTGATCATTCTTGCGAAGAAAAATGCGCGATATGATACACCTTTCTTCCGTGATGTGGCGGTGCGTAGAGGTTTACAAGGCGAGCAATTAGAAAAAGCCTTGGAAAAATATAAAGGCTTACAAGAAGTTGAAATGAAAACCGCAGAAAGCGAGCGTGCATTATTTGACTGGACAAGCAAACAAACCTACATTGCATTAGCCAATATGCTAACTGGTGCCGCCGCTATCGGTGTAGATTCTTGCCCTATTGAAGGCTTTAACTACGATAAGATGAATGAAGTTTTAGCCGCTGAAGGTCTCTTTGATCCAAATGAATGGGGCGTATCTGTGGCAGCAACATTTGGTTATCGCGCAAGAGACATTACCAAAAAATCTCGTAGACCAATTGAAGAAATCGTCACTTGGGTTGAATAATCTATTTTCAAATAAATGGGCAGCAAACGCTGCCCTTTTCTTTATCCACCAAACAAGGCTGCTCCACCTGTTACAGCCCCCATCGTGCCATATAACAAGCTTAGTGCAAAAAAGATCATAATTGCGCCCGCAATACATTTGATCATTGCCTCGCCTTTTTGATTAGAACCCGCTAAACCATACCAATGACCTAAGCGGGTCGCGACATTTCTTGCATAGCGTACTAACCCCGCAAAAAGTGACAGCATTAATCCTGTGCCGAGAGACATGGCAAACGTGGCTAAAATTCCCCACCAATACAAATCCAACATATAAGCGAGAAAAAGCACGAAAATGGCGCCACTACATGGTCGCATACCAATGGTTAAAATCACTAAGAGTTGAGATTTTAAATCACCTGATTGCTTAAGCTGTTGATCATTGGGTAGATGTTGATGTCCACAACTGCATTGTGTTTGGCTCACTATTCCTTGCTCATATCGAAATGGCGAAGCTGTTCCAATCTGTTTCGGCAATGATTGAATAGATGTAATACGAAAAGATTGTTTTTTCTTCAAGCCTTTCAAACCTTGAGCAATCCAATAAAGTCCTAATAACAATAATAAAATGAGCGCGCTACGTTCCAGCCATAACTGGCTAAGTTTAAAATATTTAGAGGAAAGATTAAGTATCACCACCACAATGGAGGTTGCAGCAACGGCGACAAAACCTTGCATGAGAGAGGAAAGCAAGCTTAAGCGTACACTGGTTTTAAGTTGACTTTCGTGTGTAGAAAGATAGCTAGCGATAATAAATTTGCCATGCCCAGGCCCTAATGCATGTAATACACCATAAGAAAAGGCGGCAAAAATCAACCACAATCCTGCCGTTGATGAATGTGCTTGAATTTGATGTAGATTTTCAGAAATCAACTGATTAAAGGCTTTTTGCCAATCAGCAACTTGCACAAACAGCCAAGGTAATAATGCGAAGATAATCGCTAATAAACCAATAAAAAGTGCGGTTAGTTTTAACTTCATTTTTATTCACACTTAATTTTTACTTTCTGCGCAAACAATACACCAAGAGAATCATCTTCATTTTTTTGCGATTTATCTAATGATGAGGCGTAAGATTGAATTTTTTCATCAACATTAGGTTCAAGCACCTCGCCTTTGCAGTTTGCAGGAAGTGATGAAAAATCAACCGCGCTTTTGCCAGTTTCTGCATACCGCATAGCCACATAATAAGTGCGGTCATAAGTCATCAGCGTAAATTCATTATTTTGCAAAGCCTGTGGCTGTGCTAAAAGAAAATCAAAATAATATTCCACTTCGTTCCCTTTCACGCGCATACCGTAATTTTCAGGGCGTTTTGTGTATTTAATTTTATGATTTTCTTTGTCAAAGACATAACTAAAGTAATGTTCATTCACAACATTTTCCATTACTTCATCAATTAATTTCTGTTGGGCGGCCTTATCTCCTTTTGCCTGCTTCACGTCGTACAGGACAGCTGAAGAACTGGCTTCATCTAGTAACCATTGCGTCGAAAAACCAATTAATTGATTATCTTTCACTAAGGTTTTCGTTTGCATATCAATGAACGCATGAGGATGTGCTAGCGCTGAAAAAGGTGAAATCAGCAATAATCCAAGAAGTGATTTTTTAAACATAAATAAGAAAAAAGAGTGGCTAAATGATTGAATAGACAGATTTTATCACAAGCAGTTCCCAATCAAAATCGAATAAAAATCAGTCTAAAAGTAAAAAATCCCATGATTTTATTGATTTTTATCAAAAAATGATTCATTCGCATTTCCCTTATAACTGAAATTTATGTACTATCTGTGTCGTCAAGTGATTGCTTGATATTCATAAAGTTCCTAAATAAAATAATCATAAATATAGCTAAACTACTTTCCTACCACCCTGTATGGGTGGTTTTTTTTGCCTTTCAAATAGCTTATTCCCTAAACATCAAGTAAAATAACCGCACTTTTATTCATAACATCGAGAAAATTATGTCAACGCAATTTGTATATACGATGCACCGTGTCGGCAAAGTGGTGCCACCGAAGCGTCATATTTTGAAAGATATTTCTTTAAGCTTCTTCCCTGGTGCAAAAATCGGGGTGCTCGGCTTAAATGGTGCGGGTAAATCAACCCTTTTACGCATTATGGCGGGCGTGGATAAAGAGTTCGAAGGTGAAGCGCGTCCACAACCGGGTATTAAGATCGGTTATCTTCCACAGGAACCAAAACTTGATCCTCAACAAACTGTGCGTGAAGAGGTAGAAGAAGCGGTTTCTGAAGTAAAAAATGCACTGACTCGTTTAGATGAAGTCTATGCGCTTTATGCCGATCCCGATGCGGATTTCGATAAACTCGCGGCGGAGCAAGCGAATCTTGAAGCGATTATTCAAGCACACGATGGCCATAATTTAGATAACCAATTAGAACGTGCGGCAGATGCATTACGTTTACCGGATTGGGATGCCAAAATCGAACATTTATCTGGTGGTGAGCGTCGTCGTGTAGCGCTTTGTCGCTTATTACTCGAAAAACCAGACATGCTCTTATTAGACGAACCAACCAACCACTTAGATGCAGAATCTGTGGCATGGTTAGAGCGCTTCTTACATGACTATGAAGGTACTGTTGTGGCGATTACCCACGACCGTTACTTCTTAGATAACGTAGCAGGTTGGATCTTAGAGCTCGACCGTGGTGAAGGTATTCCTTGGGAAGGTAACTACTCTTCTTGGTTAGAGCAAAAAGAGAAACGCTTAGAGCAAGAACAAGCCGCTGAAAATGCGCGCCAAAAATCCATTGCGAAAGAGTTAGAATGGGTACGCCAAAACCCTAAAGGTCGTCAAGCGAAAAGCAAAGCTCGTATGGCACGCTTCGATGAGTTGAACTCTGGCGAATACCAAAAACGCAACGAGACCAATGAACTCTTTATTCCACCTGGTCCACGTTTAGGTGATAAAGTGATTGAAGTGCAGAACTTAACCAAATCTTATGGCGACCGCACTTTAATTGATAATTTATCATTTAGCATTCCAAAAGGGGCTATCGTGGGTATTATTGGGCCAAATGGTGCGGGTAAATCGACCCTATTCCGTATGCTTTCAGGCCAAGAACAACCCGATAGCGGCTCAATTACGATGGGTGAAACCGTTGTGCTTGCTTCTGTGGATCAATTCCGTGATTCAATGGATGACAAGAAAACCGTTTGGGAAGAAGTGTCTAACGGACAAGATGTTCTGACCATTGGTAACTTTGAAATTCCAAGCCGTGCCTATGTTGGCCGATTTAACTTCAAAGGCGTAGATCAACAAAAACGCGTTGGCGAATTATCAGGTGGTGAACGTGGTCGTTTACACTTAGCGAAACTTCTACAACGTGGTGGTAACGTACTGTTATTGGACGAACCTACCAATGACTTAGACGTTGAAACCTTACGTGCATTAGAAAATGCGATCTTAGAATTCCCGGGTTGTGCAATGGTGATTTCCCATGACCGTTGGTTCTTAGATCGTATTGCGACTCATATTTTAGATTACGGTGATGAAGGTAAAGTGACGTTCTACGAAGGTAACTTCTCAGACTACGAAGAGTGGAAAAAGAAAACCTTAGGTGAATCCGCAACACAACCACATCGTATTAAATATAAGCGTATTGCAAAATAAGAAATTAAAGTGCGGTCGCTTTTGACCGCACTTTCCTTTTACATCTGGAGTGATTATGTTAATTTATTTGCACATTGTTTGTGCATTTTTAAGTTTAGGATTATTAATTATCCGTGGGGGAATGCAATTAAGTGGGAAAAATTGGCGCGCGATTAAACTGCTAAAAATTTTACCGCACTTAGTGGATACACTTTTAATTGCAAGCGGCTTAACGATTTTCTTCTTGGTCGGTTATCAGCTACAAAGCTGGTTGGTCATGAAAATCATCATGCTTGTGCTTTATATCTTCTTCGCGGCTAAATATTTTAGTCGTAAAGCAGTCAATCCAAACAGTGCATTTCTGGCATTTGCCTTGTTAAGTTTCTTAGGTGCAATGTTCTTTGCTTACCAACCAAACTTTATGGAAGGCTAATTATGAAAAAATCCATCTTCAATTGAAGAGGGATTTTTTGTCTTATCTTAACCACCGGCTAATTTTACTTTAAACCCTTTTTGTTCTAAAAGTTGTTTAATTAAATCGCGTTTTTCACCTTGAATCTCAATGTTGCCGTCTTTAACCGAACCACCGCAACCACAACGTTTTTTAAGTTCAGCGGCTAACTTTTTCAATTCATCATCAGCTAAATCTAGCCCAGTAATCACTGAAACGCCTGCGCCTTTTCGACCACTGGTTTGTTTTTGGATGCGAACCACACCATCACCTTTAGGGCGTTGTACCGGCTCTTTTTGCACTTTAATTCGACCGACTTCGGTAGAATAAACTAATGTACTCTCAGCCATATTACTCAATTGATGCATTAATTGAACGAAGCACTTCAGCTGGGTTTTCAGCTTGCGTAATTGGACGACCGATTACTAAATAATCAGAACCAGATCGAATAGCTGCAGCTGGTGTCATGACGCGACGCTGATCTCCAAAATCACTACCAATAGGACGAATCCCTGGGGTGACTAATTTAAAATCAGGACCACAAGTATTGCGTAAAATCTCCACTTCTTGTGGTGAACAAACGACTCCATCTAATCCCGCACGCTGTGTTAAATGCGCAAGACGTAAAACGTGTTCGAGTGGTGAAGAATTAATGCCAATTTGTAATAAATCTAAATCTTCCATACTTGTCAATACGGTCACTGCAATTAATAAAGGGGCATCTTTTCCATAAGGTTCGAGAATTTTTTTCGCCTCTTCCATCATTTTTAAACCACCACTAGCATGGACATCCACCATCCATACGCCTAAATCAGCCGCAGAGCGCACTGCTCTTGCCACAGTATTCGGAATATCATGAAATTTAAGATCGAGGAAAACATCAAATTGACGCTCGTGCAATTGCTTAACGAAACTGGTTCCTAGTGTAGTAAACATTTCTTTACCCACTTTTAAACGGCATAAGCTTGGATCAATTTGATCCACGAGGGATAGTGCTTGTGCTTCCGTTTCGTAATCCAATGCAACGATTATTTTGCTATTCATAATTTTACCTCACTGTGTCAATTAATTATGTTCTGGTTTGATGGATTCCCACTGTTTGCAAGAAGGACAATTCCACATTAATTTATGGGTCTGATAACCGCAATTTGAGCAACGGTAGCCAAAGCCTTGCTTAATTCTCTCACCGACCATTTTATGTAGCAAAATTAAGCTTTCTTTACCTCGTCCTTCCTCTGCATCATCAATTTGGAATTGAATAAAACGGTGGAAAATAGATGTACTTGGATGTTTTGTGAGTTGTTGATAAAGCTTTGATTGCGCTGCACTCTTACCATCTTTCTCTTCAATCACGCTTGCTAACATTAAATCTACTTTCGTATTGTTAATCTGCTGGCTGGCTCGAATCAAGAATAACTCAAAGTTATCTCTCTCTCCTAATTCATCATAGCAATATTTGAGTGTTTTCAACACTTCTCCAATGTAAATTGGATTTTGATTAAGAATATTCTCCAAAAAATGAATGGCTTGACGGTAGTTTTTATCTGCCATTTCTAAATCAGCAAGCAGCATTGATGCTCTCACACTGGTTGGAGATACATTCAACGCTTTTTGTAAAATACTGCGTTTTTCGACCACACTTTCAAGTTCACCACTTAAGGAATATTCACAATAACATTGTGCTAATTCCACATCATTTTCTTTAGGGGAAATTTTGGCTAGTTTTTCTGCAATATTAACCGCTTTTTTCCATTCTTTTGTTTTTTGGTAAATCACTAAAAGCTGTTGTAGTGCATTTTCAGCGAATTCAGGCTCATCTACCATGATTATGTAAAGGGCTTCTGCTCGGTCATAAAAACCCACCGCCATGAAATCCTTAGCGAGTTGCTGTTTAGCTAATAATTTTTGTTCGAAAGAGTAATTGGGACTACGATCGAGGGCTTGATGGATACGTAAAGCACGATCCACTTCACCTCTAGAACGGAAAAGATTACCGAGCGTTAGCTCAGCCTCAAATTGTGAATTGCTTTCAATTTCATTTTCGGTTTCTTGTTTTTGTAACATATCAAGAAACAAATCAACAGCTTTATCCGTTTGATTAGAAAGCAAAAAATTGACCCCCGTGACATAATCACGGGAGAGTTTATTATTAATATTTTCCTGATCTTTCTTGGCACTCCGATGCCCCATATACCAACCATAAGCGGCGGCTATTGGCAGAAGCAGAAAGAGTAATTCAAGCATTATACTGCCTTATCGCGGGTAGTAGTTAATTCGTTAATTTGTAAGGTTTGACGTTTAACTTGACGCGCTAACGACATATTTTTGAATTTTAATTTTAAGTAGAATAATCCAGTAATTAACCAACCTAAAATTAATCCAAAACCAAATAAAATGGCAACTAATGTTGAAAGTTGGAATTGGCTTTCAGCAACAATATAGTTAAAGGTGATTACTTGATCATTATTCGCCCCTATAGTTACCGCAACGAGTACAATAGCCAGCACAATAATGAGTCCGAGAATATATTTAATCATCACAATCTCCTTTGTTAAGAATAGGTTCATTATGCCAAAATTTGTAATAAAAAACGACACCTAAGTGTCGTTTTATTGATATCGATTGAATGTTTAAGCAAAAACATTTACGCGATCTTTTAATTCTTTACCCGCTTTAAAGTGCGGTACAGATTTAGCATCTAGTTTTACAGAATCACCTGTTTTAGGATTACGGCCTACTCGCGGTTGACGATGGTGTAAAGAGAAGCTACCAAAACCACGAACTTCAATACGATTACCCTCTTCTAAAGATTGTGCAATGAGCTCAAGAATATCTTTTACAATACCTTCTACTTCTTTTGCGGATAAAGTTGGGTGCTTTGTTGATAGATTTTCAATTAGTTCAGATTTAGTCATCGTCAACTCTCCTTTAAATTTATACTTAAACTTATTATTAAGACTTACAGGTAATGTATTAGTTCATAATAAATTACCGCTAAATCCTTGTTAATTATAGTGGGTAGTAATAAGGCTGAGCCAACGACCCAGCCTTATTTATGTGAATTAATTATTCACCTTTAGCTGCTTTGAAAGCTTCAGCCATTGCGTTTGGAATAGCAACATCTTCTTGTTTGTTATTCACGTTTGCAACTGCAGCTGCTTCTTCAGCTTGATCTTTCGCTTTTACAGATAAGTGAACGATACGTGCTTTACGATCAACACCTGTGTATTTCGCTTCAACTACATCACCCGCTGCAACTTCATTTGTTAAGTCTGCTGCACGGATATAACCTTCAATGCCACCTGCTAATTCAACTTTAGCACCTTTAGCGTCAGCTTCAACAACAGTTGCAGAAACTACTGCACCTTTTTTGTTAACTGCTACGAAGTTGTTGAATGGATCATCTTCAAGTTGTTTGATACCTAAAGAAATACGTTCTTTCACTGCATCTACTGCTAATACTACTGCAGAAACTTCGTCACCTTTTTTGTAGTTACGAACTGCTTCTTCACCTGCAACATTCCAAGAAATGTCAGATAAGTGAACTAAACCGTCGATACCACCTTCAAGACCGATGAAGATACCGAAATCAGTGATTGATTTGATTTTACCAGTAACTTTGTCGCCTTTGTTGTGAGTTTCAGCGAATTGAGTCCATGGGTTAGGTTTGCATTGTTTTAAACCTAAAGAAATACGACGACGTTCTTCGTCAACTTCTAATACCATTACTTCAACAGTATCGCCAAGGCTTACAACTTTAGATGGGTGGATGTTTTTGTTAGTCCAATCCATTTCAGAAACGTGAACTAAGCCTTCAACACCATCTAAGATTTCAACGAAACAGCCGTAGTCTGTTAAGTTAGTTACTTTACCTGTTAATTTGCTGTTTACTGGGTGGTTTTCAGCAATAGCAACCCAAGGATCTTGACCTAATTGTTTTAAGCCTAAAGATACGCGAGTACGATCTTTGTCAAATTTTAATACTTTAACAGTTACTTCGTCGCCTACATTCACGATTTCGCTTGGGTGTTTAACACGTTTCCAAGCCATATCAGTGATGTGTAATAAACCGTCAACGCCACCTAAATCTACGAATGCACCGTAGTCAGTTAAGTTTTTAACGATACCTTTAACTTCTGAACCTTCAGCTAGGTTCTCAAGGATTTGTTCACGTTCTTGGCTGTTTTCAGATTCGATCACTGCACGACGAGAAACAACAACGTTGTTACGTTTTTGATCTAATTTGATTACTTTGAATTCTAATTCTTTACCAAGTAAGTGATCTGCTTCACGTGCTGGACGAGTGTCAACTAATGAACCTGGTAAGAATGCACGAACACCGTTTAACTCAACTGTGAAACCGCCTTTCACTTTACCGTTGATTAAACCGATAACGGTCGCTTTTTCTTCGTAAGCTTTTTCTAATTCAATCCAAGATTCGTGACGAACTGCTTTCTCACGAGAAAGTTTAGTTTCGCCGTAACCATCTTCAACTGCATCTAAAGCTACGTTTACTGTGTCGCCAACTTTAACTTCAAGTTCACCTTGAGCGTTTTGGAATTCAGCAACAGGAATTGCAGATTCAGATTTTAAGCCTGCATCAACAAGTACAAAGCCTTTTTGAATAGCAACAACAGTACCGCTAACGATTGAACCTTGACGGGTTTCAAGGCCTTTTAATGATTCTTCAAAGAGTTGAGCAAAAGATTCTGACATATAAATAATCTTCTTAATTTAAGTTAATAACATCCACATTAAGATCCATAAAATGCGGGGTTGAGGATAAATGTCTATTCTTCCTTGAATAAACAGTTAAATCGAAATTGACGTTTTTTGTTGAATATAAACTAACGCTTGAGCAATAACCTCATCAATACTCAATGTTGTACTATCTAACAATAAAGCATCATCAGCCGCCTTCAATGGCGCAACCTCACGATTTCTATCACGAAAATCACGTTCTTGTATCTCGGCTAAAATCTGTGCAAAGTTACCATTAATTCCCTTATTTTGCAACTGTTTATAACGTCTTTTTGCACGTTCTTCCGCACTTGCATCTAAAAACAGTTTAACTTGTGCATTTGGGAAAACCACGGTTCCCATATCTCGCCCATCCGCAATCAGTCCATCATTTTTGCCAAAATCTTGCTGAAGTTGCAGTAAAGCTGACCGCACTTTTGGGAAAACCGCTATTTTTGATGCAGCTTCCGCTACTTCTTGCGTACGGATTAAATGGCTCACATCCATCCCTCCAAGAAGTACATTGACCTCACCATTTTTCGGGATGAACTGGATATCTAAATGACGTGCTAACTCCGCTAATCCTTTTTCATCGGTTAAATCTGCATGACGTTTCAGCGCAGCCAATGCCGTCACGCGATAAATGGCACCACTATCCAACAAGGTAAAACCCAACTTTTCAGCCAAGGCGTAACAAAGTGTTCCTTTCCCTGCTCCGCTTGGACCATCAACGGTGATAATTATCCCCATCATCTCTATCCTTTTACTTTTCAAAAACCGATATATTATAGACACAAATAATTTATTTCACTAAAGATTCTTTTGCCAAATGTTAAAAATAATCACCTATCACAATTCTAAATAAACATTGATAATTCATATAAAATTTAAAGAAAAAATATCAGCTCTTAATCCTCTCCTATAATGTCAAGGCAAACGCCACCGATAAAAAGAAAAACCTCAATAATCGTTATTATGTTTTCAACAAAAAAAGAAGAATTAAAAATTTCATCATATATAACATGAAAATTATTCTTTAATTCTTATATAAATTTCATGATCTCATCCCTTGAATTCTCTCACATCAAATAGGATAATGAGAATCTTTCTCAAAAAAAGAAGAGGATAACAAATGAAGAAAGAAATAAAATTAAACTTAGTTACATTTTGCCTAATAAATGCAATGAATATTAATATTGCTGAAGCTCAAACAGAAGAAATACTCGATCAAATAAATGTGGTCGAAAAAAATGTGGCTAATGATAAAAAACCTTTTACGGAAGCGAAAGCAAAAAGCACCCGAGAGCATATTTTTAAAGAAACCCAAACTATCGATCAAGTTATTCGAAGTATCCCAGGTGCTTTTACTCAACAAGATAAAGGCTCTGGCGTAGTTTCTGTGAATATTCGTGGCGAAAATGGGTTAGGTCGAGTCAATACTATGGTTGATGGCGTAACACAAACTTTTTATTCTACCTCAATGGATTCAGGTCAATCAGGCGGTAACTCTCAATTTGGTGCCGCGATAGATCCTAATTTCATTGCTGGTGTCGATATCAATAAAAGCAATTTCTCAGGTTCCAGCGGTATAAACACATTGTCTGGTAGTGCTAATTTTAGAACATTGGGGGTTAACGATATTATCACGGATGATAGACCTTTTGGTTTAGTTGTTAAAGGTATGGCTGGTAGCAATGAAACTAAGTCGAATTTTATGACCACAGCTGCAGGCAGAAAATGGCTTGATAATGGCGGTTATGTCGGTGTGGTATATGGTTATAGCCAACGTGAAGTTTCACAAGATTACCGTATCGGTGGCGGAGAACGATTAGCATCATTAGGGCAAGATATTCTTGCCAAAGAAAAAGAAGCTTATTTCCATAATGCCGGTTATACTTTAAATTCTACAGGACAATGGACTCCCGATTTAAACAAAAATCATTGGTCTTGCAATGCGCCAACCCCAACATTTAACGGAAATACAGATCCAATTACAACTACAGATGAATTGACTGGAGTGACTGAAACAAGAACACCAGGATGTATTACTCGAGTAGAAAGAAAAGAAGAAAATTATGATTATATTAGTGAAGAAGATACGCCTAACGAACCTCGTTACAATACATCTAGCTATCAACTTAATACTTATAAAAATGAAACTAGAAAAAAAATTCTGAGAGAATTAGAAAATGGTGTGCCTCCCAAAGATATCCCCGAATTACAAAATGATGTGGATTCAACAAATAACTCATTTGAACGTAATAAGGATCAATACAGTGTTGCCCCTATTGAGCCTGGCAGTTTGCAATCTCGTTCTCGTAGCCATTTATTAAAATTTGAATATGGTGATGATCGCCATAATTTAGGTGCACAAATTCGTACCCTCGATAATAAAATTGGTTCTCGAAAAATTGAAAATCGTAATTATCAATTAAATTATAATTTTAATAATAATCGCTATCTTGATCTCAATTTGATGGTAGCACACAACTTGGGTAAAACCATTTATCCTAAAGGTGCATTCTTTTCTGGTTGGCAAGTAGAAGATAAATTAATTACGAAGAATGTGGCAAATATTATTGATATTAACAATAGCTATACTTTTTTATTGCCAAAAGAAATCGATTTAAAAACCACATTGGGCTTTAACTACTTTATTAATGAGTATAGTAAAAACCGTTTTCCAGAAGAATTAAGTTTGTTTTATAACAATGAATCACACTCCCAAGGAAACTATAGTTATTTAGGTCGCTTCCAAGGAAGCAAAAGCGGATTACCACAACGTTCAGTGATCTTACAACCTTCTGGTAAACAACAATTTAAAACTGTTTATTTTGATACCGCACTTTCTAAAGGAATTTACCATTTAGACTATAGTGTCAATTTTACGCATTATGCATTTAACGGTGAGTATGTAGGTTATGAAAATACACCAACACAAATTAATGAACCGATTTTGCATAAATCAGGACATAAAACAGCGATAAACCACTCAGCAACGCTTAGCGCGGATATCAATGATTATTTTATGCCGTTTTTCACCTATTCGCGCACACATAGAATGCCAAATATTCAAGAAATGTTCTTCTCTCAAGTATCTGATGTTGGCGTAAATACGGCATTAAAACCTGAGCGAGCAGAAACTTATCAACTAGGGTTTAACACCTATAAAAAAGCTGTTTTTACAGAAGAAGATGTTCTAGGTTTAAAACTAGTGGGATATCGTAGTTTCATCAAAAATTATATTCATAATGTATATGGTGTATGGTGGAGAGATGGCGTTGTTCCTGACTGGGCTGCTGATAATGGATTTAGATTTACCATTGCTCATCAAAATTATAAGCCTATTGTGAAAAAGAGCGGCGTCGAGTTAGAAATTAACTATGACATGGGACGTTTCTTTGCAAATCTGTCTTATGCATACCAACGAACAAATCAACCAACCAATTATGCAGATGCAAGTCCACGTCCTAACAACGCATCAAAAGATGACATTCTAAAACAAGGTTATGGTCTATCTCGTATCTCAATGTTACCTAAAGATTATGGAAGATTAGAACTTGGCTCTCGCTGGTTTGATCAAAAATTAACTGTTGGTATCGCAGCTCGTTACTATGGGAAAAGCAAACGAGCAACCATTCAAGAAGAATATATTAACGGCTCTGAATTTGAATTAAATACTAGTCATGAAAGAACTTATTATGCAATTAAGAAAACAGAAGAAATTAATAAACAACCAATTATTTTAGATTTGCATATAAGTTACGAACCTATCAAAGATTTGATTATCAAAGCTGAAGTACAAAACCTACTAGATAAACGTTATGTTGATCCTTTAGATTCTGGCAACGATGCGGCATCTCAACGCTATTATTCAAGCTTAAATGATTCCATTTGTAGCAAAAATGATACTTGCGATAACGGAATAAAAGATAAATCTGTGCTTTACAATTTTGCACGAGGAAGAACTTATATTTTTAGTTTAAACTATAAATTCTAATGGGTTTATATAAAAAGGCATAGTCAATTAACTATGCCTTTTTAAATAATGTTTATGATTCAATTTTAGAATTTATTATCTTATTAAAAGATTATTACTACAGTCTGTCTATCATCCCTAATACTAATGCCGAAGACTGTTTTGCAGCTAACGGTAAGAACTCTTCAAAAGACATACTCGCTTCGCCATCGCCTGCATCCGAAATTGCCCGAACGACCACAAAAGGTACGTTAAAGGCATGACAAACTTGCGCAATCGCCGTGGCTTCCATTTCTACTGCAGTCACATTTGGGAAATCAACTTTAATTTGAGCAATTTTTTCTTCGCTATTAATAAAACTATCACCAGAGCAAATTAAACCGCGTTTTACATTTTGTCCTTGTGATTGGGCAATTTCATCGGCTAAATCTGCTAATTGTTTATCTGAAAGAAAAGCAGCTGGATTTGCAGGTAATTGACCTTTTTCATAGCCAAAAGCTGTCACATCGGCATCGTGATATCGGGTTTCATCTGAAATAACGATATCCCCCACTTTTAAGCCTTTCGCAACACCACCCGCTGAGCCCGTATTTAAAACCACATCCGGTTTAGCCAATTGTAATAAAGCTGTGGTACCAATAGCTGCCGCGACTTTACCAATCCCAGATTGCAATAACGCGATCTCTTTGCCATTAATTTTGCCTTCAAAAATGACCGCACTTGCAACTTTTGTCTCTTTTTTATCTGTCATTAATTGGGATAAAATCTCCACTTCTTGTGCCATTGCACCAACAATCCCGATTTTCATTAATTTTTCCTTTCTTGTTCGAGTTTATTCACTAAGAAATCTAATACTGCCACTCCATAATCATCGTTATACAGCGTACTTGCGGTGAGAACATATTTCCCACCTATAACTACATAAGGAAAAGTAAAAACACCATATTCTTCCGTCAAATTAATAGCGTTACTTACATCCTTTTTCACTTCTGAAGAATGCACAACTTTGTTAAATTCAACTTTACTAATTCCTTGCGAGATTACCCATTCACGCATCTTATCTAATGTAGATAATTCGGTATAACGCGCCTTTTCAGAAGTTTCAAATAACAGCGTATCCGATAACTCGCCCACTTTTAAACGCTGTAATGTATAGAATATTGTCGCTGAAAATCTAGCCTCATTCGTGGCGACAGGATATTCTTCTAATTCCACCTTATTAGGGCGAATTTGGCTATAAAGTTGCAAGATATCTTGAGCTGAAGAACAAACCCGACAGTCGTAATCAAAGAAAAATTGGATAGGAATTCTACTATCACTTCTTCTAATCTGCTCAATAGGTTCTTGATATGAAAAATAATCTCTACCGTCTTCAAACTGTGTCACATTTGCAGGCGGTAAGTGTGGTGAATTTTTGGCAGAAAAATCCTTCGCATTGACTTCACCGAATGCGACATTTGTCACGCTCAGCAACATCATTGCAAATGATCCTTTAAATGTATTCTGCCAAAATTTTTTCATAAACTAACTGGCTCAATATAATCGACTAATAATTGGACGTTTCGATTTCCTCGAAACTCATTAATTTCTAATTTATAAGCAAACCTTGCCTGTTTAATAGACAAATCGGGATAATACCGAGTATCAATATTAAACGCAATGGCATCTAATAATGGACCGCCATTTCTAGGCTCAACAAGCATTTTTAAATGATTTTGATTTTGCCCAATAGTACGTTGCTCAAAAATTTTAAATTCACCATCAAAAACAGGCTCAGGAAAAGCTTGTCCCCAAGGTCCACCAGATTTTATCACTTCTGCCGTTTCAATACTAAATTCATTTGCTTGAAGTTCGCCATCCGTCCAAATCACTCCTTGTAATTGATCTTCATTTAACCAATCTTGCACCGTTTGATTAAAAATCTTTTGAAAATCAGAGAAAAAGCTTTCTTTAATGCTTAATCCTGCTGCCATAGCATGACCACCAAATTTTAAAATCATATCCGGATGTTGAGAATGGATGCGTTCTAATACATCGCGCATATGCAAGCCTTCAATTGAACGTGCAGAACCTTTTATAATACCTTCTTGATCTTGTGCAAAAGCAATGACTGGTCGATGGTATTGATCTTTAATACGAGAAGCTACAATGCCTAATACACCTTGATGCCAATCTTTCTGAAATAAGGTTATTCCCATCGGTAATTCATCAGAAAGTGCGGTGAGATTGCGGCAAATTTCTAAAGCCTCGAGCTTCATGCCTTGTTCAATTTCTTTTCTAGCCTGATTTAAGCTGTCCAAATCCAAAGCTTGTTCTCTTGCCTCTTGCATGCTTTCTGCAAGTAATAACTCCACACCGACAGACATATTATCTAATCGCCCTGCAGCATTTAAACGTGGTGCAATCGCAAAGCCTAAATCAGCCGAGCAAAGTTTTTCAACTTCTCGATTAGCCACTTCCGCGAGAGCAATAATTCCAGGGCGACAACGTTTCGCACGAATTCGCATCAACCCTTGATGAGCTAAAATGCGGTTATTTTGATCAAGAGGAACAACATCTGCAATTGTACCGAGCGCGACTAAATCCAGTAGCTCAGTAAAATTAGGTTGTGTTTCTGCCGTAAAAATACCCAACTCACGAAATTTAGCTCGTAAAGCAAGCATTAAATAAAATGCCACACCTACACCAGCTAAACATTTTGAAGGGAAATCACATTGTTGCAAATTTGGATTAACAATAGCATCAGCATTCGGCAGTATTTCTGGTGGCAAGTGGTGATCGGTAATCAACACCTTGATGCCCTGCTCTTTTAAATACGCTACGCCCTCAAAGGATGATACCCCGTTATCTACTGTCATCAATAACTGCACGCCTTTTTCCATTGCCATTTCAGCAACAGGCACACTCAAACCATAACCCTGTTCAAAACGATTCGGCACAAGATATTCTACATCAGTAAAACCAAGCATACATAAAGCCAAGACAGAAAGTGCCGTACTGGTTGCTCCATCGGCATCAAAATCGCCGACGATAACAATCTTTTGTTGCTGTTGATAAGCTTCAACCAATAAATCTACGGCTTGTTGAATACCGTATAATTGATTGGGATTTAGCATTGATTGCAAAGTGCGGTCTAATTCTTGACTATTTTTTATATGACGAGAACGATAGAGACGATCGAGTAATGTATTATCTGAAACAGGATTTCCGCCAGGAATTTCACGACGTTTAATGAGTTTTTTCACGGTGTTTCGTTATTTAAAATTACATTAAAGGAACATTCGATATGTACTTTGATGACATGAATATTTTAAGGGCGCATACAATACGCCCTCACTACTAATAATTATTGTGCTGATTCTTGTAACACAGCTAATAAATCTTGAGGTTTTAAATACCCGCCAAGCATTTCACCTGTTGAAGTCACAATACTTGGCGTACCTTTCACACCAAGTTGTATACCTAAATCATAGTGTTTTTTTACAATATTAGGGGTTTTCAATTCTTTCGGTAAGTTACCTTTTTCTGCTTCGTTCAATGCAAATACAGGATCTTTTGCCGTCCAAATTGCTTCCATTTGGCGAGCAGTTTCATTCATTCCTGCTCGAGGAAATGCCAAATAACGAATAGTAATACCTAAATCATTGTACTCTTTTATTTGTTGATGGAGTAAATGACAATAATGGCAAGTGATATCCATGAATACTGTCACAATATGTTTTTCATTTTTTGCCGGATAAACAATCATTTCATTTTTTAATGCGTTCACTTTATCCGCCAGAAATTTACTCGCTACATCAACAGGACCTTTATTCGTTAATTCATACATTTTACCTTGCAAAACATATTGACCATTTTCACTCACATATAAAATACCTTGATCTGTCACAGCAGTTTTAAGGCCTTTTACAGGCGAATCTTTTACTTCTATATTTTTCGCACCTAATGCCTGCAATTTTGATTTAATTGTAGCATCATCTGCCATTGCGTTAACCGAAACCGTAACTAAAAGTGCGGTCAGTAATTTATTCATACTCGTTGTTCCTAATTTATTATGAAAATGAGCCTGAATTATAAAGTAATTGATGATTTATGCAAAACTGTTATTTTTTCCAAATAGCATGCTAAAAAGATCAACTAAATACTTGATCAAATAACTATACTTTATTACAATGCCAATTGTACCCATTCTGGTGCAATTTTTAATTCTACTCAAAGAGGATATCTCAATGAAAAACTTATTAAAAATCACAGCTATTGCAGCATTAACTTTCAGCTCTATTAGTGCATTTGCTGCATCTCAACAAGCTGAGGAAGTGAAAAAATTTAAAGCGTGGGAAGAAACAGCTGGCCAAAAACTTGAAGCAAGTTTTGATGCAATTGCTACTGCCTCTTCAAGTAGCAATGTGACCGCAACTGAAGCTGCTGTTGCAGAATTTGATAAAAAAGCAGCTGAACATGTAGCCGAATTAGAAGCATTAGGTATTAAAAGTGAAGAAGTTTCACCACTTGTTTCTATGTATAAAGAATATGTAGATGCTGAAAAAGAAGTGGCTCAACTAATTTTATCTCAAGTCAAATCACCATCTGCTGACAATGCAGGTAAAGTTCCTGAAGCTGTCGCAAAAGCAAACGCAAAAGACGATGCTATTGACAAATTAGCAGATCAATTAGAAGAAAAATTCCCTGCAGAGGAATAACTTCATCCTTTTTAATTATATTAAGAACCTTATTTATTCTAATAATAAATAAGGTTTTTTATTGCTCAATAATCTACCCAATCCTCTGTAGTTCCTTTATAATTTCAATTTTAATTTAACTTAAAAGCTTATTTAGTCATTATGTTTGAAATTAATCCAATCAAAAACAAAATTGCTGACCTTTCCGAGCGCACTTCTGTGCTTCGGGGGTATCTTTGACTTCGATGCAAAAGTTGAGCGTTTAGAAGAAGTTAATGCCGAATTAGAACAACCCGATGTGTGGAACGATCCTGAAAAAGCCCAAGCACTTGGGAAAGAACGCGTTTCACTTGAACAAGTGGTTGATACCATCAAGAATTTAGAACAAGGTTTAGAGGATGTTGAAGGGCTTCTTGAATTAGCCGTTGAAGCTGAAGATGAAGAGACCTTCAATGAAGCCGTTGCTGAATTAGACGAACTTGAACAACAACTTGCCAAATTAGAATTCCGCCGTATGTTTAGCGGTGAACATGATGCGTGCGATTGTTATGTCGATTTACAAGCGGGTTCCGGTGGTACAGAAGCGCAGGACTGGACGGAAATGTTACTTCGCATGTACCTTCGCTGGGCTGAAAGTAAAGGCTTTAAAACAGAATTAATGGAAGTCTCTGATGGTGATGTGGCAGGTTTAAAATCCGCGACGATTCGTGTTAGTGGCGAATACGCTTTCGGTTGGTTACGTACGGAAACCGGTATCCATCGTTTGGTACGCAAAAGCCCATTTGACTCTAATAACCGTCGTCATACATCTTTTGCTGCGGTTTTTGTTTATCCTGAAATTGATGACAATATTGATATTGAAATCAACCCGGCAGATTTACGTATTGACGTTTATCGTGCATCCGGTGCAGGTGGTCAGCACGTCAATAAAACCGAAAGTGCGGTGCGTATTACTCATATGCCAAGTGGGATTGTCGTGCAATGTCAAAACGATCGTTCTCAACACAAAAATAAAGATCAAGCTATGAAACAATTAAAAGCGAAATTGTATGAGCTTGAGTTACAAAAGAAAAATGCGGATAAACAAGCGATGGAAGATAATAAATCGGATATCGGTTGGGGCAGCCAAATTCGTTCTTATGTGCTAGATGATGCACGTATTAAGGATCTGCGCACAGGCGTTGAAAATCGTAATACACAAGCCGTACTAGATGGCGATCTCGATCGCTTTATTGAGGCAAGCTTGAAAGCGGGACTTTAATCATCTCTTTTATACAAAAAAAGTGCGGTCAATTTTAACCGCACTTTTTTATTACACCTCTTCTTTTTCTTTCAGTTTATTCTTGCCTAACACTGCATCTTTCATCACTGTCAGCAATTCTTTTTGCACATGAGAAAGTTTTGGTCTTTCCGACTTTTCAAATGCTAATGGACGACAAAACTCCATAGCCTTAATGCCTAATCGAGCCGTCAATAATCCCACGCCAATCCCCTGTGCAGCTCTTGCAGAAAGTTTCGCGGTAATATCTTGCGAAAGCCAATCCATCCCTAAGTCTTGCACGATTTCAGTCGCACCGGCAAAAGCAAGATTTACTAACACCATTCTGAGCAAACGAAGACGGGTAAAATACCCAAGCTCAATTCCATAAATTGCTGTAATTTTATTGATTAAACGAATATTGCGCCACGCAATAAAAAACATATCAATCACAGCTAAAGGACTAATTGCCACAATCACAGCGGATTCTGCCGACATTTTCGTAATCAGTTTTTTCGCTTTGTTATCAAAAGATTGTAATACCGTCTTACTGAATAAATGGGTAACTTCGCGAGCAGAATAACTTTCATTCAGCTGTTTTTCCCATTGGACAATTGAGGGATGTTGCGAATCCAATTTTAAGGTATCGGCAATCGATAAACACAAGGCTTTTCCTTTCTCGCTATCCTGTTCTGAAAAAACTTGATGATTTTTAACCGCACTTTCACCTATTAATCGCTGACTTTGTTCTTGTAAATTCAAACGCTTTTTGAGTTTCACTAAGCGTCGCCATTCTGCGATGATTTCAGATAAACCAAACATCACCACCACAAAACTCACCAAGGCAAAAGCAAGATAAATCCATTGTTGGTTTTGATAACTGTCCAAAATCCATTGAACAGATTGCGCAACCGTCGCCCCTAAAAATAAAAGTGCGGTCAATTTCAAAGCCGTTTTCCAACCACTGGATTTAGGCTTCACAATTTGCTCAAATTGCTCGTCCAACAACTCCCCTTCTAAAGGTTCATTATCGATGGTTGTTTCAACATTATAAAATTCCTGCTTAGGCAGAATTTCTTCCTCTTCTGGTTGTTGAGATTGTGTGAAAATTTGTTTTATCATTATTCTTTCCAATAAAAATAGAAATGGTATTTTACTTCGAATTTCTTTAGCAAATCTTAAATGGCTGAAATAAAAAAGCAATATTGACTAGAAAATAAAATGAGCTACTATAGTCACGTCCACAATTAGTTTATCTAATGTGTTAAGTTTTAACTGTTAACTAACTAGAAGGATCTTTTCATGAAGAAACTTATCGCCACTGCGGTGCTCTCCGCATGTTCCATGGCTTACGCCAATACCGACATTCCAAACTACAATACCGATTCTCATCTGTATGAATTCACTCAAACTTATGACTTAGTTGCGCCAAAAGGCTCGCAAGGACAAGCGAATCTGTGGGTGCCTTTACCATTTTATGGTGAGTATCAACAGGTAAAATCTATCCATTTTGAAGGTAACTATTTGGATGCCTATGTGACAGAAAACAACAAATATGGTGCGAAAACGCTCTTTGCGACTTGGGATAAAGATGCACAAAAACGCGATTTAAAAATCACAATGGTGATTGAAACCAAAGATCGTGAACCAATGGTTAAAGGTGCATTAGAAAATTACAAACCACCAAAAGATATTCACTATTCTGTTGATGTACAAGAATATTTAAAACCGACTCAACATATTAAAACTGATGGCATTGTGAAACAGTTCGCCGATAAAATTGTGGGCACTGAAACCAATCCATTGAAAAAAGCTGAGTTGATTCACCAATGGATCGTCAACAATATGGAACGTGATAATTCTGTTTTAGGCTGTGGCGATGGTGATGTAGAAAAAATTCTAACCACTGGCGTGTTAAAAGGTAAATGTACCGATATTAACTCTGTTTTCGTTGCACTTGCTCGCGCTAGCGGTATTCCAGCTCGTGAAATTTTCGGTATTCGTTTAGGTGCAGCAGATAAAATGGGCAAATATTCCAAAGGTGCATTCGGTAGTGCGGACGAACATGGCGTAGCAAACGTAAGTGGTGGTCAGCATTGTCGTGCTGAGTTCTATCTTGCTGGATTCGGCTGGGTGCCTGTTGATTCTGCAGACGTGGCAAAAATGCGTTTAGCAGAGAAAAAATCTGTTGATGATAAGGATACACAAGCCGTTGCCAAATACTTATTCGGTAACTGGGAAGCAAACTGGGTTGGCTTTAACCATGCGCGTGACTTCGATTTATATCCGCAACCAGAACTTGCTCCACTCAACAACTTTGGCTATCCGTATGCTGAAGTGGGCGGCGACCCGTTAAATTCCTTTGACCCGAAAGAATTTAAATATGACTACGTCTCTAAAAAGCTCTAATAAATCTTTTTGGGTTGCGATTGCCACCGCACTAAGTGCTGCGGTGGCATCAACCTTGTGCTGCATTGCGCCTTTAATCTATTTAGTATTTGGCGTGTCATCCACATGGTTGATCGGTTTGGGTGAATATGACTATTTACGCATTCCGATGCTTATCGTTTCATTATGCGCCTTTGCCTACGGTTTTTGGTTGCTGATGTTTTCCAAAAAAATCATTTGCAGCAAATACATTTCCCGTAAAAAGCTCATTGTTTTGTATTGGATTGTATTTATCGTCATGCTCTTTTTCTTAACTTATCCAACCATTTTACCATGGATTTTAGAGCTTTCTAATTAGGAACAAAAAATGAAGAAATTAACGGCCGCACTTTTGCTTTCATTATTCACCTTCTCTATTGCACAAGCGGAAGAAACAAAGCAAGTTGTGTTAAAAGTGAATGAAATGAACTGCCAGCTTTGTGCTTATTTAGTGAATAAAGAATTACGTAATATTGATGGCGTGATTTCCACTAAAGCCTCCATTAAAGATAGAACTGTGACTGTTGTAGAAGATCCAAAAGTTTCTGATGAGCAATTGATTAATGCGATTCATAAATTGGAATATACGGCGGAAGTGATTAAGTAAAGCGGTGAAACATAAAAGTGCGGTCAATTTTTGATAGGTTTTAAAACTCATTAAAATTGACCGCATTTTATATCTGGACATTTAAAATTACATTCTACTCAAATATCAATCTATCCAATACTTTTAAACTCGTACTTGTTAAAAGATTGACGAGATTACCATCCCTTATTTCTAGCTTCAATTATCAAAACTAAAGTCGCCATTGCAGCAGAGCCATTTAACCAAAAAGATGCCATTTTCTTAAAATCAGAAAAAGAATAACTATCAAGCTTTAGAAGCAGCTCAAATAAACTAAACGCTAACGTAGAAAATGTAAAACAAATAATAAATATAATTATCCAAAATATAAGATATTGAAGTAATAGCTTAGTTTTCAATATTCCTCCCGATATATAGGCTCATTATTAAATATATTACTACTTTAGCTATGTTCCAAGCCACTGCTAATGGCTAGATATAATGTTGCATTGAGTTTAAACACAAAGTGCGGTCAAAATTGACCGCACTTTTTTATCTTTAAAAATCGACTTATTTAATCACGCCACATGCCATACGTGGGCCGCCACCGCCAAGTGGAGCTGGATGATCTGAGTGGTTATCGCCACCAGCGTGAATCATAATAGAATGACCACGAACTTCATCTAATTTTTTAAGACGTGGCGCTAAAACAGGGTTAGTTGCTGTACCATCATGTAATACAGTTAAAGCCGGTAAGTCACCTAAGTGAGCATCATCTTGCCATGGGTAACCGTGTTGTTTTGCGCCTTTAGGATCCCAGTGACCGCCAGCCGCTAAACCTGCTGTTAATTTACCGTCTTTTTCTTTTGGATCACAGCTTGGATTTTCATGAATATGGAAGCCATGTAAACCTTCAGCTAAACCTTGTAGATTTGGTGTAAATACTAAACCATAATTTGATTCAGTAATGGTTACAGTCCCTACATCTTTATTACCATTTGCAGGATCTAATTGTTGTACTTTTACTTCGATTGAAGGACCTGCTGGTTTTGCCATATGGTCATGTGCATTTGCCACGCCAGCAGCACAAATTCCGCTGATTGCTAATGCTAAGAGAGTTTTCATTTTCATCATAAGCTCCTTTACTTTAGAAAGACTCAAATTAATTCTACCTAAATACCAATAAAAAAATAGTGGTTTATATTAAATATTTGACAATTAAATTGATTTGACTTTTCTATCAATCAAACCTATCCGCCAATAAAAACTGTAAGACTGCATCCATTCTTAAATGTGGGATGCTTTCACCTTGTTGTAAAACTTGAGGTTCGAAGGAATCAAAATCAAAAGATTGTTTTGACCAGAACTCTGCACTAGGTAATTTACTTGGAACAGAACCCGGATAAAGCGTAATCAGTTGCTTATCTAAAGAATGCACACCTTGAATAGCTTTGATTTGTTTACCGTTTTGATTAACTAAAACTTGTTTTGTCGCTCGAATCGCAGCAATTGCCGTATATTCTGTATCAATCCCTTCAAATTCAACATGGCGACCGCCCTCTTGCACCAATTGACGCATAAGGCTAATTAAGTTTTGAATTTGATCTGTCGTGATATGATCAGCTTTTGTTGCCACAAACATGAGCTTATCAATATTTGGGGAAAACAAGCGATTAAGTAAATTGCGTTTTCCATAATGGAAATTTTTGAAAAGCTGATTAAGCCCTGTTTGCATATCAATAAAAGCTTGTTGGCTATGATTTAATGGTGTTAAGCAATCGGCTAAAATTACTTGGCGATCAAAGGTGGAAAAATAATTTTCATAAAAGCCTTTCACTACCTTATTACGATAATAATCATATCGTTTATTCAACACAGCAAAATAGCTGTTGGATTTCACTTCTCTTTTCAGTTTTTGCCATTGTTCTTCCGACAAATGCAATAACGGAAAAAATTGTAATACAGGTGCGCCTTCTAATTCCCCAGGTAAGACAAATCGGCCAGGTTGAATAAATTGCATTCCTTCTGCTTTGCAGGCAAGTAAATAATCGGTATAAGATTTTGCAATCTGCGCTAAAACATCTTCATTGACGCCCGCACTTAGGTCGAGTTTTTTCAGTTTATCCAACCACTCTTGCGCAAACTGTTGACGAACACCCGATGTAATGTTGGCTTGTTCGAGTGACCATTGTTGAAAGTCTAGATTCAGCAGAGGTAAATCCAATAGCCATTCACCAGGATAATCAAAAATATCCAAATATAATGTGCCACGTTCTTTAAAATGGCGAAGTAAGCCCGATTGGCGTTCAAAACGAATAGCAAGACGTGTTTCACTTACCCCTCGAGTAGATTGGCACCATTGTGGTGGATTATTCATTAAATCATTGAGATTCGCTTCATAATCAAAACGTGGAATACTTAAATCCTGCTGAGGCACACGTTTTACCGCTAAAATAGATTGATTTCGGGCAGCCTCAAATAAAGGAAGATGTGCATTTCCCTCTTGATTAATATGTAACAATTGATTAATTAAGCTTGTAATGAAGGCTGTTTTACCGCTTCGACTTAGTCCTGTCACAGCCAAACGTAAAGTGCGGTCAAATCCACGATTGATTATTTGATTAATTTCCCGATTAATTGATTTAAACATATCCTAAAAATCCAATAACTAGCCATTTTTGCCAAGATATTTTACAATTCACTCAATTTATCACAAAACGGTCTTTAATAATAAAGCTATGTTACGTCGAAATGTCACTTTTTGTTTTTTATTGTGTGGGTTGAGCCAAATTAATCTGGCACAAGCCGCACCAAGCATACCCAAAATGCTGACAGAAAACGGCTTAACATACTGCACAAATGCATCGGGTTTTTCTTTTAACCCACAAACTGCAGACGCTGGCACCAGTATGAATGTGGTGACGGAGCAAATTTATAACAAATTATTTGATATTAAAGATCATAGTGCGGCTCTCGTTCCTGTGTTAGCCCAATCTTATTCTATTTCATCTGATGGAAAACAAATTCTCATTAATCTTCGTAAAGGGGTGAAATTTCATCGTACTCCTTGGTTTACACCAACACGTGACTTTAATGCAGAAGATGTGGTCTTTTCAATTAATCGCGTTTTAGGTCATGATACTTACTTGCCAACACTCTCAGATGATGTAGTCACCTACAAAAATCCGCAATATAAAATCTTTCACGAACAGGCCAAGAAGGTACACTTTCCTTATTTTGAAAGTATTAAGCTGAATCAAAAAATTAAAAGTATCACAGCAACGAATCCTTATCAGGTTAAAATTGATCTGTTTGAACCCGATGCGTCAATTCTGTCCCATCTTGCTAGCCAATACTCTATTATTTTCTCGCAAGAATATGCATACCAATTAAGTGCCGATGATAATCTCACCCAATTGGATACGCATCCTGTTGGCACGGGCCCTTATCAAGTGAAAGATTACGTTTATAACCAATATGTTCGCTTGGTTCGTAATGAGGATTATTGGAAAAAAGAAGCTAAAATTAAAAATATCATCGTGGATCTTTCTACGGATCGTACGGGGCGTTTAATAAAATTCTTTAATAATGAATGCCAAATTGCTTCTTATCCTGAAGTTAGCCAACTCGGTTTATTAAGCGAAAAAGATGATCGTTATTATCTGCAATCTACGGATGGAATGAACTTGGCCTATTTGGCTTTCAATTTCCAAAAGCCATTAATGCAGGATAAAACCATTCGCCACGCCATTTCGCAAAGCTTGAACCGTTTTAGAATTGTGCGAAATATTTACCACAACACAGCAACTGTAGCGAATAACATTATTCCTGAAATTTCTTGGGCTTCGGCAATTAATACGCCTGATTTTCCTTATGATTATCAACCTGCAGAAGCAGAAAAAGCATTACGCAATAAAAAACTCACGTTAAATATGTGGGTGATGAATGAAGAGCAAGTGTATAACCCAGCCCCAATTAAAATGGCGGAGCTCATTAAATGGGATTTAGCCAAAGCCGGCGTGGATGTTAAAGTGCGGTCAGTCACACGTACATATTTAATCGAACAATTACGCAAAGGCACAGAAGATTACGATTTAATCTTAACCGGTTGGCTTGCTGGAAACCTTGATCCTGACGGTTTTATGCGCCCGATTTTAAGTTGTGATACGCAAAATGAAATCACGAATTTATCAAATTGGTGTAATCTTGAATTTGATAAGATGATGAATCGTGCACTAGCGACCAATCATTTATATGAGCGCTCTAAAGCATATAACAATGCACAAGACCTCATTTTAAACGAATTACCTATTGTACCAATTGCAAACGTAAAACGACTTTTAGTCGCACGTGGTAATGTAAAAGGAATTGAGATGACCCCATTTGGTAGCATCAATTTTTCTACCTTGTATTTCATGAAAAATAAGGAGAAAAAATAATGCTCTTTTCAGCAATTCGTTATGTCATTTGGGTAAGCATTTTATTATTGATTTTATCCGTATTAAGTTTTGTGATTTTAATGCGAGATCCACTCAATGCCGATCTTGTCACAAATAACATTTATAGCGCTTATTATCATTACCTTACATCATTGTTACAGGGCGATTTAGGGATTACCTATAATGGCGGAGAATCGTTAAAAGATTTAATTTTTACTGTATTACCACCCACATTAGAACTCTGTTTTACCGCACTTTTATTGGCTTGCATCTTAGGTATTCCTCTCGGCGTATTAAGTGCGGTCTATAATCAGCGTCCTTGTGCACGCGCATTGCAAAGTATCTCTAATGTTGGTTTGTCTATTCCTATTTTCTGGTTTGCCCCGATTTTGCTCTATGTGGCCGCGATTCAAAGCTGGGAGATTGCCGCCATTGGACAATATAATTTGCTTTATGAAATCAAACCTATTACGGGATTCCCTATTATTGATGTGTGGTTTGTGGATGTGCCTTACCGAACTAAAATCGTACAAAATGTTTTACAACATTTAGCCTTGCCAACATTAGTGCTTTGTATTCTGCCAACCATGGAATTTATCCGCATTATTCAGCAACGGGCTGATTATTTACTTCAACAAGAATATGCTAAAGCGGCAGCAACGCGTGGCTGGTCAAAATGGACGATTTTAAGACGTTATGTTTTCCGCAATACTTTTCCGTTATTAATTCCACAACTTACGCGTGTATTTACCTTAGTATTAACACAATGTATGTTGGTAGAAAACGTTTTAGGTTGGCCAGGAATAGGACGTTGGCTGATTGATGCCGTAACCCAACAAGATTACAACAGTATTTCTGCCGGCGTGGTAGTAATTGGTATTTGTATCATTATTATTGATACGTTCGCCAAGTTGCTCATGTTTATATTAGATCCATTGAATAAGAAGGGCTGGTATGCAAGATAGAGAACCTGATGAATTTCGTGAAAGCACCTCCTTCTTTCAGATTTGGTTGCTTTTCCGTCAGAATCGTGTGGCATTATTCTGTTTCTATTTATTTTGCCTTCTGATTTTAACCGCACTTTTTCCTAAACTCATTATGCCTTATAGCGAAAGCATGGAGTTTGTCGGAGAAGAACTCATGCCGCCATCTTGGGTAGAAAAAGGTCGTATTGCTTTTTTCTTTGGTACAGATGATCTTGGTCGTGATGTACTCAGTCGATTAATTATGGGGACACAATATACTCTCGGTTCCTCTCTTTTAGTGGTCATTGCTGTGGCAATTATTGGTGGCGCATTAGGTATTCTTGCCGGTATGTCAGAAGGGATTAAATCTCGTTTTTTAGGTCATTTTTTTGACGCCTTTTTATCTATCCCTATTTTACTGATTGCCATTATTATTTCGACGTTAATGGAACCGAGCTTAATAAATGCCATGTTTGCCACTCTGTTGGCTATTTTGCCGTATTTTGTACATGCCATTTATCAAGCAATTCAGCAAGAACTAAAGAAAGACTACGTACTCTTACTAAAATTAGATGGTATTTCAAACTGGGAATTATTAAAAACTACAATCTTGCCGAATATTAGTGTCGTCTATACACAAGAAATTTCTCGAGCATTTGTGGTCGCTATTTTAGATATTACGGCTCTCAGCTTTATTTCTCTAGGTGCACAACGTCCAATGCCAGAATGGGGCGCAATGATTAAAGATTCGTTAGAGCTGATTTATCTTGCCCCTTGGACAGTTTTATTACCGGGCTTTGCTATTATTTTCACCATTTTATTAAGCATTATTTTTACTAACGGATTGTGTAAAGCAATCAATAAATATTATGAGTAACCCATGGCGCTGTTAGATATTCGCAATCTTAATATTGAAATTCAAACACCAAACGGTCGCATGAAAATTGTGGACAGCGTCAATCTTTCGCTTAATGAAGGGGAAATTCTAGGGCTCGTCGGTGAATCTGGTTCAGGTAAAAGTTTAATCGCTAAAGTAATCAGTAATTCCATTAAAGATAACTGGATTGTCACCGCTGACCGTTTTCGTTTTAATGATGTTGAATTGCTTAAACTGACGCCGAATCAACGTCGAAAAATCGTTGGAAAAGAAATTTCAATGATTTTCCAAAATCCATTAAGCTGCCTAGATCCAAGTCGAAAAATCGGTAAACAGCTTATTCAAAGTATTCCAAACTGGACCTTTAAAGGTCATTGGTGGCAATGGTTTGGTTGGAAAAAACGTCGTGCGATTGAATTACTACACCGTGTAGGCATTAAAGACCACCAAGATATTATGGCGAGTTATCCTAATGAGCTCACTGAAGGTGAAGGCCAAAAAGTGATGATTGCCGTAGCAGTGGCGAATCAACCTCGATTATTAATTGCGGATGAACCCACTAATTCTTTGGAGTCCATTACGGCATTGCAAATTTTCCGCTTGCTTTCAAGTATGAATCAAAACCAAGGCACGACAATTTTATTAGCCAGTAACGATCTTAAAAGTATCAGTGAATGGTGTGATAGCATTTCCGTTCTTTATTGTGGGCAAAATACAGAGTCTGGGCCAACCGACCAAATATTAGAAATGCCTCATCATCCTTATACACAAGCATTGCTTTACTCTGTTCCGGATTTTAGTCGCCCCTTAGGTTTTAAAAGCAAATTAGGAACATTAGAAGGGACTGTGCCGATTTTAGAACAAATGCCGATTGGTTGCCGTTTAGGACCTCGCTGCCCTTTTGCTCAGCGTGAATGTATTCAAAAGCCAAGCAGATATCGCATTAAACAGCATGAGTTTTCCTGCCATCATCCAATTAATCTTCGAGAACGGCAGTTTAAGGATAAAATTGCAACTTCACCGCTTACGCTAAATACCGAATCAAAAGGAAACGAATAATGCCATTATTACAAGTGGAAAATCTCAGTAAAACCTTTGATGAACCTGCCAAACTTTTTGGCTCAGAGCAATTTTATGCGGTAAAAGATGTCAGCTTTACGCTTAACCGTAAAGAAACGCTTGCGATTATCGGTAAAAATGGTTCAGGTAAATCGACCTTAGTAAAAATGATTGCGGGGATTACTCCCCCTACTTCAGGAAAAATCTTATTTAATGATTTACCGTTACAATTCGAAGATTTTCACTATCGTGCACAACATATCAGAATGGTTTTCCAAGATGCGAATTCAGCATTTAACCCGCGTTTAAATATTGGACAAGCCTTAGATGCACCACTGCGATTAATTACCGATTGGGATGAAGAAACGCGTAATGAAAAGATCTTTGAAACACTTTCTCTGGTGGGGCTTTATCCTGATTATACGAATCTGAAAATTAAACATCTTTCGGTCAGTCAAAAACAGCGGATCGCTTTGGCTCGTGCACTCATTCTTCAGCCTGAAGTGATTATTATCGATGATGCACTTGGTACATTAGATGCCTCCGTTCGTGTTCAATTGCTTAATCTAATTTTAGATTTACAAGAACATTTAGGCATTTCCTATATTTATGTTGGACAAAATTTAGGGATTATCAAACATATTGCGGATCAAGTGCTAGTTATGGATGAAGGTGAAATTATCGAATCAGGTACACCAAGAGAGATCTTTACCAATCCTCAAAATAACATTACTCGCCTACTTGTAGAAAGTCATTTTGGTCAATTGCTTGATGAAAATGCTTGGCAAACAACAGTCCCCTAACCATAAAGAAAAAATAAGGGCGGAAATCATATTCCGCCCTTTTTACATTTTACTGTTTTACTTAACCGAACCGCAATTTAAACAATACAAATACTGCCCTTTTGGATCATTAAATTTAGTCAAGACATTCAGTTGTTTTTTCACTTGATGCACTTCCTGTGGTAATCCTAACCAATTTGTCAGTAACGCTTGACCTTTTTGTTTAAGCTTACGATCTAATTGAGCTAAGAAACTACTATCTTCATCCACCAACCATTGCACGCTGAAATTATCCATGTATTTATCGGGATGTTGATTGACTAGTGCGACTACTTTATCAATGGCTACATCAATATCGCCTAATTCATCCACTAAACCATTTTTCTGTGCATCTTGCCCTAACCAAACTTGGCCCTGAGCAATTTTATCCACTTTATCTTTTGATAATTGACGACCACGGCTTACCACCTCTAAGAAACGATCATAACCATTTTCGATACTAAGTTGATAAATATCCTGTGTATTTTTACCCAATGGACTTAAAGCTGACGTTTCCGCGAGATCCGTTGTCGCTACGCCATCAGTACTCATTCCCATTTTTTTGATTGTATTTTCAAAGGTTGGGAATAATGCAAAAATCCCGATTGAACCCGTAATCGTATTTTTATCTGCCACGATATAGTCGGCAGTTGAAGAAATCCAATAACCGCCAGAGGCTGCCATGCCCCCCATGGATACCACAACAGGTTTACCTGATTTCTGAAGGTTTTCAGTTTCTTGGCGAATAATTTCAGAGGCAAACGCACTGCCTCCCGGTGAGTTAACGCGCAGAACAACCGCCTTCACTTTCTCGTTATCGTAGGCCTGTCTTAATAACTTCACGATGGTATCGCCACCAGCTGATTCTTCATCGCTTTCACCATCAATAATGGTCCCTTCGACATTAACTACAGCAACGATATTTTTTTCATTTGGATCAACAGAGAAACGATCACCTAAATCAGATAAATAATCTTCAAAATCTAATAATTTAGTATTTCCCTCTGCATCTTGACCAAAAAATGCGGTCAATTTTTTATCTAAATCCAATTTTGTCGCAAAATGTGTCACTAACTGACGTTTTTTCACATAAGCCGTTTCATCACCCTTTAAGGCTTTTAAATCACTAATATATTTTTGTGCATTCGGTAATACATCATTAGCGGTAATATGACGATTAACCATTAACGTTTGCATGTAGTTTTGCCACATACCCCCAAGCCATTTCTGCATATTCGCTCGTGCTTCTGGTGACATATCATCACGCAAGAAAGGTTCTACCGCAGACTTATATGTCCCCACTCGGAAAATATGCGGCGTAATTTCAAGTTTTTCGAGCATGGATTTGAAGTAAAGATTTTCATAACGTAAACCTTGAATACCGACTTGTCCAATCGGATTAAGATAAATTTCATCCGCAAAACTCGCAAGAAAATATTGTGATTGTGTGTAATTGTCAGCATAAGCAATAACTGGCTTTTCTGATTCTTTAAAACTTTGAATGGCCTTTCCTACATACTCTAATGATGGAAGATCCCCCCCTTCAAAGTCATTTAAATTCAACACTAAACCACGAATTCGTTCATCATCTTTCGCAGATAAAATACTTTGCACCACATCAAAGGTTGAATATTTATAAGAGACTTTTTCATTATTTAAACGTTGGAGTTCCTTTTCCCAACTCAACATATCTTCCGTGTTATCCGCAAGATAGCCCGTTAAATTTAAATATAATGCACCTTGATCACCTGATAAGACTTGGCTTTTCTTACCATCCCCCAAAAGACCGACAAGAAAAATCAACGCTAAAACAAATAATAAAAACACAAAATTCATCACAAGATTTCGGATAAAATTGAGCGCTTTACAACAAAATTTCAATACGCTTAAGATGTTATTCATGCGAAATTAAACCTTTAAAATAGAAATAAAAATTGTGCGTAGCCTATCATAAAGTCCCATGAAAAACTATGCTATAATCAACCGCACTTAATTAGAAGAAGGAAAATACTATGGATGCATTAACTCTTTTAACACAACGTAAATCCAATAAAAAATTAACGGCACCAGCCCCTAGCCAAGTACAATTAGAACAAATGTTTCAAGCCGCTTTACATGCACCTGATCATGGTAAGCTTGAGCCTTATCATTTCGTGGTAATTCAAGGCACAGGTTTAAGTAAATTGGAAAGCTTGCTCAAAGCTGCAGTAGCTGAATTTGAGTTAGGTGAAGAGCGATTAAAAAAAGCAGAGAATTTTGCACGCCGTGCACCGATGGTCATTGCGGTAATTGCTAAAATTAATCATGAAGTGAAAAAAGTACCAGGTTGGGAACAAATGCTTACTGCAGGTGCAGCAACTTATGCGATTCAACTTGCGGGCAACGCACTGGGTTTTGAAAGTTTTTGGGCAACTGGTCCTCTCGTTGAAGGGCGTGAATTACGTGAAGCGTTTGGTTGCGACAAAAATGATAAGATCGTTGCCTTATTACAAATTGGTACGGCCGCTGAAAAATTAGAAAGAGACTGTAAACCAAAAGATTTATCACGTTTCGTGACCCATCTATAACGATCAAAAAAGGCGGAGATTTCCGCCTTTTCTATTGTTCTTATTCAAACTCGCCTTCTAATCCACTTCGGATTTTATTTTCAAACGCTGTATAGTCCACTAAAAACGCATCGTGACCATAATCTGATGGGAATTCATAAAATCTTAAATCTACGCCTGCTTGCTCTAAAAGCTGTTTACTTTTATGCAAATCAATGGATTTAAATAGTTGATCTGTTGTCACTGAAACTAATGTATAACAGGCTTTAATTCGGGACAAGGCTTCTTTTACGTCTGTATACCCTACGCTTGGATCATACAGATCGAGCGCACGCAATAAATGCAAATAGGTGTTGGCATCAAAACGCTCTAAGAATTTTTTACCTTGATAACTCAAATAGGATTCCACTTGAAAGTGATCACCCCAAAATTGTCCTTCAGATTTAGTTGCTCGCCCAAATGCCTTGGCTAACTGTACATCGGTCCGATAGGTCAACATTCCCAACATACGAGCAATGGAAAGCCCTTGATTAGGCGGTGTCCCTTCATAATAATCGCCATTATTAAAATTCGGATCATTAATGACAGCCTGACGCATCACATGATTAAACCCAATGGCTTCTGCACTGAAGAAAATTGAAGAGCAAAGGTTCACAATGTTATCCACAAAATCCGGATAATCAATTGCCCATTGGGTGGCTTGCATACCGCCAAAAGAGCCACCCACTATAGCTTTTAAATGCGCTATGCCTAGATAGTCAAGTAACGCTTTTTGTACTTTAATAATATCTTGAACAATAATATTCGGGAACTGACTGCCATAAGGTTTTCCCGTAGTGGGATTAATTGAGCTTGGTCCCGTTGTTCCTTTGCATCCGCCTAATACATTTGAACAAATAAAAAAGTATTTAGATGTATCAAATGCGAGACCATCCCCCATAAAATTTTGCCACCAACCATCTTTATTCGGTTCATCAAAATAAGGTTCGGCATCTCCTGTTAAGGCATGACAAATCAATACAGCATTGCTTTTATCTGCATTTAAAGTACCGTAAGTTTGATACGCGACATTAATAGGCGAAAGCTGCCCACCCAATATTAATTGGAGGGGATTGTCTTGAAAAAGCACGGCATTTTGCACAGCCATTGAAATAATAACCTTTTAAATTGGTGATTCGCCAATTATCAACAGCTTATTTTTTTTGTCAAGAAATTTTAGCCGTTTAGACGGCCAAATTTCATTCTATCCATTTCCTAGATAAATTGCACTTGAACTTACTTTAATTTTTAAGTATGTTGGTTAGATGCAACTACTCTCTCAAATGCTATCAAAAATGACCGCACTCTTAGCTTCGTTACGCCTTCCTTTAAAAAAGCTCCTTAGCTATGTCTTGGGGTTCTCTTTGGTTGCATTAATAAGTTGTTTCATAATTGATCGTGCCGTAAGTTTCTATGTACAGGATCGCGTATATGAAGACGTCGAAATACTTCCTCATCGCCATTACGCATTGGTACTAGGCACGTCTAAATATGTCACCAAAGGAAAAACCAATAAATATTATGACTATCGCTTAGAGGCATCAAAACTCTTAATCGATCAAGATAAAGTCGATTATTTACTGCTAAGTGGCGATAACCGCACGATTCAATACAACGAACCACGTACCATGTTTTTGGATCTACGTAAAATGGGCGTGTCTGAAAGCGTCATGTTTAAAGATTTTGCAGGATTCCGCACCTTAGACTCTGTTGTGCGAGCAAATAAAGTTTTCCAAGTTCCTTCCTTTACGATCATCAGTCAAAAATTCCATTGTGAACGCGCGCTGCTTATTGCTAAACATTACGATATTGATGCCATTTGTTTCACCGCAAAACAGCCAGAAGTTTATTTTGGGACACGTGTCCGCGAAATGTTTGCTCGCGTGAAAGCCGTATTAGACTTAATTATCGGAGTAAAACCCTACTTTCTCGGCACACCAGAACCGCTACCAATACCTGCTGAATAGTTAACTATTCTTTAATTTTTACCCTATTTAATCAAAAAAGATCTAAATAAAAAGATTTTTATACGATTTTTTATCATATTTATTTGACAATTTTTACTTAAATCGCTATTTCTAATAGCCATCATAAAACACAACATCTTACTTTTTCATTTTTAGAGGATTATCTTATGTCTCATTTATCGGTAGCAAAATTTGGCGGTACGTCTGTCGCAAACTATTCCGCTATGCAAGCTTGTGCCAAAATCGTTATTGCAGATCCTAATACTCGCGTTGTCGTGCTTTCTGCCTCTGCTGGTGTAACAAACTTATTAGTTGCCTTAGCCAATGGCGTAGAAGCTGAAGAACGCGCAAAATTAATTGGTGAAGTCCGCCAAATTCAAGAAAATATTTTAAATGAATTAAAAGACGACAGCCGTGTTCGCCCTGTCATTGAAAAATACTTAGAAAATATTACCGCACTTTCTGAAGCCGCTAGCCTTGCGACATCACTTGCTTTAACTGATGAGCTCATTAGTCATGGTGAAATGATGTCAACGCAAATTTTCATTGAAGTATTAAGAGAATTACAGACATCTGCAACCTGGGTTGATGTACGTACTTTAGTGGCAACTAATGATAACTTTGGTAAAGCCGCACCAGATGATTCACAAACTCAAGCGAACTGCGATAATTTATTAAAACCATTAATCGATCGAGGTGAATTAGTTATCACTCAAGGCTTTATCGGTCGTGAACCAAGCGGTAAAACGACTACTTTAGGCCGTGGTGGTAGTGACTACTCTGCTGCACTTTTAGCTGAAGTATTAAACGCAAAAGATGTCTTAATTTGGACTGATGTGGCAGGTATTTATACGACCGATCCACGTGTCGTACCAAATGCACAACGTATTGATACAATGAGCTTTGCTGAAGCAGCCGAAATGGCAACCTTTGGGGCGAAAGTATTACACCCTGCGACATTGCTTCCTGCCGTTCGTAGTAATATCCCTGTTTATGTGGGTTCAAGTAAAGCACCTGAAGCTGGTGGTACTTGGGTAACACGAGATCCGCAACCTCGCCCAACATTCCGTGCAATTGCATTACGTCGCGATCAAACCCTACTAACGCTTTCAAGTCTCAGTATGCTACATGCACAGGGCTTCCTGGCGAATGTATTCACTATCTTAGCGAAATATAAAATTTCAGTCGATACGATCACAACCTCTGAGGTAAGCATTGCATTAACCTTAGATAAAACTGGCTCAGCGTCATCTGGTGTAGAATTACTTTCTCCGGAATTATTAGAAGAATTAAGTCAATACTGCACTGTGAAAGTTGATACAGGCTTATCTCTTGTCGCATTAATTGGAAATGATTTACACCTTGCTTCAGGTGTGGCGAAACGTATTTTTGACACCCTTGAAGGCTATAACATCCGCATGATTAGTTATGGTGCAAGCACCAATAACATTTGTATGCTCGCGATGAGCGACAAAGCAGATGACGTGGTTCGTTCATTACACAAATCATTGTTTGAATAAAAAATTTACTGAAAGTGCGGTTTAAAATAACCGCACTTTTTTACGTTTAAAATTTGAGATTACGACCAAAAAAGAGTAAAGTAATCGTTTGTCTGATTTATAAACTTACGCAAACTTAAGGCGGAAATTATGGGAAAAAGTGTTGTTGTTCTTGGCGCTCAGTGGGGCGATGAAGGGAAAGGCAAGATCGTTGATTTATTAACAGATCGCGTTAAATATGTGGTGCGTTACCAAGGTGGTCACAACGCAGGTCACACTTTAATTATTAATGGTGAAAAAACCGTATTACGCTTAATTCCATCAGGTATTTTACGTGATAACGTGACCTGTTTAATCGGTAACGGTGTGGTGCTTTCTCCTGCTGCATTAATGCAAGAAATGGGCGAATTAGAAAGCCGTGGCGTAAAAGTACGTGAACGTTTATTAATTTCAGAAGCTTGTCCATTAATCCTACCTTATCACGTTGCAATGGATCACGCGCGTGAAGCTGCATTAGGCAAAAAAGCCATTGGTACAACCGGTCGTGGTATCGGTCCTGCTTATGAAGATAAAGTAGCTCGTCGTGGTTTACGCGTGGGCGATTTATTCAATCGTGAAGCCTTTGCTGAAAAATTAAAAAATATCCTTGAATACTATAATTTCCAATTGGTGAACTACTACAAAGTAGAACCTGTTGATTATCAAAAAACATTAGACGATGTGTTCGCGGTAGCTGATATTATTACTGGCATGGTAGCAGATATCACAACTATTTTAGATACTGCTCGTAAAAATGGCGACAACATCCTATTCGAAGGCGCACAAGGCACCATGCTTGATATCGACCATGGAACCTATCCTTATGTAACCAGTTCAAACACTACTGCAGGCGGCGTAGCAACAGGTTCTGGGTTTGGTCCTCGTAACCTTGATTATGTGTTAGGTATCATCAAAGCATACTGTACACGTGTTGGTGGAGGTCCATTCACCACTGAATTATTCGATGAAACTGGCGCAGAAATTGCTCGTAAAGGTAACGAATTTGGTGCAGTAACCGGTCGTCCACGTCGCTGTGGTTGGTTTGATGCCGTGGCCATTCGTCGTGCAATTCAACTTAACTCGATTTCTGGTTTCTGTATGACCAAATTAGACGTATTAGATGGCTTTGACGAAGTTAAAATCTGTACGGCTTATAAAATGCCAAATGGCGAAATCGTTGAATATGCACCACTAGCAGCGAAAGATTGGGAAGGCGTAGAGCCAATTTACGAAACCTTACCTGGTTGGAAAGAAAACACTTTCGGTGTGACTGATGTAAATAAACTACCGCAAACTTGCCGTGATTACATCAAACGTATCGAAGAAGTAACTGGTGTGCCGGTAGCTATCCTTTCAACAGGTCCAGATCGTGTTCAAACAATGATTTTACGCGATCCATTTGCGGCCTAAAACCGCATAAAAATAAACCGCACTTTGGCATAACCAAGTGCGGTTATTTTTTAAGGAGTTTTTGATGACTGAACAAGATATTGCTGACTACCTAAAAAATCACCCGGATTTTTTTACTCATCACCCAGAACTACTTCAACAGCTTACCATTCCTCATAGCCATGAAGAAGGGACGATTTCGTTAGTCAAAGCACAGCTTGCTCAGCAACGAGAACAAATCAAAACGCTCACTCAACTCCTCGAAAAATTTCATCAACTTGCTCATCAAGAAGCAGATATCTTCTTTGCTCTCTTGCCTTTGCAGAAAAAACTATTTCAAACAGAAGACTTTATTGCCATCAATGAAAAGCTTGATGACTGGGCAAAAGGCTATGAGCTAGAAGGTGCCAAAATCTTACTTTTCACTGACAGCTGGCAAAAAAAGGACAGCATTCCTGAACAATATTGTCTAGACCGAAAAGCTTTTGAACTCATTCGCTTAGAGCGTATGGGTTTACGCCAATTCTATTTAGGCGATCTCTCCAATAAAGAAAAAGCCCTCATATTCCTCCCTGAAGAACTCCCTATCGGCTCTGTGGCGATTTGCCGTTTAGGCGGAACACCTCAAAAACCAACCGCACTTTTACTCTTCAAATCTCGAGACACAGACCGTTTCCACAATAACCAAGACACCACATTCCTTCGACATTTAGTCGATGTTGTGGAATTGCATTTGGGAAGATGGAGTTAAAGGTTACTAATATCAATTTATTGATCCCGCTCACAATTTCAAAAAAATAAACTTTCTTTATTTTTCAACTCTTTCTACAATACCTTTGTTTTTATTATTAAAAACACACAATTCAATTTAACTTCAGATATCACAAGGGTCTAATTATGAAATTTTTAACTTGGCCTGTGGTTGCAGGTGCTGCACTTGGTATCGTTGCGCCACTTCTCACTTACAATGGCAATCCTGGTAATATGGGATTTTGTGCGGCTTGTTTCTTACGCGATACAGCTGGATCGCTTGGATTACATCACGCTGCCCCATTGCAATATCTTCGCCCAGAACTCATTGGATTAGTTTTAGGTGCACTCATCAGTGCATTCTTATCTAAGGAATTTAAACCTCGTAGTGGCTCTGCCCCACTTGCGCGTATTAGCTTAGGCTTTTTTGCGATGCTTGGTGCGCTCATTTTCTTAGGTTGTCCATGGCGTGCTTATTTACGATTAGGTGGAGGTGATCTCACCGCAATTGCAGGTATTGTAGGATTATTTGCTGGCGTATTGGGTGGCATTTTCTTCGCTAATCGAGGATTCTCGTTAGGTAAATCTAAGGAACAAAGCCAATCTTCTAGCTTAATCGGTCCAATCTTTGCGGTGATTTTGCTTGTTTTAGCCTTAACCCAATTTAAATTTGGTGAAAATCTAGCGATTTATACCTCTGAAAAAGGGCCTGGTGCACAACATGCGGCTATTTGGATGTCACTTGCTAGCGGATTACTTCTCGGTGTGCTGATGCAAAAATCACGTTTTTGCACAATAGGGGCATTCCGAAACTTTGTCCTCTTCCGTGATGCACATTTATTAAATGGTGTGATTGCACTGATTGTCTTTGCGGCAATAACCAATGCCTTACTAGGCCAATTTCATTTAGGCTTTGAAAAACAACCTATCGCGCATAATGACTATCTCTACAATTTCCTTTCTATGGCGCTTTGCGGACTTTGCTTTGCATTAGGCGGCGGTTGTCCAGGCAAACAATTAGTCAATATTGGTGAAGGAAATAATGACTCAGCATTATTTGTGCTCGGTATGTTACTGGGCGCAGCAGCGGCGCATAACTTTGGTTTCGCGGCTGCCCCTACTGGCGTTCCAACCTTTACGCCTTATGTTTTACTTGCCGGCTTTGTGGTTTGTTTATATATCGCATTCACTAATAAATCGGAAGCTTAATATTCATTCAGAATAAACAAAAAGGAAGTCAATCATGACTTCCTTTTTTCGTTTTCAAAAGTGCGGTCATTTTTAACCGCACTTTCTACATTATTAGAGAATATTTTTCTCACCACGGGAAAGGCTAATTAAGCCTGAACGAACAATCTCAAGTAATGTACTTTCTTCCTTCACAGCCTCAACAAAAGCATCTAATTTGTCTTTTGTACCTGTTAATTGAATTGTGTAGGATTTTGTTGTTACATCCACAATCTGACCACGGAAGATATCGGCTAAACGTTTTAACTCATCACGCGATGAACCTGTTGCACGCACTTTTACTAATAACACTTCACGCTCAACGTGCTCATGTTCACTCAAGTTAATAACTTTAAACACATCCACTAATTTGTGAAGTTGTTTTTCGATTTGTTCGAGTACTTGCTCATCACCCACCGCTTCAATCGTCATACGAGAAAGCGTTGGATCATCGGTTGGTGCCACAGTTAAGCTTTCAATGTTAAATGCACGTTGGGAAAATAAGCCGACCACACGAGATAATGCACCGGATTCATTTTCTAATAAAACAGATAAAATTCTACGCATTATTCTTTCTCCTCTTGTGGTTTGCTTAAAATCATCTCATTCATTGCCCCGCCGCGAACTTGCATTGGGTAAACGTGTTCAGTTTCATCGACGTTAATATCAACAAAGACTAATTTATTTTTAATGCTGAAGGCTTCTTGTAATTTGCTTTCCAATTCATCTGGCGTAGAAATTTGAATTCCCACATGACCATAAGATTCTGCTAACTTCACGAAATCCGGTAAAGAATTCATATAAGTTTGAGAATGGCGGCCTGAGTAAATCAAATCTTGCCATTGTTTTACCATGCCTAAGAAGTGGTTGTTCAAGCAAATTATCACAACAGGAATACCATATTGTGTTGCTGTTGAAAGCTCTTGAATATTCATTTGAATACTGCCATCACCCGTTACACAAACCACAGTTGCTTCAGGATGCGCAAGTTTTACCCCTAATGCAGCTGGTAAACCAAAGCCCATGGTACCCGCACCACCCGAATTGATCCAACGACGCGGTAAATCAAACGGATAATGTAATGCGGCAAACATTTGGTGTTGCCCTACATCCGATGCCACATAAGCTTGGCCTTTTGTGATGCGATATACGGCTTCCATGACTTGCTGTGGTTTAATGACGCCTGAAGTGCGATCGAAATCCAAGCATTTTTTCGCTTTCCATTCATCAATTTGTTTCCACCAATCTTCTAATTGGTTTTGTGGACGCGAACCAATTTCTTCACCTAATAAGCTTAAGAACTCATCCAATACATTTTTCGCGTTACCTACAATTGGAATCGCAACAGGGACGTTTTTAGAAATAGAGGTTGGGTCAATATCAATCTGAATCACTTTTGCATTCGGACAATATTTATCTAAGTTGTTAGTAGTTCGGTCATCAAAACGAACACCAACACCAAGGATTAAATCACTTTCATGCATGGCTGTATTGGCTTCATAAGTCCCGTGCATCCCAAGCATGCCTAAAAATTGTTTGTCCGTACTTGGGTACACGCCTAAACCCATTAACGATGAGGTGACCGGTAAATTTAAACGTTTTGCGAACTGTATTAATTCTTCATGACAACCTGCCGCAATTGCCCCACCGCCCACGAATAAAACCGGTTTTTTAGCCACTAATAATGCTTTTAATGCTTTCTTAATTTGACCTTTGTGACCATTTACCGTTGGATTATAAGAACGAAGCTCTACAGATTTTGGATATTCGTAAGGATATTTTAAAGTTGGATTTACGGTATCTTTTGGAATGTCTACGACAACGGGACCTGGACGGCCTGTTGAAGCAATATAAAAGGCTTTTTTCAAGATACCTGGAATGTCTTCTGCTTTTTTAACAATAAAGCTGTGCTTAACCACTGGACGAGAAATCCCCACCATATCACATTCTTGGAACGCATCACGGCCGATTAAGCTACTCATTACCTGACCAGAAATGATCACCATTGGTACCGAATCAGTATAAGCGGTCAAAATCCCCGTAATCGCATTGGTTGCACCTGGACCAGATGTCACTAACACACAACCTACTTTACCTGTCGCACGTGCATAACCATCTGCCATATGTACCGCGGCTTGCTCATGACGAACTAAAATATGCTCAATCCCACCAAGAGTATGGATTGCATCATAAATATCCAATACGGCACCGCCTGGATAACCAAATAAATACTCAACGCCTTCGTCACGCAAAGACTGAACCACCATTTCCGCACCGGATAATTTCTTCATATTTTACTCCTAAAACTGACCGCACTTTTATTTGTTACGATTCGTGTCAAAACAATGGAAACATCATACCGAAAGAAAACGGCTTGTCCAGCATGAGAAAAGTCTAAAAAAATGAATTAAAAAGCATTAAAAACCAACAAAATCCAAATATTAAGATTTAAATAAAGATAATTAATATAAAAAGCAGAAAATCGTAGTTTTATATGGAGTTTTATAAAAATAAAAATTTTTTATTCTTTTATTCAAAATTTTGAGCCAGATCACATTTTAAGCGTCAATTTCTATGATGATTAAGGAGAAAGGGATGGATTATAGGAAATAACCGCACTTGGAAGATCCAAAGTACGGTTAAATTTTAAGAGGTTTTTACTTAGCCGTTATAGCGTTTGAACACTAAAGTCGCGTTTGTACCACCGAAACCAAAGCTGTTTGACATGACAGTTTGTAAGCCTGCATTTTCTTTTGTTTCAGTCACGATATTGCAGCCTTCTGCCGCTTCGTCTAATGTTTCGATATTAATGCTTGGTGCAATGAAGTCATTGTGTAGCATTAATAAGGTATAGATTGCTTCGTGTGCACCTGCTGCACCTAAAGAGTGACCGGTCATTGATTTGGTTGAAGAAATCGCTGGGATTTTGTCACCAAATACATTTTTGATTGCACCTAATTCTTTCACGTCACCAACTGGTGTTGATGTACCGTGTACGTTGATGTAATCAATTGGAGTATCTACCGTTGCCATTGCTTGTTTCATACAACGCTCTGCACCTTCACCGCTTGGCGCTACCATGTCGTAACCATCAGAGGTTGCACCGTAGCCCACGATTTCTGCGTAGATTTTTGCGCCACGTGCTAATGCGTGTTCTAATTCTTCAACCACTACAACTGCACCACCACCTGCGATAACGAAACCATCACGGTCTGCATCGTAAGCACGAGACGCTTTTTCTGGGGTATCATTGTATTTAGTTGAAACGGCACCCATTGCATCGAATTCTGTTGCACATTCCCAAGATAATTCTTCCGCACCACCAGCGAAAACCACATCTTGTTTACCTAATTGGATTAATTCAACTGCGTGACCGATACAGTGCGCAGACGTTGCACAAGCAGAACTGATTGAGTAGTTCACACCGCGGATTTTGTAAGGGGTTGCTAAACAAGCTGACACACTTGATGCCATCGTTTTAGTTACTGCGTAAGGACCAATTGCTTTCACACCACGTGGACCACGCACTGCATCACAAGCGACTAATTGGTTGTGTGCAGAACCGGTACCCGCACCGATTACAAGACCAGTACGGTCATTTGAAACTTGATCTTCTGTTAAACCTGAATCTTCAATCGCTTCACGCATAGAAAGGTATGCATAAGCTGCCGCATCACCCATAAAACGATACACTTTACGATCGATGTGCTCGCTTGGATCAAGTTTGATTGTGCCGGCAACATGGCTACGCATTTTCATTTCAATAAACTCAGGCACGACTTCAATACCAGATTTACCTGCTTTTAATGAAGCCAAAACTTCTTCTTTGTTGTTACCGATACTTGAAATAATACCAAAACCAGTAATTACAGCTCTTTTCATTCTTTATTCCTTATGAGTTAGGGGAAATTTAATTCAACTTACAGTTGTTAGCTGAACGCAATTTACTATGAAATGAAAATATTGCAAGCAATAATTCATTTGTTCGACCAGTTAAGTTTTAACCGACTCAAAATTTCCGTGCTATTATAAAAGAATTTGATAAGGCAAAAAAGGGCTAACACATGTTCACCATTCAGCACGCAAAAATTCATTTTAACCAAGAGAATACGCCTGTTTCGGATAAATTTGATGATGTGTATTTTTCTAATCAAGATGGTTTAGCGGAAACGCATTACGTGTTTTTAGAAGGCAATCAGTTGTGGGAGCGCTGGGTTAATTATCAAGAAGCCCATTTTGTTATTGCTGAAACGGGATTTGGCACTGGATTAAATTTCTTTGCAGTGACCTCTCTATTCCGTGAATTTCGTCAAAAATACCCAGATTCGCCTTTAAAACGCCTTTATTTTATCTCTTTTGAAAAATACCCTTTGCCACTTGATGCATTACAACAAGCCCATTTAGCCTATTCACAATTTTCTCACCTAGCTGAACATCTACAACAGCATTGGCTTAATCCCATTCAAGGTTGCTATCGTTTTCATTTTGATGAAACCTCGTTAGATCTTTGGTTTGGTGATGTCGCTGAAAATCTGCCACAGCTTGGCGATTATATGAATGATAAAATTGATGCGTGGTTTTTAGATGGTTTTGCGCCGAGTAAAAACCCCGACATGTGGAACGAGCAGCTTTATCAGCAAATGTTTCGTTTTACTAAATCACAAGGCACCTTTGCGACCTTTACTGCGGCAAGTGCGGTCAGAAAAGGCTTAGAAAATGCAGGCTTTGATATTACGAAGCGCAAAGGCTTTGGTAAAAAACGAGAATGTCTTTCTGGTCAAAAAAAACATGAAAAAATGACTGCACTTTCAGCTCCCTGGTTTCATAGTCAGTCCGCTAATCTAAACGAGCAAGATATTGCCATTATTGGTGGCGGGATTGCCTCGCTTTGTACGGCTATCTCCTTGCTTAAACGCGGAGCAAAAATCACAATTTATTGCGAAGATGAGCAAACTGCCCTTAATGCCTCTGGCAACAAACAAGGCGCTTTTTATCCGCAACTGAGTGATGATAACGAACGCAATATTCGTTTTTATATTCATGCCTTCGCCTATGGTCATCAATTACTACAATGGGCAATTCAGCACAAAATTGAATTTGAACACGAATTCTGTGGAGTCGCGCTTTGTGCTTACAATGAGAAAGCTGAAAGTAAATTAAATAAAATCGCTAAGCTGAATTTGCCTTCTGATTTATATCAGTCATTAAGTCAAACTGAATTAAGCAAAAAAGTGGGCTTACCGTTACCTTTTGGGGGCGGTTTTATTCCTCAAGGCGCTTGGCTTGCACCACGTCAGTTAGTTCAGCATGCTTTTGCCTTTTTAGAAAAACAAGGTGTCCAGATTAAAACATCACAAAAAGTAACCGCACTTTCGCAAACAGAAAATGGTTGGCAAATCACTACAGCTGAAAATAAAACTTTCTGCCATGAAGTGGTTGTTTTAGCAAACGGATATAAACTCACTGATTTTGAGCAAACACAAAAACTCCCACTCTATCCTGTTCGAGGACAAGTGAGCCAAATTCCAACATCGGAAAAGTTACTTAAACTCAAAACCGTGTTGTGCTATGACGGCTACCTGACACCAGTCGATCAAGCGAAAACCAGTCATTGTATTGGTGCCAGTCATGTTCGTGATAATGCGACTCGTGAATTTAACCTAACCGAACAACAAGAAAACCAACAAAAAATTCAGCAAAATATTCCTGAAGAGTGGACAAAAGAAGTAGATACATCGGGCAATCTTGCTCGAATCGGTGTACGTTGTTCGGTTCGTGATCTTACGCCAATAATGGGGGCTGTTCCTCATTTTTTAGCGCAGCAAACACAATATCAAAATTTGTTTAATTTACGCCGCCGTAAACAGCCAATAGAACAGGCTGCAAACTACCCTAATCTCTATTTAATCGGCGCATTAGGCTCACGAGGATTAACCTCTGCACCATTTTTAGGGGAAACACTGACTTCCTTAATTTATGGCGAGCCCTTACCGATGAGCGAAGATCTGATTCATAACTTAATGCCAAACCGCAGTTGGGTCAGACGCTGGTTGAAAGGTGCAGAGGTGAAATAAAAAAAGTGCGGTTAAAATCAACCGCACTTTTTTAATACAAGCTTAAACGCTGTAATCGCTGTCTGGCGATTTCTTTGATTTCATCCTTTTTCGCCGTATTCATAATTTCCAAATAAAGCAATTTGGCCAAACCAATATTGACTTGTGTCCCAATCCCTTCTTCATACAAACGAGCCAAACGGAATCGCCCCTCATTACTACCCGCATTAGCGGCTTTTTGGAACCATTCAAAGGCTTTGGTAAATTCTTTCTGATTGGTATAAATTTCCCCTAATGTAAGCATGGCATCAGGATCTTTTGTTGCACTGGTCTCAAATAATTTAATCGCTTGAGCGGTATCTTGTTTCACATAGTTGTTGCCGTTGAAATACATGACCGCCAAATTATTGATGGCTTTAATGCTGCCTCGCTCAGCAGCTTCGCTAAACCACCAATAAGCCAACTCTTTATTTTCATCCACTCCACGGCCTAAATTATAAAGCATTCCTAAATTGCTTTGTGCTTGTAAATTACCTTCCAAAGCTAAAGGATACATAATTTCAAAAACGGCTTTCCAATCTTGTTTCTCGGCCAGTTTTTGCGCCAGATCCATTTTTTGCTGTTCTGTCATTTGTGCTTTATCCACTAAATCAATGGTTTTCATCGCAAATGCTGAACTGCTGAAGGTAAGCGTGGTGAGGAGTAAAAGTTTGGCTAATGTCTTCATCTTATAATGTCGCTATCAATAAAATAATCAAAAAAATGGCGGATGTTCCGAATTCTATTAGACCGACTTGCTTAACCGAAAGTTTCTTGGTTGGTAAATAAATGGCACGAATTAACGCCGGCACAAAAGCAAGTGACAAGACATATTGCTGGGTAAACAAGCAGCCGAGCACACAAAGCACGTGGAAAATAATAGAGGCTTTGAGATAAAGCGGATTTTTACGTTCACGCATCATTGATTTGACGTAAAGCGTCGTACCAATAAAAAATAAGCTTGGATACAATGCTACCCACCAGATTTTTTCATCAAAAGTGCGGTCAGAAAAATAATAGGATCCCATGCCTGCAAGGGCAAAAATTGCAATACCCGCTAAATCATTGAGAAGATTGCGTTCATCTTTTTTCTTGGTGTAATAGATACTCACCAACACAAAAGGAAACATGGCCGCAATAAAGAAAAGAATTTGCCAGTTATAAAAAATGGCAGGAAGCGCAAATAAAAAAGCTGCGACACCATAGATGATTGTCCACTTTTTATATTCCGCCATATTTTTGCCTTTAAAGAGACTAAGCATTGGGTAACTCAGCAAATACATGGTGAACCAAGCTAACAGCAAAAAGAAATGCGCCCAAACAGGTGAAGCTAATAACATACCGTAAACAAAAGGCAATAATGCCATCACAATGGCGCCATATTGATTCGAAATCAGGAGTTTCATAGTTTCCTTTAGTTGATAAAAATTCTCAATTATTTTATCTCACAATTTCTTGATTTACAAAGTCTAAAACCACCTTTAGAATGGAATTATCTTCATCAAAAAGGAGCTATTATGTCGATTCAACGCATTCAACCAAGCAAACGCTTTTCTGAAGTCGTTATTCATAACAACACCGCCTATTTTGCTGGTCAAGTACCGGAAAAAACCGTTAAGCAAAATGCTTACGAACAAACCAAAGAAGTCCTTTCACTGATCGATAAATTATTGGCAGAAATTGGTTCTGAAAAAAGCAAAATTCTTACCACGCAAATCTTCCTTGCTGATATGGCAGATTATGCTCAACTCAACCAAGCATGGGATGAATGGGTCGATAGTCAAAATCCACCAAGCCGAGCAACAGTAGAAGCGAAACTTGCAGATCCTGATTGGAAAGTTGAAATCGTGATTATTGCAGCTGTGTAAACAATGCTTTTTCAAAATGTGATCAACCGCAAAGAAACCTTTTTGTTTTTCCTTTACACTAAACACTGAATTCAAAATAAGGAGTAATGTATGCAATCATGGATACCAGAAATATGGCAAGCCGCTGTGATTGGGCTTGTGGTTGGCGTAATCTTAGGCTATTTATTATTACGTTTAACGAAAGGCTCAGTTAAAAAACAAGTTCAGACAGAAACTGAGCTAAAAGAAGTGAAAACACAGTTAAGCGATCAACAAGCACAACTTGAAAAACATTTCGCGGAAAGTGCCGAATTATTTAAAACCTTAATTGGGGATTATCAAAAACTGTATCGTCATTACGCGGTTTCCTCTGAAGCTTTACTCGGTAACAAACCTGCCAATAAAGGTTTATTTACTCAACAGCTAGTGACAGCCTCATCAGAAAGTAAATCTGAAGAGCCTCCACGTGATTATTCCGAAGGTTCATCTGGCTTATTAAAAACAGATAAAGAAAACCAATAATGATTAATGGTTGAACAATAAAAAATCAGGGATTAAATACTTAATCCCTGATTTTTTTATTAATGATTACTCAATACTTGAGCCGGTTGTAACTTCGCGGCTCGACTGGCTGGATAAAGACTGGCGAGTAAACTCAATACCAATGCTGCCACGAGAACTAATACAACATCGAACCAATGTAATTCACTTGGTAAGAAATCAACGAAATAGATGCCATCTGATAACAGTTTTTTACCAAGTAATGTCTCGATGCCTTGAATAATCGGCGTGAGATTCAGTGCGAGTACGACACCTAACACGATACCAATCAAACACCCTTTCATTCCTGCAAGCAAGCCATACCAAATAAAGATTTGTTTAATAAATCCATTATTCGCCCCTAGGGTTCGCATAATCGCAATATCACCTTGCTTGTCCTTTACCGCCATAATTAAGGTTGAAACGATGTTAAAACACGCTACCCCAATTACAAGCACCATGGCGATATACATCACTGTACGAATAAGTTGAATATCACGATACATATAGCCAAATTTTGCCACCCAGTTTTGAATGTAAAGCAGTTGTGGATAATCATTTAGCATCGAATAATCCATTTCTTGTACCTTGAATGGATCATCAACTTTCAATTCAACACCGGTAATTTGATCTTCGCGATACCCCATTAATTCTTGTGCTTGAGGCAATGCCAGTAAGGCATAACTGTGGTCTAACTGACCATCTAAACGTAAAATAGCGGTCACTTGAACACGCTCACGATTAGGTTGAGCCATTTGATCTTCGCCATTCGGTTGAGAGATTAATAACGACACCCAATCGCCTGCTTTGACATCTAACGCTTTGGCAATACCAGAGCCCAGCACCAATCCTCCTTCTTCTGCGAATTTTTGCCAGCCATCGCCTTCCACAAACTTACTAAGAGAACTCACTTGATCTTCAGCTTGTTTATCGACCCCTTTCACTTGTACAACTTTAAGTTTATTGCCATTTTCAACTAAGGCAGTAAAACTCACAAAAGGTGAAAGTGCGGTAATTTTTTTGTTCGTTTTTAGACGTTCGGCTAACTTCTGCCAATGATTTAATGTGGGGTCATTACCCTGTGGATTTACTGTAATTTCTACATGCGGCACGACAGCCAAAATGCGCGAGTTTAATTCACGCTCAAACCCATTCATGGCACTTAACCCCACAATCAACACTGCTACACCAAGGGCGATACCAATTGCAGAGAATTTTGAAATTAACGCAACTAAAGGATTTTTCTGCTTACCACGTTGATAACGCCAGCTAATAAAAAATGGCGTATTCATTATACACCTTCCTTCAAAATACCATCTTGCATGACTAAACGACGTGATAATTTTTCAGCAAGCCCCATGTCGTGAGTGACTAATAAAAAAGCGATATTTTGCTCTTGGTTAAGTTGTTGAATGAGTTCAAAAATGCTTTCTGTAGTCTTGTGATCGAGATTCCCTGTGGGCTCATCCGCTAAAACTAACGATGGATTATTCACTAAAGCACGGGCAATCGCGACACGTTGACGTTCACCACCCGAAAGTGCTGATGGACGGTGAGTAATGCGATGACTTAATCCCACCGCACTTAGCATTTTTTCGGCACGATCTTTCGCTTCTGTTTTATTTTGATGACCAATCAACATCGGCATCATCACATTTTCAAGTGCGGTAAAATCCGCCATTAAATGATGGAATTGATACACAAATCCTAAATAACGATTACGCAAAGCAGATAATTCATTAGCCGATGTTTTTTGTAAGGATTGTCCATTAATAAACACTTCCCCGCTACTTGGCTGATCAAGTCCCCCTAAAGTATGCAATAAAGTACTTTTCCCTGAACCTGAGCTTCCTACAATCGCAACCAACTCTGCGGGTTCCATAGAAAAAGAAACACCTTTTAACACTTGCGTTTGATTTTCACCTTCTTGATAAAATTTATTGATGTTTTCGCATTTTAATAAATAGTTATTCATTTTTTACTCTTTTTAACCGCACTTTAGCAGCAAATCATCTCATTAAAAACTTGCGCGAGTCTATCACACTTTTTCCTGAGCTTAAATTTCAATACGCTCAAAGCATTCAAATCCCGTCTCAGGAAAATATTTTTTAAGATAACCCTTTAAATAACCTTGCGTCTCTTGACTAATGATAGAATCGTATTCTGGATAACCGTTATACATTACGCTTAGCACTGGCACACCATGAGAACGACAGGCCTCTAAACTTAATAATGTGTGGTTAATACTACCTAATTTTCCCGATGTCACTAAAATCAACGGGTAATTGTTTGACTGGATATAATGTAACGTCGTCGCCTCGTCACAATAAGGCACCATTAATCCACCAGCCCCCTCCAGCAGCACATAATCATATTTCTCTGCCAGAAGTGCGGTGGATTTTTCAATAATTTTTTCATTAATTTCTCGCCCCTCGAGCTTTGCAGCTAAATGAGGAGAACAAGGGTATTCAAAAAGATAAGGACAGGTGTCGCCTTGTAAATCTTCTGCTGTCAAATCAATCCCTTGAATCTTTCGATGTACAAGCAAATCATCAGCGATATTTTTACAGCCTGTTTGAATCATTTTTTGTGTAATAACGGAAAAGCCTTGTTCCATCAACTTTTTAGCATAAATGCCTGTTGCAACCGTTTTACCTACATCGGTATCAATGCCCGATACAAAAATAACCTTGCCCATAAATACGCCTTACTAATTTCCAGCATGAGAATAACGTGCGATAAAAAACAATGGATGATAAGTTAAGCCCACTTTACCCGATGGCAAACTAAAAGCCTGTAAGTAATCATCAACAAATTTGTTGAGATTTTTTCTTGTCCAATTTTTCTGGTTAGTCGCTGTTACACCTGTATATTTCAGATGTTTGAGTACATCCAATGGCGTATCAAAGTCTAGTATTACATTAAAATCGTCACACCATAAAAGCTCAAAATCATTGGCTAACCAATTTTGCCATTGAGATAAATTCGGATAACTTAACCCCACATTCGTCATTTGGCGAATCTCTTTTAAATTATCTTCACCAAAGCTCGTCATCGCCAATAAACCATTAGGTTTCAATCCTGTTTTACAATGGGAAATAAAATTGTCAGGATGATGGAACCACTGTACAGCTGATGCACTTGCAATCAAGTCAAATCGTCGTTGAAAAGGAAAGTTCTCTGCATCACTACAATAAAAATCAAAGGGTTGAATTAGTTTTTCAGCGAGTAGAGAATGCACATCGCACAAATCATTAAATAACCAATAATTGGCTGAAATCTGTTTTTGCAACAACGTACTCAACATACCAGAACCGCAACCGAGTTCCAAAACGCTATCTAGTGACCCATTTGGTAAATAGTCTTGCAAATGCATCATTAACTTAATATTCATTTTTTGTTGAATTAATGCATGTTCATCATAGCTATTTAAGGCTTTTTGGAAGGCGTGTTTAATGCGCGATTTATCTACGGAAGTTAATGATTCCATAATGCCGACCAGTGGGTAAATCTTGAAAACACATAATGCTCACCTTCTATTTCCTGAACCGCACAACGCGATGCCCAATATTGGTGCTGATTAGCTGGTATAAAAATTTTATCGCGAGAACTAATCCATGTATTTGTCCAGTGAATAAGATCTGTGCGTTTATCTTGCTGAATCATCGCAAAAAGTGCGGTGAGTTCTTGATGAATTTCGTTAAATGGTCGTGCAGAAAATTGTTGATAACGTTCAAAAGATACTTTATCACCACAGATTCTACGTTCAAACTTTGAACGAGTATTTTCTTCGAGATTCTCTAGCGTACCTTTAAAAATAGCGTAAGGAATACCGAAGCTATCATCACAAGGTAAACCTGTACCATTCACTGCTGTTGCAGATTGTAAGGTAATTCCTTGTAATACTCGCTCTGCCACCCAAACCCCCATTGACCATGCAACTACACGAATTTGCTGATAAGCAGAAAAATCAAAATCTAACGTCAAATCTTGATAATCGTAGCAAATTAATAAATTGTGATTTGTTGGCAAAATCAAATGAGCCACAGCATCAAGAGGTGTCCCCCAACCAGCAAAATAAACTATTAAATGCTCACCTTGATGATCATAAAATTTCGTTTTCACATTATTTCCTTATAAGCATGCCACAAACTGTTTTACTTCATCCATTGTCATATCTGCCGTCAAAGATAATCGTATTCTGGATGTACCTTTTGGTACTGTCGGTGGTCTAATCGGCAAGCAATAATAACCTTGCTCTTGCAGAGCTTTCGCCTTAGCGAGGGTTGCTTCGTTCTCACCTAAAATATAGGGAACGATGCAAGTTTGGCTTGGCATTATTTGCGTTCTATGCTCCACTTCTTGGCGTAAAAATGCACTTAACTGCTCAAGATGCGTTCTTTCTTTTGAAAGTTGTGGTAATCGTTCAAAAATAAAATGAGTCCAAGCCACGTTAAACGGCGGAAGTGCGGTTGAAAAAATCAATGGACGCATTTGATTAATCAAACATTCTTTTAATATTTGATCACAGACGACATAAGCGCCCATTGAAGCTAAGGCTTTACCAAAAGTGCCAACCAATAAATCTATATCAGCTATCACATTAGCTCGTTCGGCAATACCTAATCCGTTTTTACCGTAAACACCTATTGCATGGGCTTCATCCACATAAAGATAAGTATTTGGAAACTGTTTTTTTAATTGAACAAGATAGTTCAAATCAACTACATCGCCATCCATACTAAAAACCGATTCCGTTACAATAAAAGTGCGGTCAAATTTTCCGGCATTTTTTTCGAGCAGATTCTTTAGATGTTCATAATCATTATGACGATAACGAAAGAACTCACATTGGCTTAAACGAATACCATCAATCATACTGGCATGCACTAATTTATCTGCCAAAATTAAACTTTTTGTTGTCGTCAACGCCGGTAAAATACCAAGATTGGCGTGATAGCCACTGTTAAATAATAAAACGCTTTCTCGTTGGAAACGTTGAGCAATAAGCTGCTCAAGATCGGTATAAACAGGAAAATTTCCCGTTAATAAACGAGACGAAGAACTGGTAAAAGAAGGAAAATTATCGCCATATTGCTGTAAAAAAGACTGGCGCAAGTTTTCATTCGATGCCAAACCTAAATAATCATTCGATGACATATTCAACATTTTGCAATTTTCTCGCATAATATATCGTCCTTGATGAACTAAATCTGGAATTGAACGATATTGATTTTGTGCGCTAAGCTGTTCCAGTTGCTGTTTGAAAGCATCCATTTTTTATCCTAATGTTCATATTCCTGAGTTAAAGCCAGAATCATGCCTTCCGTTAATTTCTGAAGTTCATCATCTTTAATCACAAATGGAGGCATCACATAAACCAATTTTCCGAAAGGTCGAATCCAAACACCTTGTTCCACAAAACGTGGGACTAAAGTTTTCATATTTACCGCACTTTTCATTTCAACCACCCCAATCGCCCCTAATACGCGAACTTCTTTGACATAATCTTTTTTAGCTAAAGGCAAAAGTTGTTGTTTTAAGGAAGACTCAATTCGCTGAATATTTTGCTGCCAAGGGCTTTCCAATAATAAACGGATAGATTCTGCCGCAATTGCACAGGCCAACGGGTTTGCCATAAAAGTGGGTCCGTGCATAAAGCATTTAGCCTCACCGCCACAAATAGTTTTCGCGATTTCAGTGGTCGTAATGGTTGCAGATAAAGTTAAATAACCACCTGTTAAGGCTTTACCGATACACATAATATCTGGCGAAATTCCAGCATGCTCGGCAGCAAATAATTTCCCTGTACGGCCAAAACCCGTGGCAATTTCATCAAAAATTAGCAATACACCATATTGTTTACAAAGCGCTTGTGCTTTCACTAAATAAGTTGGCGAATAAAAATACATACCGCCCGCGCCTTGCACCACAGGCTCTAAAATAAGTGCGGCAATTTCGCTACCTTTTTTCTTAAGTAAATCAGCTAAAGGTTCAATCGCACTATCATTCCAAGATTCATTAAATGGAATATTGGGTTGAGGAAGAAAATATTGTATGGGCAGACTATGATGAAATAAATGATGCATCCCTGTGGTTGGATCACACACTGACATCGCATTCCAAGTATCACCATGATAACCAGAACGGATGGTAGCGAATTTTTGCCGTTGTACTTCCCCTTTAGCGTGCTGATATTGAATAGCCATTTTCATCGCCACTTCCACAGCAACAGAACCACTATCAGCAAAAAAGATCTTATCTAAGCTATTTGGCAAAATTTTTACCAATAATTGAGCTAATTCCACCGCAGGTTCGTGGGTAAATCCTCCAAACATAATATGGCTCATTTTTGCCAACTGATTCTGTGCAGCCGCATTTAAACGAGGGTGATTATAACCATGTAACGCCGCCCACCAAGAAGACATGCCATCAATCAAACGACGACCATCTTTTAAGGTTATCATCACGCCATCTGCACGTTCTACCGCATAAAGAGGCATATCAGAAGAAACTGAAGAATAAGGATGCCAAATATGTTGTGTATCAAGCGCTAAAAGTGATTGTTCATCCATCATTTATTTACCATTAAAACTTATTCGTATCTCAAGGCGGCGGCAGGTTCTACTTTTGCCGCACGATAAGCTGGATAAATGGTTGATAATAAAGATAACAATAAAGAAAAGGCAATCACAATAATGACTTGCACAGGCTCAATGGATGTTGGCAAGAAAACACCGTTCGGATTGACCGCACTTAAAATTGCCCCAAGATTTAAGGTAATTAATACGCCCAGTACAGCACCAATCAATGTGCCCACTAGTCCAACCAATAAACCTTGATAAATAAAGATAGAACGTACTTGTGATTTAGTAACACCTTGTGTTTGCAAAATAGCGATTTCTCCTTGTTTATCCACCACCATTAAACTTAATGAGGTGACGATATTGGAAATCGCCACAACAATAATTAAGCTAATCAACAAGCCCATCATATTTTTTTCCATACGAACTGCTTGGAAAAACTCCCCTTTTTGGACACGCCAATCGCTGATATGACTCTCTTTGAAATAGGTTGGCAATTCTGTGATTTGGAAAGGATCATCCAGGAATAAACGATAGCCTTGCGCCTCACCTGGCTGAATACGCATTAGGCGACCAATATCCGCTAAATTAGCAAAAACTTCATAACCTGATGCTTCGCCATAATCATAGTAAATTTCACTCACCGTAAATAAACGCTGCATCGGCACACGACCAAATGGCGTATATTGGCTATTTTCAGTAATCATTAAGCGAACTTTATCGCCCACTGCTAAACCTAATTTTTGAGCCAGATTATCACCAATGATCAACTTAAACTCACCTTGCGGTAAAAGTTGATTAAATTGGCTAGGATCGAAACCTTCCAGTAAAGGATCATCTGAAAAAGACTGAATACCAATTACTTGTCCTGCACTCACACCTTTTGCTGTTTGAAACACAACATTTGTCGTATTAATTGGCACGGCTTTTTGCACAAAGTGCGGTGTATTTTCAAGCGTTTTTTCTGCCGAAATAGGCGTATCTTGGCTCACAATCGCATGCGGAATTGTCGAAAGCACCTGTTGTTTTTGATAGCCTTCTAATCCATTCATGACAGAAAGCACAATAATCAATGCCATCACACCCAGTACGATGCCAAAGCTTGCCAAATTAGCAACAAGTCGCCCAAAACGATCGGCGCTTTTTGCACGCCAATATCGCAGGGCGACGTATAAAGAAATAGGTAAATTCATTATTTTTGATTTAATTGTTGAACGAAATCTTCGATATTTTGTGTCACTTTTTTCGTTAGCGTGGTTACCGCACTATCACTCGCCCAAGCAATATGAGGCGTGATAATTAAATTCGGCATCGTTTTCGCTAATTCAATCAGAGGATTGTTTTTCTCTGGTGGTTCTTTCACTAACACATCTAATGCGGCGCCACCTAATTGCCCTGATTTTAATGCGTCACAAACTGCTTGCTCGTCAATCAATGGACCACGACCAGTATTGATTAAATACGCACCTTTCTTACAAAGTGACAAGGTTTCTTGATTGATTAAATTTTTAGTTGTTTCAGTCAATGCACAATGCAATGTCAGAATATCTGCTTGTTTTAGCACCTCTTCAAAAGGTGTGTAACCTTCACGGCACGTTGTCGCATGTCGATGTTCAGCATAAAGCACTTTCATGCCTAAAAGCTCGGCTAAACGCCCTACTTCTGTACCTAAACAGCCTTTTCCAAACACACCTAACGTTGAACCTTTGACATCTGTAATGGGATAATCAAAGTAGCAGAACTGTTTACTCTCTGTCCATTTTCCCGTGATTTGATCGCGCTGCCAGCCAGCCAAGCTGTGTTTTAACACAAAAATCATGCCCAACACATGCTCTGGTACCGTCGTGGCAGAATAACCTGTCACATTTTTAACTGCCACACCCAATTCTTTTGCTGCGTCTAAATCCACGTTATTGGTGCCTGTTGCGGTGATAGCAATTAATTTTAATTTAGGTAATTGTTGCAACACCTCACGGCTTAAAATCACTTTACTGGTGATAATAATATCCGCGTCTTTGGCTCGCTCAATAGTTTGATCTGCGGAAGTATATTCATACTCTACCCAGTTATGCGGAAAGCTTGGACGAGGAATAGGAATATGTTTCGGAATTGCCGTGCTGTCTAAAAATACGATATTCATTGTTTTCTCCTTTTACAGAACAAAAGTGCGGTCAAAAACAACGCTATTTTCAACCGCACTTCTCTATTAGATAGATGTATCTAATTCAGGGAAAGACTTCACTAAATCATCAATGGCTTTCATCTGCGAGACAAAACCTTCTAATGCCGAAAGTGGCAATGCTGAAGGACCATCACATTTTGCTTGATTTGGATTTGGGTGCGCTTCTAAGAATAAGCCTGCAATGCCAATTGCTAAGCCAGAACGGGCTAATTCGGTCACTTGTTCACGACGACCACCTGAAGCGGCACCAAACGGATCACGGCATTGTAATGAATGGGTCACGTCAAAAATAACTGGGCTGCCTTTAGACACTTTTTTCATTACGCCGAAACCTAACATATCCACCACTAAATTATCGTAGCCAAAGTTTGAACCGCGATCACAAAGGATAATTTTATCGTTACCACATTCTTCAAACTTATCGACAATATTGCCCATTTGACCAGGGCTTAAGAATTGTGGTTTTTTCACGTTAATTACCGCACCCGTTTTTGCCATAGCTTCGACTAAATCAGTTTGACGAGCTAAAAATGCAGGTAACTGAATCACGTCCACCACATCAGCAACAGGCTGACATTGATAGATTTCGTGCACATCGGTAATCACTTTCACACCAAAGGTTTCTTTTATCTCTTGGAAAATTTTTAAACCTTCTTCCATACCTGGACCACGGTAAGAATGAATTGAAGAACGGTTAGCTTTATCGAAAGATGCCTTAAAAACATAAGGAACGCCCAACTTTTCAGTCACTTTCACGTAAGCTTCACAAACTTGCATTGCCATATCGCGACTTTCAAGCACGTTCATTCCGCCGAAAAGTACAAAAGGTTTGTCATTTGCGACATCAATATTGCCAATTTTTACAATTTTATTTTGCATAATATTTCCTTTTTAATGGATGGCATTGGCATCTTTCAATGCTTCGCCTTTCAGTTCTAAAAGTTGAGTTTTTAACAGAGAAGAAGTAGGATCATTCGGACATTGATCCACAAAATATTCCAAATCCTCAATGGCTGAAGGATAAGCGCCCATTTGCGCCAACACTAACCCACGATCGCGAATATCGTAAGGATCTTTTCTTCCCGCTAACAAGAATTGGATATAATTAAAAGCCAAATCGTTTTGTTCTTCACGAATTAAGGCATTTTTTGCGAGCTGACGGAAACGTGCGGTAAGCATCAGAATATCTGCTCGAGCTAAATCCTCAGGTTGAATTTGAGCCCCAAAACCAAAGGCGCCTTCATAGAGCTTTTTCAATTCATCCACAGAAATATATTTTCCGCTCCAAGGATCAATAAACGCTACTTCACCATCGACTTCTGCACGTAAAATCAGTTGGGTCGGGAAATTCACGGGATAAATCGGCAATTTTAAACTTGCTGCCAAATAAAGTATTAAGGCGCCAAGGCTCACTGGCATGCCTTCACGCTCTTCTAGAATATACGGAAGGTATAAATTTCGGGCATAGAAATAATTATCCGCATCGCAATGAAAGCTCCAATCGCCATAAAATAGCTGCAAGAATTGATGAATTTTAGCTTTATCATCCCATTCTTCTGGAATAGCTTGGCGAGCTTTACGCACCAAGCTTCCAACAAGCCCTCTTATACGAGGCTCATCAAGTTGCTCTTTCTCACAAATGCTCAAATAAAAATGAGTCAGTTCAGCATACAAGGCTTTTTGATCGTATTTCATTACCGCTTCCAATATCCCAACGTTACGCGCTCATTGTCGCCATAATCCCGTATAGTTGCAACCCCTTGCCAATGATTTTGCCAGAAAATTGACCGCACTTCTTCACCCTGCTTCCAGCCGTGCTCTAACAATAAATAGCCGTTATCTTTTAAATGTCCTGGTGCATACTCAATAAGATGACGTAAATCAGCTAAACCGTTTTCGCCCGCCACCAACGCCGAACGAGGCTCGAAACGCACATCACCTTGGAAAAGATGCTCATCGGCTTCATCGATATAAGGTGGATTACTGACGATAATATCAAACTGCCCTTCAACATTTTCGAACCAACGACTCTGTAAAAATTGTACCTTGAGCTGATTTTTTTCTGCATTGGATTGCGCTAATTTGACGACTTCTGGCATTAAATCAACACCAATAACATCCAATTGAATATGCTTTTTTTGACAAATAGGAGAAAGCTCAGAAGCCAACGCCAACGCAATAGCGCCAGTGCCGGTACCTAGATCGAGAATACGAAAGTGCGGTGGATTTTCTTCCAGTTTTTCTAACGCAATGTGCAATGCTTTTTCTACGAGAATTTCAGTATCGGGACGAGGAATTAATGTTCCTTCAGACACATTTAAAGGCAAGGACCAGAATTCTTTTTCGCCGAGGATATAAGCGATAGGTTCGCCTTTTAAACGACGATCTAAAAGTGCGGTCAATTTTAACCGCACTTTTTCATCAATTTCCGTTTCATCGAAAGCTAAAATTTGTGTTCTCGATTTACCCGTTGCGTGTTGCAATAGCACTAACGCATCAACTTTACCATCCTCTGTCGGATTTACCTGATTTAAGGCTTGCGCAGCATCGGCAAGCCATTGTTGATAGGTCATTAATTATTCTCAGATAACGCTGCTAATTGATCGGCTTGATATTCAGTAATAATCGGCTGAATAAGCTCATCAATTTTGCCGTTCATCACTTCATCTAAGCGATAGAGCGTTAAGTTGATACGGTGATCGGTTACACGACCTTGTGGGTAGTTATAAGTACGAATTTTATCAGAGCGATCGCCTGAACCGAGCAAGTTACGGCGAGTATCCGCTTGCTCTGCCGCTTGACGCTCTTGCTCGGCTTGAACAATACGTGAAGCCAATACAGACATTGCTTTGGCTTTGTTTTTATGTTGTGAACGCTCATCCTGACATTCCACCACAATACCTGTTGGAATGTGGGTAATACGTACCGCAGAGTCTGTTGTATTAACGTGCTGACCACCCGCACCAGATGAACGGTAGGTATCAATACGTAAATCTGCAGGATTGATTTCCGGCATTTCTGATTCTGGTAATTCTGGCATCACCGCAACAGTACAAGCAGAAGTATGAATACGACCTTGGCTTTCTGTTTTTGGTACGCGTTGTACACGGTGACCACCGGATTCAAATTTTAACTGGCCGTACACGCCATCACCGCTTACTTTAACGATCACTTCTTTATAACCGCCCTGCTCGCTTTCATTTGCGCTGAGCATTTCAACACGCCAGCGTTTACTTTCAGCATAACGGCTGTACATACGGAATAAATCGCCGGCAAAGATACCTGCTTCATCCCCTCCTGTACCTGCGCGAATTTCTAAATAGCAGTTATATTCATCATTTGGATCTTTCGGTAATAAAAGAATTTGAAGTTGTTGCTCCACTTCTTCAATTTCGGCTTTGGATTCTTCAATTTCCATTTCTGCCATTTCTTTCATTTCAGGATCATCTAACATCAATTCTGCTTCAGCAATGTTAGAATTAAGCTGATTCCAACGATTAAAACATTTCACCACATCTTCAAGTTGTGAATATTCTTTAGAATACGCGCGGAATTTATCCTGATCCGAAATCACCGATGCATCGCCTAGCAATGCCTCTAATTCTTCATAACGTTCTTTTAAACTTTCAAGTTTTGCAATAATAGAATCTTTCATATTTTTATAAAGTTAAAGCCAAAAATAAAATCGGCCTATTTTAGCCGATTTTAAGGAAAATTGACAGACGCAAAATCTGCCTAAAAATGACCGCACTTTAGATGCGAGTCACATCAAACTTCGTTAAATCAATTCGATCTTCTGTGCCATAAAATTGAGCCAACGCATGACGCAAGGTTTCTGCGCGTTTTGGTAAGCCTTTTTCTGCATAGGTTTTTACTTGTTCATATACCGCTTGCTTAAATGGTTGCGTATCTCCCGGATTGCCATTCAAATTATCCGCACTGGCAAAATAACGAAATCCCGCCGCAGTGGCTAAAATCCATTCCAATGCTTGAGGCTTCACTTCGACCTTTTCAAAATCACGCTGACGATCTTCTGAACGGCCATCCGGCTCATACCAATAGCCAAAATCTTCTAATTTACGGCGCTCTTTCCCCGCCACTAACCAATGGGCGATTTCATGTAATGCGCTACTGTAAAAGCCTCTCGCAAAATAAATCGCATTATAAGGCACCTCATCATTTGCAGGAATGTAAATCGGCTCATCCCCACCTTTAACTAATCGCGTATTATATTCTTCTTCAAAACATTGATTAAAAATCGCAATGATGTCCTCAAGTTTATGTTCCATGCTTTCTCCAAATATTTTTATAAATAAAGCCTTTTAAAGGTTTGAGAATTATCTCATTTTTAATGTCTTTCACAAACTCTTGGAGAAATAAAAACCGTCTGAATGATCGTTTCAGACGGTTTTTTATTGAGCCTAATCTCTTTGAGCAGACTAAAGTTCCTATAGATGCGATAAAGACCAGTTTTTGTAAATACTTTCCAATAATTCTTTTTGTCGATTTTTTACAATCTCTGGTGTCCACTCATTTTCTTTTAATACTTGGCTAGTCAGAGCATAGGAAGAAACGCTATCATTCCCTGAAAAATATTTTTCTTTCTTTGTTTTAAATTCCCAATTTGAAGCAGCAGAATTGCGTCTCTTATTCAATGGAACTAAATTTGCCAATCGGTGCAACCAAGTTTGGTGTAGGGTATCGTTCCCATCTTTGTCTACCCACCACTGTTTCCATTGACTGCCTTCATCTATTGTTTGTGGCAACACATGCTCAATTGTTAATAATCCAGACTCATTATTATAATTAGCTGCACCATCGGAAATCATAGCATCCAATCTTAAAATCAAATAATTTCTTCTAATTGATGTAAGCTTATTATAAATATTGCCATCCAATAGTTCTTTAAAAGATTGTTTTTCCTCGTCGTTTAAGAATAAGTTTGAGCTACATTGTCTCGGATTATTCTGCAAATCCTTTAAGATTAAGGCATAACGTTCAATGCGTTTATTTACATCTTTTGCAGATAGATGCAAATAAGAAGTTAATACCTCTAAATATTTAAAGAACTCAATCGATTGATTACTATCTGGTTTTTGATGTAAGAACAATATCGCTACGGGTAACCATTCAGAAAAGCCTACTCGATTTAACCAATAAATATATTGGTTTATTTCAAATTCATTGCTATCTGCTCGGTACTTACTATTTTTTAATGCGCTAAATGCTGAAGCATAACTAGAAAGTTCATTATCAATAAAGTCTGAAATAGAAGTAATTTTAGGTAAAACTAACTCTTGTAATTCTTCTAAAATACTTCTTTGTGCTTTATTTTTTAACTCTATCATACGGATATGGGTAAATAGTTCATTAAAACGGTTTCGTCCTAGCTCTTGCTCTAAATCTTCCCATTTTTGAGTATATTCATCTTGATTAGTCTGTATTTTTCCTATCAAGTCTGCTTTTAAAATATCAGTTGGCAATAAATCCAAACCACGATTATTCATAACGGAAAAAATACGAAATGCTGATTTTTGATTAGGTGTAGATACAACGACCAAGCAACATTTTTGAATTAGAAACTTGAAAAAATCAAAAACTTCTTCTTCGTTTTTTAGCTTTTCGGGGATTGCTTTTAATAATACCAAAGCATTTCTAACTATATTTTTCTGAGCATCATTTTTGCAATCATGTTCTATGGTCAATGCTTCGATTTTATTTACTTCCAAATCTTGAATGTATTTTTTAAAGAAATCTTTATCGCGTTTGCGCAGAATTAGTCTTGGTTGAGCAGGAATACTCTCTGCAAGATCTTCAGGTTGTTGGAGATACTTGGCAATACTTTCTTTATATTTTCCATTCAAAGAATTTGCTAATGTTGCAAATAAAATTGTCAAGCTAGTTAAACGTTGCTGACCATCAACCACATCGGCTTGTGGTTGATGGTCTTTTTTTATAACTACAATACTGCCTAAAAAATAGCTTTCGTCTGTTTTCCGTTGATAAAACTCATATAAGTCATCGAATAATTGTTTGATATGTTCTTCTTCCCAAGAATATGGACGTTGATAATCAGGAATGGAATACTGAAACATTGAACTGAATACATCTTTTAAATAAAATGCTTCGCCTTTGATAGCATAATCTTGAATACTCATAATTTATTCCCTAATAACAGTAAGTTAAGACATAAATATTGTACACTAATTATATGTAATAATCCTATACAACAGTATATTTATCATTCAATCCTATCCACGATAATCCACTATTGAAAACCACAATTTCTGTTCAGATGTAAACTGTTCTACGTAAACTTTTAAACTCTTCGTCTTCACTCTGGATGAGAGCTTATCTGCATTGTTAGATGAAATATTCATTCTCCCTTTCTATAAGGAAGTTTGATGTGCAAACTAACTTTTTTAGATAAAGTATTAGATACAATAATACGTTATTTAAGCCAACATATTCCTTTTTACTGCCCATGTTACTAAAAATTGGCTTTAAGATGTATTGAAAATCGAATAAAAAAGGTGAGCAAAAATGCTCACCTTCTAAACGAATATTTCTCAATTAACCGAACACTTTTTCTAAATGTGCTTGGTAGTCAGCTAAGTATTGTTCTACTTGTGGATTTTTAATCACATCGTTACATAAGAATGTCGGCAGACGGGTCAGGCCGATGAACTCGTTGAGTTTGTGGAAATGCATGTATAACACATCCACGCCTTTTCCTTCGAAGAAGTCGCCTTCGCGGGTAAACGCTTCAATCGGCGCATTCCAAGTAAGTGAAAGCATGTGTTTTTTGCCTTGTAACAAACCGCCTGTGCCGTAGCCTTCAGTCGAATTGACACGATGACGACCATCACTTTGATAAAGCTTGCCGTGTCCAGTGGTGAATACTTCGTCTATGTATTTTTTCACTGTCCAAGGCTCGTGCATCCACCAGCCTGGCATTTGCCAAATTACGGCATCCATCCACAAGAATTTTTCGATTTCTGCTTCAACATCATAGCCGGTATCAATCACGGTTTCTTTTACATTGTGTCCAAGTGCGGTCAACACTTCTTTCGCTTTTTTGTGAAGTGTATGATTTAACTCACCATGTGAATGTCCGAAATCTTTACCGCCGTCTAATAATAAAATATTCATTTTTTCTCCTTTAGCTGATAATTTACCGATTACTAAGCGCTTTAATAATGCAACAATCTAACCAATCAATAAGCTCCAACTATTAAATGTACTACTCAAATTCGAGAGTTTGATAAAAGTTAAAAGCGCAATAAAAAAGCCTTGAAGTCATTATTTTCAAGGCTTTAAAGTCTTTCATAGGACTTGATAGGTTTATTTTGTGGTGGAGCTGGCGGGAGTTGAACCCGCGTCCGAAATTACTCTACCTTCAGTACTACACGTTTAGTCTCGTCTTTAATTTCACTTAAGCATGCGGACAGACACGCTAAACTTAAGCTAGTTTGATTCAATTTAGTGCTTCGATCCTCAAACAGCGGCTTCCACACGATCTCGTTTTGATTTGACTCCGCTTTATCCCCGTCTTACGAGCGGAAGCTGGGGAGCGAAGGCTATGAGCAGGTTATTAAGCTGCTAAAGCGTATTGTTCGTCGTTTGCGACTATTTTTTTGCGGTTTATTTACGAGGCCTACCGCACCTCGACGTGCACCTTGGGCTTCGCTAATCCCGTCGAATCCAGAATCAGCCCCAAAATCGTTCGACAGTTTATCAAAAAATCTAAGAAAGCAAAAGAAGCTATTTATTAACCTGGGAAGTTAGGGTAAAATTTTGCCACTTTTTTATAAGGAATCGAATAATGAAAACATTAAAATCTCTGGCCGCACTTTCATTAGGTGCATTATGTTTAGCGTTTAACACGCAAGTTATTGCAAAAGAAGCAGCACCTGCAAAAACAGCACAAGCAACTCAACAAGTGGCAAAAGCGAGTGATAACATCGACAAATATCTTGCCATCAATATTGGTAATCGTGAAATGGTAGTTGATGAAAATGGCCAAGCATTAAGTGCATTCAAACATGAGATCACTAACATTGGTCAAAAACCAATCAAAAATATTCAATGGGTGGGCGTCTATGTGAATAACCGCAAAGTGATTTATAGCCAAGATATGCAAATCAATTTAGAAACCCCATTACAACCGGGCAAATCCATCAGTATTAATTTACAAATTCCGTTTGTTCAATTAGCTGAAGATGCACGTAAAGTCTTTATGAACCAACAAGAAAAAATTGATGTTTATCCTATTGAACGCGTTATACTGTTTGGTGATAAAACCGTTCTTTCTGATCGTTAATTCTCTTATCTAGCCCACGTAATGTGGGCTTTTTAATAACTGTATACTTGAACAGTTATTTTCTTTTCGATATACTAAAAACACGCCTAATTTTGACCGCACTTACCGCATGAGTTCCACCCGAAAAATCATTCACATTGACATGGATTGCTTTTATGCCTCTGTTGAAATCCGTGAAAATCCAACGCTACAGGGCAAACCTGTTGCTGTGGGGGGGAGTTCTCGACAACGTGGTGTACTCACTACCTGTAATTACGAAGCTCGAAAATTTGGTTTACACAGTGCTATGCCGACAGCACAAGCTATCAAAAAATGCCCAAATTTGATTTTAGTACCAGTTAATATGCCGCTTTATAAACAGGTATCTGCACAAATTCATCAGATCTTTCAGCGTTACACTTCTATCATTGAGCCACTTTCCTTAGATGAAGCTTATTTAGATGTCACGGATTGTACACAATGTTCAGGATCCGCCACTTGGATCGCACAAGAAATTCGCCAAGCGATTTTTGATGAGTTAAAACTGACAGCCTCTGCTGGCGTCGCACCGCTTAAATTTCTCGCCAAAATTGCTTCCGATATGAATAAACCGAATGGGCAATTTGTGATTCAACCTCATGAAGTTGAACAGTTTGTAAAAACACTGCCATTGAAAAAAATCCCTGGCGTGGGCAAAGTTACCTCTGAACGTTTATTGAAAATGGGATTAGAAACTTGCGAAGATGTGCAAAAACTCGATCAATCTATTTTGTTAAATATCTTCGGTAAAATGGGTAAGCGAATTTGGGATTTTAGCCATGGCATTGATGATCGTGAAATTCAAGCATATCGAGAACGAAAATCTATTGGGGTGGAACGCACTTTATCCAAAAATATTCGTCATCTTGAACAAGGTATAGCGCTGCTAGATAATCTCTATGCTGAGCTTATTCGCCGTATTGAACGAAGTGCGCCGAATGTCCCCTTAACGGTTTTTCGCAAAATTGGGGTGAAATTAAAATTTGAAGATTTTCAAGTGACAACCTTAGAAAAAACAGGTTTGCCTTTATCACTAAAAAGCTTTCAGCAATTACTGGAACAAATTTGGCAACGTAGCCAGGGGAAATCCATTCGTCTCGTGGGGTTACACGTGACGTTACCGGAAGAAAGCCATTTAGAACAAATGAGTTTATGGTAAAACACAAAAGAAAATGACCGCACTTTTATTCATTCTATCTCAATGAGAATTGAAAAAACAAAAGTGTGGTCATTTTTTGATGAATTTGTTGAGTTGGTCGATAAGCCGAGTTCTGTCGTGGACAATCATTCCTCTAGGCGACAAATTACTCTGCCGCTCAAGCAACCTACCCGAACTCTGGACGGGCCATCCATTGAGTTCCTATTTGGTCTTGCTACGAGTGGAGTTTACCTTGCTGCACGTTGTTACCAACGGCACGGTGTGCTCTTACCACACCCTTTCACCCTTACCGTTTTCACGGCGGTCTGCTCTCTGTTGCACTGGTCGTCGGCTCACGCCGCCCGGACGTTATCCGGCACTCTGCCCTTTGTAGCTCGGACTTTCCTCTCGTTTACTTGTCCCACTAGGTCGTGCGAACACGGTTAAGGGCTTCAATAAACCAGCGATTGTCTAACCAACTCGCGGCGTAGTATAGGGGGAATTCAAAGGGCGGTCAAATTTTCATTCTTATTTTTAATAACTTCCGTTAGAATAGCCCTGCAAAACACGGTTATTTTCAACCGCACTTTTATCATAAGGATTTCCTATGAATTATTTACAAATCGCACGAGAAACCCTTTCTGTCGAAAGCCAAGCGCTTGCACAACTAAGCCAACGCTTGGATGATGAGTTTTCTCAAGTTGTGGATCTTATCCTTGCTTGCGAAGGTCGTTTAGTCATTGGTGGTATTGGTAAATCAGGGCTAATTGGCAAAAAAATGGTGGCGACTTTTGCCTCAACAGGAACCCCAAGTTTCTTCCTGCACCCGACTGAAGCCTTTCATGGCGATTTAGGTATGTTAAAACCGATCGATATCGTGATGCTGATTTCTTATAGCGGTGAAACCGATGATGTAAATAAACTCATTCCAAGTTTGAAAAACTTTGGTAATAAAATTATTGCCCTAACCAGCAATAAAAACTCAACGCTTGCTCGCCATGCGGATTATGTTTTAGATATCACCGTAGAGCGTGAAGTCTGTCCAAACAACCTCGCACCAACCACTTCGGCATTAGTCACTTTAGCCTTAGGCGATGCCCTTGCGGTTTCATTGATTACTGCTCGCCATTTCCAACCAGCTGATTTTGCGAAATTCCATCCAGGCGGTAGCCTTGGTCGTCGATTGTTATGCAAAGTAAAAGATCAAATGCAAACTCGCCTACCAATTACGACACCAGATACCAGCTTCACTGATTGCTTAAGCATTATGAATGAAGGTCGCATGGGTGTGGCATTAGTGATGGAAAACCAACAACTTAAAGGCATTATTACCGATGGTGATGTGCGCCGAGCATTAACAGCTAATGGTGCTGATACCCTTAACAAGACCGCTAAAGAATTGATGACCTCTTCACCAAAAACCATTCATGAAAATGAATTCTTGGCGAAAGCGGAAGACTTGATGAAAGAGAAGAAAATTCACTCACTGGTTGTGGTCAATGACGAAAATAATGTTGTGGGCTTAGTGGAGTTCTCAAGCTAATGATTAACGAAAAATTAAAGAAAATTAAATTGGTCATCACCGATGTCGATGGTGTATTAACTGACGGACTACTCCATTACGATGCGAATGGTGAAGCCATTAAAAGTTTCCATGTACGCGATGGACTTGGTGTCAAAATGTTGATGGATGCAGGTATTCAAGTCGCCGTATTATCGGGCAGAGATTCTGCGATTCTACGTAAGCGAATTAGTGATCTCGGAATTAAATTGTTCTTTTTAGGCAAGCTTGAGAAAGAAAGTGCTTGTTTGGAACTCATGAAACAAGCAGGAGTTACCGCAGAACAAACTGCCTATATTGGTGATGACAGCGTCGATCTCCCTGCTTTTGCAACCTGTGGCCTTTCTTTTGCTGTGGCAGACTCTGCACCTTATGTGCAAAATGCCGTAGATTATGTGCTTGCACTTGGAGGCGGTAAAGGCGCTTTCCGAGAAATGTCCGATATGATTTTACATGCTCAGGGAAAAGATGAAGTCTATACTTCAGCCAAAGGCTTTTTAAAATCAGTCAAAAATATGGGACAATAACACCTATAACACTATTCAAAATACCTAAAAAATAACCGCACTTTGATGATTCAAAAGTGCGGTTATTTCTTTTTATGTTTTATTGATTTGCCGGTAAAGCACCAGAATTCCAAGTTGGTGCTTCAGCTGGTTTCTTCACTTGCAACATAAAGCGCTGATTTGCCGTTGCTTGCGGTTGAACGATCGTACCCGATGGAGTCGAGAACGAAATCCCCCCTTTCAACAATTGCTGTATACTACCGGTATTAAATTCAGCCCCTTTCCAACCAAGGTTGAAATCATAACCTGATGAAACCCAGAACTCTGAATTTTTACGTACTAAATGTTGATACTTCGGCGTAATCGCAATATGTACCAACACACGATCACCTAAAGAATTCAATTCAAACTTACGCACGGTTCCCACTTCAACGCCTCGATAAAGCACAGGTGATCCTTCTGTTAAATTCATCGCATCACTAGTTTCCAAAATAAATGGCACGCCATTGCTGTATTTATTTCGAGGCTGTGCGGTTTGCGCTAAATTAAACTGTGTTTTTGATGGACCTTTGCCTAACTCAATATCAATGTAAGGCTGTAAAAGGCTATCTAAGTTTTCAATTCCACCTGCTGAGATTTGTGGGGAAATCACTTTAAATACAGTCCCCTCTTTCGCAATCATGCCCATATAACTTGGGTTAATTAATGCTTTTGCTGTGATACGATTTGTTTTTTGATCAAGGGAAATCTGTTCGACTTCACCCACATTCATACCAAGATAACGCAAGCTCATTCCTTTACTTAAAGCGGTTGCATCATCTGTTATTAACGTAATCACTTGCCCCGCTGATTTAGCTCGAAGTTCACTTGGATAAAGCGTTTTATTTTTGCCTGACCCCGTATTATCAAAACTAATCGCACCTTTTAATGATCGCGCAACCGGTGAAGCCTGGATACTAATTCCTTTCGGCGTAATATCAATCTGTGCCGCACTTTCAACCCAGAATACACTTTTATCTGTCAGAAGATCTTGATAAGCCGGATAAATATACACATCAATATCAAAATTATTGGCTTTCGGTCTTACGTTAATAATTTTACCCACTTCAAACTGACGATAAAGCACGACAGAACCTTTGCTAATACTTGGCAAATTAGTGGAATGTAACACAATCGTTGGATTCACCAAGTTGCCTGTAACACCTGTTTCTGCACTGCTAATATCTTTATAAAGTGGATAGGTAGAATGCGGTTCTCCACTTCCTTTTTTCGCTAATACACGCACGCCACCTTGCAACCATTTTGATGGTGTCGCCGATTCAAAACGTAAGCCATCAATACCCAAACTCACATCAAAATTAGAGGCTGCGACAAACTGGGTGTTTTCATGAATAAGATTGCGATACTCTGACGCAATCGCCACTTCAAATTTTACCCCATCTACATTTAAGTGCTGCTTCACAATTTGACCGATAGCAATATTGTTATAAAACACGGATTGCCCTTCCGCGATACCGTAAGTCTCTGGCGCCGTTAAGGTCAAAACCAAGGTATTTGGTGCTTTGAGTAATAACTCATTTTCTCGAATGACTTCGAATTGCGTCTTGCTTTCTCCACTTCCTGGAATAATTTCGAAATAATCACCACGAAAGAATTTCTGTGGGTTGGCAATATCACCTAAATCTAACTTGCGACTTTTCAGCACAATGTGCGTATTGGTTTTTAAGAGATTAGCCTGGCTTGGCTCAATCAATAATGTCCCTTGTAAAATATCTTCATTGTTTTCGACGGTTCTTAAAGACGAAAGCAAACCAACTTGCTCATCACCATAATAAACTGAAGTTTGCCCTGCTTGTAAGCCTGCTGAAACTGGCAGTGTTACCTCAACTTCAATCCCTCGTTTAGCCGCTTGTAAATTAGAATAAAGAATATAGTTGCTGTTACTTGCAGCTTGCGGGCTATCAGATGGCGAATCGAATGATACGGCGCCTTGCACCACTGCATTTAAACTGTCTACTGCCACATTCACGCCTGATGCATTAATGCTGGCATTAATACCACTGATATTCCAGAAACGCGAATCTTTCTTCACAAAATGTGCAAAGGCTTTATCAATTACCACATCAATTTCAACTTTATTCTCTTTATTGAATCGATAATCATAAATTTTCCCGACTGGCATTTTTTTGAAATACACAGAAGCACCGATCGAAATTGAACCTAAATCATCTGAAATTAAATGAATTAATAAATCCCCAGGATTGACTTGTGCAATAGGGCCTTGCTCTTCAGCAATAAATTCATCTTCGGAGTCACCATCACCTGGCTGGAGCGTAATATAATTTCCTGAAACCAAAGAATCTAAGCCTGAAATACCTGCAAGAGACACACTCGGCTGAACAAGCCAGAACTTAGTATTTTCTTTTAACACCTCAGTCGCTTCAGAATAAATATTTGCCTCAACTTTCACTTTTTGCATATTGTCGGTAAAGTTAACCTTCTTCACGACACCAATTTGCAAACCTTGATAGCGAATAGGGGTTTTATCTGCAACGAGCCCTGCCCCATTAGAGAACGTGATCGTAATGGTCTTTCCTCGTTCTTGTACAATTTGGAAAAATAAAATGGCACCAATACATAATGCGATAAAAGGTAACAACCAAAACGGTGAGATGCGTTTATTCTTACGTAATAACGCTTCTACATTGTTAGATTGCTCATCAATAGATTGAGATTCTGGTTTATTGTTTTCTGTCATAAATTTTCCAAATTAATCGACTATCAAACTGAGAAGTTGAAATCATAGTTAAAAACACTGCTGCACCGAAATAAAATGCCGCAGGGCCTACGGTAAAATTAATAATCTGTCCACGTGTTACTAAAGACATCATTAAGGCGAGCACAAAAAGATCCAGCATTGACCAGCGTCCCACAAAGTGAACGATATGTAATAGCCGCATTTGCCATTTAATTGAATGTCTCCATTTAAAATGCACGCTTGCCAGTAAATACAACATAATCAGGATTTTGCTTACGGGCACAAAAATACTGGCGAAGAATACCACGAAAGCAACAAAATAGCTGCCCATGCTTATAAATGACATTACACCCGACATCAAGGTATCTTGTGACAAACTTCCTGTCAAATAAACGCCAGATATTGGGAGCAAGTTTGCAGGGAAAAGCATGATAATCCCCGCCACTAATGTCGCCCAAACTCGTTGTAATTTTACACTCTCTGGTATTTCAATAAGCGATGCACAACGTGGGCAAATGGCTCGATGACGGTGATCGTATTGTTGATCTTCTTTTAAAAAAGTGTAATCGCAAGCGGTACAAAGCTCTAACGGTTTATCACTTTTGGTAACCGGTTTCTGATCGGGATAAAAATCATGCCATAAATCATCTAAATTAATTTTAATGAATAATAAAGTGGTTAAAAGTGCAGTAAAAACAAAAGCAATTAAATACACATCCACTTCTAATGTGGCATATTCACGCACTTTAAACATGGTGACAGCCAGTGCAACTAAATAGACGTCGAACATCACCCAAGGCTTAATATAACCCACAAATAATAAGACATTACGAGGCTTAATTTTGAGTAATTTAGAAATCTGCAACATAATGACTAAAATTGCAAAAGAGACAGGCATTAAAACAGCACAGATGAAAATCATAAATGCAGTATAGGAATATCCCTCTACTGCCATTTTCCATATCCCTTTCCAAACAGAAGCATCAATTTTGGTACCTAGTAAATCTAAGCTCAATAAAGGATAGCCTAAAGCAAATGGCATTAAAATTAAGATAGAAAGGGCGATTAATGAACAACGTTTAAGTGACCAACGACTTCCCGATTGCAATTTATGATGGCAACGCGGACATTGCGCGTATTCCCCTTCTTGAGGACGACAAACAGACACCGTTGCATCGCATCCTATGCAACGCACTAGTTTATAAGTAGCATGAGTAAAATCAGGTGTTTTTGTCATTGTTTCATCAAAAATTTAAAAAGTGAACTATTTTAGCCTTAATTAAGGGGATTTGTGAAGTTATACATCTGTACTAAAAACGGAATTATTCCGCCCAACCATTGTCAATCCTTATAAAAGTGCGGTAAACTGTGCAAGTTTTTATTTTTATCCTAGGAAAACGCAGAAATGACAGATTCTCAAGTTGAAGCCCAAGCTGAAAATAATGCTGAAGGCGTTCAAAAATTAACTGATACAAAAGCGATTATTGCATATCTTGTGGAAAAATTCCCGCTTTGCTTTATTGCAGAAGGTGAAGCAAAACCATTAAAAATTGGTCTTTTCCAAGATCTTGCTGAAGCATTAAAAGATGATGAACGTGTCAGCAAAACTCAATTACGTCAGGCTTTACGTCAATACACTTCTAACTGGCGCTATTTACACGGCTGCCGTGAAGGAGCTGAGCGTGTAGATTTATACGGCAACCCTGCTGGTGTATTAGACGCAGAACACGTTTCTCATGCGGCGCAACAATTAGCTGAAGCAAAAGCTAAATTTGCAGAAAAACGCAAAGCAGAATTAGCAGCGAAAAAAGCACAACAAAAACGACCTGCTCGTAAACCAAATGCAAATCAAGCAACTCGCAAACCAAAAGCCCCACAAGTAAAACTAAGTGCGGTTGATTTCACAACACTTTCTGCAGGGAGCAAAGTGAAAGTAAAAGTGGCTGAACAAGCGAAAAATGCGACCGTATTAAATGTGGAAAAAGATGGCGCACGCGTAGAACTTGAAAATGGTTTAGTGATGACAGTCACCGCAGATCGTTTATTTGCCTAATAATTTATTTCTTATCGGGAAAGGTTAAATGAAATTACATACAACCAAAAGTCTTATTGCGACAGCAATTTTAGGTGCGTTATTTCTTCATTCGTCTGACACATTTGCCGTGCAGCCGAAATTAAAGCAAAGTGATATTACGATTCCTTCGGCAACTGATGCCAATCAGTTAGCAACGAAGCGTGCAACGACACGTTTAACCCAATCACATTATCGTAAATTTCAGCTTGATGACGCCTTTTCCGAAAAGATTTTTGATCGTTATATTAAAAGTTTAGATTATAGCCATAACACCTTTTTAAAATCAGATATTGATGATTTACGTGCTAAATATGGCTCAAAATTAGATGACCAACTTAATGAGGGCGATCTTTCAGCGGCATTTGCCATTTACGATCTGATGATGAAACGTCGTTATGAGCGTTATGCTTATGCTCTATCTCTATTGGATAAAGAACCTGATTTAAAAGGTAATGATCAAATTGAGATCGATCGTGAAAAAGCCGCTTTCCCAGCAACGGAAGAAGAAGCGAATAAGCTTTGGGAAGAACGCGTCAAAAATGATGTAATCAGCCTGAAATTAAAAGATAAAAAATGGCCTGAAATTAAGGAAAAACTCACTAAACGTTATAATTTAGCGATTCGTCGATTAACTCAAACCAAAGCAGATGATATTGTTCAAATTTATATTAATGCTTTTGCTCGAGAAATTGACCCACATACAAGCTACCTTGCGCCACGTACTGCAAAAAGCTTTAATGAAAGCATGAACCTTTCTTTAGAAGGGATTGGTGCAACATTACAATCTGAAGATGACGAAACCAGTATTAAATCTTTAGTACCAGGTGCGCCGGCTGAACGCAGTAAAAAATTACAAGCAGGTGATAAAATCATTGGTGTGGGCCAAGAAAAAGGCGAAATCGAAGATATTATCGGCTGGCGTTTAGAAGATATCGTTGACAAAATCAAAGGTAAAAAAGGAACAAAAGTTCGTCTTGAAATTGAACCTGCAAAAGGTGGAAAAAGCCGTATTGTTACCTTAGTTCGCGATAAAGTCCGTATTGAAGACCAAGCTGCAAAACTCACTGTTTCTAAAGTAGAGGGTGAAACCATTGGCGTCATTAAAATTCCAAGTTTCTATATTGGCTTAACTGATGATGTAAAAAAATTATTAGTAGATGCTGAGAAGAAAAAAATTGGCGCTTTAATTGTGGATCTTCGTGAAAATGGCGGTGGCGCATTAACAGAAGCCGTGGCATTAAGTGGTTTATTCATCACTGATGGTCCAGTGGTACAAGTACGAGATGCGTATCAACGTATTCGTGTACACGAAGATGATGATAATGCTCAGCAATATAAAGGACCATTGTTGGTAATGATTAATCGTTTCAGTGCATCAGCCTCTGAAATTTTTGCTGCGGCAATGCAAGATTACAATCGCGGTATCATCATTGGACAAAATACCTTTGGTAAAGGTACGGTACAACAAAGTCGTTCATTAAACTTTGTTTATGATTTAGACCAAACACCACTTGGTGTGTTGCAATATACTATCCAAAAATTCTATCGAATTAATGGTGGTTCAACCCAATTAAAAGGTGTCTCAGCAGATATTAATTTTCCTGAAATTATTGATGCCAAAGAAATTGGTGAAGAAAAAGAAGATAACGCATTACCTTGGGATAAAATTCCACCAGCGACTTATTCTGAAACCAATAAAGCACGTAAAGATGTTGAAGCATTAAATGAAAAACATCTTGAACGTATTGCAAAAGATCCTGAATTTATTGCTTTAAATGAAGATCTTAAGATTCGTGATGAACGTCGTGAGCGCAAATTCTTATCATTAAATTTCCAAGAACGCAAAGCGGAAAATGATAAGGATGATGCGAGACGTTTAAAAGATCTCAATGATCGTTTTAAACGTGAAGGTAAAAAAGCATTAAAAGACATTGATGATTTGCCAAAAGACTATGAAGCACCAGATTTCTTCTTAAAAGAAGCGGAAAAAATGGCTGCTGATTTAGTTAAACTTAATGCTAATCAACAAAAAGTGGATGCTGAAATAAAACAAGAAGCGGCAAAAGCAACAAAATAACGATTATTTTGACCGCACTTTAGCAGATAAAGAAACTGAGTGCGGTTATTTTTTATGAATATTTTTAAAGGTACAGCAATGTTAAAAGGAACAATGAAATTAAGCGCATTAGTCTTATCATTATCAATGATGACATCAGGTTGTGCGTTAGCTGAATGGGCAAAAACAGTTGGACAACCTCAACAAGCCGAAAATAAAGGTGTTGATATGTCTAAATTAAGCCCTGAAGAGCGAGCAAAACTTGAAGCAGAAATCAAAGAAGATCAAGCTCGTCTCGCAGCTGAAAAGCAAGCAATGCTAGAGATGTCATTAACTCATGAAATTGGCGAACAAAATCTACAGTTCAAACCAATTTTGGCCAAATTATATGCTGATAATAAATATGACTTAATGTGGAAAGACAAGGCGGCAGAGAAACAATTCCTACGTGAATATGCGGCTATGGTTGCATCAGGCATTTCTAAACGTTCTGCTCAATCATTAGTTAATTTACATAACGCTGAAAAAACGGGCGGGCTCACCTATGATGTATTGTTAAGTGATGCTTTCCTTGATTACTTGTATTACAGCAAAAATGTAAATCAACAAGCACAACGTTGGTTATACGCAACGAATGCTTATAAACCAGAATTACCAAATCAAGAAATTATTGACGAATGGCAAAGTGCGGTTAAAAACAATAATGTTTCGGGCTTTGTAAATGGATTATCTAACCATAATCGTTTATACCGTGAAACGGTACAATCACTACCGTCAATGATTTCAGCTTCAGGTATTTCTGAAATGGGTAAAAAACTTGCCCTTAATGCACAACGTTTACGTGTTATTCCTGATTTTGAAAATGGAATTTTTGTTAATATTCCCAGCTATCAATTGAAATATTATCGTGATGGCAAAGCAATTTTAGAATCGCGCGTTATCGTGGGGAAAAATGAACGCCGTACACCGGTAATGTACAGCCGTTTGAGCAATGTGGTTGTTAATCCACCTTGGAATGCCCCAACACGTTTAATCAATGAAGATATTTTACCGAAATTAAAACGTGACCCAGGCTACGCAGCAGCACACAACTACTCTATTTTGGATAGCAAAGGTAACACTATCGATCCTTACTCTATTAATTGGAGTAGTATTGGTGATAGATTCCCGTACCGTATCCGCCAAGCAGCTGGTGATAGTGCATTAGGTAACTATAAATTTAATATGCCAAGCTCTGATGCAATTTATCTTCATGATACCCCAAATCATAACTTATTTAGTAAGAAAGACCGCGCGTTAAGTTCTGGTTGCGTGCGTGTAGAAAAATCCGATCAACTTGCCTCTATCCTATTGCAAGAAGCTGGCTGGTCAGAAGATAGAAAACGTAATGTCCTAGCAAGCAAAAAAACTACTTCTGCGAACATTCGTACAAATGATCCTGTATTCTTATATTATGTGACTGCATGGGTTGAAAACGGTCAAACACAAGTTTTACCAGATATTTATAAATACGATGATGCAGCAAGTTTTAATGGTATCGACTGGGCTGTTGTGAAAAAATATCTTTAAAAAAATGTTCACACTAGAACTTTTTAAGGAAAAATGTGTCTAGAGTGAAGAATGAATAATAAAAGAGACTAAAAAATGGGTAACATTGACAAAAATCGTCGTAAATGGCTTTCATTAGGCGGCATCGTTTTGGGCGCAAGCATGATGCCGAGTACGGTGTTAGCGATGGTCTCTACCCCTAAACCTCGCATTCTTAGCTTCTATAATGTCAATACCAATGAACGATTAAGCGGTGAGTTCTCTGCAACGACTGGATTTAATCGTTCAATGCTTGGCAAGCTTGATTACTTTATGAGGGATCGCCGTACAGATCAAGTACATCGAATGGATCCTAGCCTTTTCATGAAATTTTATCAGTTACAAAGTGATTTAGGTTTACGCACTGCACAAATTGATGTGATTTGTGGCTATCGTAGTGCAGCAACAAATGCCATGCGCCGTAGACAAAGTCGTGATGTAGCAAGCAACAGTTATCATATTAAAGGCCAAGCGATTGATTTTAAAATCCCTGGTGTACCTTTAGCAAGATTACGCCAAGCGGCTGAAAATCTTGATAGCGGTGGTGTAGGATATTATCCGTATAGTAATTTTATTCACGTGGATACTGGCCCTGTAAGAACATGGCGTGGTGCATAAAAAACAGTTTTATTTTAGACCGCACTTTAGTGCGGTTTTTTGTTATCAACGATAAGGAAAAAAGATGAATATTGAAATTATTCCAGTTACAGCCTTTCAGCAAAATTGCTCACTTATTTGGGATGATGAAAAAAATGCGGCAATTATCGATCCTGGTGGTAATGCGGAAAAGCTTATTCAACGTATTGAGGAATTAGAATTAAACCTAAAAGCAGTCTTATTAACGCATGGTCATCTTGATCATGTAGGGGCAGCTGAAGTGATTCGCGATCATTTTAACATTGAAATCTGGGGCTCACAGGAAGAAGATCGTTTCCTATTTGAAAGTCTACCACAACAATCTCAGCAGTTTGGCTTACCTTATATTTCCGCGTTTACGCCCGATCGCTGGTTTAATCAAGAAGGGGAAAAAATTCAAATTGGCACATTTACCTTTGAAATTCTTCACCTTCCTGGTCATACACCTGGCCATGTTGGTTTTATTGAACACGAAAAAAATATCGCCTTTACCGGTGATGTCCTTTTCCAAAACAGTATTGGTCGTACAGACTTCCCTCGTGGGAATTTCGACACATTGATCTCATCAATAAAAAATAAATTATTTATATTAAATGATGATATGGTTGTCATTGCGGGACATGGCCCCTACACAACCATTGGACAAGAAAAACGAAGCAATCCGTTTTTGAAGTAAAAATCGGAATTTGGGGTAAAAAAAAGCTCCTAATTTCTTAGGAGCACCAAAAAGGAATTTATGAATAAAATCTCTAAAGTTTAGCTTTATCAAAGGAATCTCGATAAAACGCTAACGATTATATTGACATATTATGACAAATGCAAGCTTTTTCTTTACACTAATTTACAAATCTTTACAGTTTGCTATTTTTATAACCACTTCGACGGCTTTTTCCATCCCTTCAAGGGTCACTAATTCATGTTTGCTATGGAAATTATAGCCACCAGTAAAGATATTTGGACAAGCTAAGCCTTTTTCCGCTAAAAATGCCCCGTCGGTTCCACCCCGTATTGGTTTGTGATTTGGTGTTATACCACAAGCTTTCATTGCCGCATCCGCGAGCTTAATCGCCTGTGGGACATTTTTGACTGTGTCATACATATTTTTATAACTGTCTTCAATCACACATTCCACAGGGTCTTTTAGGCTTTTCTCTCTATTAAATTTTTCCACCAGTTGATAAATAAACGCCTTGCGTTGCTCAAAATTAGCTTGGTCAAAATCTCGAATCAGATAATGTAATTCAACTTTCTCAATATCCCCTTTAAAATCATCTAAATGGAAAAAACCTTCTTTTCCTGATGTTTTTTCGGGAACATCATCTTTTGGAAAGCCTTGTTGAAACTCACAAGCTAAGGTAAGCGCATTCACTAATTTGTTTTTCGCATAACCAGGGTGGATACTCTGACCTTTAAAGGTGATTTTTGCCGTTGCGGCATTAAAATTCTCATACTCGAGCTCACCCACTTCCCCACCATCAATGGTATATGCCCAATCACAAGGGAAATCATCCAATGGGAAATAATGCATTCCCAAACCAATTTCTTCGTCAGGCGTAAATGCCACTCGAATATTACAATGTGGTATATTTCCCCGTTGCAAGACAGAAAGTGCGGTCATAATTTCTGCGATTCCGGCCTTATTATCTGCACCAAGTAAAGTGGTTCCATCTGTCACAATCAAAGTTTTGCCAATAAGCTGATGTAAAAATGGATAATACACGGGGCTAATAAACTCTTCCCCTAAACCTAATGCGATATCTCCCCCCCGATAGTTTTCGATCACTTCTGGTTGAACATTTTTACCACTGCATTGTGGTGAGGTATCTAAGTGGGAAATAAAACCTATGGTTTGTGTTAAATTAGGATGATTTGAGGGTAAATAAGCCGTTACGACGGCATGCTTAGTCACATTGACATCTTGTAAACCAAGTTCAATTAATTCTTGCTGCAAATGCAAAGCTAATTTCATTTGTCCTGGCGAACTGGGTGAATGTTTTGCAGATGATTTAGATTGCGTATCAAATGCGACATAAGTTAAAAATCGCTGTAATAATTCATTGTTATTATGTTCTTCCATTTTAAAATTCTCCTTTATATCGGCACTAGTCTAATCCCAAAATTCGTTACAGTTCTTGATATATAACAATAAAGTAGAGAGTTATAAGATTTTCTGAAAAAAGTGCGGTCAAATTTTCGATAATTTTTTTCCTAAAAACACGATTAAATCCTTTTCATCATTAACAATTCGCTATATCATATCTGCTCAATTTTATGTCGCCCCTGCATCATTTTTTGCAGGTTTATTTCTACTCAGTACCAATCAAATTGGTGAAATTAGGGAGAAAACCAAAGCTAGTGGAAAATCTGGTTCAAAACAAGCCTATTATTGAGCTTCGTTCTATCAAAAAATCCTATGGTTCCAACACAATCATTAATGATTTCAATCTAACCATTAATAACGGTGAATTCGTCACAATTCTTGGCCCTTCAGGCTGTGGTAAAACTACAGTTTTGCGTTTATTAGCGGGTTTAGAAGAATTAGATGAAGGTCATATTATTTTGGACGGTGAGGACATTACTAATGTTCCGGCGGAAAAACGCCACATTAACACCGTATTCCAAAGTTATGCATTATTCCCGCATATGACCATTTTTGATAACGTGGCTTTTGGTTTGCGTATGCAAAAAGTGGCAGAAAGCGAGATTAAACCTCGTGTTCTGGATGCATTGCGTATGGTGCAATTAGAAGAAATGGCCGACCGTAAACCAACTCAACTTTCTGGTGGTCAGCAACAACGTATCGCGATTGCTCGTGCTGTTGTGAATAAGCCAAAAGTGTTGCTACTGGATGAATCGTTATCTGCGCTGGATTATAAGTTACGTAAACAAATGCAAAACGAACTTAAACAATTACAGCGTCAACTTGGTATCACCTTTATTTTCGTTACTCATGACCAAGAAGAAGCGATCACCATGTCTGACCGCATCGTCTTATTACGTAAAGGTAAAATTGCACAAGATGGTTCACCACGTGAAATCTATGAAGATCCAGCCAACTTATTCGTCGCTCGCTTCATCGGTGAAATCAACGTATTTGATGCCACTGTGATTGAACGTAAATCTGACGATGAGCTACTTGCTAACGTAGAAGGTCGTGTATGTGATATTCACACCAGTATCTCTGCTGAAAAAGGTCAAAAACTACAAGTATTATTACGCCCAGAAGATATTGTGATTGAAGAGCTTGACGAAAATGAGCACTCAAATGCAATTATTGGTCGCATCGTAGATCGCACCTATAAAGGGATGACTCTTGAGTCTACCGTAGAATTTGATCACAATGGTAAACGCGTATTAGTGAGCGAATTCTTTAACGAAGATGACCCACATATGGATCACAGCGTTGGTCAACGTGTAGGGATTACATGGCACGAAGGTTGGGAGGTTGTACTCAACGATGAAGATAATCAATAATAAATTCCAGAAAATTACTGTTGCAATTATCTTCAGTTGGTTAATCTTCTTTGTGCTAATTCCAAACTTATTGGTTTTAACCGTAAGTTTTTTAACCCGAGATGGTAGCGACTTTTATGCTTTGCCATTTACTTTAGATAACTACACTAACCTGTTTAATCCGCTTTATGCGCAGGTTGTGTGGAATTCATTGTATATGTCTGGCATTGCGACGATTATTTGCTTACTCATTGGCTATCCATTTGCTTTTATGGTCAGCAAAATTAATCCAAAATATCGTCCATTTTTGTTATTCCTCGTGGTATTACCATTCTGGACAAACTCACTTATCCGTATCTATGGAATGAAAGTATTCCTTGGTGTGAAAGGTGTGTTAAATACCATGTTAATGGATATGGGCATTTTGAGTGAGCCTATTCGTATTTTAAATACCGAAGTAGCTGTAATCATTGGTTTAGTGTATCTCCTTTTACCATTTATGATTCTTCCGCTCTACTCTGCTATTGAAAAATTAGATGGACGTTTATTAGAAGCGGCAAGAGATTTAGGCGCGAATGCGGTTCAACGTTTCTTCCGTGTAATTTTGCCATTAACCATGCCAGGTATCGTAGCGGGTTGTTTATTAGTATTACTACCTGCAATGGGTATGTTCTATGTAGCTGACTTACTGGGTGGTGCGAAAGTGTTATTAGTCGGTAACGTGATTAAGAGTGAATTCTTAATTTCCCGTAACTGGCCATTCGGTTCGGCAATCAGCATCGGTTTAACCATCTTAATGGCATTGTTGATTTTCGTTTACTATCGTGCAAATAAATTGTTGAATAAGAAAGTGGAGTTAGAATAATGAGTCGTTTACTACGTAATATTTTTATGTTTGTGGTATACGCTTATTTGTATATCCCAATTATTATCTTGGTGACTAACTCCTTCAACGAAGACCGTTATGGTTTAAGTTGGAAAGGTTTTAGTTGGAACTGGTATGAGCGTTTATTTAATAACGATACCCTAATCCAAGCTGCGTTCCACTCTGTCACGATTGCTTTCTTTGCAGCAACCTTAGCCACTATTGTGGGCGGTTTGACCGCAATTGCGCTTTATCGCTATCGTTTCCGTGGTAAACAAGCGGTAAGTGGTATGTTATTTATCGTCATGATGTCACCAGATATCGTAATGGCGGTTTCTCTACTTGCCTTATTCATGGTTGTAGGGATTTCGCTTGGTTTCTGGTCATTATTATTGGCACACGTAACATTCTGTTTACCTTATGTTACCGTGACGATTTTCTCGCGTTTAAATGGCTTTGATGCAAGAATGCTTGAAGCGGCGAAAGATTTAGGTGCAAGTGAGGTTACTATTTTGCGTAAAATTATCCTACCACTTGCCTTACCTGCAGTGGTATCAGGTTGGTTATTAAGCTTTACTATTTCATTAGATGATGTTGTTGTATCCTCTTTCGTGAGTGGTGTAAGCTATGAAATCCTACCGTTGCGTATCTTCTCTCTTGTTAAAACAGGGGTAACACCAGAAGTGAACGCATTAGCAACGATTATGATCGTGCTTTCATTAGGATTAGTAATTTTAAGTCAATTAGTTACACGCAAAAATAATCATTAAACATTGATATAAAAAGGTTTCACAAATCTTTTAAGATCAAATAAAATACGCCTTGACGCACAATCAAGGCGTATTTTTATACCTGCATGAATGCAGGTGGTTTTTTACCCCTCTTTTACGGAGAACAAAGAAAAATGAAAAAATTTGCAGGTTTGCTTACTGCCGGTTTAGTTGCCGCTACATTAACTGCTTGTAACGACAAAGAAGCCAAGTCTGATGCAACAAAAGCACAGGCTCCAGCAAATGATACTGTGTACTTATATACTTGGACTGAATATGTACCAGATGGTCTTTTAGATGACTTCACAAAAGAAACTGGTATCAAAGTTATCGTAGCAAGTCTTGAATCCAATGAGACCATGTATGCCAAAATGAAAACCCAAGGTGATGCAGGCGGTTATGATGTTATTGCGCCATCTAACTACTTCGTATCTAAAATGGCACGAGAAGGCATGCTACAAGAATTAGATCACAGTAAATTACCTGTTATCAAAGAATTAGACCCTGATTGGCTCAATAAACCTTATGACAAAGGCAATAAATACTCACTTCCTCAGTTGTTAGGTGCGCCAGGTATTGCATTTAATACCAATACCTATAAAGGTTCTGACTTCACTTCTTGGGGCGATTTCTGGAAACCTGAATATGCAAATAAAGTCCAATTATTGGATGATGCGCGTGAAGTATTCAACATTGCGTTATTAAAAATTGGTCAAGATCCAAACACCAAAGATCCAGCAATTATCAAGCAAGCTTATGAAGAGTTATTGAAATTACGTCCAAACGTACTTTCTTTCAATTCTGATAATCCTGCAAACTCTTTCATCTCTGGTGAAGTAGAATTAGGTCAGTTATGGAATGGTTCTGTACGTATCGCGAAAAAAGAACAAGCGCCATTAAATATGGTGTTCCCAAAAGAAGGTCCTGTTCTTTGGGTTGATACTTTAGCGATTCCTAAAACCTCTAAAAACCCAGATGGTGCACACAAGTTAATTAACTACTTATTAGGTGCAAAAGCAGCGGAAAAATTGACTTTAGCGATCGGTTACCCAACAGCTAACCTTGAAGCGAAAAAAGTCCTTCCGAAAGAAATCACAGAAGATCCATCTATTTATCCACCAGCAGAAATTCTTCAAAAAAGCTACTGGCAAGATGATGTAGGTGATGCGATTCAATATTATGAACAGTATTACCAAGAGTTAAAAGCAGCAAAATAATGCGCTTTTAAGTAATAATCAAAAGAGCGGTCAAATTGACTGCTCTTTTTTACATTTAATGTGTAAAAAAACTATTTATAGCGTTTCTTTACGGAGTTTTTATCTTGTTCATGTAAACGCTCAAGCTTTTCTTTAATTTGAATTTCCATCCCTCGATTAGTTGGGAAATAATACTGGGTATCTTTCAGTTCCGGTGGGAAGTAATTTTCCCCTGCAGCATAAGCATTTGGCTCATCATGTGCATAGCGATATTCAGCGCCATAGCCTAATTCTTTCATTAAAGCCGTTGGTGCATTACGTAAATGAGGTGGCACATCAAAATCAGGAAACGCTTTCGCATGCTGTTTGGCTGCATTAAATGCGTTGTAAACCGCATTACTCTTCGGTGCTACCGCTAAATAAATAATGGCTTGCGCAATGGCTCGCTCTCCTTCATAAGCGCCGACTCTCGTAAAACAATCCCAAGCTGCGAGAGCCACTTGCATTGCGCGAGGATCAGCATTACCCACATCTTCTGAGGCTATCGCTAATAAACGTCGTGCAACATAAAGAGGATCGCCTCCTGCAGTGATAATTCGTGCATACCAATAAAGTGCCGCATCGGCTGCTGAGCCTCGAATGGATTTATGCAAAGCGGAAATCAAATCATAGAAGCGATCACCTTGCTTATCAAAACGCGCTTGTCGTTCACCTAAGACTTCTTTCAACAAAGTGAGGTCTAATTTTTTACCGTTTTCTGTTTCAGGAGCCATATCCACCATCAATTCAAGGCAGTTTAAAGCCAGGCGCGCATCACCATTCACATATTCGGCTAATACCTGTAGTAAATTCTCTTCTAAAACTAACCGCTCTTTACCTAATCCTCGTTCAGGATCAGAAATCGCCTGTTGTAGAACTTGTTCGATTTCAGCAACGGTCAATGACTTAAGGAGATAAACTCTCGCACGAGAAAGTAAGGCATTATTTAATTCAAAGGACGGATTTTCTGTTGTCGCACCAATAAAAATAATCGTACCATCTTCAATATGTGGCAAAAATGCATCTTGTTGGCTTTTGTTAAAGCGATGCACTTCATCCACAAATAAAATCGTTTGGCGATCTGCAAGTCGATTTTGTTTCGCGCGCTCAATTGATTCTCGAATTTCTTTCACGCCGCTTGTTACTGCTGAAATTCGTTCAACTTCTGCATTGATGCGATGCGCAATAATTTCCGCCAGTGTCGTTTTACCTGTACCCGGCGGTCCCCACAGAATCATAGAATGAACATGTCCCGCTTGAATTGCTTTACGAAGCGGCTTTCCTTCCCCAATTAAATGTGTCTGCCCATAATATTGCTCCAAATTTGTTGGACGCATACGGGCAGCTAAAGGGCGAAAGTCATTTTCAGCAAAATCAAAATCCAGATTAGACATATTCTTTCCTTAATAAGCAAAAGGTGTGAAGATTATCATTCACACCTTATGGATTATTTTTTACCTTTGCGTTGGTCATCCAATTCCACGCCTTTCGGTACGCTAAATTGGAATAAGCTATCAGCTAAGGTTTGATTTGTAATGTTACGCAATACGTAAAGATTGGTTTGACCATCTTTTTCTGTGGTACTGAAATTTTTTAACACACCATTTGCATCGACACGAATATCAAATTGTTTAATATTGCTATTTTTCGCTTTTGGCTTTAACACAAAGGTATCCACATTCTGCGTCACTGAATACTGATTCCAGTGACTTTTATCGTTACTGGTTAAAAGCACGAAGGGGGTATTATTTACCGCATCCTTCACCCATTGAGCCGTCACTTGTTGTACAAATGGATCGTAATACCAAAGGGTTTTACCATCTGCAATAATTTGTGTTTCTTGTGGTGATTTGGTATCCATACGGAAAAGATTTGGACGTTTAATTTGAAGTTTTCCACTTCCTTGTTGAACGTTTTTACCGCCAGCAGAAGTCACGGTTTGAGAGAAATCAGCACTTAATACCGTTACTTGATTTAAGCGATTTTGCAGCTCATCTGCAGCATCAGCAAAAGCAAAGTTACTTGCACTTAAAAGTGCTGTAAGTGCGGTCATTTTTAATAATGTTTTTTTCATTCTACTTTCCTTTTTGTAAAGTGAAACTTAAGAGAATTAATATTCGGAACGTCGAGCTAAAATTTCTCGTTTTCCATTTTTCATTGGGCCTAAAATACCTTGTTCTTCAAGCTGATCCATAATTCGAGCCGCTCGGTTAAACCCAACACTAAATTTACGTTGAACATAAGAAGTAGAGGTATTGCCTGTGCTTAATACAAACTCAACGACGTCATCAAATAATGCATCAAGATCGCCACTGCTTGCTGTTGATTTCTCACCAGAGTCTTCATCATCTGCGCCATCTAAAATGCCATCAATATAATTTGGTTTACCACGTGCACGCCAATCATCTGCTACACGGGCCACCTCATCATCACTCATAAAGGCACCGTGTACTCGAACAAGATCCGAAGAGCCTTGTCCTGAATATAACATATCACCACGGCCTAATAAGGCTTCTGCACCACCTTGATCCAGAATCGTTCTAGAGTCAATTTTACTTGCTACAGTAAAGGCGATACGGCTTGGAATATTTGCCTTAATCAACCCGGTAATCACATCTACTGATGGGCGTTGTGTGGCTAAAATCAGGTGAATACCAATTGCACGAGCCTTTTGTGCTAAACGCGCAATTAACTCTTCAATTTGTTTACCTGCAACCATCATTAAGTCCGCAAACTCATCAACGATCACGACAATATAACTCAATTTTTCTAACGGAGGCGGCATCTTATCCATTGTATCGCCAGGCTTCCAAATTGGGTTTGGAATTGGCATATTGAGTTTTTCATATTCTTCAATTTTTTCGTTATACCCTTCAATGTTACGCACACGTAAAGCTGACAATAATTGATAGCGACGTTCCATTTCTTCAACGCACCAACGAAGTGCATTTGCCGCTTTTTTCATATCCGTCACCACTGGAGTAAGCAAGTGTGGAATATCGTTATAAATAGAAAGCTCAACCACTTTCGGGTCAATCATAATAAATTTAACTTGATCTGGTGTTACGCGGAAAAGTAAACTTAAAATCATAGTATTCACACCAACAGACTTACCAGAGCCTGTTGAACCTGCCACAAGCAAGTGAGGCATTTTAGCCAAATCAACCACAACAGGTTTTCCGCTAATATCTTTACCTAAAGCCATTGAAAGCAACGATGTTGATGAACGGAATTCATTGCTATCGAGCACATCACGCAATGGCACTATTTGACGGCGAGCATTCGGTGTTTCAATACCAATATAAGGTTTGCCAGGAATCACTTCTGCTACACGGATCGCGCGGAACATTAACGCTCGAGCTAAATCGGTATCAATGCTTGTGACTTTTGATGCTTTTACACCTGGTTGTAATTCAAGCTCATAACGAGTGACCACTGGACCAACTAACACATCTTGTACTGTCGCTTTGACATTAAAATTTTTTAATTGTTGTTCTATGCGTGCAGATGTGTCTAAAATTTCTTCACGCGTAATGTCTTGAGCCTGTGTAGGACGATGCTCAAGTAAATCTAAACTTGGTAATGGTGTCGTTGGTTTTTCACGTTTATTCGTTGGTTGTTGGAATGCAGGATGAATAAGCGTATCAGAATACGGCTTATAGGTTGTTTCAGTTGCATTCTCAATATGAATTTCACGTTCTTTAACTGGTGAAGCTGTCGGCTCATTCAAGATCACTTTTAATGCATCTTCAGCATTTGAGGCTTTTGCTCGCACTTCCATTTCTTGCATACGAGCTTGTTCTTGCGCAGCAAACTGACGCGCTAATTCATCTTCTAAACCATCATTTTCTGATTCTAAAGATTCATCATAAGTTGGATAAAGTGCAGTCGTATTTTCAGGTGTTTTTAGTGACACTTTGGGTATGACATTTTCTTCAAAAATATCATCTGAATCATCAGCACTTTGAGAATTCACTTGTGAGTTTTTCCATGTTGCTGAAAAATCTTCTTTTGTCGGTAATTCAACAGAAGAAGCCGCAGAAATAAATACATTCGGTAAATTGTCTGATTCAACTGTGAAACCTTTAAACTTATCTTCTAATTTTTCAACATCTGCAGGCTCTGAAGCACTCGGTGAGGATAGCCCACTGATATTAATTAGTTGCTCAGGCTTAACAAAGGCATTTCCAGGCTCGTCCTCTTTCTCATTTTCTGTAGATTCAGTTTCCAATTGAGAATCAGAGAAAGCAAGTTGTTGAGGTGCCTCAATCACAATTTGTTCAAGATCATCTACAGAAGTATGTTCTGCTTGCTCTTCTTCTGCCGGCTGATTTTTCATGGTTAGCCAATGATAGAATTTCACAATTAAACGAATTAATGATGCACCGGAACAGAAAATAAAGCCCACAACTGCACAGATAAAGCCCACTAAAATACAGCCAAACTTACCGAGCGTAGGGTATAAATTCACCACTAAACTCCCCCCAAACACGCCACCAGCTAGATAGTAGTTCGTATTTGAAAGTAACAATGTTGCCATCATGGTTAAGCCAACGATGAGAGCAATAAAGCCAAAGGAACGTAATGCAATGCGGGTGGCCGAGAGAGAATGAACCGCTTTGGTTTTCAGTAAATAAATCGGTACGATGAAAATAACAAACGGAATAAAATGACCTACATAGCCGAGAAAAACAAAAAACGCATCAATCAACCAAGCACCGAAAGCACCGGCTTTATTAATGGTTTCAGTTTGAAAGCTTGCCGTAGACCAAGAGTTGTCTAATGATGTATAGCTTGACCATGCCACAATTAAATATAAGCCTAAAAGTGCGGTCAATCCGAGTAATAATTCTGCTAAATATTGTTTTGGCGTAAATCGTTTTGTAATTCGTTTAATCATTTTTATTTCAGTACGAGATAATTAGTTTGTTTCACTTCTTCCATGACAACATAGGTTCGGGTGTCATTCACACCTGGTAAGCGTAATAAGGTGGTACCCAATAATTTTCGATATGCGGCCATATCTGCTACACGCGTTTTGAGTAAATAATCGAAATCGCCTGATACCAAATGACATTCAAGAATTTCATCAAGTGCTTGAATCGCGGCATTAAACTCTTCGAAAACATCTGGTTTACCGCGCACAAGCGTGATTTCAACAATAACCAATAAAGGGGCGTCCAATAACTCAGGATTTAATAAAGCACGGTAGCCCATAATCACACCTTGTTTTTCTAAGCGTTTTACCCTTTCTAAACAAGGCGTTGGCGACAACCCCACTTTCTTTGATAAATCGATATTAGAGATTTTACCGTTGCGTTGTAATTCATTTAAGATTTTGATATCAATGCTATCCAACGCTTTATTTAATTTCTTTTCCATAACCTTTCCTTATATACGGCGCATATTCTATCTAATTTATCAAAAACTTTCAGTAATCAGACAACAATAGGACAACGTTTTTTTAGAAATTATCCAAAATAGCAAGTGCATCAGAGAGCTTTTTCACTGTAAAAACTTCCATATTTTCGACCGCACTTTTCGGCTTATTGGCGAAAGGCACAATCGCCCGTTTAAATCCATGTTTTGCTGCTTCACTAATGCGTTCTTGACCACTGGTCACCGGGCGAATTTCACCTGCTAAACCTACTTCACCAAAGACAACTAAATCTTGTGGTAATGGTCGATTACGGAAACTCGAAATTAATGCAAGTAATAATGCAAGATCTGCTCCAGTTTCCCCGACTTTTACACCGCTAACGACATTCACAAAAACATCTTGATCCGACATTTGTAGTCCTCCATGACGATGTAATACCGCAAGCAATAAAGCTAAACGATTTTGCTCTAGCCCTACTGCCACACGGCGCGGATTTGCAAGCATGGAATGATCCACCAACGCTTGAATTTCAACTAAAAGCGGACGCGTACCTTCCCACAGTACCATCACGGAACTACCCGGTGTTTGTTCATCGCCTCGACTTAAGAAAATTGCTGATGGATTTTTCACCTCACGTAAGCCTTGTTCTGTCATACCAAATACCCCTAGCTCATTCACCGCACCAAACCGGTTTTTATGGCTACGTAGCGTACGGAAACGGGAATCTGCCTCCCCTTCCAGTAATAACGAACAGTCAATGGCATGTTCCAATACTTTCGGACCGGCAAGAGTGCCATCTTTCGTGACGTGTCCTACCATAATGATAGCGACCTGTCGAGTTTTCGCATAACGAGTCAGGAAAGAGGCACATTCACGCACTTGTGCCACACTTCCTGGAGAAGATTGAATATCCGAAAGATGCATAACCTGGATCGAGTCTACTACGATAATTTGAGGTTTCAGCTGATCCGCTAGATTACAAATTTGCTCGACAGAGGTTTCAGATAACATATTTAATTTATCTGTTGGTAGATTTAAGCGATTAGCTCGCATCGCCACTTGTTGAAGTGACTCTTCCCCCGTCACATAAAGTGCGGTCATATTTTTTGCTAATCCGCACATCACTTGAAGTAACAAGGTACTTTTACCTGCACCAGGATGCCCACCAATTAAAATGGCACTTCCTGGTACGATCCCGCCGCCTAATACGCGATCTAATTCTTTAAATCCACTGGTGAAACGCGGTGTTTCTTGTAAACTAATTTCAGAAAGCGTTTGGATTTTTGCGCGAGTTTCTCCTGCATAACCACTAAAACGATCATTTTTTGTGGAATTTGAGGCTGAAATTAACCGCACTTCACTAATCGTATTCCACGCTTTACAGGCAGAACATTGGCCTTGCCAGCGCGAAAATTCCGCGCCACAATCATTACATACATAAGCGGTTTTAGGAGCTTTTGCCATTTTTACTATCCTTTAGAGAACTCGTTTTACGCCATCAATATCATTAAACCAAGCATTCTTTCAAAATACGCTCGACTCTTTAGTAATGCTTTTAACTTTTCAATAGTTTGAACATTATCTTTTGTTTCACTATGAAAGGTAATCAAGCCTTTAATTTCATTTAGGAAAAATTGATTACTTGCTAATAACTCAGCTGATCGATTTTCTTCCAGTTTTTCAAACAAGGCTTTGTTGTCATCATAATAATGATAAAGATTGAAAAATGCGCCCACACGTTCAACGGTTTTCATAAAATCGAAAGCAAACACATCCGTTGGGAATGAAAGAGTTTCTTCAATTAATTGCTGTTCCATTTTCATGACAGCACTTAATTTCTGGCGAGAATCTACCGCACTTCCCTCTCTTTCCTCTTTTAAGAAATCACGCCATTTATTTAACCAATCAATTAAAAGAGGTTTGCTACCTAATTGATAGCCACGTTTTGCTTTGCTTGCTGAACTAAAATAAACATCCTGTTCAAAAGGTAAAAGTGAGACAAAATGGAAAAGATCTGATACGAGCCCTTCTTTTAATTCGAATTCAATTTCACAAATAGGCTGTGTTTTTTCCCCTGATAAAATTTTCCCTTGATCAAAGGCCACTTCGATTTTTGATGCACCAAACACAATCAACCAAAAAGTGCGGTTAAAATCTGTTGAGAAAATCGGTTGTAATGTAGCGGAAGGCAAATTTTCAAATGGATACAATGACATTAATTGCGCCGATGTAGGTACTGAATTATCTGGTATAGATAAGTTGTACTCTGGACGGCTATGCAATCCGCCAACGACTTTTCCGTCTGTTTTTAAGGTGAGGGTGAAATCACTATTTTCCCGACGGACACGCAATCCCATTTTTTGTTTAGCCAAAAAATGATCGGGATAATCGAAATAGGTATTTCCCAGAAAGACTGTATTTTGTTCTAAGATATTGAATTGATTGAGATGTGTTTTTAGGGTATCAAAAGCATCAGAGGTAACTGCAAGCTTTAATTCAACTTCATTACTCATTTTATTTTTCCTTATCACTTATAACTGTTTAAATATACAGATAAATTTATACAAATCAAGATCTTTTTCGTGTATTTCCTTATAAAATCAGGTAATATGCAACCGAAATTTTAACCTTTGTTATGGAGTAAAACACCTATGGCAATGAATAGTATTCTCGGATTATTTGCCCAGTCTCCTTTAAAACCACTGCAGAAACATTCTGATAAAGTGACTGAATGTTGTGATTTATTAATTCCATTCTTCCAACATACCTTTGTAAAACAATGGGATGATGCAGAAAAAACACGTCTAGATATTTCTCAATGTGAACGTGAAGCAGATAGTTTAAAACGCGAAATTCGTTTGAAACTGCCTCGCGGTTTATTTTTACCCATTGATCGTACCGATTTACTCGAATTAGTCACACAACAAGATAAATTAGCTAACTATGCAAAAGACATTGCAGGTCGTATGATTGGTCGCCAATTTGGAATTCCTGAAGAAATGCAGGAAGAATTTTTGCATTATGTACAACGTAGTTTGGATTCTATTCATCAAGCTCATTTAGTGATCGAAGAAATGGATAAACTACTTGAAACCGGTTTCAAAGGCCGTGAACTGAAATTAGTGAATACCATGATCCAAGAATTAGATTCTATCGAAGATGATACGGATCAAATGCAAATTAAATTACGCAAAATGCTATACACAATTGAAAGCCGTTATAACCCTATTGATGTGATGTTCTTATATAAAATCATCGAATGGGTAGGCGTATTAGCCGATCAAGCTCAACGTGTTGGATCTCGCATTGAATTAATGCTAGCCCGTTCCTAATTTTGACGACATTAACTACAACATAGGAAATCACTATGGAAATTATTAATGCATACGGCACGTGGTTAGTCTTAATTACCGCGGCATTCGGTTTTTTTATGGCATTTGGTATTGGTGCCAACGACGTATCAAACTCAATGGGCACCTCAGTTGGTTCGGGAACGATTACCGCCAAACAAGCAATCATTATTGCTCTCATCTTTGAATCTGCCGGGGCTTATTTGGCCGGCGGAGAAGTAACTGAAACCATCAAAAGTGGTGTAATCGATCCCACTCAATTTGTCGAGATGCCTGATGTATTGGCATTAGGGATGCTTTCTGCTCTCTTTGCATCGGGTGCTTGGTTGTTTATCGCCACCAAAATGGGTTGGCCTGTTTCGGGTACTCATACAATCATCGGTGCCTTAATTGGTTTCGCTTGTGTTACGATTGGTCCAAGTTCTGTTGACTGGTCCACCATCGGTGGGATCGTTGGAAGTTGGTTTATCACCCCCGTGATTGCTGGGCTTTTAGCCTATACCATCTTTGCAAGTATCCAGAAACTCATTTTCGATACAGAAGAACCGCTGAAAAACGCACAAAAATATGGCCCTTACTACATGGCGATTACTGTATTCGTACTTTGTATCGTTACCATGGCAAAAGGTTTAAAGCACGTTGGTTTAAATCTTTCCAATAATGAAACGCTCGTTATTTCATTGCTCATCAGTGTTGTTGGTATGATTTTCTGTCATTTCTACTTCCGTAGTAAAACCTTTACCGCAAAAGCAAGAAAAGGCTCATTCGGATCAGTAGAAAAGATTTTTAGTATCTTAATGCTTCTTACTGCTTGTGCTATGGCGTTCGCACATGGTTCTAATGACGTTGCTAATGCAATTGGTCCGCTTTCTTCCGTGGTATCAATCGTGCAAAATGGTGGGAAAATCATTAGCGGTGGAGATTTAGCTTGGTGGATTCTACCTTTAGGTGCATTAGGTATCGCTATTGGCCTTATCGCAATGGGGCAAAAAGTGATGGCAACCGTTGGATCAGGTATCACAGATTTAACCCCAAGTCGTGGTTTTGCTGCGCAATTTGCAACAGCGATGACCGTAGTAGTAGCATCTGGTACCGGTCTACCTATCTCCACGACACAAACTTTAGTGGGTGCAATCTTAGGTATCGGTTTCGCGCGTGGTATTGCAGCGCTTAACTTAACAGTTATCCGTAACATCATTAGTTCATGGGTTGTGACATTGCCAGCGGGTGCATTCTTCGCAATTATAATTTTCTACATTCTTCGCGCGATTTTCCATTAGTATAATTATTAAAAGTGCGGTTATTTTTCATTGTATTTTCTGACCGCACTTCCTTCATGAATCTAGGAAGTATTATGTCAAAAGTGAGCAAACTTTTATTTTCTTGTGTTTTACTGGGCTCAACCATTGGGACAGTACAAGCTGAAACGCAATATGTGACAGAAAATCTGAACACCTATTTACGCCGTGGTGCTGGTGACCAATTTAAGATCGCGGGTGCAATTCAATCTGGCGAAGCGGTAACCATCTTGGAACAACAAGGAAAATACACCCTGATTCGTGATAATAAAAATCGCGAGGCGTGGATTTTAACCTCTGAACTAAGTTCTACACCAAGTAGCCGTGAAGAAAATCCAAAATTAAAAGCACAGGTACAAGAATTAACGTTAAAGCTGAATCGTGTCGATTCAGATTGGCAACAACGCATAAACGAAATTCAACGCCGTAGCAAACAAGCTGAACAACAAAGCAGTGAATTGCTTGAACAAAATTCACAACTTAAACGTGAATTAGAAATGACGAAAAATAAAAATCGTGATTTAGAAGCCATGCTTGATGCCAATAAACGTGAAATTGCGATTCAATGGTTTATTTATGGCGGTTCTGTGTTGGGCGTAGGTTTGTTAATTGGTCTAGTATTACCTCACATTTTACCTAGACGTAAACGTCGTGATAGTTGGTAATGATTCATCATTGAGGTAGGCATTTGCCTACCTTTTCTTTATATATTGATGGGAGAGTAAAATGGAAATTTATCTTGTCGGTGGTGCTGTACGCGATCAACTTTTAGGTTTGCCAGTAAAAGATCGTGACTGGGTTGTCGTGGGCGCTACGCCAGAAATGTTGCTGTCTCAAGGTTACCAACAAGTTGGCAAAGACTTCCCTGTTTTTCTCAATCCTGAAAGCCATGAAGAATATGCACTTGCTCGTACAGAACGAAAATCAGGTAAAGGTTACACCGGATTTATTTGTGATTTTTCAGATGAGATTACGCTTGAACAAGATTTAATTCGCCGAGATCTTACTATCAATGCTATTGCCCAAGACAAAGATGGCAAGCTGCACGATCCTTATCATGGTGTAGAGGATATTCATCAACGTATTTTACGTCATATTTCACCTGCTTTTGCTGAAGATCCACTGCGTGTATTACGTGTTGCACGCTTTGCGGCTCGCTTTCATCATTTAGGTTTTTCTATTGCCGAAGAAACCCTTAAATTAATGACAGAACTCACTGAACAAGGTGAGCTTGCGCACTTAACGGCTGAGCGTGTTTGGATGGAAACGGAAAAAGCATTAAATGAGCCACATCCTGAAATTTATTTTGAAACACTGCATCAAGTGGGCGCCCTCAAAGTACTCTTCCCTGAGATTGCCGCCTTAGATGGAGTACCGAATCCAGCCAAATATCATCCTGAAATTGACAGTTTCATTCATACCATGCTCGTATTGCAACAAGCGGTTAAACTCACAGAAAATACCAATTTGAATAAAAGTGCGGTCCGTTTTGCCGCAATTTGTCACGATCTGGGTAAAGCCCTTACCCCCAAAGAGAATTGGCCAAGTCATCATGGTCACGAAAAAGCGGGGATTAAACCGACTCGTTTATTATGTAAACGCCTTAGAGTGCCTAATTATATTCAAGAATTATCCGAATTAACTTGTGAATATCACACGCATGTGCATAAAGCCTTAGAACTTCGCCCTGAAACAGTGGTGAAACTCTTTAATACGTTTGATGTTTGGCGTAAACCTCAGCGCTTCGAAGAATTTCTATTAGTATGTTTATCTGATACTCGCGGGCGAACGGGCTTTGAAAATAAAGAATATCCACAAATTGATTATCTCAAAGCGCTCTATCAAGCTGCCCTTGCTGTTGATGTACAGCAAGTCATTGCAGATGGTTTTGAAAAACAAGGTATTCGAGATGAATTAACGCGTCGAAGAATTGCCGCGGTGAAAGCGGAGAAAACACGCTTAAATGCTTAATCCAGCTTTACTAAAAGTAAACTACCCCTTACAATATGCGCAATTTTTTAGTAAATATTTTGTTATGAAATTATTAAAATCTCTTCTAGCACCTGTATTTGCAAGTGTGATCTTATCCGCTTGTACTCTTGATGCAGAGCGCCCAACCGATGTTCAACATATCGATAAAAACGATATTACGTGGCAACAGCACCTCAAAAAAATCAAACAAATTCAATCTTATAGTACCAAAGGACAAATTGGTTACATCAGTCCACAAGAGCGTTTTTCGAGCCGCTTTGAGTGGCAATATCAAAATCCGAAAGCCTATAAGTTAAAACTTTATTCTCTGATCAGCAAAACAACGCTAACTATGGAAATGCATCCAAACGGTATGACGATTTCAGATAATAAAGGCAATCAGCAATCAGATAAAAATGCCAAATTATTGTTACGTGAAATCATCGGAATGGATGTGCCATTAGAGCATTTATCTTATTGGTTAAAAGGTCAGCCAGCTGATAATGCAGATTACCAAGTTGGAACAAATCATCTTTTATCCGAATTTAGCTACCCACTTGATGGATCGATGTGGACAGCCGATTACTTAAGTTATCATGCAGATAATTCGATGCCTGAAAATATTCTGTTAAAGAACAAAAGTACATCGCAAACCCTAAAAATTCGTGTGGATGAATGGGCGTTCTAATGAAAACACATCACTTTTCAACCGCACTTTCAACTTCTCTTGGAAAGCCTAACCGCTTTCCAAGCCCCGCAAAACTCAATTTATTTCTCTACATAAACGGTAAACTGCCAAACGGTTACCACGAATTACAAACGCTTTTCCAATTTCTTGATTTCGGAGATTGGCTCACCATTGATATTCGCCAAGATAAACAAATCCACATCACACCAGAAATTCCTGGCTTACCTCTAGAGCAAAATTTAATCTATCGTGCAGCGACACTACTACAAGGAAAAACAGGCTGTACCCTCGGTGCCACAATTCATTTAGATAAAATTCTGCCAATGGGCGGTGGTATTGGTGGCGGTTCATCCAATGCAGCAACGACTCTCCTTGCTTTAAACTATTTATGGCAAACTAATTTATCTATTGATGAACTTGCCGAGATTGGGCTAAAACTCGGGGCTGATGTGCCTATCTTCGTTCATGGCCAAGCCGCTTTTGCAGAAGGTGTAGGTGAAAAAATTCAATACTGCGAACCACAAGAAAAATATTATGTGGTACTAAAACCTGAAACGGCAATTTCTACTGCAGTGGTCTTTAGTGATCCCGATTTGCCTCGCAATACAGAAAAAAGATCCCTTGCCGAACTTTTGAATCAACCGTTTGCAAACGATTGCGAAAAAGTCGTGCGAACTCAATATCCTGAAGTTGAAAAAGCCCTACTATGGTTGCTACAATATGCACCAGCCAGATTAACCGGAACCGGAGCTTGTGTTTTTGCTGAATTTAATGATGAAAAAGCAGCACAAGCTGTTTTCCAACAAAAACCGAAGGAATTTTTCGGCTTTGTTGCTAAAGGATTAAACGTTTCACCATTACATGTGATGTTGAAACAACTCTCGACCAACCAATCAATCTACACTCAACCTGAGGTTATATAAAATGCCAGACATTAAACTCTTTGCTGGAAATGCTACGCCTGAGCTAGCGAAAAAGATTTCTGAACGTCTTTACATTTCATTAGGCGATGCCACTGTTGGACGCTTTAGCGATGGTGAAATCCAAGTGCAAATTAATGAAAATGTGCGTGGTGCAGACGTGTTTATTATTCAATCTACTTGTGCACCAACGAATGACAACCTGATGGAATTGATTGTAATGGTTGATGCTTTACGTCGTGCATCTGCCGGCCGTATTACTGCCGTTGTTCCTTATTTTGGTTATGCTCGTCAAGATCGTCGTGTGCGTTCTGCTCGTGTTCCAATCACTGCAAAAGTGGTGGCAGATTTACTTTCAACTGTAGGGATTGACCGCTTATTAACTTGTGACTTACACGCAGAGCAAATCCAAGGTTTCTTTGATGTACCTGTTGATAACGTATTCGGTTCACCAGTTTTACTTGATGATATCTTGAAGAAAACGGATCTTGTCAATCCTATCGTTGTTTCTCCAGATATCGGTGGTGTTGTTCGTGCTCGTGCAGTAGCGAAATTATTAAATGATACAGAGATGGCGATTATCGATAAACGTCGTCCACGTGCAAACGTATCACAAGTTATGCATATTATCGGGGATGTCGCAGATCGTGATTGTATCCTTGTTGATGATATGATTGATACAGGTGGTACGCTATGTAAAGCGGCTGAAGCATTAAAAGAACGCGGTGCAAAACGCGTATTTGCTTACGCAACTCACGCCGTATTCTCTGGTGCAGCAGCACAACACTTAGCGAGCGATGCCATTGATGAAATCGTGGTAACGGATACTGTGCCACTTTCACCTGAAATGAAAGCGCTTGGTAAAGTACGCGTGCTGACTCTTTCAACTATGCTTGCTGAAGCAATTCGTCGTATCAGCAATGAAGAATCTATTTCAGCAATGTTTGAATAATTCTTTCGCTTAGCATTCATTTTAAAAGTGCGGTCAGAAAATCCAATGTTTTTTGACCGCACTTTTTTATGCTTCAACTAAAAATAAGGCAAAAAAAAGTGCCCCACTGGGGCACTACTCGGAAAGCAAAATAGATGTCGGCTATTTAAAAATAGCACTTGTTTTTAGTGATTTAAGAATACGGCAAAGTCCTTTATATTGCAAATAGCAATGTTCAAATTTGTGAGCTAAATCACGCTTTTTCTTAACTTTTTTATGTTTAATCGTTTTCCTATAAAAAAAGAGGAGCATACAGCTCCTCTTCTCTAGAAATAGAATTAAATTAACCGTTAATAAATTTTTCGCCTAATTCAATATCTGCACGCAATGTTGGTAACATTGCTTCTAAAGCGTCTTGTTCAAATTTGCTTAAGGTACCGATTGGTAAAATTTCTTCTACACCTTCTTTACCTAAACGTACTGGTTGAGCGAAGAAACGTGCATATTTACCATCACCTTCTACATAAGTACATTCAACCACAGTTTCGCCACTTAAGCCTTTCACTAATGAACGCGCAAAACGTGCTGCAGCTTGAGCCATAGAAAGTGTCGCAGAACCGCCACCTGCTTTTGCTTCAACCACTTCAGTACCTGCATTTTGGATACGTTTTGTTAATGGTGCAATTTCCTCTTCTTTCCACTCAGCATATTGAACTTGTGAAAGTAATGGAAGAATAGTTACACCTGAGTGTCCACCAATAACTGGTACGCTTGTACGAGAAACATTTAAGCCTTTTAATTCAGATACGAATGTTTCAGAACGTAACACGTCTAAAGTGGTGACACCGAATAATTTACGTTTGTCATAAACACCCGCTTTTTTCAATACTTCTGCAGCAATCGCAACAGTCGTGTTCACAGGGTTGGTAATAATACCTACACAAGCTTTTGGACAAGTTTTTGCAATATGTTCAATTAAGTTACGCACGATACCCGCATTGATATTGAAAAGATCTGAACGATCCATACCCGGTTTACGTGCTACCCCTGCAGAAATTAAAACGACATCGGCACCTTTAAGTGCAGGTGTTGGATCTTCTCCTGCAAAACCTTCTACTTTCACCGCTGTTGGGATATGACTCACATCTTTAGCCACACCAGGTGTCACTGGTGCAATATCGTAAAGCGATAATTCACTTTCAGCGGGTAATTGTAATTTAAGTAATAAGGCTAATGCTTGACCAATACCGCCTGCTGCGCCTAATACTGCAACTTTCATAAAATACTCCTCATGTATTAATTAATCCTAACTAGGTAGAATTTTAAAGTCTTAGTCATTAAATTACAAACAAAGAAATTCAATTATGCGATCTAGCTCAAACTTTTCAAACGATAAGTTTATTTTAATTGCATAAAATGAATTTTTATGCAATTCTTATGCAAATACGCCTATATGAGAATAACTATGTCTGATCAATTAACAAAAGCATTTAAAGAACTTCTTAATCAAGAACGATTTGCGTCTCAAAGCGAAATTGTTGATGCCTTAAAAAACCAAGGATTTCAAACCATCAACCAATCTAAAGTTTCACGCATGCTAAGTAAATTTGGCGCGGTTCGTGCGAGAAACACAAAAATGGAAATGGTCTATTGCTTACCAAGCGAATTGAGTGTGCCCGCTACCAGCAGTCCATTAAAAAATCTGGTTTTAGATATCGATCACAATGATTTCGTCATCGTCATCAAAACCTCTCCAGGTGCGGCACAGTTGATTGCTCGCTTATTGGATTCCATTGGTAAACCAGAAGGCATTTTAGGTACGATTGCGGGAGATGACACCATTTTTGTTACACCAACAAAAGAGACAACAATCAAATCGCTTCTAGAGCAAATTCAAACGCTTTTTGAAAGCAGCCTATAATGAATATCTTAGTGACCGGTGGAACGGGATTTGTAGGAAAAGCATTAGTTGAATCACTACTTTCACGTGGCGATAGCGTTACTGTACTGACTCGCTCCATTGAAAAAGCCCAAGCTATTTTTTCTGAAAAAACACCGCAATTTTTGACCGCACTTTACACACTCAAAGACTTAAATACCTTTGATGCGGTTATTAATCTTGCCGGTGAACCCATCTTCGATAAAAAATGGACAGTTCAACAAAAAGAGAAACTACGTCATAGCCGCATTAATTTAACACAGCAGATTGTCCAACTTATTAACCAAAGTGAGCATCTCCCTGTCTTGATTTCAGGTTCAGCAACAGGAATTTATGGAGACCGTGGCGAATACGTGATCACCGAAGACACTCATCCAAGTAGTCAATTTACCGCACAACTTTGTATTGATTGGGAAAATGCAGCAAAACAAGCCAACACAAGAGTCTGTTTAGTGAGAACCGGATTAGTGCTTTCTCCAAAAGGTGGTGCTTTTGCAAAAATGCTCCCGCTCTATCGCTTCGGATTAGGTGGCAAATTAGGGAATGGCAAGCAATATTGGAGCTGGATCGCATTAGAGGATATGGTAAAAGGATTGATTTTTTTACTTGATCATAGCAATTGTGAAGGGGCATTTAATTTTACCGCGCCACATCCTGTTAAAAACAAGACATTCAACCAATTATTAGGTCAAGCATTACATCGTCCTTGTTTTGCTCAAGTGCCTCAATTCTTACTCACTTCTCTTCTCGGTGAACGCGCTTGCATTCTATTAGACAGTCAGAATGCCTATCCAAAACATTTGTTAGATTGCGGATTTACATTCCAATACTCAGAATTAAGTGATTACTTTCACAAAATACTTTAAAAACAAAAAGGCTGGTCAAAACCAGCCTTTATTATTTTTCATTATGCTAAATATTCCAAAAACTCTCCCACTGTGTGGAAAGATCCAAATACCAGCACAATGTCATTTTTATCGGCATTTTTAACCGCACTTTGCACACCTTCAGCTACAGAATCTTCAGAAACACTTTTTGCTGATGGGCAAACGGTTGTTAATTTTGCATTTAGGTCATCGCCAGATTGACCACGGTAACCGCCTAATGTTACACAATGCCATTGGTCAATAACGGAAGTCAGTTGGGAAAACACCGACTCCGCATCTTTATCTTTTAACATACCGCAAACCGCAATGATGCGCCCTGAAATTTGTGTTTTAAGTGCGATCAATTTTTCAGCTAAATATTTTGCTGCATGAGGATTATGCCCCACATCAATGATCACTTTTGGCAACTGTGAATAAGGTACATTCAAGCGATCTGCCAATTTTTCTAGCAGATAACCTTTCAATTGTTGGAAACGACCTACTAATTCTACTTCAATTAATGAACGTTTAATGGTGTCTACAGAAATATCAAAAGGCCATTGCTCAACGGCCGCCAAAGCGGTTGCTGCATTAGCTAATGGAATTTGGCAAAACGGTAGATTTTCTAACCGCACTTTGTTGCTCTGCCACATCCAAGTTTGCTCATTGGCTTTAAACGACCAATTAACATCTCGGCGTGAAACATGGCAATGTAATTTCTCCGCTTGTTCTAACATAGGTCGAGGGACATTTGGTTCGCCAATCACAACCGGTTTATTCGCACGGAAAATGCCTGCTTTTTCAAAGCTAATTTCTTCACGCGTTGAACCTAGAAAATCCGTATGATCAATATCAATACTGGTGATGACCGCCAGATCATTATCGACAATATTCGTTGCGTCCAAACGTCCACCAAGCCCCACTTCTAAAATCACAACATCAAGCTTCGCCTGTTTAAATAAATGCAAAGCCGACAACGTGCTAAATTCAAAATAAGTGAGCGACTGCGTTTTATGTTTTTCGATAAAATCAAAAGAAGCAGTATGCATTTCATCTGGCAAGTCTTGATTTTGAATACGAACCCGCTCGTTATAACGCAATAAATGCGGTGAAGAATACACGCCAACACGCAAACCGTAATTTAACAAAATCGTTTCAAGCAAACGACAAGTCGTGCCTTTGCCATTTGTCCCCCCCACCGTAATTACATAAGGTGCGGGATTCAACAGATCTAGTTCTTCTGCCACTGATTTAATACGCTCTAGCTCTAAATCAATCGCTTTAAAATGACTGTTTTCCAAATAAGAAAGCCACTCTGCGAGTGGCGAAGTGGCTTTTAAATTCATTGTATTAGGCATTTTCAACAACTTCTACTTCAACAAAAGGTGAAGGTTGATTGGTGAGTTTGCTTAAAAGGTTTCCAAGGGTTGAACGCATTTCTGAACGTTTCACGATCATATCAATCGCCCCTTTCTCAAGTAAGAATTCACTACGTTGGAAGCCTTCTGGTAATTTCTCACGTACGGTTTGTTCGATAACACGTGGGCCTGCGAAACCGATTAATGCTTTTGGCTCAGCGATGTTTACATCACCTAACATCGCAAAACTTGCAGATACCCCACCTAGTGTTGGATCCGTTAATACCGAAATAAACGGCACGCCTTTTTCACGCATTTTTGCCAAAACCGCACTAGTTTTCGCCATTTGCATTAAGGAGAAAAGTGCTTCTTGCATACGTGCGCCACCACTTGCAGAGAAACAAACAAACGGACAATTTAATTCCATTGCTTTTTCTGCTGCTTTCATAAATTTTGCACCCACAACCGATCCCATTGAGCCGCCCATGAAACTAAAGTTTGAAGCCGCAACAACAATCGGCATATTGTAAAGTGTACCGGTCATGGTGATTAATGCATCTTTTTCACCGGTTTCTTTTTGTGCAGCAGTAATACGATCTTTATATTTTTTTAAATCTTTAAATTTAAGAATATCTTTAGGTTCTAAATCAGCCGATAATTCTTGGCTTGAACCTTCATCTAACAAGGCTAAAAGGCGCTCACGAGCATCAATACGCATATGATGACCGCATTTTGGACAAACATATAAATTACGTTTTACTTCTTCACCATAAAGCACTTGTTCACAAGAGGTACATTTTGTCCAAACCCCTTCTGGTACGTTAGCTTTACGTGATGCAGAGGAAGAGGTTCCTTTGCTAAAAATTCTATCAATCCAGCTCATTTTTTACCTTTTTTATTAACTAGAAAAGTTTGCGTATTTAATCATAATTTAGCGAAATTTGCTAGTCAGATGAGATTATCTTCTAAAAACAAGGGCCCTAAATTTTTCTGTGGAATCGCAAATTTTTCAGGGTAAATCACATTGACTAAATACAGACCTTCAGGTTTCGCGGTTGGGGCGGCTAATTTACGATCTTTTTGCTCCAACAACCATTTCATCCACTCAACAGGTTGATTGCCTGCACCAACTTCAATCAAGCTTCCAACAATATTTCGCACCATATGATGCACAAAAGCATTAGCTTGAATATCCACAATAACGTACTGTCCTTTTCGCACCACGTTTAAATGATGCACATTTCGCCAAGGGGTATTCGATTGACATTGTGCCGCGCGGAAAGAGGAAAAATCATTTTCCCCCAATAAGAACTGCCCCGCTTGGTGCATTTTCTTTTCGTCTAAATCTAAATGGCAATGGGTAATCCCTTCCGGCAAAATGGCTGAACGCAATTTATTGCAATACAAAATATAGCGATAACGACGCGCTGTTGCCGAAAAACGTGCATGGAATTCATCATCCACCACTTTTGCCCAACTCACCGAAATATCATCAGGCAAATTCGCATTGGTCCCAAATGCCCAAGCTTTTTCAGGACGAACTGCTGTGGTTTCAAAATGCACGACTTGCCCTGTGCCATGCACACCGGAATCTGTTCTTCCCGCACAAAACACTTCAATTTTTTCATTTGCCACGAAAGATAACGCTTTTTCTAATTCTTCTTGTACACTGCGCACTTTCTCTTGTCGCTGCCATCCACAATACTGTTTTCCGTTATATTCAATGCCTAAGGCTATCTTCATTGGAAAATACTCCTAAAACGATTTCAAATTTGACCGCACTTTGCCCGAAAAGAAAAAACACCAATAACTCATCATTATTGGTGTTCTTATCACAAGCTAAAAATTAAGCACGTTTGAAGTCAATGTGAACCAATTTTGGTTTGAATGGGTGACGTTGCATTGCTTGAACTTTCACTGCAACTTCTTTACCTTCAACCACTAAAGTGATTACATCGCTATAGAAAGAATCGTGAGCTTGCGCGTTGTTTAATTCATCGTGATTTAAGATGATTGAAACAGGTGCTTCGCTGCCACCATAAATGATTGCAGGGATTTGACCGTTGTGACGCAGGCGGCGGCTCGCACCCTTACCTTGCGCTTGACGAACTTCAGCGTTAAATTTAAATGCCATTTTCATGTTCTCTTGATTAAAAGTTTAAAATAAAAAATTGCAGGCGACCCAGCAATTTTCCTAAATTTGCTCAAAGACAAACCTTGAGAGCGACGGATTATAAAATATTCAGCCCCACAATGCAAATTTACACAGCAAATTTTTTCTAGGCTTTTCAAGGCAAAGCGATTAAAATAAGCCCCAATTTTTAATTAATTTTAACTAACTGATTGTAAGTGGGTTTCAAATGGAATTTCTTATCAGCTTTTTTACCGATTACGGTTATTGGGCGGTGCTATTTGTTCTGATTATTTGTGGCTTTGGTGTACCCATTCCAGAAGATATCACGCTTGTTTCCGGCGGTGTGATTGCTGGCCTCTATCCTGAAAGTGTCAATTCCCACTTAATGTTAGTCGTGAGTATGATTGGCGTACTTGCCGGTGATTCAACCATGTACTGGCTTGGCCGCATTTACGGCACGCGCATTTTACGTTTCCGACCAATGCGTAAAATCGTCACATTAGAACGCCTCAAAATGGTACGTGAAAAATTTGACCAATACGGCAACCGTGTATTATTTGTTGCTCGTTTCCTTCCAGGATTACGCGCACCAATTTATATGGTTTCTGGCATTACCCGTCGCGTCAGCTACACTCGCTTTGTATTAATTGATTTCTGTGCCGCGATTATTTCTGTGCCAATTTGGGTTTACCTTGGCGAATTTGGTGCGAAAAATTTAGATTGGTTACACGAGCAAATTAAAAAAGGCCAACTCGTGATTTATATCCTAATCGGTATTCTAGCCCTATTCCTATTTTGGAAATGGAAAAAAGCGAAGAAACAAGCTAAATAATTTCCTATAAAGTGCGGTCAAAAATTTATAAATTTTCGTCAATAAAAAAACGCTTAATAATTTTATTAAGCGTTTTTTTATTTTTGTTAACCTGCTCTCACATCTTTATTTTCTAAATAAGCAGAAAAAAGATGTCCCTTGAAACTTACATTTCAAGGGACAGAGCTTTGCGAGAAATCTTTTCTCTTATTGTAACAACGTTTTTCATTTCGCAGTGCCATTACAACGAGGTGAATTCTATCTATTTATTTTTTTATCGTCAATATATTTTTTATGCAAAAATCTGTTAAAATTTAAACAAAAAAACTAATAAAAAGGAACCAACCTTATGGAAAATAAAAACTTAAATTATATCCTTGGTCTCGACCTTGGTATCGCCTCTGTTGGCTGGGCTGTGGTTGAAATTGACGAAAAAGAGAATCCTCTGCGTTTAATTGATGTTGGTGTACGTACTTTCGAACGAGCAGAAGTGCCCAAAACAGGTGAAAGCCTTGCGCTTTCTCGCCGTTTAGCCCGCTCCGCTCGTCGATTAACTCAACGTCGCGTTGCTCGTCTGAAAAAAGCAAAACGACTTCTAAAATCAGAAAATATCCTATTATCCACTGATGAACGTCTTCCTCATCAAGTTTGGCAGCTACGTGTCGAAGGTCTAGATCATAAACTAGAACGCCAAGAATGGGCTGCTGTGTTATTACATTTAATTAAGCACCGTGGTTATTTATCTCAGCGTAAAAATGAAAGTAAAAGCGAAAATAAAGAGCTAGGTGCGTTATTAAGCGGTGTAGACAATAATCATAAATTACTGCAGCAAGCTACATATCGCTCGCCAGCAGAACTTGCCGTAAAAAAATTTGAGGTCGAAGAAGGTCATATCCGTAACCAACAAGGCGCCTATACTCACACGTTTAGCCGACTAGACTTACTCGCCGAAATGGAACTCCTCTTCTCTCGTCAACAACACTTTGGTAATCCATTCGCTTCAGAAAAATTATTAGAAAATTTGACCGCACTTTTAATGTGGCAAAAACCTGCCTTATCTGGTGAAGCTATTTTAAAAATGCTCGGTAAATGTACTTTTGAAGATGAATATAAGGCAGCTAAGAACACTTATTCCGCAGAACGTTTTGTTTGGATAACGAAATTAAATAATTTACGTATTCAAGAAAATGGCTTAGAGCGTGCTTTAAATGATAATGAACGTTTAGCATTAATGGAGCAACCTTATGACAAAAATAGATTATTCTATTCACAAGTACGCTCAATATTAAAATTATCTGATGAGGCAATCTTTAAAGGCCTCCGTTATTCCGGTGAGGATAAAAAGGCCATTGAAACTAAAGCAGTACTGATGGAAATGAAAGCCTATCACCAAATTCGTAAAGTATTGGAAGGTAATAACCTAAAAGCTGAATGGGCAGAATTAAAGGCAAATCCAACATTATTAGATGAAATTGGTACGGCATTTTCATTATATAAAACTGATGAAGATATCAGCGCTTACTTAGCAGGAAAACTCTCTCAGCCTGTATTAAATGCCTTATTGGAAAATCTTAGTTTTGATAAATTTATCCAATTATCCCTTAAAGCTTTATATAAACTTCTACCATTAATGCAACAAGGACTACGCTATGATGAGGCTTGTCGTGAAATTTATGGCGATCATTATGGTAAAAAAACAGAAGAAAACCATCACTTCTTACCACAGATTCCAGCTGATGAAATCCGTAATCCTGTGGTTTTACGAACACTCACGCAAGCTCGTAAAGTGATTAATGGCGTAGTGAGATTATATGGTTCGCCAGCTCGTATTCATATTGAAACGGGACGAGAAGTTGGCAAATCTTACAAAGATCGTCGTGAACTAGAAAAACGTCAGGAAGAAAATCGTAAACAGCGTGAAAACGCAATCAAGGAATTTAAAGAGTACTTCCCTCATTTTGCTGGTGAGCCTAAAGCCAAAGACATTTTAAAAATGCGACTTTATAAACAGCAAAATGCAAAATGTTTATATTCCGGCAAACCTATCGAATTGCACCGTTTATTAGAAAAAGGCTATGTAGAAGTCGATCACGCCTTGCCGTTTTCCCGTACTTGGGATGATAGTTTCAACAATAAAGTACTGGTGCTTGCTAATGAAAATCAAAACAAAGGCAATTTAACCCCTTTTGAATGGCTTGATGGTAAACATAACAGCGAACGCTGGAGAGCGTTCAAAGCATTAGTTGAAACCAGTGCATTCCCTTATGCGAAAAAACAACGCATCCTAAGCCAAAAACTTGATGAAAAGGGCTTTATTGAACGTAATTTAAATGATACGCGCTACGTTGCTCGTTTCTTATGTAATTTTATTGCAGATAATATGCACTTAACAGGTGAAGGAAAACGAAAAGTATTTGCTTCCAACGGGCAAATTACCGCTTTACTTCGTAGCCGTTGGGGATTAGCAAAATCACGGGAAGACAATGACCGCCATCACGCCTTAGATGCCGTTGTGGTTGCTTGCTCAACCGTCGCCATGCAGCAAAAAATCACACGTTTTGTTCGTTTTGAAGCTGGTGATGTATTCACTGGTGAACGAATAGATCGTGAAACAGGTGAAATTATTCCATTACACTTCCCTACTCCATGGCAATTTTTCAAACAAGAAGTTGAAATCCGAATTTTTAGTGATAATCCTAAACTGGAACTAGAAAATAGATTGCCGGATCGTCCACAAGCCAATCATGAATTTGTCCAACCTCTGTTTGTATCTCGAATGCCAACACGCAAAATGACCGGTCAAGGACACATGGAAACCGTGAAATCAGCGAAACGTCTCAATGAAGGGATAAGCGTGATTAAAATGCCACTCACTAAATTAAAATTAAAAGATTTAGAATTGATGGTAAATCGTGAACGTGAAAAAGATCTTTATGATACTTTAAAAGCTCGTCTAGAGGCTTTTAATGATGATCCTGCTAAAGCGTTTGCTGAACCTTTTATAAAAAAAGGTGGGGCTATTGTTAAATCAGTACGAGTAGAACAAATACAAAAATCTGGCGTATTAGTCCGTGAGGGGAATGGTGTCGCGGATAATGCCTCAATGGTGAGAGTGGATGTATTCACTAAAGGTGGAAAATATTTCCTTGTGCCAATTTATACCTGGCAAGTCGCTAAGGGAATTTTACCTAATAAAGCAGCAACACAATATAAAGATGAGGAAGATTGGGAAGTGATGGATAACTCTGCAACTTTCAAATTTTCATTACACCCAAATGACTTAGTAAAATTAGTCACTAAAAAGAAAACCATTTTAGGTTACTTTAATGGACTTAATCGTGCCACAGGTAATATAGATATTAAAGAACATGATTTAGATAAATCAAAAGGGAAACAAGGTATTTTTGAAGGTGTTGGTATTAAATTAGCCCTTTCCTTCGAAAAATATCAAGTCGATGAACTTGGAAAAAATATTCGTTTATGTAAACCAAGTAAACGCCAACCTGTTCGTTAATCTCAATTTAATCCTCATACGCACTATGTATGGGGATTTTTTATAAGGATACATTATGACATGGAGAAGTCTTCTTATTAGTAAAGGGGGAAAACTCTCTTTGCATCAGCAACAAATGCTGATTCAACAAGAAGGGAATGAATTTACTGTCCCTTTAGAAGATATTGCTATTGTTGTTGTGGAAAGCCGAGAAACAGTGATTACCCTTCCATTGCTCTCGGCATTCGGTTTATACGGGATTACTTTATTGAGTTGTGATGAACAATTTTTACCTTGTGGTCAATGGCTCCCTTTTAATCAATATTATCGACAATTAAAAACTCTTAAATTACAACTTGAAACCAGTTTGCCACTAAAAAAACAACTTTGGCAACGTATTGTGCAACAAAAAATTCGTAATCAAGCAAAAGTCTTATCACTCTGTCAGCATCAAGAAAAATCAGAACGGTTACTCCAACTCGCTAATTTAGTGAAATCAGGTGATAAAGATAATCTTGAGGCACAAAGTGCGGTCATTTATTTCTCTGGATTATTCGGTTCTCATTTCAGACGAAAAGAAGAAGACAATGCCATTAATATACATCTGAACTATGCTTATAGCGTTGTTCGTTCAGCAGTGGCTAGAAGCCTTGTGCTTTATGGTTGGCTACCACAATTAGGCTTATTTCATCATAGCGAACTTAATGCCTTTAATTTAGCGGATGATTTTATTGAACCTTTTCGCCCTATTGTTGATTTGCTGGTATGGAACTTGCTCGAAAAAGGATTACTCACCACAAACCTTAGTCCTATATCAAAACAGCAATTAATCAAAATCTTGCATCATCAACTGCGCTTTAACCAGGAAAAAGTGAGTGTTTTGACTGCTATTGATAAAACCATTGCCTCTTTACAAATTGCACTTATTCAAAAAAGTGCAACATTATTGCAGTTACCAGAGATCGATACATTGCAGGAATATCAATATGAGTGAGGAGGTATTTATGCGTATGATCGTTTTATTCGATTTACCGGTTACCACTAAAGCAAAAATGCGGGCTGCAAACCAATTTCGTCAATTTTTACTTAAAGATGGTTATCAAATGTTGCAACTTTCTATTTACACTCGAATTATTAAAGGGCGAGATGCTTTAGAAAAACATCATAAAAGGCTCGTCGCACACTTACCTGAAGAGGGCTCAATTCGATGTTTATCTATTACAGAAAAACAATTTGCGAGCATGGAAATTTTAGTGGGAGAGAAAAAAACGCAAGAAAAAAAGGTCAATTCAAATCAATTACTGCTTTTTTAACCGTTTTTTTAGATAAAACAAAAGCCCCTAAACCTTGCGGTATGGGGCTTTTTGCCGTCCCTATTATAGCACTGCGAAATGAAAAAGGGAGCTACAACGTGGTAGATGAAAATAAGGCTATTCAATCCATTATAGCACTGCGAAATGAAAAAGGGAGCTACAACAAGCGAAGATAAATCAAGAGAGAACGGCCAAATTATAGCACTGCGAAATGAAAAAGGGAGCTACAACATGATTGCACCGGGAGCAATCTCAAAATCTATTATAGCACTGCGAAATGAAAAAGGGAGCTACAACTCAAGCCTTGTTATCTGCTCAATCCAAACAATTATAGCACTGCGAAATGAAAAAGGGAGCTACAACTCAATTTTGGTGGATTCCCGAGCGTTGATAAATTATAGCACTGCGAAATGAAAAAGGGAGCTACAACTAAATACGCATAGCAATTAACGCTAATAAAAATTATAGCACTGCGAAATGAAAAAGGGAGCTACAACTGCTTGCTCTAAAGTATTTAAAGTTAAGATATTATAGCACTGCGAAATGAAAAAGGGAGCTACAACCAGATGTTGTCAGTGTATGACCGAAATAAAATTATAGCACTGCGAAATGAAAAAGGGAGCTACAACAAATTGCTATGTCAAATGTTTTGAACCATGATTATAGCACTGCGAAATGAAAAAGGGAGCTACAACCAGATATGAGTGCGAAACTTATTCCTAATTATTATAGCACTGCGAAATGAAAAAGGGAGCTACAACAATGACGAAAGGCAGAACGCTGAAAAACGGATTATAGCACTGCGAAATGAAAAAGGGAGCTACAACCCCATTAATGTGCACTTCCATTTTCACCTCATTATAGCACTGCGAAATGAAAAAGGGAGCTACAACTCCCAAAGCTCGATCATTGCGTTTTGTTCAATTATAGCACTGCGAAATGAAAAAGGGAGCTACAACCCGGCATAGACATTGTATAACTCAACTTGCATTATAGCACTGCGAAATGAAAAAGGGAGCTACAACAAGATTTGAGTAAGTATCGTTTGCCTCCTGATTATAGCACTGCGAAATGAAAAAGGGAGCTACAACTTTTACTGTTTTGAATGAAGCGTTGAAACAATTATAGCACTGCGAAATGAAAAAGGGAGCTACAACATAAACTCGCCTTGCACTTCAACGGATTGCATTATAGCACTGCGAAATGAAAAAGGGAGCTACAACGAAACTGCACGTTATTCTGTGCCGATGTGGATTATAGCACTGCGAAATGAAAAAGGGAGCTACAACATTTTGTTGCCACAATACGCCAGACATAACATTATAGCACTGCGAAATGAAAAAGGGAGCTACAACAAAGAATTGGAAGATAAAACAAGATTGGCTATTATAGCACTGCGAAATGAAAAAGGGAGCTACAACGAAAAACTCCATTGAGGCCTTTAGCTCTATATTATAGCACTGCGAAATGAAAAAGGGAGCTACAACCCAATTGCGCTCGATGGATATTGTGATTGCATTATAGCACTGCGAAATGAAAAAGGGAGCTACAACTGAAAGGCGATATTAAAAAATTACGTAAGCATTATAGCACTGCGAAATGAAAAAGGGAGCTACAACTCAAGTCGTCCAGACTTGGGAACGCAAAAAATTATAGCACTGCGAAATGAAAAAGGGAGCTACAACCCGCGTGGCTGTCAATTTGCTCGATTAGGCATTATAGCACTGCGAAATGAAAAAGGGAGCTACAACTTCATAATTGCCCATGATAAGTCGCCGTGAATTATAGCACTGCGAAATGAAAAAGGGAGCTACAACAAAGAATTGGAAGATAAAACAAGATTGGCTATTATAGCACTGCGAAATGAAAAAGGGAGCTACAACCGCACTTTGGAAACAGAGTGCGGTTTTTTAATTATAGCACTGCGAAATGAAAAAGGGAGCTACAACCCAATTGCGCTCGATGGATATTGTGATTGCATTATAGCACTGCGAAATGAAAAAGGGAGCTACAACTCTTGTTTGCCTGTTCCGGTAGATAACGCCATTATAGCACTGCGAAATGAAAAAGGGAGTTATTACAATACAGTATAAATTTATTATTTAATAATAATGTATTTAACTTTATTCTCTTCTCGCATCTGTTTCTGATACTCTCTCTCCCATTTTTTATATAAAAAATAGATTAATATCCTAAATAAGACAAGAAATACGAGGTAAGTAAATGCAATACCTAAAAGTACATTCCATATTACACCATTAATAACGCCAATCAGCACTAAAATAATTGAAAGCGGAAATAGAAAAAACACATTAAATATGGCAATAAACTCTCTGCCTAAAAAGCGAATAAGAGCAATTTCATCTTTAAACATATTTCCTCCTTATAGTAATCTTAATTAACTATATCCCTCTTGCTTTTAAATAATTCTCCACTGTATCCACAATCGCTTGCGTTTGCGGATCGATTTCAATATTTACTAAATCGCCAATTTGGCGTTTACCGATCAAGGTTCGGTGTAAAGTTTCAGGGATTAAATTCACGCAGAATTCATCATCTTTTACTTCACCAATAGTAAGACTGATGCCATCAATCGCAATAAATCCTTTTGTTAGGATATATTTCATCACGTCTTTAGTAGGTAATTTAAACCAAACCTGACGATTGTTTTCACTTTCGATAATCTGTGAAACGCTTGCGGTACAATAAACGTGGCCCGATAAAATATGCCCACCAATTTCAGCGCCCATTTGCATTGCGCGTTCGATATTCACAAAATCCCCGGCTTTTAAGCTGCCGAGATTGGTGATACGCAAGGTTTCCTGCATTAAGTCAAAGCTGACAAGATCGTCGTGAATTTCAGTCACTGTTAAGCACACGCCATTATTCGCTACTGATGCACCAATTTCTAAGCCTTTTCGCATTTCAGCTGGTAATTTTACGATCTGTGTTCTAAAATTATCGCTGTCTTTAATTGCATAAATTTGGGCGATGCCCTGTACAATACCTGTAAACATTATTATTCCTTCATTAAAAATTTTTCCAATATTATAGCAAAATTTATGAATTCTCGTCTTTTTTCTCAATACCGTATTGATATTAAAAAACTTATCCGAATTGCGACACCTATCGGGCTTGCCCAGTTAGCTCAAACTGGCATGGGCACCGTAGATGTGATTATGGCGGGGCGTGTGAGCTCGGCTGATGTAGGCGGTGTTGGTATTGGTGCCTCTATTTGGCTACCTTTGGTACTTTTCGGGCAAGGATTATTACTCGCCTTGCCTCCAACAATTTCCTATTTAAATGGTTCAGGGCAGCGCCATCGCATTGCTCACCAAGTGAGACAAGGTCTTTGGATTTCATTTTTAGTGATGATTCCCCTTGCGCTCATCATCTATCATAATGATTTCATATTACAGTTTATGAATATGGATGCCCACATGGCAGATGTGACGATGAATTATTTGCGTGCGATGGTGTGGGGCTTACCTGCCTATTTATTGCTGATTAATTTCCGCTGTTTGAATGATGGCATTGCTAAAACAAAACCCGCCATGGTGATTACCTTCATGGGGTTAATGCTAAACATTCCGCTGAATTATATGTTTATTTACGGCAAATTTGGTGCGCCTGCATTGGGTGGTATTGGTTGTGGTGTGGCAACGGCTATTGTTAACTGGGCGATGGCAATTTTGATGATTACCTATTCGGCCAAAAACTATAACGAATGTAGTTTGAAAGTTTTTGAAAAGATTATTGAAAAGCCAGACATCAAAACACTGAAAAAATTGACCGCACTTGGTTTGCCTATTGCTATTGCACTGTGCAGTGAAGTCTCACTCTTTGCCTTAAGTAGTTTATTACTTTCCCCATTAGGCGCGGATGTGGTCGCCAGCCACCAAATTGCCTTAAACACCAGTGCCGTAGCCTTTATGTTCCCCATGTCTATTGCGATGGCTGCAACCATTTTAGTGGCGCAAGAACTGGGTAATCATGCACCACAAAAAGCCAAAATCATGGCTCACGCCGCTATTATTCTTGGCTTGATTGCGGCAAGTGTATTGGCGTTGGTGATTTGGGTATTTAGTGCAGAGATTGCCGCATTAATTGTAGGCGATAATGCTACGGTTATTGCCCTTTCAGGCAGCTTATTAGCGATGGCAGCGATTTATCAATTTTCAGATTCGGTGCAAGTCGTCGTGAGCGGTATTTTACGTGGCTATAAAGACACTAAAATTATTCTCTACATCACATTACTTGCCTATTGGGGCGTGGGTATTCCAGTTGGTTATGTTCTTTCCCGTACTGATTGGATTGTTCCAAGCATCGGTGCAAAAGGTTTCTGGGTTGCCTTTATCATTGCATTAACCATTGCCGCAGCTTTACTCTTTATGAGGATGCGAAAAATCCAATCACAATCTGATGAAGCCATTATTCAACAGTTGGAAAGATTGAAGTAGTGAAAGTAAAAAGTGCGGTCGAATTTGACCGCACTTTTATTCTTGAATTTAAAGTTAGACGTTTTTTAAACTGCATCCTATGTATATAAGTTACCCTCATCTTCATATCGTTTATATACACACAGATAATCATCAAAAGATAATGATATAGGGTAATCGACTCTTATTAAATTCTCATCAATATTATAATTTTCATTGAAGTTAGAAATAATACTTGTACCAATTTCATATATCTCCTCATTCCAATAATCGGAGATTGGACCGTCAATCACAACACAAATACTGATACAATTTTTATCTATTTTCACATAAACGCCTCGAACTTCTTTTGTTATTTTTCCAAGTAAAGCATTCTGTGTAACAATTCTTAATCTTATAATTTCATTATTCATTGAAACCCTATACCTTTTTATCTCCCTAAAAATTAACGCTCATCAGGAAATTTATGCCATCAAAAGGCAAAAAGTGCGGTCGAATTTAACCGCACTTTTATCTTTTACATCACTACCACATCAAATTGTTCTTGGTTGTAGTACTGCTCTGTTTTAACTTGAACTTGTTTGCTGATGAACATTTCAATCTCTGGCAATAAACCGTGCGATTCTTCTTTGATTAAGTAATCTGCCACGGCTGGAGAGGCATAAACCACAAATTGTTCACTCGAGAATAAGTGGTTGACGCGAATGATCTCACGCATAATTTCATAACATACCGTTTCAACGGTTTTCACGCGTCCACGACCTTGGCAAGTTGGGCATTCATCACACAAAACGTGCTCTAAACTTTCACGTGTGCGTTTACGGGTCATTTCCACTAAACCAAGTTGAGTAAAACCATTCACATTCGTTTTTACGCGATCTTTCGATAGGGCCTCTTCCAAGGATTCAATCACGCGATTGCGATGCTCATCGGTTTGCATATCAATAAAATCAATAATGATAATACCGCCTAAATTACGCAGTTGTAACTGCTGTGCAATGGCTTTAGTAGCTTCAATATTGGTGTTAAAAATTGTTTCATCTAAATTTCGATGTCCGACGAAAGCACCTGTATTAATGTCAATAGTCGTCATGGCTTCGGTTTGCTCAATAATGAGATAGCCGCCCGATTTTAAATTCACACGTTTCTCTAAGGCATTTTGAATACCACGTTCTACACCATAAATATCAAAAATCGGCTGATTGCCCGTATAAAGCATTAATTTTTCACTTAATTCAGGCATGAATTCATCGGTAAATTCTCTAACCTCGTTAAAACAAAGTTTGGAATCGATATGAATTTTCTCTAAATTAGCACCGATAAAATCACGCAAAATACGTTGCGGCAATGCGGGTTCGCCATAAATTTTAGAACGGGTTGGATATTTGCCTTTACGCTCAAGCACTTTACGCCATAAACGTTTTAAAAATTCCGCATCTTGGCGTAACTCTTCTTCCGTTGCGCCTTCGGTAGCTGTACGGACAATAAAGCCACCTAACTCATCACAAAAAGGCTCAACCAGTGCTTTTAATCTTGCGCGCTCTTCTTCGCTTTCAATACGTTGTGACACACCAACATGACTATTTTCCGGCATAAAGACAAGATAGCGAGAAGGTAATGTAATATCCGTGGTTAATCTTGCGCCTTTTGTGCCCAAAGGATCTTTCACCACTTGTACCACGATATCCTGCCCCTCGCGTACGAGTTCAGAAATGCTTTTTGCACGGAATTGTTTTTGTTCGTTTACATCCACACATTCGGTATGTGAAACAATATCGGAAGCATGCAAAAATGCTGCTTTTTCTAAACCGATATCCACAAATGCAGACTGCATCCCTGGTAAAACACGGGTTACTCGCCCTTTATAAATATTCCCCACGATGCCACGTTTGGCTTGACGTTCAATATGAACCTCTTTTAAAACACCCGTTTCCACCAACGCAACGCGGGTTTCATTGGGCGTAACATTCATTAATAATTCAACAGAATCCATTTTTTCGACCTTAGTTTTAATGATATTAGTCTATCGAAAAGGAAAATAGAATAATAGTCCTAAATAAGGTAAAATGTGACCTTTCTCAAATTTTCACGACTTATTTTGGGGTATTTAATGTTTGGTTTAGACCCAACACTTATTACTTTTAGTATTTATATTTTCAGCATGATTTTAATCGGTGTCCTTGCCTATTATTATACAAACAACTTATCCGATTATATTTTAGGCGGACGTAAACTCGGAAGTTTTGTGACTGCCATGTCTGCTGGCGCATCTGATATGTCCGGCTGGTTATTAATGGGCTTGCCGGGTGCAGTGTATGTGTCTGGCCTGGTAGAAGGTTGGATCGCCATTGGTTTAATCCTTGGGGCTTATTTTAACTGGTTGCTTGTAGCTGGTCGTTTACGGATCTATACCGAATTTAACAACAATGCACTCACATTACCGGAATATTTCCACCATCGCTTTGGCACATCACATAATCTCTTAAAAATTGTGTCTGCAACAATCATCCTAGTATTTTTCACCATTTATTGTGGTTCTGGTGTGGTTGCAGGGGCGAAATTATTCCAAAACCTATTCTCAGTCGACTACTCCACAGCTATTTGGTACGGCGCATTAGCGACTATCGTCTATACCTTTATCGGTGGATTTTTAGCCGTAAGCTGGACGGATACCATTCAAGCCACATTGATGATTTTTGCACTAATTTTAACGCCTCTCTTTATCTTTTTAAGTTTGGGTGATGCATCACAATTTACTGGAGTGCTACATCAAGCAGAAATCGCAGCAAATAAAGACTTTACTGATTTATTTAGTTCTACTACACCATTAGGTTTATTAAGTTTAGCGGCCTGGGGCTTAGGTTATTTTGGTCAACCGCATATCCTTGCGCGTTTTATGGCGGCTTACTCGGTGAAATCTCTCATTAAAGCACGCCGCATCAGTATGACATGGATGGTGATTTGCCTCGCCGGTGCGATTAGTATCGGTTTCTTCGGGATTCCTTATTTCTTTGCAAATCCAGGAGTAGCAAGCATGGTAAATAATGAACCAGAACAAGTCTTTATTGAATTGGCTAAATTGCTCTTTAATCCATGGATTGCCGGTATTCTACTCTCTGCAATTTTAGCGGCAGTCATGAGTACACTTTCCGCACAATTATTAATTTCTTCCAGTTCTATTACTGAAGATTTTTATAAAGGGTTTATTCGTCCAAAAGCTTCTGAAAAAGAATTAGTTTGGCTAGGTCGTGCAATGGTTTTAGTTATCGCGGGTATCGCCATTTGGATTGCACAGGATGAAAACAGCAAAGTATTAAAACTCGTTGAATTTGCCTGGGCGGGCTTTGGTTCTGCATTTGGTCCTGTCGTGCTTTTCTCCTTATTCTGGAAACGTATGACTTCATCAGCGGCGATGGCGGGAATGGTTGTCGGTGCAGTGGTTGTCTTTGCTTGGAAATCGGTGATTCCTGAAACCAGTGAATGGTTTAATGTCTATGAAATGATCCCTGGATTCATCCTTGCTAGCCTCGCGATTATTGTGGTTTCTCTCCTTTCCGCAGAACCTGAAAATGAAGTAAAAGAAACCTTTGAAAAAGCAGAAAAAGCCTATAAGGAAGCAAAATAATGATTGATTTTCGTCCTTTTTATCAACAAATTGCCACCACAAATTTATCTGCTTGGCTAGAAACATTGCCTTTGCAGTTAAAAGAATGGGAAAAACAAACCCATGGTGATTATGCAAAATGGTCAAAAATCGTGGACTTTCTCCCTGATTTGCAGGCAGATACTATCGATTTAAAAAATGCCGTGAAATCTGACCGCACTTCCCCACTTTCAGAGGGCGAAAAACAACGCATTATCCATCATTTGAAACAATTGATGCCATGGCGAAAAGGACCTTATCATTTATTTGATATTCACGTGAATTGCGAATGGCGTTCTGATTTCAAATGGGATCGTGTTTTGCCTCATCTTGCACCATTAAAAGATCGTACCATTTTAGATGTGGGCTGCGGTAGTGGCTACCATATGTGGCGAATGGTTGGTGAAGGCGCAAAAATGGTCGTTGGTATTGATCCTACTGAGCTTTTCCTTTGCCAATTTGAAGCGGTTCGAAAATTACTAAATAACGATCGTCGAGCTAACTTAATCCCATTAGGTATTGAAGAAATGCAACCACTTGCGGCATTTGATACGGTATTCTCAATGGGTGTGCTTTATCACCGTAAATCACCACTCGATCATCTCACACAGCTAAAAAACCAATTAGTAAAAGGTGGTGAATTGGTGTTAGAAACCTTAGTGGTTGATGGTGATGCCAATACAGTCTTAGTGCCATCAGATCGCTATGCCAAAATGAAGAATGTGTATTTTATTCCTTCCGTTGCAGCGCTCATCAATTGGTTGGAAAAGGTCGGCTTTACTAATGTGCGTTGTGTGGATGTTGCCACCACGACATTAGAAGAACAGCGTAAAACGGATTGGTTAGAAAATGAAAGTTTGATTGATTTCTTAGATCCAAACGATCACAGTAAAACCATCGAAGGCTATCAAGCCCCTACTCGTGCAGTGATTTTAGCCAATAAATAATGGTTTAAAAAAGTGCGGTCAAAAAACATGAAGTTTTTTGACCGCACTTTGCTTTTTTATTTTAAGGCAATATGTACCGTAATCTCTTCACGATCGTGATACAAATGCTTCGCTTGAATATCAAATTCCAATTCTTTTTCTGCCAACATCACCGCAAGATTTTCTAAGCACAACATCACTTCTTGATAGCGCTTTTTCATTGGTAATTTCAAGTTGAAAATGGTTTCTCGACACCAGCCGTTAATCAACCATTTTCCAATTAAATTCGCAATTCGACTTGGTTGCTCCACCATATCACACACAAGCCAATCAATATGCTTACGTTTTGGTGGTTGGAATTTAAACCCATCTTCCGGACAGTGCTCAATTCTGCCGGTATCATGCAAACTTGCCGCCATTTTGCCATGATCAACCGCATACACAAATAAACCACGTTTCACTAATTGATAGGTCCAGCCGCCAGGGCAAGCACCGAGATCGACGCCAACCATATTTTCATTCAAGCGTTTACTTTCTTCATTTCGAGGAATAAAGGTTAAAATCGCCTCTTCCAATTTTAAAGTTGAACGGCTTGGTGCATCCGCTGGGAATTTTAAACGTGGGATTCCCATAAAGTGGGTGGAGTTATTACCAAGATAGGAATACCCCACATAGCAACAATTCGGTTGCGTGAAAAAACAATGCAAAATCTGACCGCGCTTTGCATTCGTTTTGCCTTGTAACCAGCCTTTCTTTTTCAACGCTTGGCGCAACGGCACGGTAAATTTTCGGCAAAATGTCGAAAGCTCTTTCGCTTCATTCGTATCTGCTGTTTCAACAAATAACTCTACCGCTTGCTTAAGATTAATGTCTTCTGCAATGCGTTCATATTGAGCCAGAATTGGCGAAATACGATCTTGAGGATCCAGATTTTCTAAGAGATCTGATATAACGATCATTTGACGCGCAAAAATCAAACGATTAAAAGGGATTTCTCTCGCTAAACGATCCGCATCACCCGGTTGATAGCATTCAAAAATGACATAGCCACTGTTTTCTACTACGCGAGCAAAACCAAATACGCCACGCTCAGAAGCGCGGTCGGTAATTTCTGCGGCCACTTCTTTTTCAAAGCCAATTCGACAATATAAGGCTAATTTATTCATATTTTCCCTAATTTTATTGAATCTTTAATCCATGTTCTAAAGGCTTGAATCTGTTCATCATCTAAACGATCTAAATGATTGACTACATAGAATGATTTCGGATCCCGTAATTCGGTTGGTAACACAATCTGTAGATAACCATTTTCAATTTCTTGCTGAGCCAAAATACGATTAGCCAGCACGATACCCTGACCATGAACGGCAGCTTGTAATGCCATAAAGGTATGGCTAAATAATGGACCTTGCTGAATATTCAAATCATCTAATTTGAGATAATCTGCCATTGCTTGCCAGTTATCTCGAGTATGTGTGTGAATCAGTGTGTGCTTTTTCAAATCATCTGGACAGCGAACGGGAATTTTCTCAAGCAATGCAGGCGCAGCCAGAATCACAAGGTTTTCTTCACCTAACCGATCGACTTGTAAATTTTCCCAATCACCTTTGCCATAATAAATGGCAATATCAATTTCTTTATTTAATAAACCTTCATCTTGATCAACGCCCTTCAAGCGTACTTCAATTTCAGGGTGTTGCTTATTAAAATCACTCAAATGTGGCACAAGCCATTGAATACCAAAGGTTTGTGGCACACTAATTGCCAAATGTGGCTCTGCTTTAAGTGTTAATAAACGTTCAGTCGCTTCATTTAATTTTCGCAAAACTTTGTTAATATCAACAAAATAGGCTTTCCCAAATTCCGTCAATTCGAGTGAACGATTTTTACGTATAAAAAGCTCGACACCTAAAAAATCTTCTAATAATTTTATTTGATGGCTCACTGCGGCTTGTGTCACAAAAAGTTCATCCGCAGCTTTTGTGAAGCTTAAATGTCGAGCAGCTGATTCGAAAGACTTCAATGAATTCAGGGGAGGCAAACGTTTATACATAATTCTTCCCAATGGCTAAATTTTAGTTTATAATGATTAAGATCTAATTCGGATTAGTTTTTTTTATGTATCAAATAAAAAAACATCATTTGTCCTTCCATCACCTTCTACCTACAATACACACATACTTAATGATTGGTAATTCCTTACAAGTTAATGAGTTTCAGACTTAAGTATGATGTTGTGTTTGCATATAGTTCGGTTCTCCGAACTGGAGTAACAATTAAGTTACTCATTTACTTCCTGTATATATTAAACCATTCTGGTTAAGCGCTGCTCGTTTCGAGCGGCGTTTTTTTATTCCCGCATTCTAACATAAGCAAAATTTTATTTCCTGACCAACTTCACAAATTTAAAAATCCAATAAAAATTTTGAGAAATCACAATATTTTTGTGTTTAAAGGTTTTCATAGTAGCCGTTATGGTGTAGATTAACTGCATTTCCATTCATAAAATTATTTATACAAATTAAGGAAGCAAAATGAAAGACTTAGACTGGAACAATCTTGGATTTAGTTATATCAAAACAGATTATCGTTTCATCGCACATTGGAAAGATGGTAAATGGGATGAAGGGAAACTTACCACTGATAATATGCTACATATCCACGAAGGTTCAACGGCAATTCACTACGGTCAACAATGCTTTGAAGGCTTAAAAGCCTATCGTTGTAAAGATGGTTCAATCAACTTATTCCGTCCTGATCAAAATGCAAAACGTATGCAACATACCGCAGATCGTTTATTGATGCCTCAAGTGCCAACAGAATTATTTATCCGTGCTTGTAAAGAAGTAGTAAAAGCAAACCAAGAATGGTTAGGCCCTTACGGCTCTGGCGCAACATTATATTTACGTCCATTCCTCTTTGGTACGGGGGCTAATATCGGTGTAAAAACTGCACCTGAATTTATTTTCTCTGTATTCTGCTGCCCAGTAGGCGCATATTTCAAAGGTGGTTTAGCACCATCTAACTTCATTACGACTGATTACGACCGTGCTGCACCTATGGGTACAGGTGGTGTAAAAGTGGGTGGTAACTATGCGGCAAGTTTGCTTCCTCATGAACTAGCCGCAGAACAAGGTACACCAGAACGTAAATTTGCAGACGCGATTTACCTTGATCCTAAAACTCACACTAAAATTGAAGAAGTGGGTGCGGCAAACTTCTTTGGTATCACCAAAGATAATAAATTTATCACGCCAGCATCTGAATCCATTTTACCAAGTATCACGAAATACTCATTACTTCACATTGCAAAAGAACGTTTAGGTATGGAAGCCATTGAAGGTGACGTGTATATCGATCAACTTGATCAATTCACCGAAGCGGGGGCTTGTGGTACTGCTGCAGTAATTACACCAGTAGGTGGTATTCAACACAAAGGTAAATTCCACGTGTTCTATTCAGAAACGGAAGTTGGCCCTATTACACGCAAACTTTACAACGAGTTAACCGGTATCCAATTCGGTGATGTTGAAGCCCCTGAAGGCTGGATTGTAAAAGTAGAATAATTTATTTATCTATCAACAAAAAGAGCGGTCAAATTGACCGCTCTTTTATTTATTACGATGTTCTTTACTTAACCAAACTCATCGCCAGATTCTTCGCGCCTTTAAAATCCACTTTACCACTTCCGAGCATTGGAATTTCATCCACTAAGAAGATTTGGCTTGGTAGCATAATTGGTGGAACATTTAATCCTTTAATGCGTTCATTGATTTCATCTAAAGAAAGTGCAGACTTAATTAAAAGCACAATGCTCTCGCCTTTTTTATCATCGCTTACAGCCACCGCAACGAATTGATTTTCTTCATCAAATACTTGTGAAAGTTTCTCTTCCACGCTACCTAGACTGATCATTTCACCGCCGACTTTAGCAAATCGAGAATAACGATCCACAATGGTAATAAAGCCGTTATGATCGATATGGCCTTTATCGCCGGTTTTGTAATAACGCACACCATCAATTTCAACAATCACTTCTGCTGTTTTTTCTGGTGCGTTCAAATAACCTTTCATCACTTGCCCACCACCAATCAAGATCAAGCCGTCTTCGCCGACTGGTAGTTCCTGCAAGCTTTCTAGATCCACAATTTTGATAATGGTGCCCGGTAATGGCATACCTACCGAACCAGCTTGATTGAAGGTAAATTCCTGTAAGGTTTCCGGATCCAGTAAATTAGGCATATTGACACTGGCTACTGGTGCTGTTTCAGTCGCACCATAACCTTCGTAAATTTCCAAGCCAAATTTAAGTTTGAAGGCTTCTTTCACATCTGCTTTCAATTTTTCGGCACCAGCAATAACCATACGCACATTTTGTAGCATTAACGGATGGAATTTCTTATTGCGTACATACAATCTAAAGAAAGTTGAAGTACCAAATAAAATACTCACACGATGTCGAGCACACATTTTTCCGACTGTCGCCCCATCTGTTGGGTCGGCCACACTCACCATTTTAATGCCTTCACACAATGGCAATAAGGTTGTCACGGTTAAGCCAAATGAGTGGAAAATTGGTAAGGAATTCAAAATCACATCATCTTTGTGGAAATTTAATAATTCACCAATCTGTTTAATGTTTGTTAGTAAGTTTTTATGGCTTAATTCAATGCCTTTTGGATCACCTTCACTACCACTACTGAATAAGATGGTTGCATTATCGTCCAAGCTTACGTCTGCAAAGTAACGTAATTTAATCCACCATTGCGGTGCTAAAAACGCCGTTAAAAATGACCGCACTTTATTCGCTTTAGTGATCGATTTCCCTAAATTTTCCATAAAGAGGGCTTTATCAGCCACCACTTGGCTAAAGTCAAAACCTTTTGTGTTCAACTTATCCAAGAATTTTTCAGAGGTAATGACTTGCGAAATGTTGGCTTTTTTCAACGCTTTTTCCATCACTTCAGGGCTTAGCGTGTAGTTTAAATTTACCGGTACTTTGCCCATCACCATTAGGGTCATATTGATAATTGCCCCGATTGATGAACTTGGTAATAACACGCCAACATTTTTTTCATTCCCTAAAGCTGCTTTCAAGGTTTTCACAAACATCAACACGGCAGCAATAAATTTCAGGTTATTCAGTTTAGTGCCTTGCGCATCTACCGCGGCTTCTTTGAATAAATTCGATTTTGCTGAATTCAACCAATGATGCATCAGAGGTTTACGTTTACTCATGACTTTTTCCCATACTGAGAAAGAAAGTTCGAGTACTTTTTGCTTCATGGCTGTCGCATCAATAAAGCCATAAATTGGTTTACCAAATGCTACTAAAATTTCACGTTTACCTTGGCGTTTAGTTAAATTCTTATAGAAAGAATCCGCACGAGAGAAGCTGCTCCCCCATAATCCACGTAAATAGAAAGGAACAGTCGTCACATTCTCTAAATCTTTTAATACGTGCTCAAAGCCTTTTTGAAACTCATTGATTTGACCGTTATAGCTAATATGTCCTTCTGGGAATAACGCCACTACTTCACCACGCGCTAAATATTCACGAATGGTTTCAATAGATTCACGGCTTGCCCCCCCACCAATTGGGATGACTTTGAAAATACGGAAGAACCAAGTGAGATACCATTTGTTGTAAATTGGACGATACATCACAAATTTAATCGCACGCGGGCTAGCCGCTTGTAACACTAACCAGTCAATCCAGCTAATATGGTTACCTAATAACAACACGCCACCACTTTGTGGAAGGTTTTTTAACCCATCCACATGAAAACGGTAATTCGCTTTTAACGCAAAGAGTAGGAATAAACGCGTAAATAAATGGGGTACTTTCGACATGGTATATAGACTCGCAGCAAAACATGCAGCAGAAGTCACTAAGAATAAACCTTGAGTCGAAACATTAAGTTGTACAAAAACAATACTTAATAGCAAAAAGACCACCATGAACACGTTTTGCACAAAATTGTTACCCGCCATGATTTTGCCGCTGATTTTCTCAGGTGCGAAATACTGAATAGTTGCATTCAATGGCACAATCAATAAACCGCCAGAGAAACCAAAGACAAAAGAACAAAGTGCCAATACCACACCACTTTGGGCTAGAGTTAAGAAGAATAACGATGCACAAATACCCAACGCACCAAGCGGCACAATACCTAACTCAATATGCAAACGAGAAGCACGTCCAGCAAGATATGAACCAAGCACTAGTCCTACGCCACTCACCGCTAGAATTGCTTGAATGACAACCGCATTATCTTCATTGAACATTGCTTTATAATGTGCAGGAAATGCCGCCACAATAATTTGTGACACGCCCCAAAACAGGCTTAGTCCAATGACACTCAGCCAAATATTTTGATCAGCTTTTAATGTACGAACATTATCTTTTAAATACCCTAGAGAAAGGTATTTTCTCATATCAAACTGACCTTCTGTATTTTCAGCTTCTTGTTTAAAGAATGGAATTTTAAAAGCAAAATAGGCTTCTAGTGCACTCAATAATACTAATGCTACACCTATCACCCAAACACTTTGTAATACTTCATTCGGATCATCTGATGCCACATAATGCGCTTCAAAGAAGAAAGAAAAGGCAAAAGAACTAAATAGAATGGCCACAATGGTGAGCGCTTGAATCACACCGTTTGCCATACCGATATTTTCGGTGCCCACAATCGATTTAATAATGCTATATTTAGCCGGAGAATAGACCGCACTTTGCGCCGCCAAAATCAATGTCAGTACAAAGGAAAGCGCAAACATACCCGTCATATAACTCAATAAAATCCCAGCGCTAATCGCCACCGCCGCTAAACTGCTGTAACGGATCACATTGGTGCGAGAAAATTTATCGTTGATAAATGCCGAAGGGGAAAACAAGAAAATAAACGGTAATAAAATCATCGCATTAATTAATGCCGTTAAAACCACCAAACTCTCCCCTGAAAAGCTCTTCAGTAATACATTTTGAATGGTAATTTTATGTGCCAAATCTACACTGGCATTAATAAAGGCAATGGCTAAATAAGGCAAAAAGCCAGCATATTTTAAGAGTTTCATTTTGCACTCTCCGCTTGATAAAGATTAAAGGTTTTCATATTCAAGAGATAAGGTTTTAACACCAACAATAAATCAAATAAGTGTTTTAATTTTTCATCTTTTTGTTCGCTATTGGATAATGCCGCTAAAGTCACATTCACCTCTTTTTCCGCTAACATTTTTGCTGCAGCTAAATAAGCTTTCACTACATCCATTTCGGCTGCATCACAACGCGCTAAGATCGCCAAAATATCACGTTCTTTTGCTGTAAAAATGCCTTCACGAGGATTCAATAATCCTTCCGCTACCATCTCTTCGATTTGCTGAGTAGAAAGATGAAATTCTGCAGAGAGTTGCTCCACTGAAAATACTTCATTTTCAGTACCCATGATGATGTCTAATAATCCAATAAGACTTTCATAAGGATTATTCCAATCAAAATGAGGATGTGCAAAAAGTGCTTTAATTTGTGAAATCGTTGCATTGAAATTGCTTTGTAGATATTTAATAAAGCTGAGTAACTTCACACAATGTTCATCATAGAGATGAAAATTCGGTTTATCTTTCACCGGCTCTGGCAACAAACCTTCTTTCACATAGTACAGCACCGTGGATTTTGGTGTCTGACTAAGCTTAACTAAATCATTCATTTTTAACATCAGGATTTCCCTCTAAGTTGATTTGTTGTGTATTGTAGCGGATAAAAACAAAAAGTAAATAGTGTTACTTTACACTTTTAATTAAATTTAATAAAAAAGTTGTTCATAGCATGATAAACAACTTTCTTAATCAGCTTTAGCTTTCCACTTTTCGCCATAGATCTTTGCTATAAATAACCCCTACTGGATTTTTCTTCGCTCCCATAATAGTTGGAGAAATATAAACCGGTGTAGTGTATTGGAAAAGCGGTAACGCAAGGTTTTCCTGTTGGATCTTCTCACTTAATTTTAAGTAAATTTCTGACCGCTCTTTTTCATTTAAGCTTTTCAATGCTTGCTCAAAAAGTTGGTCATATTCCGCATTGGCATAGCCATTTTTATTATCGGGACTTTTAGAATAGAACAAACCCAAGAATGCCATAGGATGATTAAAGTCTGCGCACCAGCCAGAACGAATGACTTGGAAATCCCCTTTTTGGCGCTTAGTCTGTAATGTTTGCCAATTGACTGGTTGAGCATCCACGCGCAACATATCGGACTGCGTCAATTGCCCCACTAAACGTTGCGCAATATTCACATGCAAGGGGGCATCATCATAGAGCACATTTAAATGTAGCGGATGTTTTTCATCAATTTTATTTTGAGCCAATAACTGCTCGGCAACAACAGGCTCCCATCTTGAATCTTGTCCATTTAACATGGCTTTCGGTAAAAAATACGAACTCGGAATTGCCGCTGGAATCTCATTATTCACAATATTCGTAACCGAAACCAACGAAGCAATCGCCTTACGCACATCTGCCTTAGCAACTTTAGGATCTTTCAGATTAAATTCATAAAAATATCCACAAAGCTGCGGAAAATGTTGAAGGTCCGCGTTCACTTCTGGTACATCAACTACCACATCAAAGTCAGATAATTTAGTGGCGATAAAAGGCAAATATTCTACACGCTCAAAAGCCACATTATTTTTCTGCCAATAATAGGGATTTTTAGTTAAGTGTATGCTTTTCACACTTTCACTTTCGATCATATAAGCCCCGTTTGTCACTGGAGAATCAGGATCGCTATATTGTGGCACGAGGCTAATATGCGCCAACATTTCCGGTAAATATGGTGTTGGTTTATCAAGCTCAATACGTAAAGTGCGGTCATTTTCTGCATAAATGCCTAAGCTCTTAAAAGGTTTATTTTTTTCTAAAACGCCTTTCGCATTTTTTAGATTAAGATAAGCCAAATAAGATCTTAATGGACTATTTGATTGAGACAATGCTTGCCAAGAAAGCATGACATCCTGAGCAACTAAAGGATCGCCATTTGACCAACGAAGCCCTTCTCGCAAGGTAAAGATCCAGGTTTTGTTATCTTTCGTTTGCCAACTTTCTGCGATACCCGGCACGATTCGCCCTTCCGAATCATAAGCGGTTAAACCTTCATATAAATCACGCAATAAGTTTTCTTGTTCCGGATAACGCACAAACCAAGGCTCAAAAGAAGGAGTATGAGTAAACGCCCGAGTCAGTAAAGTCCTACTCGGTTTTGATGTATTTTCTTGTTCGATAGACTGACTTTGTGTTGGTTGCTCTTCTGCTGCCGTGTTTGTAGATTTAGGACTGTTTAATTTATCACAACCACTCAATCCAAAAACAATACCGAAAATGACCGCACTTTTAAGCCAAGTAAGGAAAGCATTATCCATTTTCAACGTCTTCTGTTTTAATCCAAAAGAAAAAGAACCAATATTTTACCGCAATTAAAATGGCAATGATCGTTCGCCCCACTACACTTGGGGTAAAGTAAAAGCCAATTAAAAGCATTGTAGTTGAAAAGGTCAGAATAGAAATTTTTGCTTTTTTTGTTAATGCACGACGTTCATTAAAAGACTTCAGATACTTTTGATAAAGCTTTGTCTCTAAAAACCAACGTTCTAAGCGAGATGAACCTTGCGCAAAAGAATAAAGTGTTAGCAACAAAAAAGGTGTTGTCGGCAGAAATGGTAGAAAAACACCAATCACGCCTAAAACCAAAGAAATACAGCCTAGTATAATATAAATGCCTTTAATTAAAGGATTTTTGGGGAAGAATTTAAGTGCAACAAAACCGACTATAACCGAAAACGTGATTAAGCCAGAAAACAATAACGCGTCGTTCATCATCATTCCTAAATAAAAGTGATACGCAATTATTACTGATTTTTTAGATTTTTCAACCTTGATATTATAGAATTTGTCGCAATTTACTAAAGAAACAGTTAGCAAAAGGAATATTTATGTCTAATCCATTACTTCATATTGAAGGCTTACCTCCGTTTTCTCAAATCAAACCAGAACATATTCAACCGGCAATCCAAAAACTCATCGAAGAAAATCGTCAAGCCATTGAACAAGTTTTAAAACAACCGCACTTTACTTGGGAAAACTTTATTGAACCACTTTCTGAAGCAGGAGAACACTTAAGTCGTGCTTGGTCACCGATCTCCCATTTAAATTCAGTTAAAAACAGCCCTGAATTACGTGATGCGTACCAAGCCTGCTTGCCACTACTCTCTGAATACAGCACCTGGGTAGGTCAACACAAAGGCTTATACAACGCTTATTTAGCCTTAAAAAATAGTCCTGAATTTGCCACTTATTCAGTAGCACAAAAGAAAGCCATTGAAAATGCACTGCGTGATTTTGAGCTTTCAGGTATCGGTTTATCCGAAGAAAAACAAAAACGTTATGGTGAGATTGTTGCTCGCTTATCAGAATTAAGCGCACAATTTAGCAATAATGTACTCGATGCCACCATGGGTTGGGAAAAAGTCATTGAAGATGAAAGCCAATTAGCGGGTCTTCCTGAATCTGCATTACTTGCAGCAAAACAATCTGCTGAAAGTAAAGGCTTAAAAGGCTATCGTTTTACGTTAGAAATTCCAAGTTATTTACCTATTATGACCTATTGTGAAAATGCAGCATTACGCGAAGAAATGTATCGTGCTTATGCGACTCGCGCTTCTGATCAAGGTCCGAATGCAGGCAAATGGGATAACACGGCGATCATTGAAGAAATCATGACGTTACGCGTGGAACTAGCGAAATTGCTAGGTTTCAATACCTATACTGAACGCTCACTTGCGACCAAAATGGCAGAAAATCCACAACAAGTGTTAGATTTCTTAAATAACCTTGCAGATCGTTCAAAAGCGCAAGGTGAGAAAGAATTAGCAGAACTTAAAGCTTATTGTGAAAAAGAATTTGGCGTAACGGAACTTGCCCCTTGGGATATCAGTTTCTACTCTGAAAAACAAAAACAACATTTATATGCGATCAATGATGAAGAACTTCGTCCTTATTTCCCTGAAGATCGCGTTATTTCGGGCTTATTTGAATTAATTAAACGTATTTTTAATATTCGTGCAGTTGAACGTTTTGGCGTAGATACTTGGCATAAAGATGTGCGTTTCTTTGATTTAATTGATGAAACCGATGAAGTACGTGGCAGTTTCTATCTCGATCTTTATGCACGTGAAAATAAACGTGGCGGCGCATGGATGGATGATTGTATCGGTAGAAAACGTAATGCTGACGGTTCAATTCAAAAACCAGTTGCTTATTTAACGTGTAACTTCAACGCGCCTATTGGTGATAAACCTGCACTATTCACCCATGATGAAGTTACCACTCTCTTCCATGAGTTTGGTCACGGCATTCACCATATGCTCACCAAAGTTGATGTGCCGGATGTTGCGGGTATCAATGGTGTACCTTGGGATGCAGTAGAACTTCCAAGTCAATTTATGGAAAACTGGTGTTGGGAAAAAGAAGCGCTTGATTTTATTTCTGGTCATTTTGAAACGCACGAACCATTGCCAGAAGAAAAATTAAATCAACTTCTCAAAGCAAAAAACTACCAAGCAGCGATGTTTGTGTTACGCCAGCTTGAATTTGGCTTGTTTGATTTTACCCTTCATCATACTTTTGAAGTGGGTAAAGCTGATCAAGTCCTTGATACCTTAAAAGCGGTGAAAGATAAAGTTGCCGTGATTAAAGGTGTTGAATGGGCAAGAACACCACATAGCTTTAGCCATATCTTTGCAGGCGGTTATGCGGCCGGTTATTACAGCTATTTATGGGCTGAAGTGCTATCTGCAGATGCGTTCTCTCGCTTTGAAGAAGAAGGGATTTTTAATCCAATTACGGGTAAATCTTTCTTGGATGAAATTCTCACTCGTGGTGGCTCTGAAGAACCAATGGTCTTATTCAAACGCTTCCGTGGACGTGAACCTCAATTAGACGCATTGCTTCGTCATAAAGGCATTGCGAACTAATAACTAAAAAAGAGCGGTCAAATTTTTGACCGTTTTTTTATCTTCCAATATGCAGAAAATAAAAAAGCCCTCGGTAATCCGAAGGCTTTTATTTTTACTATCGTAATAAAAATTAGCGACGTAAACCTAAACGAGCGATAGTGCTTTGGTATAAAGCAAGATCAGTACGTTTTAAGTAGTCTAAAAGTTTACGACGACGAGAAACCATACGTAATAAACCACGACGACCATGGTGGTCTTTTTTGTGCTCAGCGAAGTGAGCTTGTAAGTGGTTGATTTGTGCAGTTAATAATGCGATTTGAACTTCAGAAGAACCAGTATCTTTCGCATCGCGACCAAATTCAGCAACGATTGCTGCTTTTTTTTCAGTACTTAGAGACATTTTTTACTCCTAAAAGGTAGTGTTATTAATACATCATTCGCCGATCTCTAACTCAGCGATGACAAGGAGCCTGAATTTTAACGATTGAAGCCAATAAAAGCAAGGAATTATTACGCTGTTCCTCTTAAATGTTTAATCATTTTTAAATCCATTCTTACGAATAATGTCTTGCGCATGCTCGCTCAATAAAAATTGATAAAATCGTTGCGTCAATGCGGCATCATTCAGCATAGCAAGGACATACTCTGCGCAAATATCATATTCAGATGGCAATGCATGACAAAGCATCCCCAAATTTTCTAATCTTGTCTGATAATGCGCATAGCCCAACATCATATCCGCATAATCGTTTTTCAAGAGATAATGTGAAGCCATTTCACCTGGAGGTATGACAACTTGATTTTCTGTTCCTCCGACCAATTTCAATGCCTTCGATTTTAACCTTTTACCTTGTTCAGGATAATCTTTTTCAATAAGGTCAAAAAGCTGCCAAGCATAATCACCGCAAGGATCACAAACTGGCGTTGACGTGGCTAATCGATATTGATCATCAAAAAGTAGCTCAAGGGTATCTCGCTGAAATTCTGGCTTATTCTTTGTTGTCAGCATAAGTTGATTATAAGTTAACACCTGCTGCTGAAAAACTCGACGCCCTAGTGCCGATACATTTTCTGAATTCGCACTAATAAAAAGATCAGCTAACGCTCCTTGTATTATGCGCGTTTTCAACAACCCAGCGGGCCCCAATATGCATTCAATTTCCACTTCATGACATTGCTTAAATGCACGAGTAAGCTCCAATAAGGCATATCGGAAGCTTCCCGCACTATAAATAGTGAGTTTATTCATCTCTCTTTCCTTCTAACAAAACCTCATAAACCGGCACAAAATGGCTAAACGGTTGCTGTTGATATTGCGATTGTTCAACGATCATCGGTAAATGAAAAAGTGCGGTCAGATTTTCAGAAGTTAATATCTCATCCGTTTGTCCAAAGCGAATAAAATTCCGATTGATCAAAAGCGTTTTATTCGCAATCGCTTGTGCATGATTAGGTTGATGCGTGGTGAAAATAATTCCCAGGCCGTGCTTTTTCGCTAATTGTCTTAAAAGTGATAACACCGCATCTTGGTTGGCTAAATCAAGCGCTGAAGTGGGTTCATCCAACAGCATTAAACGGCATTCAGATGCAATGGCACGTGCAATCAAGATCAACTGACGTTGTCCACCTGAAAGTGAAGCAAAATCTTGCTCGGCTAAATGCTGCAACTGTAAATCAGCTAACGCTTGTAACGCCACTTCAATATCTTGTGGTTTAGGCTTACTAAAGGTGGCAATATGGCTTGAACGCCCCATTAGCACAATATCCAATACCGAATAGGCAAAAGGCGCACTAAAAAATTGCGGGACAAAACCTATCGAGTCATTCAGCTGAATATTGCCTTGTAAGGGACGATGAATGCCAAGTAATAGCTCTAACAAGGTACTTTTACCACAACCATTTTGCCCTAAAATGGCGAGAATCTCTCCTGCCTGTAATGCAAAATTGAGATGTTGAAAAAGCATGTTGTTTTTTTCATAGGCAAATGCAAGATCATTTACTTTAATTAAATCAGTCACGCATCGCTCCATTTCGCTTTAAACGATAAACCAGTATGCCAAATAAAGGCGCGCCAATAAGTGCGGTTAAAATACTGATAGGAATTTCATTGTCGGTCAACGCACGAGCAGCATTATCCACCCACAGCATATAAATAGCCCCCACTAGCATCGTACAAGGCAATAAACGTTGGTGATTAGCACCGACCAACATGCGACTAATATGTGGAATGATCAAGCCAACCCAGCCGATACTGCCGCTAATAGCCACCTGGCAAGCGACTAATGTTCCGCTAAGGGCAATCACCAACCAGCGTAATCGCCCAACTTTTAGCCCTAACGCTTTCGCTTCTTTATCCTCTAAAGAAAGCAAATTTAAACGCCAGCTCAGTTTCAGCAACAATGTCGAACAACACACAAAAGGCACGAAGAAAAACAGCCATTTTTCCGTATTAGCCGTGGCGAAGCTGCCCATCAACCAAAACACAATACTTGGTAATTTTTCTTCGGTATCAGAAACGTACTGCAACAGGCTCACTAATGCAGAAAACAGCCCGCTCAAAATCATCCCGATTAAAATCAGCATCAGCAAACTTCTTCGGCCAAACTTTACGCTAAATAAAAAAACGAGCACTAGCGTACTTAAACCGAAAAAAATTGTACTGGCAAATAAGCCATACAGACTCAAACTAAAAAAGATGGCCAGTGTACCACCAAATGCAGAACCAGAGGTCACGCCAATAATATGCGGATCCACCAACGGATTACGGAAAATGCCCTGTAATGCTGCGCCGCTTAAGGCTAATCCAGCCCCCACACAGAGAGCGGATAAAATACGTGGTAAACGAACTTGGAAAATAACCTGCTGATGGATTGGATCAATAGGAAGTGCGGTCAATTTTGCCGTTAAAATTTGCAAAATCTGCTCTAGAGATAAAGCATAACGCCCGATTCCTAAAGAAATCAGGGCGCTCGCGACCAAGACAATGAGCAATAAGCCCATCAATTTGGAATGTTTATTTACCATTGTTATACGGTTGACGATAGAATTTTAAATAGTAGTCGTTCACCATTTTATCTAAATCGATATCTTGGAATTTTTGCGGATATAGCGATTTTGCTAACCACACTTCGCCTAATGCTAAGGCTTCCGGCATCGGATAACCCCAAGCTTTCGCATATTCCGGCATTAAAAACACTTGGTTATTTTTCACTGCATCAATATTAGCCCAAGCCGCATCTTCTTTAATTTGTGATACCACTTTAGGATAACGATCTTGTACCAAAATCACCGCTGGATTCCACTCAAGCACATTTTCCATGGAAACCTGTTTAAAACCTTTCACCGTTGCCGCTGCGACATTATACGCGCCAGCATGTTCCAACATTAAACCAGTATATTTACCTGAACCATAGGTATTTAAATCTGGGTTAGCCATATAGGTGCGCACTCGTTTCTCCGCAGGAATGTTTCCCAAACGTTCCGCCAACATTTTACGATTCGCAAATGCGGCTTTACCTAATTCTTTGCCTTGTTGTTCTTTTTCAAACACTTGAGCAATCAACTCAATACCTTGAGCTAAGCCTTCATTATAGGCTTTATCTTCATCAGCTAAGGTTGGATTAAGTTTATCTTTATCACTGCCAGTTCGTAGCGAAATAGCAATCACTGGAATACCGGTATCCGCAATTTGTTTAATCATTTCCGGTGGTGCATAGTTGGTAACAAATACCACATCCGGTTTTAATTCCAACAAGCTTTCAATATTGACTGAATTTAAATCGCCCGGCATGGCCATTTTTTCTAATTCTGGCGCTAAACGTACATAATTTTGCCCCAGTTGTTTTTTCCAATTTGATAATACCCCAACAATCTGTTTAGTAGCATCTAATTGCACGGCGATATTGAGAGTTTGATGCTGTAATACCACAGCACGCTGAATATGATCGGGAATGGTCACTTGACGATCTAATTGGTCAGTTACAACACGATCAGCCAACGCCGATGTAGAAAAAATGCCGAACAAAGCAGCAACAAACAAGCGGTTAAATTTCATAAGTTATCCTTAAAATGAGAATGGAGTTAAATTATACAATAAAATATACAGCGAGATATACAAAACAATTAATGAGCTAAACAAAACAACTATGCTTTGCTAATCACCACTTTAATATCTTCTGGTGCCGCATAATAAGGTGCAGAGGTAATAAATAAATTAATGCCTAACTTGGCATAATCTGCCACATTATTTTTATTCACCCCACCTGCAACAGAAAGCGTAATATTTCTGCCTTGTGCATTGATGAGATCTAAAGCCGCTTTCACATCTTCAACTGACCATTTATCTAGCTGAATAATATCGGGAGAGGCACTAATCATTTGTTCAAATTGTGCAAAATTGTCTGCTTCAAGGGTAACCTTATTTTCTGGCGCTTCACGCTTCAAGGTTTCCACGATATATGCCCAGTTATTCGGTTCAACCAATAAATTACGATGGTTAGTGAAAACCAGTAAGGTTTCACTCACGCCTTGACGATGAATATGTCCGCCGGCAGCCAGCACTGCATTGGTTGCCAGTTTACGGGTATTTGGAATGCTTTTACGGGTACAAGCCACCGCCGCATGCGGATTAATGGCTTTGGCATTAGCAATCATCTCCGCCGTGTATTGCGCCACGCCACAAGACCATTCCAATACAAGCTGCACCACTTTCCATGCCTGCTGTAATTTATCCGCAGAATCGACCGCACTTAGCAATAAAGCACCGGCTTCAACGGCTTCCCCTTCATTCACATAAACCTGAGGCGTAATGCCTAATTTTTTCAGTAATCGTTCTGCCACTGAAATCCCCGCCACCACGCCGGCATTTTTACGTTTGAATTCAATTTTTGCAGGGACTTTTTCTAGCCCTAATGCGTGCGTGGTTAAGTCGCCGCGATAAATATCTTCCAATAAAAAATCATCGAGTTCTTTGTCTGAGAAATAAATCATAGTTTGTCCTTAAATTAATCGCCCTAAATGTAAATGAATTTGTCTATCCGCTAGAAAATCTGCTTCTTTAGGTTCATGAGTCACTAATAATGTGGTGAGATTGAAGGCTTTAAGTAAACTTTTTACGTTTTGCCAAATCTGCTGACGGGTTTGCCAGTCTAATGATGAAAATGGCTCATCTAATAGCATCACATCCGGTGGATTGATTAGCGCCCGTGCCAATGCTGCGCGCTGTTGCTCGCCGCCCGATAATTGATGTGGATAACGATCGATCAACGCATCAATGTTCAACTGTGCTAATAAATCAAGCTGCTCCTGTCTTGTGCTTTTCGGTTTCGCTAAACTTAAGTTTCCACTTACGGTTTTATGGGGGAAAAGATACAAACGTTGATTTAAATAGCGACAACGTCTTTCCCAAGAGGCAAGGTTATCCCAAGGACATTGGTTAAATGCAATACTCCCCTGATAATCCGAATAACCGGCAATGGCATTGAGAAGCGTGGTTTTTCCGCTTCCCGATTGCCCAACAATCGCCACCGATTCACCATTTGCAACCGTTAGGCTAATATCCTTTAAAATACCAACCTGTAAATGTTGAATTTGTAACATCCTAAAGTTCCCGATTAAGCACGCGTAATAAAAAAAGCAAACAGGCTGAAATCATTAAAAGCCATAAGGCTGCCCCAATCGCAATTTCAAAATCACCGCTGGAAATATTGAGATATACAGCCACCGGCAGGGTTTCTGTTTTAAAACGGGTGGCGCCGGCTAGCATTAAGGTCGCACCAAATTCACCAATGGCGCGCGCCCAAGCCAAAATTGCCCCACACAGCAAAGGTTTCCAACACATAGGTAGCTCAACTTTAAGCAGGCTTTGCCAAGGTGTTAAACCTAGGTTATAGGCGGCAAGTCGATAACCGTCATCAAAATTACTGAAAACGCCACGTGCATTACGCAACATAATTGAGGTGGCAATATAACTTTGTGCCACCACAATACCAATCGGGCTAAAAATCCAACGGCTAATCTCTGGAATCAATGAACTCAGCCAACCTTGTGAACCGAACAATAAAAGCAAACTTAACCCGGTAACTAAGGGCGGTAAAACCATCGGTAAGTCCAACACAGTATCAATTAGCTTTTGTAGAGGTAGGCGAATTTGACTCATCACCCAAGCGGCAGGTAATGCAATTAACAATGCAACAACTAGCGAAAAGAGCGAAGTCCCTAAAGAAAGCATTAAGGCAAAGTGCAGTTCATGATCAAACAACACCTGTTTGAAAAAATGCCAATTTAATTGCCCAACTAAAGCAAGCACCGTTCCCAACACCGTTAAAAATAACAACATTAAGGGGAGCAGTGCTAACTTTAAACCGAGGCTTTTATTTAACCGGTAAGAAGCCTTCATCGGTAAAATATTTCACGCCTTCTGTATGGAAAAAATCAAATAGCTGTTTAGCTTCCGTTGGATGTACCGAAGATGAAAGTAACGCTAAGGTCACTTTTTCTTGCGGTGTGCCTTGTGGGTTTGGCAAGATTTCCACTTTATCGCGCACTTTCCACGCGCCAGAACGTCCGACAACTGCCGCATCCACATCACCATTCAATAGATACATCATCAACTGTTTTACGGTAGCGGCTTTCACAACCACTTTTTCATTCAACGCCTGTTGATAACCCGATAGCTCAAAGATTTTCTCTGCCCCTTTACCTAACGCCATCGCCTTGGCATCACCAATTCCCAAACGTAAGTTACTTTCGGCAAGATCTTTAAAAGAATGAATATTTGCACTTTTATCTTTGCGTACCGCCATTACTGGAATATGTAAAACTAATGGCTCAACAGCTTTAACTTGATTGTCTTGAGCCAATTTCTCGACATAATCTGCCGAACCGGATAAAAATAAGTCACCGGTTTTCACTTGGTTGTAACGTGCCAAAATTTGACCTGAACCACCGTATTCCACGGTAACCTTATTGCCCGTATTTTGCTCAAATTGTTTTACAATTTTCTCTACCGGCTCTTTTAAACCCGCACCAGCATAAAGATAAAGATCCGCAGCTTGGCTGGAGAGTGTGATCGCCATTAAGGCGGCTAAAGTAGCTAATTTTTTCATTTAAACTCCTTATTTAAATTGAATGGAATATAGCATAATCTTTATATAAGTTAAATTATAACGGATTTATGCAAACCAATTTATCTTTTTATAAATTGAGATGTTTTTGCAATTCCTGAACTGAAGTGCGGTAAATTTTGGCAAGGTTTTCAAAGGTCATCAGTTCACTTTTTTCGCCTTGTTGAAAACCAAATTCTTGATCGAGCATTGCAATATTTTCGGCTAAATAGACCGCTTGTTGTGGATTGTGAGTGGTAATTAGTAAGGCAATGTTTTGATGCTGTAATTGCTTAATTTTTTCCAACACCCGAATTTGGTTACCGAAATCAAGACTGGCTGTTGGTTCGTCCATAATCAACAATTTCGCCTGTTGTGCAATGGCTCGGGCGATGAGCACGAGTTGTTTTTCGCCCCCACTGAGTTCATGGTAATAACGTTTAGCAAGGTGGGTTATTTGTAATTCCGCTAAAGCCGCAAGAGCAAGATCTTTATCTTCGGCTTTTGGGGTTTGATACCATTTTAGATATGCAGAACGTCCCATCAACACCATATCTTGCACCAGAAAAGGAAAAAGTTGCGCGTGTGCTTGCGGCACATAAGCAATTTCGCGCGCTAATTCAGCGGCAGAATATGTAGCAAGCGGTCGATTTTGAAAGAGAATTTGCCCATTAAGTGCAGGTTGCAAACCTAGTAAGGTTTTTAAGAAAGTACTTTTCCCCGCCCCATTGGCACCAAGTAAACAGCAAATTTGCTGAGGTTTTAATGCAAAATTGATCCTGTCTAGCAGAGGCTTACTGCCATAGCCAATCGTCAGTTGTTGCGTTTCAATTAAATTCATTTTCGCCCTCTCAACAATAAATAGAGGAAAAATGGGGCACCACAAGCAGAAGTTAAAATCCCGATGGGAAGTTCAATGCTTGCAACCGTGCGGGCGAGTGTGTCGGTGAGAAGTAAAAAACTCGCACCAAGTAACAACGATGTTGGCAGCAATAAAATGAAATTGGCGCCCACTAATAATCGTGCAATATGGGGCACAAGCAAACCGACCCAGCCAATAATCCCCGTAATGGAGACCGCACTTGCTGTGCAAAGTGTGGTAAAAATGATCAAAATATAACGCGTACGTTGGATAGGAATACCGAGGCTTTTAGCCTCATCTTCTTCTAAAGCGAGCAGATTTAAGCGCCAACGCAATAAGAAAAGTGGCAGAATGCCGAGTATTAAAATAGGGGTAAGTTGACTTAATTCTTTCACGCCAACAGCCGTGAAACTACCTAATAACCAAAAGGTAATCGAAGGTAATTGGGTGAAAGGATCAGCTAAAATTTTTAACAGTGAAATGCCTGCGCCAAGTAATGAACCGATAGCAATCCCTGAAAGCACTAAGACCAAAATGGGATCTAGATTACGGCTTCTTGATGCAACCATCGAAACACATAACACCGCCAAGATACCGCCACTAAAGGCAAAAAGCTGCACATAAAACATCGGTAAATTGTAGAAAATCGCCAATGATGCACCAAGTCCCGCACCGCTTGAAACCCCTAAGATATCAGGAGAAACCAACGGATTTTTAAACATCCCTTGATAAGTCGCACCTGCGGCGGCTAATGCGGCACCGACTAAACAGGCGACAAAAATACGCGGGGTACGAATATGCCAAAGTACTGTTTCAACAGAAGAAGGCGTTTGGCATTCCGTTTCAAATACACAGCGAATCGCTTGCCCTAGTTGAAGGGGAGAAATCGGAAATCGCCCCACATTCAACGAAAGCAAAATGGTGCCGACTAATAAAATCACTAACGAAGTGAAAAAGAGTTTGGGATTACGTTGAATAAAATACGGCATAACTATTTCACATCATGTAGCAATTGAGTCGCTTGCTCTGGGGTTAATTCAATCTGATAGAACACGTGATAAAACGTTTGCACTTCTTTTGTAAATTCAGTCATAGGTTTACCGCTAACTAAATGCGAGACCCAACGCACCCCAAGCAAACGGTTCACACTAGGTGGCGAATCTAACCAACCAAATGGATTATTCGGGATTAAAAAAACGTGTCCATTTTTTACCGCACTTAACTGTTGCCATTGCGGATTCTCTTTTAAGGTTTGCAAAAACTCTGGGTATTGGCTAAAAATTACATCAGGATTCCATAATAAAAGCTGCTCCATCGAAACCTGCGTAAGCCCTTTATGATCGCCTTCTACCACATTTTTTAAACCCACGATTTCAATGGCTTCTGTATGAATAGAGCCTTTTTGTCCTGTTTGTAAGCCATCTGCACTACGAGCTAAATAGAAGGTTTTGGTCAATTTAGAGGCATTTTCGACCGCTTGTTTAAGGGTTTCTTCGGCATACTTCGCTTGAGGTTCTGTAAGATTTTCTACGCCTAACACTTTCCCTAAATAACGCAAAGTAGTGGGTGTTTCACTGAGTTTGCCGTCTAGCAGCAAATAAGGTACACCTGTTTGGTCAAAAGTCCGTTTTGCTTGATCGATATAGTTTGGGGTAACATTGCCTTCATCAATAATTAAATTCGGTTGTAATGCCACAATTTTCTCTGGCGAGAGCGTACTGCCTTTTCCGGCAATTTTTCCCAAGGTTGGTAGAGATTGTTGTGCTACAGGAAACAATTTTCCACGTTTTTCCATATTAAATCCCGCCAATCCCAGTAATTTATTGGGCGCACTTGAAAGGAGCAACACATCAGCCGGATTACCTGCACTTAATACTTTTTCAATTTTAGCTGGCGGAGGTAATTCCCCCGCCAAATAAGCGATTTCTTCTGTTGCAAATACGCTGGTTGATACACAAAGCGCAAGTGCAATACCTATCCATTTTTTCATATTCTTCCCTCTTTTAGCGATTTAAAATGAGATGACTTTATTTTAACGCTATATATTTTTTAACATAGTAAATAAATTTTGGTAGAATGTCATCGTTATGTTTTTTATTATATAACATTTATTATTCATAGCTAAAGGTGAAAAAATGAAATGGGATGTGATTTATAAGTTTTGCTTGCTTTCTATGCTCATTGCAGGATTGGTAGGCATCTTGTTCAGCGGCTTAGGGATCTACTTTCAGTGGCCCATTCAAGGCATCTTTCAGTGGCATTTAGGTTCGGCGTTACTGCTTATTTTGGGCGTGGTTTTACACTTCTTTAATCGAAAAAATAAAGCGGTCAAAATTGTGCAACAATTTACCGATTTAGTGACACATAATCGCTATCCCACCTATTGCAATTTAGATCGTTTGATTATGACGTTTGAGCACTTTTCAATTCTGCAAATTGCAGAGCAACTTCAGCTCAACCCTTCGATTTTATTCTCCGAATTAGCTAACGGAAAAATAAACTTCAGCGATGCTAACCGCACTTTGCGAGAAAATTTCCCTCATAATGATGAAAAAATTTTCGCCGCGATCACCATTGCATTGAAGTTACGCTTCAACCCTAACCTAAAAGGATGTTCCAATGGAAAAGAAACTGCTTTGCATCGCCATTAGTTTGGCTTGCTTGCCTGCTTATGCCGAAAATGTATTTACCCTTGGTCAAATTGAAGTCATCGGTGAAAAATCGAGTGATCTCAGCACCGCTCGTATTGACCAGGCTGAATTACAAAAAAATAACCAAGATCGGGTGTCTGATGTAGCAAAAAGCACATCGGGAGTGTTTGTCGAACATGGCGGCGCACGCAACGAATACAATTTATTAGTACGTGGTTTTAATGCTCACCGCGTACCAGTATTTATGGATGGTATTCCGGTTTATGTCCCTTATGATGGCGAAATGGACTTAGGTCGTTTTACCACCTTTGATTTATCTCGTATTGATATTTCTAAAGGCGCAAGCTCTGTGCTTTATGGCGCAAATACGATGGGTGGTGCCGTGAATTTAATTTCTAAAAAACCAACTCAACCTTTCGAAGGTTCTATTGGCTATGGCTTTTCACATGGTAAAAGTGGTGGTACAGCAACCAATAAAACAGATTTTGATTTAGGCACTAAACAAGAACTATTTTATGCGCAAGTAAGTGGTTCTTTTATTGAAAAACAAGGCTTACAACTTTCTCATCATTATCAACAAATCAATCCCAAAGGCGATGATGGTGGTCGAGCAGAAAATTCTAAACAACGTGATAAAAGATTAAGTTTGAAAGTCGCTTATACGCCAAATGAGCATGATGAATACGCACTGGCGTTCTCTACACAAAAAGGCACCAAAGAATCACCATTCTATTCTGGCGCTGATAGTTTTGAACGCTATTGGCGCTGGCCGATGTGGGACAAAGACAGTATCTATTTCCTTTCCCATACTGAATTTGGCGCCCATCATCTCACATTAAACACGAAGGCATTTTATGACACCTTTAAAAATGACCTACGTGCTTTTGATGATGCAACATTCAGCACTCAAAAGAAAAAATCAAGCTTTAATAGCTATTACCGTGATTATTCCTACGGTGCAGGCTTTGATTTAGGTGGCGATTTAACCTCCAAAGACCACTTAAAATTCTCTACCCTCATTAAATATGACGTGCATCGCGAACATAATGATGATGAACCGACCGCAGTAGATAAAGATCGTACCTACAGCTTTGGTTTAGAAAATACTCATCGTTTTAATGAGCAAACCTCTCTGATTACAGGCATCAGCTACGACAAACGTGATTCACACCGTGCAGAGAAATTTGAAAAACAATGTGCATCAACTCACCAAAAAAATGCGATTTGTCCGTTTGATATCGGTAATAAACACGCCTTTAATTATCAAATCAAATTTGCCCATCATTTCTCTGAACATGATGAATTTGCGCTAAGTTTTGCGAAGAAAACACGTTTTGCCACAATGAAAGAACGTTATTCTCGCCGATTTGGTCGTACTGAGCCGAATCCATTCTTAAGCCCAGAAACCGCTTACCATTACGAAGCTAGTTATATGCATACCTTTGGCGATTGGTTAAGAGTGGATAGCGCACTTTTCTATTCTGAAGTAAAAGATGCCATTGAAGAAGTCGCGATTAGCAAAAAACTCAATCAATATCAAAATGTAGGCAAAGAAGCCTTTAAAGGTGCTGAATTAGCCGTGAATCTTTTTGCAACAGATAATTTAACGTTAGGGGCAAACTACACCTATACGCATGCAAAAAATAAAACCCAAGATACCATTGTGAAGAATGTGCCAAAACATAAATTCTTTGCATTTGTTGATTGGAAAATATTACCAAACCTTTCACTTTATGTGAGCCAAGAAGCGGAACATGGCCGTTATTATTTAGATGGCGGTGAAACCGTGAAGCTCTCTGGTTTTGGAAACAGCAATGCGAAATTAATCTATGAACCGGTTTCAGGATTAAGTTTAGAAGCGGGTGTATCGAACCTCTTTGATAAAAACTACTACTATCAAGCAGGTTTCCCAGAAGAAGGACGCGTTTATTTCGGCAATATCCGATATAAATTCTAAAATAAAAAACGGGCAACTTGTGAAACAGGTTGCCCGTTGTTTTTATAAAGTTATTAGTCCTTCAGCGCTTTGATTTTCTCAATCACGTTTGTGGTTGAACAGCCATTTTCGAAATTCAATACACGAACATCACCGCCATTTGCCCACACTTCTTTACTGCCAGCAATCTCTTCAGGTTTATAATCACCGCCTTTCACCAATAAATCCGGTAAAATCTCACCAATTAAACGTTGTGGCGTGTCTTCATCAAAAGAAACGACCCAATCTACTGACGCTAAACCTGCCAATACTGCCATACGTGCATTCAGATTGTTAATTGGACGACTTTCACCTTTTAAGCGTTTAACTGAGCCATCTGTATTCACGGCAACAATTAAACGATCACCAAGTTTACGAGCATTTTCTAAATAAGATACATGACCAGGGTGAAGAATGTCGAAACAACCGTTTGTCATCACGATTTTCTCACCGCGCGCTTTAGCATGATCGACCGCCATTTTTAATTGGCTTTCTGACATAATACCGAAGCCGGTTTCAGAACGACCATGGATCGCATTCTCTAACTCCACAGTAGAAACCGTTGATGTACCCAATTTACCGACCACAATACCTGCCGCCACATTAGCTAAATAGCAAGATTCTTCAAAAGAACGTCCATCTGCAAGTGCGGTTGCTAGAACACTGATTACCGTATCGCCCGCACCTGTTACATCGAATACTTCTTTGGCAACGGTTGGTAAGTGGAATGGCTCTTGATTTGGACGAAGTAGTGTCATGCCTTTTTCAGAACGGGTCACTAAAAGTGCGGTCAATTCAATGTCTGAAATTAATTTTAAACCTTTCTCAATGATTTCTTCTTCAGAATCACACTTACCTACCACCGCTTCAAATTCTGACATATTTGGTGTAAGTAAAGTGGCGCCTCGATAACGCTCAAAATCTGTGCCTTTTGGATCGATCAACACCGGTACATTCGCTTTGCGTGCAATTTGGATCATTTTTTGCACATCTTTTAACGTGCCTTTACCATAATCTGAAAGCACTAACGCACCAAAGTTTTTCACTTCCGCGTCTAATTTCGCAAGCAACTCATGACATTCCACATTTTGGAAATCTTCTTCAAAATCCAAACGAAGTAATTGTTGATGACGAGACAAAATACGTAATTTCGTAATAGTTGGGTGAGTATTCAATGCTACAAAATTACAGTCAATTTTTTGATGTTGTAATAAATTGGTTAAGGCTGTGCCTGTTTCATCTTGACCAATTAAACCTAAAATTTGCACAGGGACATTAAGAGAAGCAATATTCATTGCCACGTTTGCTGCACCACCTGCACGCTCTTCATTATCTTGCACACGAACCACAGGAACCGGTGCTTCCGGTGAAATACGATTAGTTGCACCAAACCAGTAACGGTCAATCATAACATCGCCTAACACTAATACTTTTGCTTGATTAAAATTGGCAGAATATTGAGCCATTTTGAAATCTCTCTGTTGGAATAATAAAAATTTGGCGCAATTTTACCACAACTCAAATTTGCGATAAACTACACGCCGAACTAACCAGAAAAGAATTATGAAAAACGAAAAACTCCCTCAATTTCAACCGCACTTTCTAGCCCCTAAATACTGGGGATTTTGGCTTGGTGTGACGATTTGGCGAAGCCTTTTGTTACTTCCCTATCCAATTCTACGTCATATCGGCAATGGCTTAGGCTGGCTTTTCTCAAAATTAAAAGTGGGAAAACGTCGTGCCGCGATTGCTCGCCGAAACCTTGAACTCTGCTTCCCAGAAATGCCTGAGCAAGAACGTGAAGCCATTTTGCAAGAGAACTTACGTGCTGTTGGAATGGCAATTATTGAAACCGGCATGGCATGGTTTTGGTCTGATGCGCGCATTAAAAAATGGTCAAAAATTGAAGGATTAAATTATTTAAAAGAAAATGCCCAAGACGGCATTATCTTTGTTGGTGTCCATTTTCTTACGCTTGAATTAGGCGCGCGTATTGTGGGATTACATCATCCTGGCGTAGGCGTTTATCGTCCCAATGACAATCCCGTACTGGATTGGTTGCAAATTAAAGGTCGTTTACGTTCAAACAAAGATATGCTGAACCGAAAAGATCTGCGTGGTATGCTCAAAGCCTTACGTAAAGGTGAAACCATTTGGTATGCGCCCGATCACGATTACGGCAGAAAAAATGCGGTATTTGTGCCTTTCTTTGCTGTACAAGAAGCGGCTACCACAACAGGTAGTTATTATCTGCTTAAATCAGCACCAAATTGTAAAGTCGTCCCTTTTGCCCCATTGCGTAACAAAGACGGCTCAGGCTATACAGTCAGTATTTCACCACCCGTGGATTTTTCCGATCTTTCGGATGAAACGGCAATCGCTGCAAGAATGAATAAAGTTGTGGAAAAAGAAATCTTAAAAGGTGTGGAACAATACATGTGGCTACACCGCCGATTTAAAACGCGCCAAACCGAAGATGAGCCAAGTTTGTATTCATAAGTGCGGTTGATTTTTCATCTATTTTCGAACACAAAAACGACATATCGAAAAATAAGGAAAATTTTCCTTATTTTTTTCTTGATCTTTATATAATTAAATATATAATGAATCTCGTTTTAGATAGTAAACTTGTTTTATTACAAACACACTACTGGCTAGTGCATTCCCCCCACTCCTTTTGCACTAGCCATTTTTTTTTAAATCCCTTACCATATCTCACCTTTTTCTTTTCTCTCAAAAATGATGAACAATCTAGAACTTGAACGTTTACTAAACGAAAAACTTAGCACAGACAGAATAAATGATTACGCCCCTAACGGTTTGCAAGTAGAAGGCAAATCAGAGATCAAAAAGATCATCACGGGTGTCACCGCAAGCCAAGCTTTGATTGATTATGCCGTTGCACAACAAGCTGATGCGATTCTTGTCCACCACGGCTATTTTTGGAAAAGTGAAAATCCATGTATTCGTGGTATGAAAGGCAAACGCATCAAAACCTTACTTGTGAATGACATCAATTTATACGGCTACCATTTACCCTTAGATGTTCACCCTGAATTAGGCAACAACGCAAAACTTGCTCAGTTATTAGGGATTAGCGATCTTCAACCTTTAGAAAATAGCGCAACCAGCATTCCTGTTTGGGGAACGTTAAAAGATCCTGTTACCGCTGAAGAATTTGCACAACGTATTGAACAAGTGCTGCATCGTAAACCGTTAATTTGCACGGAAAATGGACCGCACTTAATCCGTAAAGTAAGCATTTGTACCGGTGGCGGACAAGGCTATATTGATTTAGCGGCAGCACAAGGTTGTAATGCCTTTATTACCGGCGAGGTTTCGGAGCAAACAATTCATTCTGCTCGTGAGCAAGGTATTCATTTCTTTGCGGCTGGTCACCATGCAACAGAACGCTACGGCATTAAAGCATTAGGTGAATGGTTAGCAGCTGAATATGGCTTAGATGTAGAATTTAAAGATATTGATAATCCCGCCTAACTGGTACAAAGTGTGATTGATTGCCGAAAGCACACAAAACAAGTATAATCTCGTCGATTTTTTTAACTCAAACATAGGAAAAAATATGGGTTTCTTAACTGGTAAACGTATTTTAGTAACAGGTCTTGCAAGCAACCGTTCTATTGCTTACGGGATTGCAAAAGCAATGAAAGAACAAGGCGCTGAACTTGCTTTCACTTATTTAAACGATAAATTACAACCGCGCGTAGAAGAATTTGCAAAAGAATTTGATTCTGACATCGTCCTTCCTTTAGACGTAGCGACCGATGAAAGCATCCAAAATTGCTTTGCAGAATTAAGCAAACGTTGGGAAAAATTTGATGGTTTCGTACACGCTATTGCATTCGCACCAGGCGATCAATTAGATGGTGACTACGTAAACGCAGCAACTCGTGAAGGCTACCGTATCGCTCACGACATCAGTGCATTCAGCTTCGTTGCTATGGCACAAGCGGCACGTCCTTACTTAAATCCAAATGCAGCATTATTAACCCTTTCTTACTTAGGTGCAGAGCGCGCAATTCCTAACTACAACGTGATGTGTTTAGCGAAAGCATCTCTTGAAGCAGCAACTCGCGTAATGGCAGCTGACTTAGGTAAAGAAGGTATTCGTGTGAATGCAATTTCTGCAGGTCCAATCCGTACTTTAGCGGCATCAGGTATTAAAAACTTCAAGAAAATGCTTGCTACATTCGAGAAAACAGCAGCATTACGCCGCACTGTTACTATCGAAGATGTGGGTAACTCAGCAGCATTCTTATGCTCAGATTTAGCATCTGGTATTACCGGTGAAATCGTTCACGTAGATGCAGGTTTCAGCATCACTGCAATGGGCGAATTAGGCGAAGAATAATTTTTCGTACAATCTATTTTTAGGCAGGCTTTTCAGTCTGCCTTTTCTCTTTTTTTAAATATAACTATGTTCCAAGATAATCCACTACTCGCACAACTTAAGCAACAAATCCACGATAGCAAAGAACACGTTGAAGGCGTGGTAAAAAGTACTGATAAAGCTTATGGTTTTTTAGAGTGCGATAAAAAAAGCTACTTTATTGCCCCTCCTGCAATGAAAAAAGTGATGCATGGTGACAAAATCAAAGCCACCATTGAAAAGCAAGGCGATAAAGAGCAAGCTGAACCTGAAGAATTAATTGAGCCAATGCTCACGCGCTTTATTGCCAAAGTGCGGTTCAATAAAGACAAGAAATTGCAAGTTTTGGTTGATCATCCAAGTATCAACCAACCCATTGGTGCGCAACAAGCTAAATCCGTCAAAGAAGAATTACAAGAAGGCGACTGGGTCGTCGCAAATTTGAAAACGCACCCATTACGTGATGATCGCTTTTTCTATGCTACTATCAATCAATTTATCTGCCGTGCTGACGATGAATTAGCCCCTTGGTGGGTCACGCTGGCACGTCATGAACAATCTCGTCATCCTGTGCAAGGTGCAGAAAGTTATGAGATGTTAGATCAACAAACACGTGAAGATCTGACCGCACTTCATTTTGTCACCATTGACTCTGAAAGCACTCAGGATATGGATGATGCCCTTTATATCGAACCTATCGAGCAAAATGGTACACAAAGCGGCTGGCGATTAGTCGTTGCCATTGCTGATCCAACAGCTTACATTGCATTAGATTCACAAATTGAAAAAGACGCTAAACAGCGTTGTTTCACCAATTATTTGCCTGGCTTCAACATTCCTATGTTGCCTCGTGAATTATCTGATGAATTATGTTCATTAATGGCAAATGAAACTCGTCCTGCATTAGTGTGTTACATTGAAACAGATCTTGCGGGTAATATCACGGCGAAACCACGTTTTGTGTCCGCTTATGTACAATCTAAAGCAAAATTAGCCTATAACAAGATTTCAGATTATTTAGAACAAGTACCGGATGCATGGCAACCGGAAACACCTGAAATTGCCCAGCAAATTGATTGGTTACATCAATTTACTCAAGCACGTATTCAATGGCGTAAAACCCATTCCTTGTTATTTAAAGAGAAACCAGACTACTCTTTTATTCTCGCTGAAAATGGCAAAGTGAAAGAAATTAAAGCGGAATATCGCCGTATTGCAAATCAAATCGTGGAAGAATCCATGATCATTGCCAACATTTGTGCCGCCCAATTCTTAGCGGAGCATGCTAAAACCGGTATTTTCAATACACACACTGGTTTTGATAAAAAATTCTTAGAAAATGCACATAATTTCTTAATGGCAAATTTAGCCAATGAAGAAAATCAAGCTGAACTTGCTGAACGTTATTCGGTAGAAAATTTGGCAACCTTAAAAGGTTATTGCCAAATGCGTCATGATATTGAACCGATTGAAGGTGACTATTTAGAATTCCGTTTACGTCGTTATTTAACCTTTGCGGAATTTAAATCAGAACTTGCTCCACATTTTGGGCTTGGATTAGAAGGTTATGCGACCTGGACATCGCCTATCCGTAAATATTCCGATATGGTGAACCATCGTTTAATTAAAGCCGTGCTCACACAGCAAGCTTGTGAAAAACCACAAGATGAAGTCCTTGCTCGCTTACAAGAAGCCCGTCGTCAAAATCGCTTGGTCGAACGTGATATCGCAGATTGGTTATATTGTCGCTATCTTGCTGACAAAGTCGCTGAAAATGCTGAATTTGATGCAGAGGTACAAGATGTGATGCGTGGTGGTTTACGTGTTCAATTATTAGAAAATGGTGCATCCATGTTCGTACCAGCTTCCACGTTGCATCCAAATAAAGATGAAATGCAAGTGAATGCTGATGAATTAGCGCTGTATATTCAAGGGGAGCGCCGTTACAAAATCGGTGATTTAGTGAAAGTAAAACTCACCGAAGTACGAGAAGAAACTCGCAGTATTGTCGGTCAATTAATCATTTAATAACCACTTCCCTCTATCTAGAAATACCGCTCGTTACACAACAGGCGGTATTTTTTTATAGAACCTAAGTTATAAAAATATTTTGTACGTCTATAGTATTAAATAAAAGGATTATTGGGATATATTGAAGAACATCAAGATGAGATATTGATATGATATCCCCGCCTTGAAGGCGGGGATAAAATAGATATTTAGGTAGAATTACATTTTAGGAATTTCTACGCCAGATGAAAGCACGTCTTGAATATCTGATTTTAAAACATCTGCTTTTGGTCCATAAATCGCTTGGATACCAGAACCTTTCACAATAAAGCCCATTGCGCCTGCTTGTTTCCAGCTTGCTTCATCACCGACTAAATCTGGATTATGTACAGTGATACGTAAACGTGTCATACAAGCATCAACATCTGCAATGTTATTACGTCCACCAAGTAAGTTGATGATTTGAATAACTTGCGTACTAGCATTCGCCACTTTTGGCTCATTGCTAGAAGCTTCATCTGAACCTTTTGCATCATAGTTACCATTACGGCCTGCTGTTGCAAGGTTAAATTTCTTAATCATAAAGTTTGCGATAAAGAACATGGCAACGGCAAACAGGATGGATACCCAAATAAAGTTGATCACATCCATACCAATGCCGGCTTTAATCGCCATTGGTGTACGTGTTAAGAACTCAATGTTACCGAATGAATGCACACGTAAGTCCACAATATCTGCCATGGCGAAAGCACAACCTTGTACTAACGCATAAACAATATAAAGCGGTAAAGCGACAAACATAAACATGTATTCGATTGGTTCAGTCACACCAGTTAAGAACACCGCAAGTGCAGAAGAAAGGAAAATACCTTTATAGAGTTTTTTCTTGTCTTCATCCACATTGATATACATTGCGAGAGTCAAGCCCATTAAGATACCGGTTGAACCAATCATTTGTCCTACTTTAAAGCGAGCAGGTGTCACAGTTGAAAGAAGTTCGTTATATTGCGTTAAATTACCTGCATCTTTAAGGTTGATTAAATCAGTCACCCAGGCAAGCCAAAGTGGATCTTGACCAAATACTTGTTTACCTTGTTGTGCACCGGTTAAGAACTCATAAGTACCGCCTAATGAAGTGTAGTTCATTGGGATGGTCAACATGTGGTGTAAACCAAATGGAAGCAATAGACGCTCTAAGGTACCGTAAATAAATGGTGCTAAAATTGGCGCTGAGTTTTGTGAGTTAGCAATCCATTGACCGAAATGATTAATTCCTGTCTGAACTAAAGGCCAGAATAATGATAGGAAGATCGCCACTAATACGGAACGATAAATGACAACGAAAGGAACAAAACGTTTACCATTAAAGAACGTTAATACTTCAGGTAATTTACGGAAATTGTAGTAACGATTGAAGGTTGTTGCCCCCACAAAACCCGCGATAATACCAACGAACACGCCCATATTTAACGCAGGTTGCCCAAGCACATTCACAAAGTAATTCGCCACAGGAATTTCACCGGCCAATATGGTACTTACGTGAGCATTTGGATCTGCTAGCATTTCAAGCTTCACACCGAAAAAGTTACCGGTAATTAAGTTAATTAAAATGAAAGCAAGGCCAGCTGCAAATGCCCCGCCCGCACGCTCATTTGCCCAGCTACCACCAATCGCTAAAGCAAATAATAGATGGAGGTTACCGATAATCCCCCAACCAATTTGGGCGATAATGTTTCCGACAAGCGCTAGCCATTCCGCATCGCTAATCAAAGGCAGTGAGTTACCAATACTCACCATTAAACCCGCGGCTGGCATCACGGCAATCACAACCATTAGGCACTTACCGAATTTTTGCCAAAATTCAAAACTGAGCATTTTTTTCATATTGATTCTCCTACAAGATGAGAGCTACTTCTACGCCAAAATGGTCGGAAACAATCGGTTTATTTTTGCCATTAAAAATAACCTGACTGGATAAAACCCTTTTTGCTTGGTTTAAAAAAATATAATCTAATCGCTTTTCTTCACTATGGCCTTTCCAACCGTCAATCGCTTTCTCCACAGAGATACCGCTATCCTTCTGCTTTGCCATTTCAAATGTATCGAATAAGCCTAAGGATTTAATCTGATGGTAAGCTTGCTGATCGCTTATTGCATCAGTATTGAAATCACCCATCAGGATTTTAAGATTCGCACTTTGACTTCGCTCTACAATATAACGAACATTATCAAGTTGGTTTTCACCATCACAATTTGGCAAATTGATGTGGCAAGAATAACATTCAATTAACTGGCCTTGATATTCTACCGTCAAGCCAATGATTTTACGCGAGAGAATCGAGTCAAGACGTTGATGTTGGCTACAATAAAACGCATCAACATCATAAACAGGCAAGCGCGTTAAAAACGCAATGCCCTCATCATATTTATCGTAACCAATATGCGAATTACTCCAAAAAAGCGAATATTTCTGTGCAACGCGTTGATTGATTTTATTTAACAGAATGACACCATAGTTATCTTGCTTTAACGTTGGCGAAATAGCAGGAGACGACATCAATTGATTAACCTCTTGTAAGGCAATGATGTCATAACCCTTTTCCACAATAGTCTCAGCAAGAATCTCTATTTTTTCCGCTTGGTTAGCTTCTAACCAAGCGTGTACATTCAGGGTAAGTAGTTTCATTGCTTCCCCCCTTAGCCCTCACAATGCCAAATGTCTGCATTATATTGAGCGATCGTGCGGTCAGATGAGAAGAAGCCCGCTTTTGCGATATTGTGAACGACTTTCTCATTCCAACTATCTTGATCTTCATAATCGGCTAAGATTTGTTCTTTCGCTTCAACATAAGCATTAAAGTCAATTAACGTCATAAACCAGTCTTTATTCAATAATTCGTTATAAAGACGTTCTAAACGTGTTTTATTGCCTAATTTCACCACGGCAGGATTTAGAATAAAATCAACCGCTCTTTTAATCTCTTTGTCGTTTTCATAATACTCTTTTGAAACATAGCCTGCTGTTTCATAAAGTTTAATAATGCTTTCTGAATCTTTACCGAATGTATAGATATTTTTATCACCGGCTAATTCTGCAATTTCAACATTAGCCCCATCCATTGTGCCTAAGGTTAACGCGCCATTAAGCATAAATTTCATATTACCTGTACCAGAAGCTTCTTTAGAGGCAAGCGAAATTTGTTCTGAAATATCGGTTGCTGGAATCAGTTTTTCTGCCACGCTCACATTATAGTTTTCCACCAAATGTACATTTAAATACTTGTTCACTTTAGGATCATTATTGATTAACTCAGATAAACAAAGAATTAAGTGAATAATATCCTGTGCAATAATATAAGCTGGCGCTGCTTTTCCGCCAAAAATCACGGTAATCTTACGTTTTGGTAATTTGCCTGCTTTAATTTCTAAGTATTTATGAATCACATAAAGCGCATTCATTTGTTGGCGTTTATATTCATGGAAACGCTTAATTTGCGTATCAATGATTGAGTTTTCATCTAACTCAATACCTTTATTTTCTTTAAGGTACGCTTTTAGTGCTAATTTGTTTTCAAACTTAATTTTCGCTAATTGTTGATGAACCTTTTTGTCATCTTTAAAGGCTAACAATTTCTCTAATCTCGTTGCATCATGCAAATACTCATCACCAATTAATTCTTTAATGTAAGCCGCTAATGCTTGGTTAGAAAACTCTAACCAACGACGGAAGGTAATGCCGTTTGTCTTATTATTGAATTTTTCAGGATACAACGCATAGAATGCTTTAAGTTCTGAATTTTTCAAAATCTCTGTATGTAATGCCGCCACTCCATTCACAGAATTTGAAAAGTGAATATCCATATGCGCCATATGCACACGTTTTTGTTTATCAATAATTTGTACGGCAGGATCTTTATATTCTGCTCGCACTAATTTATCTAATTTCTTAATGATCACCACTAAATGCGGCACCACTTCATCTAAATAAGCGAGTGGCCATTTTTCTAATGCTTCAGCCAAAATGGTATGGTTGGTATAGCCTACCATATTACGTACAATTTCAACGGCTTCAGCAAACTTAATTTTATGTTTTTCGGTTAATAAGCGAATTAATTCAGGAATCACCATCGAAGGGTGTGTATCGTTGATCTGTACATACGCATAATCCGCTAAATCATGTAAATTACTACCACGTGCAATCGCTTCATCAATTAATAATTGTGCAGCATTTGATACCATGAAGTATTGTTGATAAATACGCAGCAATTCCCCATTTTTATCTGAATCATCAGGGTAAAGGAATAAAGTCAGATTTTCTTCAATCGCAGTTTTATCAAACTCAATACCTTTCTTAATCAGTTTAGGATTCACTGATTTAATATCAAATAAATTGAGATAGTTTTTCGTTTCTTTCTTATAACCTAAAATATCAATGCGATCTAGTTTAGAGGTTAACGTAAATTTCTTAAATGGCACCTCATAGCTAATATCTGTTGGAATTAACCAAGAGTTATCTTCAATCCAATCATTAGGCTCCGCATGTTGTTCATTCTTTTTAAAGACTTGTTTGAACAAACCATAATGATAATTTAAACCTACCCCTTCAGCATTTAAGCCAAGTGTAGACATTGAATCAATAAAACAAGAAGCCAAACGACCTAACCCACCATTTCCTAAAGACGGTTCTGGTTCAATATCTTCAATATGACTTAATGATTTACCCGCACTTTCTAATTCTGTTTTGATGTCTTGATAGACACCAAGGTTAATCAGGTTATTAGAAAGTAATTTACCAATTAAAAACTCAGCTGAGATATAGTAAACCTTACGTTTACCTGTATTTTTAGGTTTATCTGCTGAGAGTGTTTTTACGTAATTTAATAATTGAATATAAGTTTCTTTATCGCTTAATTGTTCAAGCGATTTATTGGTTTCGTTTTTTACAAAGGTACTAAATTTCATCATTATTTTTCCTGATTCGCACGTTGATATAACGTGGTCATCTTTTCTAAAAAGTCTTTTTTATCTTGCGTTAAATCTGATTGCTGCATTCTCCATTGCCAGTTTCCACCAATTGTTGAAGGCACGTTCATTCTTGAACTGGCTGGCAAATCTAAAACATCTTGCATTGTTGCAATCGCGGTATTGCTAACGGTTGCAAAAAGCTGACGAATCATCGCTTGACAAATCGATTCATCCTCATGGCGATGCGTATAATCATTGATATATTGCTGCTGTTGTTCAGTCAGGCTGTTATACCAACCATTGGTCACATCGTTATCATGTGTGCCGGTATAAACAATGGAATGCGGGATGCAATAATGCGGGCTATCTAAGCTTTCTCCGCTAACATCTTCAAAGCCAAATTGCAGAATCTTCATGCCAGGATAGTTACAGTCTGTAAGCAATTTTCTGGCTTTGTCATCAATATTACCTAAATCTTCGGCAATAATCGGTAAATCGCCCAATTGCTCTTTAACGGCTTTAAATAAGTCATAACCTGGGCCTGGCTGCCAGCTACCATCTTTAGCAACCTCTGCTTTTCCGTCTACTTGCCAATAATCAGAGAAACCTTTGAAATGGTCGATACGTAGTACATCATAAATTTTGAAGCTTTCTTCAATGCGGTGAATCCACCAAGCGTAGCCTTGTTTTTTATGTTCTTCCCAAGCGTAAAGCGGGTTGCCCCAAAGTTGTCCTGTTGCACTGAATTGATCGGCTGGGACCCCCGCGACAAAAAGCGGATTACGTTCTTCATCTAATTGGAAGAGTTCTGGTTTTGTCCAAACCTCTACGCTATCTGCAGCCACGTAAATCGGCATATCACCGATGATCTGAATGCCTTTTTGATTTGCGTAATTTTTTAATTCAGTCCATTGTTTGAAGAAGAAATATTGCGTCACTTTAAAGTACTGAATTTGCTCCGCTAACAGGATGCGATATTTTTCCAATGCACTTGGATCTCGAGCCACAGCTTTTTTATCATCCCATTTTTGCAATGCTTGATTGCCAAAATGCTCTTTAATTGCCATAAACTCAGCAAAATCATCCAACCATAAACGATTGCTTTTCTCGAAGTGTTTGAAATCAGCTTGGAATGATTGATTCTCTAAAAAATTTTTCACGGCTATTTCTAAAATCGGACGGCGCGCGTAGAAGATACGTTCATAATCCACGCTAGTTGGATCATCACCAAAATTGACCGAAGCATAATCCGATTCTTTCAACAAGCCCATTTGAGTTAATAAATCAAAATCAATAAGATGAGTATTACCTGCAACCGCAGAGAAAGATTGATAAGGAGAATCACCATAACTGGTGGTAGTGAGTGGAAGAATTTGCCAATAAGTTTGTTTGGTTTCAACTAAAAAATCGACAAAATCATAAGCGGATTGCCCAAAACTACCAATCCCAAATGCATTTGGTAGTGAGGTAATGTGCATAAGAACACCACTTGAACGAGTAAGCATAATATCTCCTTTAGGACGTCATCATTTTTCGCTTATTCTAACCTAAACATATTTTAATGCAACAACATATACGTAAAAGTTTAAAACATTTTCGTAAAAGATTGGTTTTCATTAAAATTTATACGTATAACATTAAGGATTTTATGATATGCTATTAACACATTTATGGAGCGGCTGATAAAAGGATAAGAAATGAGCAAGTACAAGCAGGTCTATAACGAGATAAAAAGCCAAATTAACAATGGTAATTTAGCGCCATTGCAAGAACTCCCGAGTGAAAATGAACTCATGCAAAGCTATGGTTTTTCCAAAGATACTATTCGAAAAGCGCTTTCTTTACTTGAAATCGATGGTTATATTCAAAAGCAACAAGGCAGAAATTCGATTGTTTTAAAACATGATTTATCTAAACCACAAATGCTTTCCGAAATTAAAACCGTCAGCGAATTAAATAGTGCCTCAACACATCAAGTAAAAACCACATTAACCAGCTTGTATATTGTGCAAGGTGAAGAAGAGCTGATGCATATTTTTAATGTCGACGATCAGATCGATTTCTACCGTATTGCTCGCCTCCGTGAAATTGATGGCGAAGCCGTTGAATATGAGGTTTCTTATTTTGATCGCCGCATCGTGCCTTTTATTAGCCGAGAAATCGCTGAGCACTCTATTTATCACTATTTAGAAAACGAATTAAAATTAAAAATTAGTCACTCACAACGAAAAATTGTCTTTCGCTATGCGAATGAAGAAGAAAAAAATGCGATCGATCTTGGTGAGTATGACATGGTTGTGAATGTGACGAGTACCACTTATTTGGCTGATGGTCGACCGTTTCAATATGGGAGTATTAGTTATCGACCAGATAAAATTGCATTTACATCAACAGCAAAACGACATGTCTAATTTTTTGTCAATGATAAGCTGTGATTTAAAAATTCATAAAAAAAGTGCGGTCATTTTTAACCGCACTTTTTGTTTACACTACTTTAACCAAAATTGTCCTTTTAAGAGCTTTACTAGCGTCATCAGTACTAAGCCACTAATCATCAAGTTAGCAAAGATAAACGCACCGTTTGCCAACCCGCTCAGTACGTTATGATGAACAAAAGAAACTGCCCCGTTTGCTAAAGAAGCTAATCCGAATGAAAAAGACCAAAAACCAATATTCAGCCCTTTTTCACTAATCCAAGGGAAAAGGCGAATTAAAAAGAACATTTGTAAAAAGCCGTATCCCCATAAGAGCTTAACGAAAAGATCAATCTCTCCTCCATTAAGCGACAAGTAAGCCGACGAGCCCACAAATGCTGGCGCTAAAATGATCCCCATAGTTGGACGAAATTGAGGTTCAATCTGCAACACACGTAAGCGCTGTAATAATGCCGGTTCATAAATAATCCACGCAATCATCCCAGCCCCTAAAAACAAATAGCCTAAATCTTGATAGCCTAGCAAGCCCAATGAAGCCGCACTGGTAAAGTTAGTGGCTACAGAGGGTAAATAAAATGGTGGTAGTGTCGATTTCTGCTCAAATGTGCCATCTTTCCATAATGCACTAATACGCACAGAAGCAAACAACAATTGCCCAATTGTACCAATCCAAATTAATCCCTCACCAATGAGAGGATACCAACGATATAGAACATCCCCGCTTAACATGGTTGTAATCGGTATTAAGGCGAGAAAAGAAAAACGTATCGGACAACAATATTCATCTCGTACTTCATGAGAGAAATAAATCATTTTATAAATATAGAGCAAGACGAAAAGTGCCCATACTGAAACAGAAATTAATCCAATAATATCACTCACATTTCGAGAAAAAGAGAGCGTATTGCCCATATGCAGCCAGGCTAAAGACAAGGCACCCAAGCCTAATGGGATCGCGAAATACCCAGTTGGCAAAGGAAAAGGTCGTTTATCAGTCATTATTATTCTCCTAAAATTGATACCTTATAAGATTACCTATAAAAGCACGAATATTGATGTGGATTTATCTCAAAGACTAGAATAAAAATCTCATTGCTCTAAATGAAAGAAAGGGCTAATAAAAATTAGCCCTAAATTGAATTAATATATTATTAATTATTTGCAGATCACTTCTAATCCGCCCATGTAAGGACGTAATACTTCTGGCACAGTAATCGAGCCGTCTGCATTTTGATAGTTCTCAAGCACGGCCACTAATGTACGACCTACCGCTAGACCAGAACCGTTTAATGTATGCACTAAGCGAGTTTTCTTATCACCTTTCGCTTTGCAACGTGCTTGCATACGACGCGCTTGGAAATCCCACATGTTTGAACAAGAAGAAATTTCACGGTAAGTATCTTGTGCAGGCACCCACACTTCTAAGTCGTAAGTTTTGCAAGAACCAAAGCCCATATCACCGGTGCAAAGTAAGACTTTACGATATGGTAGATTTAAAAGTTGTAATACTTTTTCTGCATGGCCGGTTAATTCTTCAAGCGCTTCCATAGATTTATCTGGATCGACGATTTGTACCATTTCCACTTTATCGAATTGGTGCATACGAATTAAACCACGGGTATCACGACCATAAGATCCTGCTTCAGAACGGAAACATGGTGTATGTGCAGTCATTTTGATTGGCAAATCTGCTTCATCAACAATCACATCACGTACAAGGTTAGTAACCGGCACTTCCGCTGTTGGAATTAATGCATAAGGTTGTTCGCCTTCTAGCGCTAAAGTATGAAATAAATCTTCACCGAATTTTGGTAATTGACCTGTACCATAAAGGGTCGCATGGTTAACTAAATAAGGTACATAAGTTTCTAAATAACCATGTTGTTCGGTATGAAGATCTAACATAAATTGCGCTAATGCACGGTGCATTTTGGCAATTTGACCTTTCATCACCGCAAAGCGCGCACCTGCTAATTTAGCCCCTGCGGCAAAATCTAAGCCATTGGCATCTTCACCTAATGAGACGTGATCTTTGATCTCAAAATCAAATGTACGTGGTGTACCCCAACGTAAAATTTCTTTATTTTCAGTGTCATCTTTACCTAATGGCACTTCATCCGCGGGGATGTTTGGAATACTTAACGCGATTTGATTGATTTCTGCTAACACGGCATCAAGTTGAGTTTTCGCTTCGTTAAGCTGTTCGCCCATGTTATCTACTTCAGCCAATAATGGTGCAATGTCTTCACCACGTGCTTTTGCTGCACCAATGGCTTTGGAACGCGCGTTACGCTCTGCTTGTAATGTTTCAGTTTTTACTTGTAAATCTTTGCGTTGTTCTTCTAATGCGGTAAGTTTTTCCGTATCAAGAATAAAGTTACGTTTTACTTTTAATTTTTCTGCTACTTCAGTCAGATTATTACGGAGTAAATTTGGATCGATCATTGGAATTCCCTATTTTTCATTATGAAACAGATACCTTTATTCTAGCGTGCTTTGAGCAAATAAACCAGTTAAAACCCTGATTTTTCTTTTATTAACCTCTTCAAAAACATCCAATTTTATGACCGCACTTTGCCATGATTTAATTTTGTGATCTCTGTCAAATTCTGAGAATGAGGCACTAGAAACAGCAAAAAAAAGTTCTATAATGAAAATGAACGTTAACCAAGAGGAGTAACCAATGTTTCCTGAATTTCGCGATTTAATTACTAATCTCAAAAATAAAGATGCTTATTTCGATCGCTTGTTTGAAAAACACAATGTGTTAGACCAAGAGATCAAAAATAAGATTGATAACATAGAACTCGCTACTCATACGGAAATTGAGAACTTGAAAAAAGAAAAATTACGGATTAAAGACGAGCTCTATCAATACTTGAAAAAGAAAGCAGCTGAGTAATTTGGTTTAATGTGAAGACAAAGTGCGGTGAAATTTACCGCACTTTTTTGTTTTAAGTGGTTTTGTTTTTTTGAGAGCCCAGATAAATCGCCACTAATGTCAGCACTGCCCCCGCCCATTGCCAATGATTGATGGGCTTATCTAATCCAAAATAATCAATTACGAGCGCAACCACCGGTTCAGAAAGAAGCAACAAACCGGTTAAACCTAACGATAAATAAGGAATGGTATAAGCAATCATGCCCCAGGCGACACATTGCATCACAGCACCATAAATGAAGACTAATCCCCAATCGGTGAAAGTGGTAGGATAGAGGTTATAGGAATTAAAAATTAGCGAAGGAATAATTAAGACGAAAGCACCACTCAAACTCAAAATAAACATTAACGAAAATAAAGCGGTGGGTTCTTCTTCGTGCACCTTTTTAATCATAACCATTGAGGCTGCAAGCATGCCTGCAGAAATGAGCCCAATGATAATGCCGTACATCCCTTCAAAATTATATTGTAGTTCTTCCCCTGTGATTAAGACAACTCCCACAACCGCTAAAAATAGACTTAACATTTGTAGTTTGCTTTGACATTCGCCAAAGAATAAATACCCAATTGCCGCCAAGAAGAAAATCTGCAAGCTATTCAACAAGGTTGAAATGCCTGGCCCCACCGCATATACACTTTCATGCCAAAAAGATAAATCAAAGGCTAAAAAGATACCGGATAATACGGCATACATGATCGCTTTACGGCTTTTCGGGAAACGCTGTCTTTTTAATTTCATTAAGAACCAGAAAATAAAAGAGGCAAGAAGTAAACGCCAAAATGCAATGGCATAACCACCCACTGGCACAAACTTAACAATCAGGCTTCCTAAACCGAATAGTACGCAGCCCACCACTAACATCGGGGCGGCATAAGATTTTATTTTATCCATTAAATAAACATCGCCCAAACAGCTAAACTCGCCGCCATAAAGAACAAAATGAGTAAGCTGTTATAACTGAGTTTCCATTTATTGACACTGTGTAAAAGCAATACCCCAGCTATTATTAAATGAAGAACAAAATAAATACCGTATGCGAAAACACCATCAAAACTGACCGCACTTACATCTTGATAAATAATAAAGATCAGTACTGCCAAAGCATTTAGCGCAAGCAATAAAATCATCAATAACGGCAGTAATGCAATAAAACCTTGTAAACGATTACGAGAAACAGACAAGCATAAATTCGCCAATAATACCCCCATCACCGCTTGTGACAATGGATTATATTGCACGAAATTTGGTGTTGGATTGCCAAAGAAAATCATCAAATACGCAATCACACCCAATCCACTCACCAACGATGCCATTAAGAGAAAACCACGGCGAGCGACCTCATCCTTAGGTTGTTTCCATACTGCATATACAGCAGATAATCCACATAAACTGACAATATCAGTCATCACGTAATGATGTGGTGAGGCTAAGCTCATTCCAAGCCAAACTAACCAATAAAGTGCAAAACAGACATTTGCTTTGATTAAACGTCCGCGTTGTCCTGGACAAATTTCGCCTTTAATAAAGGCTACCAAACAAAGTAACTGAGCAATCAGCACACCAAAGGCTAAATGAGGAATCAATTTTTCAGCAGATTGCAAAGACTCTGCAAAAAACTCGATCATTAATAGCAACCCAATTGGCAAGAGAGCAAGAAATACGACTAAGGGTTTGGATTGTTCTTCTGACATAAGATTCTCGATTAGAAAAAGAAGGCGTCATTATGCCAAAATTTACAGCTTTTTTTAATGGCTTTCGTGCATTTTGACTCATTCCCTTTTAAAATAAGAAAAATTATAACCGCACTTTAGGAACCACAAAAAAATGCTATTAAGCGTACTTTATATTATTGGAATAACAGCCGAAGGAATTACCGGTGCATTAGCCGCTGGACGAGAAAAAATGGATATTTTCGGGGTAATTATTATTGCCTGTGTGACGGCGATTGGTGGCGGTTCGGTACGCGATGTCTTACTTGGACACTACCCGCTTGGCTGGGTTAAACATCCTGAATATTTCATTATGGTGGCTGGTGCAGCGGTATTAACCGTTTTTATCGCGCCCTTCATCAAACATTTCATGCGCTACTTCCGCACGATTTTCTTGGTATTAGATGCCTTAGGGTTAATCGTATATTCCATTATCGGTGCACAAATTGCCATTGATATGGGCTATGGCTTTACCGTGACATCCATTGCTGCAACGGTGACAGGTGCATTTGGTGGTGTATTACGTGATTTACTTTGTAACCGCATTCCCCTTGTGTTCCAAAAGGAACTTTACGCCAGCGTGTCATTCTTCTCTGGCGCTATGTATATGGCATTACAACACATTCAAGTTGAACACACACTTTCAATTTTACTCACGTTATTCAGTGGTTTTGCATTGCGCTTACTTGCAGTTCGATTTGGTTGGGGATTGCCTGTTTTCGATTTCCAAGAGCAAGAAGAGGAAACTCATGATAAATTACCGAAGAAAACGAAATAGAAATAATGGATAAGATTTAAATTTAGATTTCTCTAATTAAAGAGATAGTATGATGGGTCATAAGATAAAAGCATTTAAAAATTTCTTAAAAACCAAACACATTTTATGTTCTAACACTTTGATTGTACAATGCTAAAATCCCAGACTCACAAACTACTAAGAATTCAAGGCTACAATATCTAATGGAGGTGTTTTGGGCACTATTTGAGCCAAATAACCATCCCCAAGCAAAAACACTTTTGTTGATAATGCAGATATATCATCTATTTTTTCTAAAGCTAAGAATAAATTAGTTTTAAAGATAGGTACTCCATTTATATCGGCTAAAACATAAACTTCTGAAGATTTAACTTTTTCTTCAACCAATTTAATCAATTTATCAAATTTTAAAGTAACAACACCTTCCTTTAATTTATCTATATTTCCATACTCAAATGGATATTTATAAAAAATATTTAGAACCTCTTTCTCATCCTCCTCTGTCAGGAGACTAAAATCGTCTGAAAGAGCTTCTACACACTCTTCAAATAATGTCATACAAACCTTTATTTTATTGTTTAAGAAATATTAAGACTTAAGTAGGATTTATAAATTCTCAAATCGCACCCTATTCACGGGATATAAACTGACTAGATGATAAATCATTACTCATAATTCACAAAATCCTTAATTTTAATCATTTCACCTTGCTCATTTTTACGATAAGCTACACCATATTTTTGTTGAAATAACAAGGGATTCGATATGTTAGAACAAATGGGTAAACAGGCCAAAGATGCAGCCTTTATTTTAGCGCAGTTAAACACCACTGAAAAAAATCATGCGCTCAGTATTATTGCAGATCAATTAGAACAACAAGCGGAGCGTATTCTTGCGGCAAACCAAAAAGATATTGAAATCGCGAAACAAAACGTCTTATCTGAAGCCTTAATTGACCGCCTCTTATTAACCGAAGATCGCCTAAAAGGCATTGCGAATGATGTACGCCATGTGATTTCTCTCGCAGATCCAGTGGGGAAAATCATTGATGGGGGCACCTTAGATAGCGGATTAAAGATCGAACGAGTTCGCACTCCGCTTGGCGTGATTGGTACCATTTACGAAGCGCGTCCCAACGTCACCATTGATGTGGCGAGCCTTTGCTTAAAAACTGGGAATGCCGTGATTTTACGTGGAGGAAAAGAAACACAACATTCCAACCAAATTTTAGTAGAAGTGGTACAAAATGCCCTTGAACAAGCGAGCTTACCACGCTATGCAGTCCAAGCGATTACCGATCCGAATCGTGAACTTGTGATGCAACTGCTTAAATTGGATCGCTACGTGGATATGATTATCCCTCGTGGCGGAGCAGGTTTACATGAGCTTTGTAAACAACACTCTACCATTCCAGTGATTGTCGGTGGTGTGGGTGTTTGCCATCTTTTTGTAGAAGAAAGCGCTGACCAAGAAAAAGCCCTTGCGGTGATTGCGAATGCAAAATGCCAACGTCCAAGCACATGTAATACATTGGAAACACTTTTAGTTCAACGCTCGATTGCAGAAACCTTCCTACCAAAACTCGCGAAATATTTAGCCGAGAAAAAAGTAAAATTCCATGCAAAATCGACCGCACTTTCGATTCTTCAAGCTGCAAATGTCGATGTGCAAGAAGTGACCGAACAAGCGCTACGCCAAGAATGGGGCTCATTAGATCTCAATGTCGTAGTAGTTGAAGACATGGATGAGGCAATTGCTCACATTCGTGAATATGGCACACAACATTCAGAAAGTATCTTGACGGAAAATCAACGACTAGCCACACAATTTATCAATCAAGTGGATGCAGCAGCCGTGTATGTAAATGCAAGTACTCGATTTACCGATGGCGGACAATTTGGTTTAGGTGCAGAAGTGGCGGTAAGTACCCAAAAACTTCATGCTCGTGGCCCTATGGGATTAGAAGCCTTAACCAGTTATAAATGGGTCTGTGTCGGCGATTACACTTCCCGCAAATAATCTGTTCCATCCATAAAAAAACCGCACCTTGAAACAATCAAAGTGCGGTTATTTTTTATCTCGTTTTTAGTGTTTACCGAATAATTTCATCGCGGGTAATACAATCGCACAAGCAATCGCGCCTACGATCACACCCACGACTAACGTCGCTACATTACCTAATAAGCCATCAGCTAATTGATAATCAGCCAGCAAATGATGAATGAAATCCACATTATGTACGAAAATACCACCACCGACTAAGAACATCGCAAGCGTACCGATAAAACTAAGTGAACGCATAAATTTTGGCATAATCACTAAAATTGCATTCCCGATTGACTTCGCCACACCACCTTTTTTGATAAGGTATAAACCGAAATCATCCGCTCTAACAATCAATGCGACCAAGCCATAAACAAAAATAGTAATTCCAATACCCACTATCGAAAGAGAAATGATGCGAGTCAGCAAGCTCGCTTCGGTTAATTCGCCCAATGCAATAATAATAATTTCAGCGGAAAGAATAAAATCAGTACGAATCGCCCCTTTAATTTTAGCGGCTTCATTAAAGGTTGTTTTTTCTTCGTGCTCTTCATGAGCAATAAATTTATGTAGAATTTTCTCAACACCTTCAAAACACAAATATGCCCCACCTATCATCAAAAGTGGCACGATCAACCAAGGTAAAAATGCAGAAAGCAGTAAAGCAATTGGAATTAAAATGACTTTATTGACTAAGGATCCTTTGGTGACAGCCCAAACAATGGGTAATTCACGATCGGAAGATGCCCCTGTTACCTGATTAGCATTTAAGGCTAAGTCATCACCTACTACACCAACGGTTTTCTTGGCTGCTATTTTGGTCATCAAGGCGACATCATCAAGAATCGATGCAATGTCATCAATAAGAGTAAAAAGAGAGCTAAACGCCATATTTTTTCCTTTATAAAGTTAAAATTTAGAGAAATGAGTTTTAGACGGGTCGAATGCTTTCAACATCCAACTTCGCATCAAACTCTTTTTGTAATAAAAGCAGTTTTTTATCTTGCTGTAAATCCGTACGCGCCTGTTCACGTAAGTCTTGATACACTTTTTTGCGGTAATCCATCGGGGTTAAAACATCGGAATCTTCAACAAAAATCGACAATTTGACTGGTTTTTCATATAAACGTTCAAGATGCTCCAGTAAATTTTTAATATTTCGATCTTGTTTTAAATGGGCTTTTTCAGAATGAAGCCCGAGTTGAATTTCATCTTCTGTTTGCGACTTAATAAAGCAATTTAATGCCAACTCTTTTGAAAAGCCAATCACCCCAGAACGTTCGACGATATCCGTCCAAGGATCTTGTTTTTGCGTAATTTGAATAATTTTCTCACGCAATTCTGGTGTCACATCTTTCAACATTGCCTGTTTAATATCAGAAGGACGCACTCCGCTATCTACTTTGGCTAAATCCGGATTGCTCCACTCCCAACGATAGGTTTCCGCATCCAGAATTTCTTGCTCTTCCGCATCCATTTCAGCGTTGTCATCAATGGTATTTTCAACCGTCTCAATACCTTGCTTTAACGCTTCTGCTTGTTGAGTAATTGGATTTATCACCGAGGCTTTCGTTTGCGTAGCTTTCGGTGGTGTCATCTCTCGCACAGGAAGTGCGGTCATTTTTGGTGAATTTTTTTGCTCATCTAACGCTTGGAGATGATGCAAAGTTTCTTCTACGGCGGCTTGCTGTTCATCATGATGATGTTGGCGCTCTGATTGCTCAATTTGTGTTAATTGATTCAATGCCTCTAGCGCAGCAAGGCTAGCTAAATTCAATGAAGATGTGGTTTGCGTGGAAACAGGTTGAGAAGGTGAAGAATGCACAACCGCTGATTGAGCCATCGGCTTTTGCGCTTGTGCAGAATAATTTGCTTTGATGTTTTGCGACAGCACCGGCATATCCACATAACCAGAAACAGGCTGATTTTCAACCCCACTTTTCTGTGTATTTTGTTCAGGGGATAGCCCGCCTTGTTTAGGCGTTTGTGCTGCCGTAAGGAACTTTGGGTGGAATGCCAATGCCCTCAATAATGTCATTTCTGCACCAATTCGACGATTTGGTGCGGAGGCCAAATCTTTTCGACCCGATACAATTACTTGATAGAAGAATTGTACGTCTTCCGGTGAAATATGTTTGGCCAGAAAACCTAAGTGATCGTTTTCATCTGTCACACTTTTAGCGAGCAACTGCATTAATGCAATTTGATGTAATTTCTCAGCTGTTTCTGCCAATAATTCATCCCAATCGCCCGCTTTTTCTGCCACCGTTTGGATGGTTTTCATTAAACTCTCACCGTTACCTTGATGTAAGGCGTAAATGATTTCAATCGGCTGATCTTCATCTAACAGCCCAAGCATGGTATTCACCACATCAGTGGAAACTTTACCATTGCCCATGGCAATCGCTTGATCCGTTAAACTTAAACTGTCACGAATACTACCCTGTGCCGCTTTGGCTAATTTATCTAATGCAGGCGCATCAAAAGGAATATTTTCGGCAGTAAGCACACGATTAAGATGTGCTGAAATTTGCGGTTCATCTAATACTTTAAGATGAAATTGCATACAACGGGATAAAATCGTAATTGGCAATTTTTGTGGATCCGTTGTCGCAAGTAAGAATTTCACATATTCAGGCGGTTCTTCCAAGGTTTTTAACAACGCATTGAAAGAATGGCGGGAAAGCATATGCACTTCATCGATGAGATAGACTTTATAACGCCCTACTACCGGCTTATATTGCACATTGTCTAATAGCTCACGGGTATCTTCTACTTTTGTACGAGAAGCCGCATCGATTTCAATTAAATCAATAAAATTGCCCGCTTCGATCGCTTTGCAGTTTTCACATTCACCGCAAGGATCGGCAGTAATACCATTTACACAGTTCAAACCCTTCGCAAATAAACGAGCGATAGAGGTTTTACCCACGCCACGGGTGCCGGAAAATAAATAAGCATGATGTAAACGGTTTTCTTTTAAACCGTTTTCCAAAGCAGTGAGCACATGGCTTTGCCCCACTACTTCAGAAAAGTTTTTTGGTCGCCATTTTCTGGCTAAAACTTGGTAGCTCATCGCATCCCTTTAAAAATTAATGGCCTTCAAAATTCACTAAGGTGTAGCAATCAATGCCTAAATCACGTAAGCGTTTTTCGCCCCCTAATTCTGGCAAATTAATCACAAAGGCAGCATGTTTCACTTCACCACCTAAACGTTGAACTAATTTCATGGTAGCTTCAACTGTACCACCGGTCGCTAACAAGTCATCAATGATTAACACATTATCACCTTGTGAAATCGCATCCGTATGCAATTCAAGGGTGTCTTGACCGTATTCTAACTGATAAGACTGTGCAATCACTTCACGAGGTAATTTGCCCGGTTTACGAACGGGGATAAATGGCAAGCCTAATGCTAATGCAACTGGCGCACCAAAAATAAATCCACGAGACTCAGTACCAATGACTTTTGTGAGACCTTGATCTTTATACTTTTCAACGATCAAATCGATTGTGGCTTTGAAAGCCGCTGGCACTTCGAGTAAGCTCGTGATATCACGGAAAATAATGCCTTCTTTTGGATGATTTGGGATAGATTTGATAGAAGATTTGATTAATTCAAGTTGTTTGTTCATAAATAATTGCTCAAAAAAGAGTAAGAAAAAATCCTGTTTTTAGGCTCGCATTCTAGCATAGAAAAATAGAAAAGTGCGGTGAATTTTGACCGCACTTTTATAAATAAAATGAATTAATCTGGGTAAATATCTTCCCCGTCTTTTCGGGTACGAAGAAGCTGTAAAATCCAGACATATTGTTCGGGGGTTGGTGTAACAAAATATTCAATTTCCTCGTTCATCGCACGGGCTGATTGCTCAGGATCGTCGCTTAATTGCATCGGTGGGCGAATTTCCATTTCATACTTGCCATTCTTAGCGTTATAGCGTGGGAACATCGGAATAACTACTGCTTTCGCTAATTTTGCCATTTTGTTTAACCCAGAAAGCGTGGCTTTATAAGTGGCAAAGAAATCCACAAAGACACTTTGCTCGGCACCAAAATCTTCATCAGGAAGATAATACCCCATTTGACCTTGTTTGATGTGTGCTAAAAACGGCTTAATACCATTTTGGCGAGCATGCATTTTCCCGCCAAAACGTTGACGCGCTAAAGTCCATAACCAGTCCACCAATGGATTTCGGTGCGGGTTATACATTGACGTCATTGGCATGCCGTGTGTATGCAAAATAATACCTGAGGCATCAATCGCCCAACCATGTGGGACCATCAAAATGATGTTATGCCCTTCTGCTTTGGCTTGCTTGATATGCTCAATGCCAATGAATTCGCTACGTTTTTGTAAATGTTTTTTAGAACGAATGGCAATTTCGCCAATACCAAGCATTACTTGCGCGACGGTGACAAACATCTCTTCAATCACTTTGTTACGTTGCTCATCCGTCCAATCTGGAAAACAGAGTTTCAAATTAATCTCAGCACGAATGCGTGGCTTACCAATTTTTTTCGTCAGTGCACGCGCCAGTTTCTCAGCCATTTTATCTCGTAAACGAAATGGCACAAAAGCGAGTAACAAAAGCACAAAAATACCGAGCCAAATGCCCCAATTTTTCGGATGCAAATATGACCATGAAAAATGTGGTTCATAGCCTGTTCGTGCCGTAATACGTAATTTTTTCTGAGAGTCTGTCATAATCAATCGTTAAAAATGAAACCAACCTTGATCATACGCCATTTTTATCGTCATGATAAATGACATAATCACCACCATCGGTCTGATCAGTTGTTTGCCTTTTGCCATCACCATTTTAGCCCCTAAATTGGCACCTATCAGGCTTCCTGCCATCATGACTAACCCAACGGTCCAAATCACATGACCACCAATAAAGAAGAAAATTAATGAAGCAAAATTAGAGGTTAAATTCATCACTTTGGTATGCGCAGTCGCTTTAGTGAGGTTAAATCCAAGTAACGTCACACAAGCCAGATTCATTAATGAACCCGTCCCTGGTCCGAAAAAGCCGTCATAAAAACCCAGTAATGAACCAAAACATAACGCAAAAACAGCGTAAGAAATTCGTTGTTTACGATCACTTTCACCCAATTTAGGCGTAAATAAAAAGTATAAGCCGATCGCTAAAATGAGAAATGGAAGCCCTTTTTTAATTAATGATGCATCTAAATTTTGTATGAGTAACGTACCAATCACCGAGCCGATAAAAATCACCAGTAAGATGAAAGAAAACTCCGGTAAATTGACCGCTCTTTTACGCAGAAAGTAAATACTTGCCGACAATGCACCGCCGAATGCTTGTAATTTATTCGTGCCTAATGCCATTGCTGGTGGCATACCTGTCATTAATAAGGCAGGGATTGTAATTAAGCCTCCGCCACCCGCTATCGCATCAATAAATGCGGCAATAAAGGCAGCAGCAAAAAGCATGGCTAATATATCAATCCCCAACTCCATGATTTAACTCCTACTCTAACCATTCGCTACTATTTGGCGAACTCAACACTTGTTGGCACAAGAACGGTTCTGGCGGTGTCACTTTTGGTTTAGAAGAGCCTGAACCTGGTTTTGCCGGTTCAAACCAAGAATAAAGCTCATCGCCACATCCATCACCTGCGGGTACCGGTGCTTGATCTTCACAATAAGCGGCATCTTTAGGACAAACGATACGCACGTGGAAATGTGAATCATGTCCAAACCATGGGCGAATTTTATGCAACCAAGCACGATCGTCTCCCGCAGTTTGACAAAGTTTTAATTTAATCGCGGGGTTCACAAAAATACGCGTGACTTTGGGATCTTGCGCTGCCAGTTTAATTAAGGTGGCGTGATTGTTATTCCACACATTTTCATCAACACGTTGTGTTTGACGATTCACCACAAGTAAGCCTTTTCCATCTGAATTTAGTGCTTCACTGTCTGTCATTGTGCCCATACGCAACCAAATATCCGCATCTAACCCCATTTGATGGCTTGCATGCCCCGTTAAAAAGCGCCCACCACCCGGCATGGCAATATCTCCCACTAACATCGTTGGTAAGCCTGCAGACTTCGCTTTTTGCCCAAGACGCTGTAAATAGGCAATCATATCCGGATGACCATAATAGCGATTTTTATTCATACGAATAACTTGATAGCCCTCACCTTTATAAGGCAATGGCTCCGCCCCGATAATACAACCATTCGAATAGCTACCAATTGGATTCGCTTTACCATCTGTTGCTGGAATTGGACGTTTAATACGTTGCCAATCTTGTGGCGAGGCCGTTGTTTGTAGCGAGAAAAAAACACTCCCTAAAACAACCGCACTTGAAAATAATTTTGCTAAAGATTTATTCATAAGATTTCCTAAAACGAATGACCTTATCTTCAATAAAAGAAAAAATAAACTTAATTTAAAAGAGTTATCTGCATTGCGCCTTAAAACGCAACAAATGATCGAGTAACACAATTGCGACCATGGCTTCTGCAATAGGGACTGCTCGGATACCTACACAAGGATCATGACGGCCTTTTGTTACCACTTCAACAGGATCGCCCGCTAAATTAATGGAACGACCTGGAATAGTGATACTAGACGTCGGTTTTAGTGCAATGGTCGCAATAATTAGCTGACCTGAGCTAATGCCCCCTAAAATACCGCCAGCATGGTTGCTTTCAAAACCATTTGGTGTCATTTCATCACGATGTTCACTGCCACGCTGTTCAACTACTGCAAAGCCGTCGCCTATCTCTACACCTTTAACGGCATTAATTCCCATTAACGCATGGGCTAAATCGGCATCAAGTCGATCAAAAACAGGCTCACCTAAACCAACAGGGACATTCTCTGCAATCACGGTTAGTTTTGCCCCAATCGAATCGCCTTCTTTTTTCAATTCACGGATTAATTCATCAAATTTTTCAACCGCACTTTCATCCGGACAGAAAAATGGATTACTATTCACTTTATCCCAATCAATTTTGCCGACAGTTTGTGGCGCAATCTTCACTTCGCCGATTTGGCTTAAAAAACCACGCACTTCAATGCCAAACTGCTCACGTAAATATTTCTTCGCAATCGCACCCGCAGCAACACGCATGGCAGTTTCACGGGCAGAAGAACGTCCACCACCACGATAATCACGGATGCCGTATTTTTGTTGATAGGTAAAATCTGCATGCCCTGGGCGGAAACGATCTTTAATATCACCATAATCTTGTGAACGTTGATCACCATTTTTAATGATCATTCCAATGCTGGTACCCGTTGTTTTACCTTCAAATACCCCAGATAAAATCTGTACTTCATCGTTTTCACGACGCGGTGTGGTATAGCGTGATGTACCGGGTTTACGACGATCTAAATCAGGTTGAATATCGGCTTCCGATAATTCAAGATTCGGTGGCACACCATCAACGATGCAGCCTAATGCAATACCATGTGATTCCCCAAAGGTTGTCACACGAAAAAGTTGTCCGATAGTATTCCCTGCCATATTTTCTCTCTTTAATTAATGATTTTGGGCTAATTTTGCCACATCAATAAATGGAATCTCTTCGCCAGTATCTTTATTTTTAATAAAGATATCTAATTGATTGAATGCAATATCAATATTATTTTCTGCAAATAACTCATTCACACGGCGATTGAGAGCATCAAGTGTATCATTTCTCTCAGATACTTGCCCTACATAAACACGTAATTCGTGATCTAATGTACTTGCCCCAAAGGTCAAGAATAATGCTCTTGGTTCTGGATCTTTTAAGACACTTGGTTGCTCATGCGCGGCTTGCAATAATAAGCGTTTCACTAAGTCTAAATCTGAACCATACGCCACACCAACGGAAACCACTAAACGAGTAACGGTATTAGATAATGCCCAGTTGATCACTTGACCTGTTACAAAAGATTTATTTGGCACAATCACTTCTTTTCGATCAGGATCAATCATAGTAATCGCACGAATGCGGATTTTCGCCACCGTACCTGTCACGCCATTAATTGTTACTGTATCGCCTACACGGATTGGACGTTCAAATAATAAAATGATACCCGAAACAAAGTTTGCAAAAATTTCTTGCATACCAAAACCGAGACCAACGGAAAGGGCTGCAAACAACCATTGTAATTTCGACCAAGACATCCCGAGTGTTGAGAATGCCCATGCTCCACCAACTGCAACAAAGATGTAGGTTAATAAGGTGGTAATGGTATAAGGTGTACCTTGTGAAAGTTTCACTCGAGAGAAGATTAATACTTCTAAAATACCCTGAATGTTACGCACCAAAATATAGGTAATCACGACAATGATTAATGCAACAATCAAGTTAAAGAGTGAAATCGTTTCTGTCACCACGCCCGCTTCAGTTGTTGAAGTTTGTTGCCACAAGGTAATATCACGCAAATAACTTACAACGGTCACTAAATCTGACCATACATAATAGAAGATGGCAAAAAGTGCGGTCCAAATAAAGAGATCGGCAAAGCGTAGTAACTGGCTACGCACTTCATTTAAGGCCAATCCCTCTTCTTGTTCGGTAATTACGACCACATCATCAGATGGTGAGCCATCATTTAAATCTTGTTGTTTTTGCTGGCGTTTCTCTTGTAAACGACGATAAGCTAAACGTCTTGATGCAACGGTGACGCCTCGATAAATTGTATGACGTACCAACGACCACACTACCCACGCAATGTAGGTATTAATAATATGCGTAATTAAATTTAAGGCGGTGTAATAATATCCTAAAGCAATTAGTGCAATTAAAATAACAGGGACCAATTGCAATAAAACGCGCATAATTTTTAAAAGCGTTCTATCACGCTGATCCGTTGCGCTTGAATTCAGCGATTTTTCTGTGCGAACGAAACGTGGCGCAATAATCACAATACAGAAAAGTAAGGCAACAATCGTATTAATTTCGCCGAGAACGTCATTCGCTAATCCGGTATCCATGACATTACTGAAAATCGACGTATTCAGTAATAACACAACGGAAACAATGATACGTTTTGTGACGTCTTGCAGAGCAATCGCACTCTCTTTAGAAAAACCGAAATGGCGCACTAAAATACCATTCGGACGAAGAATAGCTAAAACAAAACTAAAGAACCACCAATAGCCCGCCATACTGAGCGACCATTCCCAAAACTCTTGTGGATTTTTTACAAAGAAAAAGCCTAAAAGTTGGCAAGCTGCTAAAAACCAAAGGGTACCAGATAACGATAAAAGCGCCGTATAAAATAACGCAAGAGGCGTATGCCATTGGCTATCAGAACGAAGCGTATTAATTTCGCCATTAATCACGCTCAAACGTTGTTTAATCGATTCTTTAAATTTGAAAATCAACCCACCAATCACAAACAAAATAAAGACATAAGTGAGTAAATACGGCAAATTATCAAAGTTTGTTGGAAAACCTAATTTTTTACCAATACCATCAAATTGCGCTTTGAGTGACATTGGTAATTTCTTGAACCAATCAAGATTAATTGGATTATTACTTTTTACCCAGAAACTTTGTTGGTCAAGTTTAGACTGAATCTGATCGCTGATTTGAGTAATCTGTTGCTGCGTTAGTTCTAAGGAAATTGCTAAATTTAATTGGTTATTTAACGACTTTATTAAGTCAGATAAAACTTTACGACGTTCAATCAACAAATTAGTTAATTGTGTTTTTTCCGCCGGTGTAAAAGATTTATTTTCATCCTGCTCGACCTTACTGATATAGGCATCAATATCATAAAGCTCATTACGTTTCTGCGTAATATCGAAGATCTGTACACGCAAATCCGCAATTTGTTTTGAAAGGCCTTGAATATTTAAATTTGTCGGTAATTTTTGTTTTTGTTGCTGAATAATACGTGAAAGCACCAACGTACCTTGCAAAGCACTAATTTGCTCATCAATAGTACGCTGTGTCTGTGTTAAGTTATCCAACACATTTCGCATACGCAATTCATCTTGCGTTAAGGTATTTATTTTCTCAGTTTGTTCAAGTAAAGACTGACTAAGATGTGCATTCAAATCCAATTCTTTCTGAATCAAAGGATTTTTATCAATACTTTGGCTTTGTTGTTGTGCTTGCTCAACTTGATTTTGTGTTTTAGCCAAATTTTTCTGATTAATCACTTCTTGAATGGCGGCAATTTGTTTTTGTAGCGCTTGAACACGCGCATTCAATAATTCATATCGACTTTGATAAAGCACTGTCAACTGATCACTATTTTTTAATAGCACTTGATTATAGATATTTTTTAGCTCAATCAGTTGTAATTCAAGCTGAATTTGCTGTTTTAATAGTGAACTTGTCGTTGGATCAGCTAATTTCTGATTCAATTCTTGCGTACGTTTAACATTGTCTGTTAAGGCTGTTTGAGCACGTTCAGATACCGAGCTCTGCCCTACAAGTTGTGTATTCACCGCACTTAAGGCAGATTGGGCATCTTGTTGTTGATTGGTCAGTTTCTCAACCTGAGCCTGTAGATTAGCTAAGCTTTGTGAAGCATAATCGGTGTTACTTGGCGTGTTTAACTGTTTTTTAAGATTTTGAAGATCAGCATTATTCTTCTGAATTTCAGAATCTGCATCAATAAGCGTATCTTGCAAATCGTTATTATTTTTTTGCTGTGTTTGAATTTGTTGCAAGAAATCAAGCGAAGCCTGGATTGTCGCAATATTATTTGTCTTTTCATCACCATCCGGTAATTTTTGTGCATCAGCTAATTCACTTTTTAGTGTTTTTTCTGTCGGCAAATCAGCATTACTATTCTCTGCCCAAACAGGCTGAGAAAGCGACATTGTAAAAACAAATGAAAGACCAAGTGCGGTCAAAACACGAGAGATTTTTTTCATTAAACTAACTTTCCTATTGTTGCGACAGCCAATCGGCCAGTGCTTTGCGAGAAATCTTTATTGCCCCTTGGATTAAATTCGTCGGGAGTTCATAGTAGGCAATGGGTTGCTTAAATCGTTCCAATCGCCCTTGTAAAAAAACGTTGAGAGATTCAACCGCACTTTCATTAAATGAGGTATGAAATTCAACAATCGCGACAGGACGATGGCCAAATTCCTCATCATGTTTAGGTAAAACAAAGACTTGTTTCACCAAATCTGATTGTGCAATCACTTTTTCAATTTCTTCCGGCTGAATATTTTCACCACCGGAAATAAACATATTATCTAATCGGCCTTGAATGACTAATTCGTTATCGAGCCATTGACCTTTATCTTTGCTTTGGAACCAACCTTCAGCATTAGTAAGCGGGTCAACACACCCATCTCGCCAATATCCCATAGCAAGTCCGGCACCTTTTAGCCAAACTTCTTCATTCACTAACTTGAACTCTCGGCCAAGCAAAGGCTGTCCCACACCGATTTTTCCATCCGATTGTTTAGCGAATGCGGTAGAAGCCATTTCGGTCATACCATAACCTGAATAACTGCGAATCCCTAATTCACTTAACGCTTGGGTTAATTTTACGGGGATTTGTGTTCCACCCAATAATACCGCTTTAGTTTGGATAGATTGTGGATGTTCGGCCAAATAATCAAACCAACGCTGCAATTGCGTTGGCACGAGAGAAACATGGGAAACCTCACCAATAGATTGATAAAAATCTTCTTTCGGTAAAACTAAGGTTGCCCCTGCGTAAAGCCACCGCCACACAATGCCTTGTCCGGAAACATGATAAAGCGGCAAAGAAAGTAGCCATGATTGATCTTTGCCAAAATTCATTAAGGCACAAACGCCTTCTGCATTAGCTAAATGAGCAGACACATTATGCACCACCGCTTTAGGCAAACCAGTCGAGCCCGATGTTAATGTCATCGTTGCCGCTTTTGTAAAGTCAGCGTTATGTTCGGGTAATGCTTTAGTAGCTAAATAATGAATATCTTCGGCTTGATAACAAAAATCCACCCCATACACTTGGCACAATTCTTCTCTTTTTTCTTGAGGAAATGCAGGGTTGATACCTAAAATTTTTGCGCCTAGCTGAATAACGGCTAAATAAAGAAATAAGATCTGTTCTGAATTTTTACCACAAAAAGCAACCGCACTTTGCGCTGTCACACCTTGTTGTAAAAGAAAGGCTTCCACCTGATTAATTTTCTCAGCAAGTTCTGCCCAAGTAAAAGAATCGCCCTGCGAATTTCGCAACGCGACCTGATTTGCATACGCTGAATTTTGGGCAAATGCTTGCCAAGGGAATTTTTGCATTGACTTAGTTGCTAACGAAATAAGGGCGAACTTCGTCGATTAAATATTCCGGCAAATGCATAGACTGCATCGCCCCTTCTAACATCAACATTTTACGGCCACTATTGGTATTGGTAATCACCCAATATGGTGTATCTGGAATTTGTTTTGGTTTAGTATGATTACCCGCCACAAGCAACGTTCCTTCATCACGAGCAAAATACACACGAGTACGGCCTTGCAAGCTTTCGGTTGCCTGTGCAAAGCTTTCTGGATTGGTACGATAAAGCGTACGTAATATACTTAAAAAACGCACAACGGCTTTTGGCTCTTCTTTAAATTCAGCAGAATTCAAGAGTGCACGCACTTTATCAACAATGTGATTTATTGCTTCATCCGACTGTTTTTTCACTGCTTTTGGCGGTTCGACCGGTTCAACTTTTGGTTGAGATGCTTCGGTTGTTTTTTCCGCTAAAACAGGCTCAGAATGCACCGCACTTTTTGACGTTTCAGCTGACGCGACTGATTCAAAGGTATCAACCGAGCTTGTTGCGTGAATAGGTAAATTCAACAAACGGCGAAGAATATCAGACGCACTTTCTCCAATAGATTGAGTTTGTGCCGCAATGTATTGATATAATTCTTCATCGACTTCAATTATCTTCATTTTTTTCTCTCCGTTTGCTAAAATTTTCGTCCATTATAACGATTTCTAACCAAATTCTCACGCAAAATATATGTCATCTTCCCAATTATTAAACCATCAATTTCACCAAGCAAAACAATCAATTAATTCACCTACTTTAGTTTTCATTCACGGCTTGTTTGGGGATATGAATAATCTTGGTGTCATCGCGCGTGCATTTAGCGATAACTATAATATTTTGCGCGTAGATTTACGTAATCATGGGCATAGTTTTCATTCAGAAACAATGAATTACGATGTCATGGCTGATGATGTATGGCAACTTATCGATCATCTTCAATTAGATAAAGTGATTTTAATTGGTCATTCAATGGGCGGAAAAACAGCAATGAAAATGACCGCACTTCAACCGCAGCGTGTGGAAAAATTGATTGTTATTGATATTGCTCCAGTGGCTAATAGTAGTGCAGGACACGATGATGTGTTTCGTGGTTTATTTGCCGTTAAAAAAGCGCAGCCACAAACTCGTCAACAAGCTAAGCCTATTTTAGAAACTGAAATTGCCGATCCAAGTGTGGTGCAATTTATGTTGAAATCTTTTGAACCTACTTCAAGTGAATATTTTCGTTTCAATTTGACCGCACTTTTTGAACATTATGCAGAGCTAATGGATTGGCAAGAGATCTTTGCTAATACGCCTACTCTCTTCATCAAAGGCGGGCTTTCATCTTATATTAAACCTGAATATACAGAAACTATTCTTAAACAATTCCCGAATGCGACATCCTTTACCATTAATGGTTGTGGACACTGGGTTCACGCAGAAAAACCTGATTTTGTGATACGTGCGATTGATAGGTTTCTAAATAAGAATTAATCGTTTTAAATGAGAATTATTCTATTCAAATGAGAATTCATTTATGATATAGTTCGCACAAATTGTAGGGTTTTAGTCTCTCATCTTTATTTATTAACTAATTATATTTCAAAAGGAAAGAACGATGGCAGTTGTCGGTTTATTTTATGGTAGTGACACGGGTAATACAGAAAATATTGCAAAAATGATTCAAAAACAATTAGGCAATGAATTAGTTGATATTCGTGACATAGCAAAAAGCACGAAAGAAGATATCGAAGGTTATGATTTTTTACTTTTCGGTATTCCGACTTGGTACTACGGTGAAGCACAAGCAGATTGGGATGATTTCTTCCCAACCCTAGAAGAAATTGATTTTACTGACAAATTAGTGGGTATTTTTGGCTGTGGTGATCAGGAAGACTACGCTGATTATTTCTGCGATGCGATCGGTACAGTTCGTGATATCGTTGAACCACACGGTGCAATTATTGTCGGAAACTGGCCAACAGATGGTTATACCTTTGAATCATCAAAGGCACTATTAGATGATGGAAACTTTATCGGTTTATGTATTGATGAAGATCGTCAACCCGAACTCACTGCAGAACGTGTCGAGAAATGGACAAAACAGATCTATGATGAAATGTGTTTAGCAGAGTTAGCTTAACCATCTCTAATTTAACAAATTTAAGGGAATATTATGTCTGAAGAAAACATCAAATTACTCAAAAAAGCAGGGTTAAAAATTACTGAACCTCGACTCACTATCCTTGCATTGATGCAAGAGCACAAACATGAACATTTCTCAGCTGAAGAAGTGTATAAAATCTTGTTAGAACAAGGCAGTGATATTGGCCTTGCAACCGTATATCGAGTACTTAACCAATTTGATGAAGCGCATATCTTAATTCGTCATAATTTTGAAGGTAACAAGTCTGTTTTTGAACTTGCTCCAACAGAACACCACGATCACATTATCTGTGAAGATTGCGGTAAAGTATTTGAGTTTACTGATAATATTATCGAACAACGTCAAAAAGAAATCAGTGAACAACATGGCATCAAATTAAAAGCACACAGTTTATATCTCTACGGCAAATGTAGCGATATCAGCAAATGTGACGAGAAAAAATAATTCTTACTAAAAAACAAAAACCTTAGGCTAAAACCTAAGGTTTTTTATTCTCTCAACTAAAAGTACGGTCAAAATTAACCGCACTTTTGCGCACTAAGCCGCTGATTTAATAATCACTTTTGAGTCATCCCAGAAATCAACCGGTGCATTTACTACTGGTTTGATAATGCCCGCACGAATGGTAAAATCACCAAAGCCTTCGTTTGCATGACGCTCATTTGCCCAGCGGCCAATCAGAGTATCAAGTTCAGTGATAATTTCCGGAATCGTGATATTTTCTTTATAAAGACGTGGAATACGCACACCTTCACGATCCCCACCAATATGCAGATTGTAACGACCAATTGCTTTGCCCACTAAACCGATTTCCGCCAACATTGCGCGACCACAACCATTTGGACAACCGGTAATTCGCGTAACAATATAATCATCAGCCACATGATATTTCGCCATCACTTTATCCAGTTCATCAATAAAGCTTGGAAGAATTCGCTCTGATTCTGCCATCGCTAATGGACAGGTTGGGAAAGAAACGCAAGACATTGAGTTTTCACGTAATTTACTCACATCATCACGAATTAAACCGTAATCACGCGCAATTTGTTCAATTTGTGCTTTATCCTCTTCCGCTACATTTGCCACGATCAGATTTTGGTTGGCGGTGATACGAAAATCGCCCTTATGAATTTTGGCAATTTCCAATACCCCACTCAGTAATTTTTTCTCATCGTTATCCACCAAGCGGCCGCTTTCGATAAACAGGGTCAAATGCCAGTTGTTATCGATGCCTTTTACCCAACCAATACGATCGCCGCGTTCAGTAAATTTAAACGGATGAATCGGTTCAAATGGAATCCCCATACGACGTTCGACTTCGGCGCGGAAATTATCTAATCCCATGTTTTGAATGGTATAACGACTACGTGCATTTTTACGATCACTACGGTTACCAAAATCCCGTTGGGTTGTCACCACGGCTTCCGCTGCTTTTAAAGTGTATTCCAACGGCACATAACCCAGTTCAAGGGAAATATGCGGATAGGTTTTGGTATTGCCATGTTCAAGGGATAAACCACCGCCCACCAATACATTAAAACCAACCAAATTGCCGTTCTCGTCAGCAATCGCTACAAAATCTAAGTCATTTCCGTAACAATCCACATCATTGAGTGGTGGAATCACCACAGCTGTTTTAAATTTACGTGGCAAATAAGTTTTACCGAGAATCGGTTCTTCCTGTAAAAAATCATCGCTACTTTGGACTTTCTTACCATCAATCCATACATCTAAATATCCTCGTGTACGTGGTAACAGATGTTCTGAAATTTTCTTGGCATATTCATACGCCTGTTGGTGTAATGCCGATTCAATTGGATTGGAAGTACATAACACGTTACGGTTCATATCTGAAGCCGTAGCAATTGAGTCTAATCCCAGACTATGCAATAAACGATGCATGGTTTGTAATTGGCTTTTCGGCACACCGTGATATTGGAAAGTTTGACGATTGGTCAAACGAATCGAACGATAATAACTGTGTTCACGGGCGAATTTATCCAATTCAATCCATTGGAATGGTTTGATGATTCCCCCCGGTAAACGGCAACGTAACAGCATAAATTTCAACGGTTCGAGTTTTTCCTCTGCACGTTCGGCACGAATATCACGATCGTCTTGTTCATACATACCGTGGAAACGGATTAATTGAAAGTTATCCCCACGGAAACCACCGGTTAAGGAATCTTCTAAATCATCTAAAATGGTACCGCGTAAAAAGTTACTGTCGGTTTTTAAGCGTTCATTGTCAGAAAGCGGTTTCTCTTGCCATTCCAAGCCTTTTTGTTTGTTTTGCTCTGTCATTTTTTCACCCCACAAATCTAGTACACATCGCGTTGATAACGTTTTACTTCACGCAGTTCATTTAAATAATCTTCTGCTTCATCCGAACTTAAATTACCTTCTTTAGCAATGACGTCGAGTAATGTTTGTTCCACATCTTTTGCCATTTTTGATGCATCTCCACAGACATAAAAATAAGCGCCCTCTTGTAACCATTGCCAAAGTGCAGTCGAATTTTCACGAATTTTATCTTGCACATAGATTTTCTTCTCTTGATCACGTGACCAAGCAAAATCGTATTTATGCAAGAAGCCTTCTTTGGCAAATTGTTGCCATTCGGTTTGATAAAGGAAATCGCTGGCAAAATGCGGATTACCAAAAATCAGCCAGTTTTTACCACTCGCCTCATCGGCTACGCGTTGCTGCATGAAAGCACGGAATGGTGCTACGCCGGTACTGGAACCCACCATAATAATTGGCTTAGTCGTATCATTTGGCAGACGAAAATTATCGTTATGTTCTACAAATACACGCACAGCACCATCTTCTTCTACGCGATCCGCTAAAAAGCTTGAGGCTGCGCCACTACGTGCTCTACCTTCATATTCAAAACGTACCACGCCAACGGTTAGATGGACTTCTTCCCCAACCTCTGCTGGAGAAGATGAAATGGAATACAAACGAGGCGTTAAAGGACGCAATAATGAAACCAGTTGTTCAGCAGTTAATTTTGCAGGAAATTGATGTAATACATCCACAATCGGTGTACGTTGAACCAATTCTTGCAATGCTTGATTATCCGCAACCAAATCGTTTAACTGTTCGTTATTCGCCAAAGCTGCATAGCCTTTCACAAAAGCTGGCGTGTTTTGAGTCAGCTCTAAATGCGATAAAAGTGCGGTCGAAATAGTTTGCGCTTTTCCCTCAATTGTCACTTCTGTAGTAGGATCAATCTGTGCGAGCGATAAAATTTCATCGACTAACTTAGGATCATTGTCAAACCATACGCCGAGTGCATCCCCCGCTTGGTAATGAAGATCTGAGCCGGCTAAATCAAACTCTAAATGACGAACATCTTTATCAGACTGACGACCAGTAATTTTCTGGTTAGTGATTAACGTTGCAGAAAATGGATTGGCTTTATTGTATTGGCTTTCCTTGGCTACCGGTGCGGTTGTAGCAGTACCAATACTTTGCACAGCCGGTGAAGCCTGCGCAGCCTTTTCTTTTACGATAGCCACAATATCTCTGATCCATTGTTCCGCGGTTGCACTGTAATCTAAATCTGCATCCACTCGCTTAAATAAACGCGTCGCGCCTAATTCGGCAAAACGCTGATCAAAATCCTTGCCTGCTTGGCAGAAATTTGGATAAGAACTATCCCCTAATCCCAACACAGCAAATTGCAATTCGGTGAGTTTTGGTGCTTTTTTACCGTTTAATAACTTATGCAATACCACACCTTCTTCCGGTGGCTCGCCTTCACCTTGCGTAGAAGTCACTAAGAGCAGGTATTTTTCATCAGCAATGGTTTTCGCTTTATAATCTTTTAAAGCGACACGTTTCACGGCAATACCGGCTTCTGTAAGCTCTGCGGCAACTTTATCTGCCACCGATTTAGCATTGCCGGTTTGGGAGCCTGAAAGCACAGTAATTGAAAAAGGTTCTGCCGAAAGTGCGGTCAAATTTGCTGCCAAATGTTGCCCTGCGACCTGTTGTTCTACACCGGAAGCTTGCGACCATGCATAACCGGAAAGCCATGCCAATTGAAGAGGAGTTAGCGTTGGTAAGAGATTCAGTATTTCTGTTGGTAATGGATTGTTGTGTTGCATAAGTTTCCCCACAAAAAAATGAGTAATATCAGTAAATTCACATATTAAAGAAAGCGCGACTTAGAGAATCATACCAGCTGCTACTGTGTTATAAGTTGCTTCATCAACTAAAATAAAAGCGCCACCAGCAATATTTTCTTCGTAAGTTGTGGCAACAATCGGTTTCTGTAAACTTAAACGCACTCTAGCAATATCATTCATCTTTAAGGCTGTAGCACCACTTTCTTGTTCTAGTGTATGAACGTTTAACACACTTTCAATTTCACTGATTTTGGCAAATACGGTTTGCGTACCATGTTTAAGTAAATATTTACGGGCGGTATTTAATGGGCGTTCATCAAACCAACAAATTGTGACTTCAAGTTGTTTTTTTGGTGTAAGTGGTGAACTTTCATCCACAAATAAATCACCACGGGAAATATCAATATCGCGATCTAAACGTAAGGTAATCACTTCCCCGGCCACCGCCTGTGTCACCTCACCTTTTGGCGTAATAATCTCAGTCACTTTAGCGGTTAATCCATTCGGTTCAATTCGAATAGTCTGCCCCTGTTGCACGGAACCGCGCTCAATTCGACCTTGATAACCGCGGAAATCATCAGCTTTATCCGCATCCTGACGTACGACTAATTGCACAGGAAAATAGAAATCAGCATTAGAATGGCTCACTTCATCTACACTTGGTAAATTTTCTAAAATGGTGAGTAAAGGTTCGCCTTGATACCAAGGGGTGCTTTCACTTGCATATACTAGGTTATCGCCAAGCAATGCAGATACCGGCACAAAATGCACATCTTTTAAACCTAGCTGTAGCGCCAATTGACAATACGCCTCCACAATAGCATTGAATTTTTCTTCGCTGTAATCCAATAAATCCATTTTGTTCACCGCCACTAAAATGTGCGGGCAATTTAATTGACGCAAAATCGCTGAATGACGTTTAGTTTGTGGTAAGAGTTGTAACGGTTTTTCATCAAAATTCAGCTGAGAAGCATCAATTAAGACGATTGCAGCAGATGCTGTACTCGCTCCTGTCACCATGTTACGTGTGTATTGCTCATGTCCTGGGGTGTCGGCAATGATGAATTTACGTTTTGCCGTAGAGAAATAGCGATACGCCACATCAATGGTGATGCCCTGTTCACGTTCTGCTTCCAAACCATCTGTCAAAATAGAAAAATCAATGGCTTCTTTATTACCTTTTTCTTTTCCTGCGTTAAGGGTTTTAATTTGGTCGGTTAATAAAGCTTTACTATCGTAAAGTAAGCGGCCGATTAAGGTACTTTTCCCGTCATCTACACTACCGGCAGTAATAAAACGAAGTGGAGTTGAATGTTGTGTCATATTTCTTCCTTATATTCTGTTAATTATTCTTTTGTATTTCATCATCTTTGAATCATGCCCCATATAAATCGCCTGAACGAGTCTCAATTTTTAGAAAAATTTGTACTGTTTGAGCGTAGCGAGTTTATAAATTTTTCGTTAAGAAAATTGAAACAAAGTGAAGAGGAGCGATTTAATTGGGGTGTGTTCTTTGCTACTTTCTTGCACAAGCAAGAAAGTAGAAATACTAAAAATACCCTTCTTTTTTCCGTTTCTCCATGGCGGCTTCGCTGGCTTGGTCGTCTAGACGAGTCGCGCTGCGTTCAGAAATGTCGGCAATAGCGGTTTCTTCAATAATTTCTAATGGTGTTGATGCAGTGCTCGCTACCGGACAGGTACAGCTAATATCACCCACAGTACGGAAACGAACATCTAATACTTCGCTGACTTCATTTGGCAATTTAGGGGTTAATGGTGTCACTGGTACTAACAAACCTTTACGACGTACAACTTCTCGTTTATGGCTGTAATAAATCGGAGGCAATTCCAAATTCTCACGAGCGATATATTGCCAAATGTCTAATTCCGTCCAGTTGGAAATCGGAAACACTCGCATATTTTCACCTTTATGCAATTTAGCATTGTACAGAGACCATAATTCCGGACGTTGTGCCTTAGGATCCCATTGGCCGAACTCATCACGGAACGAGAAAATTCGTTCTTTAGCACGAGCTTTTTCCTCATCACGACGTGCACCGCCCATCAAGGCATCAAATCCATTCTCTGCAATGGTTTCTAATAAAGTGACCGCCTGTGCCGCATTACGCGAATCCGTTTCTTTGCGTAATACCACCGTGCCTTTGGCAATGGAATCTTCCACATGCCCAACGACTAAGCGAGCGTTAAGTTTTGCCATTTGTTCATCTCGAAATTGGATCACTTCTGGATAGTTATGGCCGGTATCAATATGCACCAATGGAAACGGTAAATGTACCGGACGATCACCTAACTGAAATGCTTTACGGGCTAATGCCAGCAATACCACCGAATCCTTCCCACCGGAAAAAAGCAACGCTGGGTTTTCACATTCCGCGACGACTTCACGAATAATATGAATCGACTCCGCCTCGAGCCAGTCTAGATGTTGGTTGTTGAGTTCAGTTTTTGTCATGTTTTGCTTCCTATATTTTTCTACTTATGTAATCCACATTCCTTACTATCTTTACTCTCCCACCACCAGCGGCCGGCGCGAATATCTTCGCCCTGTTTAACTTGGCGGGTACAAGGTTCACAGCCAATGCTTGGGAAACCTTGATGGTAAAGGTCGTTATAAGGTACATTGTTCGCTAAGATATAAGCCCACACATCTTTTTCTGACCAATCAAAAATAGGATTGTATTTATCAATACCACGAGACTGATCTTGCTCAGCAAAAGGGAGCGCAGTACGTGTAGCCGATTGTTCTCGACGCTGTCCGGTAAGCCATGCATCTGCACCTTGAATCGCGCGATTTAAGGGTTCGATTTTACGGATATGGCAACACTCGCGACGTAATTCCACGCTTTCATAAAAAGCAAATTTCCCTTTTTCTTCCTCGTAGCGAGTCACTTCATCAGCAATCGGCTGAAAGCGTTCTATTTGAAGATGTGGATAGACTTTCTCAAGGTTGTCTAATAAATTTAACGTATCTTGATGGAGTAAACCGGTATCTAAAGTAAAAATACCAATATCTAAGTTTTCACGTGCAATGACATCGGTAATAACCATATCTTCTACGGCTAAACTGCTGGCAAAGCGTGTATTGTGATGGCTATCAGCTATTTGATGTAAACGTTGCTTCAATGTGGCTGTTTTTTCTGCCAAACGCTCTTGTACATCAAGGCTAACAAGTGGAATTTGCCAAAAAGTCGGTTTAAATAAACTCATCATCCACTCCTTACGCCACTTGACTGATGGTTAGACTTTCTAAGGTAAAGTGCGGTTGTTTTTGACGTTGTTTCTCTTCGCCAAACCACGCTAATTGTTCGTGTAATGTCACCACTTCTCCCACTACAATTAAGGCTGGAGTCTCTGCTTTTTCAGCTAATTCAGCTAAATTTGCAAGTGTGCCAATCGCTGTTTTTTGAGTAAGTTGAGTACCTTGGCTGATAATCGCAACAGGCGTATTCGCAGCTCGACCATATTGTTGTAAATGTTCAGCAATGACTTGCGCTTTTAACGTCCCCATATAAATGACTAAGGTTTGATGACTTCTTGCTAAGGTTTGCCATTCAATATCAGAGGCATCGGCTTTACGATGACCGGTCACAAAAATGGCGCTTTGTGCATAATCTCGGTGAGTTAATGGGATGCCAGCATAGGCTGTTGCGCCAATACCCGCTGTAATACCGGGTACAACCGAAAATGGAATTTGATGTTGAGCTAATACTTCTAATTCTTCGCCACCGCGTCCAAAAACGAAAGGATCGCCGCCTTTTAAACGCACTACTCGCTTGCCTTGTTGGGCAAGGGTTAATAACAATTGGTTGGTTTCTTCTTGTGCGACAGAACGACCATTGGCACGTTTCCCCACAAAAATACGTTCTGCATCACGACGAATCAAAGAAAGAATCTCACCAGAAACCAATGCATCGTAAAGCACCACATCAGCTTGTTGAATTTCCTGTAAACCGTTAAGAGTTAATAACCCAGCATCGCCAGGACCGGCACCAACTAAAGAGACAAAACCACCTTGATAGTTATTTTCTAGTTGCTCAGCCAATTCCTCTTCAGCTTGTGCCTCTTGTTGATTCTTAACGAGACTTGCAAAACGTCCGCTAAACATTTTTTCCCAAAAACGGCGACGTTCGGTGACCGATGCCAATTTTGCTTTTACTTGATCACGCCACTTACCAGAAATCTCAGCGATTTTGCCTAAATGTTGTGGCAATAATGCTTCCAGTTTCTCACGTAATAAACGGGCTAATACTGGCGCCTTTCCACCACTCGAAATCGCGATTTGGATCGGATTACGATCAATAATAGAAGGGAAGATAAAGCTACAATGAGGTTGATCATCCACCACATTGACTAATTTATGTTGGCTTTCGGCTAAATGGAAAATACGGTGATTTAATACCTCATCATTTGTTGCCGTGATCACTAACATCACCGTTCTCATTTGTTCGGCATTAAATTCTTTCGCAATCCATAGTACTTTATTTTGACGTTCAAGCTCGCTTAACTCTTCATTTAATTGGCGAGCAACAATACGGACTTGAGCATTTGCTTTGAGCAACAACCCAACTTTACGAGCAGCCACTGAACCACCGCCGACAACAAGTACCGGGCGACCAGTTAAATCAGCAAAAAGTGGAAAATAATTCATGGGTATCACTCCTATTTATTCACTTTATCAGCACGTTGTGCACTGACATATAAACGATCAAATAAGCCGTTATCGACAAAATGTTTGGTATTAATCGTATCCCACGAACCCAAACGTTGGTTCACATCAAATTGATTCACTTCGGGAAAAAGTGCGGTCGTTTTAGCAATAATTTTTTTATCTGTCGGGCGGAAATAATTTTGGGCAGCCAGTTCCTGTGCTTGGGGTGACCATAAATAGCTCAAATAATCATGGGAAAGTTGATGCAAACCATCTGCTTGCGTATTTTTATTCACTTCCGCCACATAAATTGGGGTATAGGCCGTTATACTTGGGTACACCACTTCAAAGCTGTTTTCGCCCAGTGTTTTAGCCGCTAACGCTGCTTCATTTTCTGGGGCAATTAAAACATCACCGATATTACGCTGCGTAAAAGAAATACTGGCACTGCGCGCACCCGCCTCTAAAACCGGCACATTTCTTAGTAGGCGTAACATAAAATCTTGTGGTTTATCACTATGCTGTTCGGCATAAGCTAAAGCCGATAAATAAGCAAAGCGCCCGTTCGCAGAGGTTTTAGGATTAGCAAAGACCACTTTGACATCATCACGTACCAAATCAGACCAGTCTTGAATGTGTTTTGGATTTCCTTTTTTCACCAAAAGCACCATCACTGACCCAAAAGGAACTGCACCATTCGGTAATACTTGCTGCCAATCCGCATTCACTAAGCCTTTTTTAACTAAAGCGTCGATATCATTACTTTGTGTCAATGTCACCACATCTGCAGGCAAGCCATTTAACACGCCGAGCACCTGTTTACTGGCGCCACCATGCGATTGTGAAATCATCACATCTGAGGGAAATTCACGTTGAAACGCGATGTTATATTCCTTATAGAAATCACGAATCACGTCATAGGACACATTCAGTAGCACTGTTTTTTGTTCCGTACTGGTATGCCATAAACAGGCTGCCAAGACGAAAGAAAGCACTGAAAATAAAGCAATTTTTTTCATTTTTACTCTCCTCCGTTATTACCCTCAATTTCGTGTGGCTAAATTTATATCGCAAAATGTTAAGTACAAAAAATAACGAAAAAGCATTTTATAGAACAAAATGAAATATAAAACACCAAGCCAAACGATTCCTTATTTCACTTTGGAATATTAAATAAATTTCCGTTCTTTGCCATTATGGAAAAGAGCGGTTATTTTTCTGAACATTTCAAAACGCTTACAAAGCTTAGGTATTTATCTGTTGTGAAGGTGGGATAATGAAAACCGTATTACCAGGATTTAAACGAAGTATATTGATTACATTAGTCTGGCTCGGCTCAATGGTATTATTGCCATTAACATTACTTGTGCTCACTGCCTGGCAATTAAAATGGGCTGATATCGTTCAAATCATCACGAGTGAACGAGTGATCTCATCTTTAACGCTATCCTTTGAAATGGCGGTAATCGCGACGTTAATTAATATCGTTTTTGGCTTTTTATTGGCATGGGTTTTAGTGCGTTATGACTTTCCAGGTAAGAATCTCGTCAACGCGTTAGTGGATTTACCTTTTGCTTTACCCACTGCCGTTGCTGGTATCGCACTTGCCTCGCTTTATGCTCCGACTGGACTGATTGGGCAATGGCTAAGCCATTTAGGGATTCAACTCGCTTATACTCCAAGTGGTATTGCGATTGCGCTGATTTTTGTCAGCTTGCCTTTTACCGTTCGAGCGATTCAACCCGTATTAGCAAATCTCGATCCTAGCTATGAAGAAGCAGCTCAAATTTTAGGTGCATCCAGATTAACGACGTTGCGAAAAGTCATCATCCCGGCGGTATTGCCTGCATTAATAGGTGGCGCAGGTATGGGATTTGCGCGATCGCTTGGTGAATACGGCTCGGTAATTTTTATTGCAGGTAATGTGCCACTTGTATCCGAAATTGCACCATTGATTATTATGTCAAAACTTGATTTATATGACGTGCAAGGTGCATCTGTGGTTGCATTATTAATGCTTGCCATTTCATTTCTGTTGATTTTATTCATTAACTTAGCGCAGTGGTCTGTTGCCAAACGCATTAGTCCAATTCGATAAGAGGTATTTATGAAAACCCAATCATGGCAAAAATGGATCTTAATTCTGACCGCACTCAGTTTTTTTACGATCATATTATTGCTCCCATTATTTACCGTATTCTATTCAGCCCTTGAACAAGGAATTGGTCTATTTTTCGCTGCATTAAAAGAACCAGAAGCCTTAGCAGCTATTTGGCTTACGATTAAAGTCTCTTTAATTGTATTACCTATTAACATTTTTATCGGTGTGGTTATGGCTTGGGCTATTGCTTATTTTGACTTTAAAGGGAAAAGCTTATTAACCGCACTACTCGATCTCCCCTTTTCCATTTCACCAGTGGTGGTAGGATTAATGTTCTTACTGCTGTTTGGGTTAGATGGACTTTGGGGCGCATGGCTTGCTGAACACCATATTCGTTTTATGTTTGCTACGCCAAGCATTGTTATCGTGACTTTATTCGTTACCTTTCCACTTATTGCAAAATCATTAATTCCAACCATGTCAGCACAAGGCACAAGTGAGGAACAAGCTGCGTTAATCTTAGGTGCATCCACTTGGCAACTTTTCTGGCACGTAACGCTACCAAAAATAAAATGGGCATTAATTTATGGTGTGATTTTAAGTAACGCTCGTGCAATGGGTGAATTCGGTGCCGTGAGTGTTGTATCTGGGCATATTCGCGGTTTGACTAATACAATTCCGCTTTATGTAGAAATTAGTTACAACGAATATCAATTTGTTGCCGCATTTGCTTGCGCCAGTTTATTAGCATTAATCGCAGTGGGAACACTGGGATTACAAAATGTAGTGAGATATGTGGAAAAGAAAAAAATCCAAGAATAACAACGGGTACACAATACATGACAATCAAAATCCAGCAACTAAACAAACACTTTGGACAGTTTCATGCGTTGAAAGATATCAATCTCAGCTTTCCGGAAAATCAGCTAACCGCCTTGCTTGGGCCTAGTGGTTGTGGAAAAACAACGCTATTAAGGATCATTGCCGGATTAGAATTTGCTGATAATGGACACATTTGGTTTGGTGAAAAAGAGGTGACTCAACTTTCGGCTGCTGAACGCGGTGTCGGCTTTGTGTTTCAGCATTATGCACTATTTCAAAATATGACCGTCTTTGACAATGTCGCTTTTGGCTTAACGGTGAAACCTCGTAGAGAACGTCCCTCTGCAGGAGAAATTCGCGAAAAAGTCACCGCACTTTTAAAGCTAGTAAAACTTGAATGGCTAGCCGATCGCTACCCTAATCAACTTTCAGGTGGACAAAAACAACGGATAGCCTTAGCTCGGTCCCTTGCTGTTCAACCGAAAGTCTTACTACTTGATGAACCCTTTGGTGCATTGGATGCTCAAGTTCGTAAAGAATTACGTCGTTGGCTACGGGAATTGCAACATGAACTCAATGTGACCAGTATTTTCGTTACCCATGATCAAGATGAAGCATTAGATATGTCTGATCGCATTGTGGTGATGAATAAAGGTCAAGTGGAGCAAATTGATGAGCCTAGCCAAATCTATCATGCACCACAAACCCCTTTCGTCACACAATTTGTGGGAGATGTTAATGTGTTCCACGGACACATTGATCAAGGCAATTTAGTCATTGGTGAATTTGCTCATAATTTACAAACACATAGCAATGCGACTCATGCAGTCAATAACCAATCTGCAACGGCTTATATTCGCCCTTACGAACTGACGCTTTCACGCGAATCTCATAATGCCTTAGCGAGTGGTACGATTCATCATATTAATGCTATTGGTTTTATCGTGAGAATTGAAGTGGAAAGCTCGCAAACAGAACAACCGATTGAGGTGATTCTTACCAAAGAAAACTATCTCAATGCGCAGTATAAAATAGGTGATCATGTTTATCTCGTGCCGGATAAATTAAATCTATTTCAAGAAATGAATATTTAGAAAAGCAAAAGTGCGGTCAAAATCAACCGCACTTTTTTACATTTAAAGGAGAGAATTATTTTTTACCTAATTGTGGTAAAACGGAATCTTTCCCTGTAGTTAAGAGGCCTACTTGAGAATAGATACTTAATTTTCCGCGCGTATCTGCTACGTCTAAATTACGCATAGTTAATTGACCAATACGATCGATTGGATCAAATGGTGCATTTTCCACTTTTTCCATACTTAAACGTTCAGCCGCATAAGTTAAGTTTGGTGATTCAGTATTTAAGATGGAATAGTCATTACCACGACGAAGTTCTAATGTCACTTCACCAGTCACCGCACGAGCGACCCAACGTTGTGCTGTTTCACGTAACATTAACGCTTGTGGATCAAACCAACGACCTTGGTATAACAAACGGCCTAAACGTAAACCGTTGATACGATATTGTTCAATAGTATCTTCATTGTGAATACCAGTTACTAAACGTTCATAAGCGATATAGAATAATGCCATTCCCGGTGCTTCATAAATACCGCGTGATTTGGCTTCGATAATACGGTTTTCAATTTGGTCTGACATGCCTAAACCATGACGACCACCAATGCGATTTGCTTCTAAGAAAAGATCCACCACGTTACCAAATGTTTTACCATTTAATTCAACCGGCACACCTTCTTCAAAGCGAACAGTTACCACTTCTGGTTTCACTTGAATATTTTCATCCCAAAATGCCACGCCCATAATTGGTTTCACAATTTTAATACCAGTGCTTAATTCTTCTAAGTCTTTCGCTTCGTGTGTCGCACCTAACATATTAGAGTCAGTTGAATACGCTTTTTCTACTGACATTTTGTAGTCAAAACCATTTGCGATTAAGAATTGTGACATTTCAAAACGACCGCCCAACTCATCGATGAATTGTTGATCTAGCCATGGTTTGTAAATTTTTAAATTTGGGTTGGTTAATAAGCCATAACGGTAAAAACGCTCAATATCGTTACCTTTGAAAGTTGAACCATCACCCCAGATATTCACATCATCTTCTTTCATTGCTGCAACAAGCATCGTACCGGTTACCGCACGACCAAGTGGTGTAGTGTTGAAATAGGTTGCTCCACCAGTCGAAATATGGAATGCACCACATTGAATAGCCGCAATCCCTTCATGGGCTAACTGCGCACGACAATCCACTAAACGCGCATTTTCCGCACCATATTCCATTGCTTTTTTGGGAATTGCATTGTAATCATCTTCATCTGGTTGACCTAAGTTTGCTGTATAAGCATAAGGTACTGCACCTTTTTGACGCATCCAAAGTAATGCCGCACTGGTATCTAGCCCGCCCGAAAAAGCGATACCAACTTTTTGACCTTTAGGTAAATGTTGCAGAATCGTATTTGACATATTTTATTTCCTTCATTGTGGTTATGGTGAGTGAGTCTTTAAAAAGTGCGGTCAAAAATCACTGCGCTTTTCTAACATATCATCGGGATTTGGATAACGATAAGCGAAGCCTAAATCTCGACAAATTTTATCTGCCATAATGATTCGTTTCGGATCCGAATCACTACATTCAAATTGTGGTATGGGTAAATCATAAAATACTGCTGCTTTTGTGTAATATTCTGCTCTAGTAGGATGAATTGGCGCGCAAAGATGGTAAGTTCGCAATCCATTTGGATTCATGAGTAAGGCAGTAATAGCTTGAATGCAATCCTCTAGATACACCAAATTAACAGGCGAATTGCCCTGTTTTAAATTGTGTTTTCCTGCTAAGAATTTAACCGGATGGCGTTGCTTACCAATTAATCCTCCAAGTCGAAGAATATCGCAATGCGATATTCCTGATTGGAACAAGCACTGTTCTGCTTGTATCAGTGTTTTACCCATTTCTGTTTCAGCTGAACGTTGAGAACCTTCATCAAATTGCCCCGAAATATCAGGAAAAACAGAAGTTGAACTGGTAAAAATCAAATGCTGCACGCCGTGTTTCTTGGCTTGATTAGTTAAAAAAGCAAGATATTCACAATACTGTTGAGAAGAAAAACGGCCAGGTGGTAAGGTGAGAATAAGAGCATCTACATTAAAAAGAGGGCGAATATGGTCTGGTAAACGTTTCATTTCGTCAGAAAGCGAAAAAGGATAAGTTTCAATACCTAGCTGATGCAATTTCTGAGCATCATTAGGGGATTGTTTTGAGCCTTTTACACACCAACCAAGTTCTTTTAAGTGCAGCGCCAGCGGTAAGCCTAACCAACCTAAACCAACTATCACAACAGATTTCATACTCTTTTATTCACAATATTTTATCCATAAAAATCCCTGCTATTCTAAAGCATAGCAGGGAGTTTGTTAATGTTATTTTGTTAATAAATCCAAGGCCTCTTGATATTTAGCCACCGTTTTATCAATCACTTCTTTTGGTACTTTCGGTGCTGGCGGTTGTTTATTCCAACCACTTTGCTCTAACCAATCTCGTACAAACTGCTTATCAAATGATGGAGGATTTGTGCCTTCTTTATAAGTATCAACTGACCAAAAACGGCTAGAATCCGGTGTTAATACCTCATCCATTAAAGTGAGCGTACCATTTTCATCTAAACCAAATTCAAATTTAGTATCACAAATAATAATACCTTTAGTCAGCGCATATTTTGCTGCCTCAGTATAAAGCGCAATTGCTTTTTCTCTCACTTGTGCCGCTAACTCTGCACCAATTGCTTTTTCACATTGTTCATAGCTGATATTGATATCGTGATTACCCACTTCTTCTTTACTTGATGGCGTAAAAATTGGTTCTGGTAATTTACTTGCTTCAACTAATCCTTCCGGTAATTTCAACCCACAGATGGCCCCTGTTTGCTTATAATCTTTTAGTCCACTACCCGTTAAATAACCACGTACGATAGACTCAATTTTAATTGGATTCAAACGTTTGCAAACCACTGCGCGATCTTTTACTAAATCAGCCTCTTCTTTTGGCAACACATCATAAACTGAATCGCCCGTAAAATGATTCGGCATAATATGGGCTAACTTATTGAACCAGAAATTGGAAATTTGAGTCAGGATTTCACCTTTACGTGGGATAGGATCATCTAAAATCACATCAAATGCAGACAAACGGTCACTGGCGACCATTAACATTCGTTTATCATCGATCTCATAAAGATCACGCACTTTTCCCGAATAGATTTTTTTTAGACTAAGTTGTGTCATTGCTTGCACCTTTAATTATAAGAATAAAAAATCGGTGGATATTGTACCGCACTTTTAGCGCAAACGTTTGCTTTTTTTTATAAAAATAAAAGCAAATAAAAAAACAGGCTATAAAGCCTGTTTTTTGTATATCACTTGTCGCCTTATCGCCAAATTGCCCCTTTGGTTTTTGCTCCACGGGTATTGATATTCGTTTTGATTGCACCTTTTAAATTGGCGCCAGTAAGATCTGCACCTGCTAAGTTAGAATTGGTTAAATTAGCGCCTTTTAAGTTAGCTTTATGAAAGTTAGCCCCACTTAAATTTGTATTTGTGAAATCAGCGCCTTGCAAATTCGCATTGCTAAAGTTTGCATTGGCAAGATCTGAATTGGTAAATGACTGTCCTGCCAAATCTTGACCAGAGAAATCTTGTCCACCTAAAGCAGCATTAACTTTATCTGAAGATGAATCACCACTAGGGATATATGTCGTTTCGCCGTTGTGAGTAATAACTGTGCCATTGACAACAGTACTTTTTTTGCCTGAGATAGTTTGTACTGATTCTCCGCCATCCGTTGCGCTATTAATAATTTTACCCTTTACTGTAACTGATTGATGATTATCAGCTTGAGCATAGCTCGATAATGCTACAAAACTAAATAATGTAATAGCTAATTTTGAATAAACGTGCTTCATGTTTACCTTCCTTCATGTTTACTTTAAATAAATTAACGACTTGGTTCCAAAGTTAATAATCCGTCTAATGGATCATCTTCCTGTAATGTTGTTATAGCTTTCGTGGCTTTTTCTGTATCAAACCCCGCAATATTTTTTTCAGTTTTGCCTGTATGCATACGATTAGTATCCTGTTGTACTACAACTGGACTTGGTAACATATTTGACATTCGTTGCATCCACATACTATTAATATTGCCACCCGTTGTTCTTCTTGATAACAAAATCGGCAACACTTTTTGAGCTTCAGCGCTACCTTGTTCTGCAGCTAATTGATATAGACGAATTGCTTCACCAAAATTTACTGCAACACCAACACCTTTATGGAAACGAACCGCTAAATCGTAGCTTGCACTTGAGTCACCCGCTTGAGAACGCTCTCTTAGTTCACCGATCACACCTACATTTGGTGGTGAAGAAACAGTTTTAGGCACCATTTGAACTGCTTGCTCATTTTGGCGATTTAATATAATGCGTTGATTTAGTCTTGCAGCAGGGCTTCCTAAGCTAATCGCTTTTTCATTCCAACGTTGGGCTAATGCATAATTCCCTTTTTGGAAATGGTAGTTAGCTAAAGCATTCGCAGCGACATAATCACCCATAACTGCAGCATCATTAACCAATCTTTCAGACTTTGCATTAAATTGACTTAAGCCTTTTTGGTATTTTTCCAATAGCCCTTGCAAATATATTGCTCGAGCATATTTTAGGGAAGATACTTGCGCTAAATATTTATTAGCTCTAGCAAAATCTCTTGGTAAATTTCCACTAAACAACAAATAGGCATTCGCCATTAACGCTTTTGGATTATTCTGTAAAACAAAATGATCAAATTCATCATAAGCATTTTGATAATCCTTATTACGGTAGCTTTCATAAGCAAATTCCATAGAAAACCCCGTATTTTGCTCTTGCTGAACGGTTGAATTCCTAGGCTCAATCGGCTTATTAATCACGATTTGTGCATAAGAAACCGGAATCCCCGCTAGCAAGGCATAAACAAATAATTTAGATGCTGAATATTTTTTTGACATATCGTCCCCAATGATTATTTGTTTACTTCACTTGATAACTCACTGTTTGGATACCTTTTAAATCATCACCAAAGATTGTTTTTAATTGCTCAGATAACTCATTCATATCCTTCACTTTAAGCGGATTCAAGGCATCCCCAAAGTTGCTCTGAAGCTTATCAGATACACTATAATATGAAGCCATACACATCACACTTTCTTTACCTTTTTCATTTAAACTTAAAGTAAATGCATCAGAGCCTGGAATTTTCAGTGGATTATTTTTAGAGGTTATACCCTCTCCTTGGATAGGATTTGGATAAACCTGAGTAATGCTTTTCGATGCGTCTTGGTAGAAACACGCTAAATAAGTTGAATCTCTATCCACATTAACATCTAACTCTAATGCATCACCTCGACGATAAGATGACTTATTTAAGTTAATGCCTACATTAATTGGTGCATCTTTATCAGAATTTAGTACTGGATACCCTCCTCGAGGTTGATCTTCTTTATCATCTGATGCTTCTACTCCTACTTTCTTAAAGTTACCATTTGCATCTGTTTTTACATAATTTTTCATTAAGCGTTCATAGCTTTCGAAATTAATAAAACCAGAAGGTGTCGCTTTATTATCTTTTTGGAATGCCGATAATGCATCACGGAATTCTTTTGAACTCTTGCCATCTACTTTACCGCTGTAATAACCTAAGTTTTTCAAGCCAGTTTGGAAGAATTTAACTTTGCTACTATCTCCCATTCCACCGTACCAATCTAACAATTCACGTTGGAATTCAGGATGAGCTTGGTCAAGCGATAAACATTGCCAATAAGGCACTTTAGTTAATTTACCCACTAACTCTATCGTACCTAAATCAACTAAGGTTCGCATTGAACCTCCCAGCCCTTGAGAAAGCGCTCGTTCTAAAGAAAACTGAACACCTGTTTTCTTAATTTTTGCACCAGCATCGAGTCCAAAACCCTTACCAGCAGCAACAATTTCATTAGATGAATCAATACCCGGATAAAGCGTACGGGTTAAAAAATCCCCCATATGCAACTCCAACCCCAATGCGGTTGTCATCAAATCACCTGAAATACCAAGCTCACCATCTTCTGCATAAGACAGTCCTAAGCTATTGGACTTACGTAATACATTCTGATCCACATAAGATACTGCCCCTGAAATATAAAGTTGAGGCGCCGGAATTTGCATACTTCCCGTTGGTAATAAAAGATTTGTTAATGTCTGAACGGTATCTTGTTTTAAAGGATCGATTTCAAAATCAGCGACCTTAAAAGCACCACTAATTTTCGACATTTGTGACAACGCAGTCATAATCATTTCGCTTGCAGCTACACCAGCTTTAGTTGATGGATCTTTAATAGTTTTTACTGCAATAACTGTTTCACCAATATTACTTTGACGTAGCAAATCATCCATACAATTTAAACTATCACTGAAACTTGATATCGATCTAACTGGTTCTACTGCAGGGAGGTTATGAGTCGTTGTTGAGCCAATATATGGTCTATCTTCTTTTAGATTTGTAGCAGATAAAGAACACCCAACTAGATTAGAAATCAAAACATAAGAAATAATAGTTCGAGAAAATTTCATAAGATACCTTAAGTTATTATTAATTATTTACAGACATTAATTACATCGCCTTTAACAACGACAACATTATTATTTTTATTTTTAGGACCATATCGACCAGAACTAGCACCTTTTTGAGCGGTAACATTTCCAACATTTGTAGAACAATTTTTAGAACGTCCTCCAAATGAACTGCCACTAGAAGTGTTGTTATACTGAGATACACTATTCTCAGCCTCATCTTCCATCTCTATTCCCATTCCAATTCTTGACCACTTTTGAGCCTGAACTTCATGAACTTTTGCTTTATCCAAAGGCCCTAAACCTTTTCTTGGTACAAGTTCACCATTTCCCGCAAAAGTATTTAGAGATAAAAAACATGAAGCCCCAAATAGTATCAACATGTAAAAAACTTTCATGACTTCGTCTCCAACAGAATCTTAAAACACATAAAAAATTGGTTATTGGATAACCAATAACCAATTAATTTTATTTATGACTATTCGCTGCTATTAGAACTTAAGTTTTGTATAGCCTTACTTCCACCAACTGCAGTATTAGCTACCGCACCTTGAATATTAGTGGTTTGAGTGTTATTACCACCGATAGTTACTTTACCATGGTTAGATGAAATATTTTGAATCGCTTTACTACCGCCCACGGCTGTATTAGCTACTGCACCTTGAATATTGGTAGTTTGAGTGTTGTTACCACCAATTTTAATTGCAGCATTAGTAGATAAAGCTAAACTTGCTGCAAAGATTGCTGCTGCACTAATCTTAACTAGATTTTTCATTGTTTTTCCTCTTTTTTAAAAGAAATTGAGCATTACTATGCTTATTGAAATTAATGATTATTTAATACAATCATTAATTCTGAGCTAAAGATTAATAATCTTTAACAACAGAACCGATATTCACTTCAGATTTACCACCTGAAGAAGAATTGACAATTGAACCAACACTAACTGACTGATTATGGCTTCCACCATCATTTACTGATGATCCAATATTAATGCTGGCTTTACCGCTACCAGATGCTCTATTTACTAAGGAGCCATTCACAACAACATTTTGGGTATTATTGCCAACACTCTTACCTACGGTAGAACCAACATTAATCATTGCTTTACCGCTGCCAGAAGAAGAGTTATTTACAGCTCCACTAACAGTTACATTTTGAGTGCTCCCATAAACAAACGTTGATACAGAGCAAACTCCAAATGCAATAAGCAATAATTGTTTAAAACAAAAAGTTTGTTTTTTCATTTTTACCTCAAGATTCCTCATGAGAAAATATTATTCAATCAAGGATTGAAAACTGAAATCGGTATATTTCAGTCAGGGGTAATCTATCACGGCAAAATAAACCCAGTCATTAGACCAATTATTTTTGAACTATAATAAGCAACATATGTCGACTACTTTTTACTAAAAGTAAACAATGCATTTTTAATACAAATAAAACATTTAGTTAAGTAAAAAAAATTACAAATAACCATCCCTACTATCTGATAATTTTACATAAAAATTAAAAGACTTAACCAATCAATAAAAGAAAAACGATAGAATTAAAAAACAATAATGTTTATAACATAACCAACGCAAACGCTTGCAAAGGTTAAAAAATAAACAACCATCAATATTCTTTGTTAAGCTAATTGAGCATAAAATCAATATTTTCCCAATTTAATTTGAGCTCAATCTGAAAATCAGCGACAATACAGCATTATTTAAAACAGAAGAAACAAGACAATGAGTTATCCATTAGAAGAAGTGAATAAACGTCGCACATTTGCGATTATTTCCCACCCTGACGCTGGTAAAACCACCATCACCGAAAAAGTATTGTTATACGGCAATGCCATTCAAAAAGCAGGCTCAGTAAAAGGTAAAGGCTCTGCACAGCATGCAAAATCTGACTGGATGGAAATGGAAAAACAACGTGGTATTTCCATTACGACTTCCGTCATGCAATTCCCTTACAATGAGTGCTTAGTGAATTTATTGGATACACCGGGGCATGAGGATTTCTCGGAAGATACCTACCGCACTTTGACGGCTGTGGATAGCTGCTTAATGGTTATCGACTCGGCAAAAGGAGTTGAGGAACGTACCATTAAATTAATGGAAGTCACCCGTTTGCGCGATACGCCAATTATCACTTTCATGAATAAACTTGACCGTGATATTCGTGATCCAATGGAATTATTAGATGAAGTGGAAAGCGTATTAAAAATCCATTGTGCGCCAATTACTTGGCCGATTGGTTGCGGTAAATTGTTTAAAGGGGTTTATCATTTATATAAAGATGAAACCTATCTTTACCAAAGTGGGCAAGGCTCTACAATCCAAGAAGTACGCATTGTGAAAGGTCTAAATAGCCCAGAATTAGATGCTGCCGTAGGCGATGACTTAGCCCAACAATTGCGTGATGAATTAGAGCTTGTAAAAGGTGCAAGTAATGAATTTGATTTGGATTTATTCCTAAGTGGTGAATTAACACCTGTCTTTTTCGGTACGGCATTAGGTAACTTCGGTGTCGATCATTTCTTAGATGGTTTAACCGAATGGGCACCTGCACCACAAGCTCGTCAAGCTGACACGCGTAAAGTCTCAGCTGAAGAAGAAAAATTCTCTGGTTTCGTGTTTAAAATCCAAGCCAATATGGATCCAAAACACCGCGACCGTGTGGCTTTCCTACGCGTAGTTTCTGGTAAATACGAAAAAGGGATGAAACTTAAACACGTACGTATTGGTAAAGATGTAGTCATTTCTGACGCTCTCACCTTTATGGCGGGGGACCGTACCCATGCCGATGAAGCCTATGCTGGCGATATTATCGGCTTGCACAATCACGGTACAATTCAGATTGGTGATACCTTCACACAAGGTGAAGATCTGAAATTTACCGGTATTCCAAACTTTGCGCCTGAATTATTCCGTCGCATTCGTTTGAAAGATCCTCTTAAACAAAAACAATTGTTGAAAGGCTTAGTACAACTTTCTGAAGAAGGAGCTGTGCAAGTATTCCGCCCATTAAGTAATAATGATTTAATTGTTGGCGCAGTCGGTGTGTTACAGTTTGATGTGGTCGTTTCTCGTTTGAAATCAGAATATAACGTTGAAGCCATTTACGAAACTGTCAACGTCGCAACAGCTCGTTGGGTGGAATGTGCGGATAACAAAAAATTTGAAGAGTTCAAACGTAAGAATGAGCAAAACCTGGCATTAGATGGCGGTGATAATCTCACTTATATCGCACCGACCATGGTAAACCTAAATCTTGCACAAGAACGTTATCCTGATGTGACCTTCTTTAAAACAAGGGAACATTAATTGTAATACGAAGTGCGGTCAAAATTTATAGTGAATTGGGTACCGCACTTTTTTATAGATAAATAAAAAATTAAATAGCTAAGATGCGGTTAAATTTAATCGCATTTTTTATATAAAAGAAATAGAGAAAATAAGATGGCTGGGGTACTAGGATTCGAACCTAGGGATGCCGAGATCAAAACCCGGTGCCTTACCGCTTGGCGATACCCCAACTGAAATTCTTTGATTGGAAATAAAGAAGATTTTATTTAGATAGTATGGCTGGGGTACTAGGATTCGAACCTAGGGATGCCGAGATCAAAACCCGGTGCCTTACCGCTTGGCGATACCCCAACGACTATTTGACTGCAAGCTGATAAATGGTGCGGGACGAGGGACTTGAACCCACACACCTCTCGGCGCCAGAACCTAAATCTGGTGCGTCTACCAATTTCGCCAGTCCCGCAAATTTGGTGGCTACAGCGAGATTCGAACTTGCGACCCCAACATTATGAGTGTTGTGCTCTAACCAACTGAGCTATGTAGCCATCATTTGCTTTACCTTATCGGCTTTGCGGGGCGTATTATCCTGATTTGACCTATTCTCGTCAATCATTTTTTTGCAAAAAACAGATTTTTTGATTTAGTTGATTATAAATAAAACGCTTTTGCTATTTTTTGTTCACATCAAGAACGGAGATCATTCCAACAAAACGTTTCCAATGCAGGGTGTTAAATTGCCCAGGAATGTACCAATTAGAAATGGTTCCATCAAGATATAAAGCGTCATGACAACCTATTTTCAGCAAACCTTGACTCAATGTATAAAGGTTAGGCTCACCTTTTATCGTCATCAAGAAAAGTAATTCATTTTGCTTCGTCAAACACACTGCATTACGCTTATGATAGCTTTCTAGGCTTGCTCGAAATTGCGGATTCATTTTTCCATGAATAATCAACATCGGGCCTGATTGCAACGCAAAATCAGGTTTGAGTTTGCTTTTTTGATACGCGGCGGTTGTTAAAATGTAGGGTTTATTTCCAGCAATAGCAAATACCCCATTAGGTTGTACATGGAAGTTACCTTTGCCTGATTTTGTATTTAACGCATTGAGTTCTTTTCCTTGCTCAATCCATAACCCCGCAGGCACATTATTCATGCTATAAATGCCCGCATTCATGACCATTTTCACGTTATAGCTATCTTCTAAGGCATTTTTGAGACGCGTTAAACTTTGATAATCTTTACCTTCAGCATCCTTCCAATGTAGCTGTACTTCTTCGGGCTTTGCTTGAAAAATTCCGTAAGTAATATTGCCATCATCAAAGGTTCGGTATTCAGCTAGGGCTGGCACACTCATCAGTAACGATGCGCAACTAAAAAGTGCGGTCAAAAATTTAATCGTTTTTTTCATTTAAAGGATGGGTTAAATGCAACGCATTGGAAAAGGCATGCAACCCTTCTGCATTCCCTGATCGCATCATGGCTTGCATGGTTTGGGTTGGTGCATGAATAAGTTTATTTGTTAATTTATAACTCAATTCTTGCAGAATTTTTTCAGCATTCTCACCCTGTTGAATTTGGTGTAACGCTTTTTCGAGTAATTCTTGGCGAGTATTCTCTGCCTCATCTCGGTAATGACGAATCAAATTGGAGAATTGATGAACCTTCAACCACTCAAAGAAATCCATGCATTCTTGTGTAATGATATCTTGCGCTTGCTCTGATGCTTGCTCACGTTGAGAAAGATTACGCTGGATAATATCTTGCAAATCATCCACAGTGTAATGATACACACTTTCTAATTCCGAGACATTTTCATCAATATCACGAGGCACGGCGATATCAACCATTAAAGTCGGTCTAAATTGGCGTGCTTTCTCCGCAATTTCAGCCATCGCTTTGGTGATTAAAACATTTGGACTGCCTGTTGAGCTGATAACAATATCAGCTTGATTTAGTGGTGTTTGCAATTCATCAAGCAAATACACATCAATCGGTGTATTAGACGCTAAGTTTTCCACCAACTGCTCAGCACGAGATAAAGTGCGGTTAGCAATCATCAATTTTTTTACACCGTGGCGTAATAAATGACGGCTCACCAATTCAATGGTTTCTCCTGCCCCAACAAGTAAAATTTGTAGTTCACGTAAAGATTCAAAAATCTGACGAGCCAAGCTACAAGCCGCATAAGCCACCGATACGGCACTTTCACCAATATTGGTTTCAGTACGCACACGTTTTGCTGTAGCAAAAGTTTTTTGGAACAAGCGAGAAAGCGTGCTCGAAAGTGGAATATTTGCCGCTTGATAATAATCTTCACTGATTTGGAAAGCTTGCTTCACCTGTCCTAAAATTTGCGGCTCCCCCAAAATTAATGAATCCAAACCACAGGCCACTCGCATTAAATGATTTGCAGCTTGTTGATTTTGATGTGTGTAAATACTTTTATTTAATTCATCTACAGAAAGATGATGAATGTTAGCAAACCAATTTATACAGTTCGTTTGCCATTGCTTACACTCTTGAGGTGAAATTTGACGATGGTGAAGATAAATCTCAGTACGGTTACAAGTAGAAAGAATAACCGCACTTTCAGCCAAATCTTGTTGGTAAATTTGTTGTAAGGCAAGCTGCCGCTTTTCTTCAGAAAAAGCGACTTTCTCACGAACAGCGACAGACGCTGTTTTATGATTAATGCCTAGAACAAGAAGGGTCATAAAAATCTAATAAAAATAACCGCACTTTTATGAACAGGCGGCTTAAGTAGAAAGTAAAAGTTTCGCCATTTTAATGAATTGTTGAGAATTGAGCAAATTTCAAGAGAAAAAACTCAAACAAATAACTAAAATGAGTTAAAACTTATCTTTCGCTAAACGCCATTGTGTAAAATCGTCTAAATTTTTTGCTTGTAAAAACGGATTAATTTGTTTCTCTAATCCAATTGTTGTCGGCAAACTCGGCTTGCCCTCTGCTAGATAACGTTCCACTAAAACACGTTGATTTTTGACCGCATTTTTATCCGCCAATACCGTTTCCGCAAAAGCTAAATTACCCAGCGTATATTCATGAGCAGGACAAACCACGGTTTCATTAGGTAATTGATTAAAACGCTGCATAGATTCAAACATTTGAGCAAAATTTCCCGTAAATACACGACCACAGCCTGCAGAAAATAACGCATCGCCGCAAAATAGATGTCCATCCACCAAATAGCTGACATGCCCTGCCGTATGACCACCACTTGGCAAAACTTCAATATGATAATGTGCCGTATTAATCACACCACTATCCACGATATTGGTTGCCCCTTTATTTGCACATTCTGTTGGACCGAAAACTGGCACATTGGGATAATATTGCTTAAACGTCTCGACACCTTGCACATGATCATCGTGATTATGGGTTAATAACACCGCCTCTACGCCTAGCTTATTGAATTCTAAATACGGAATTAAACGCGTTATTTCTGGGATATCGATCACAATTACGGGGAAATTTTCTCGTCTATAAAGCCAAATATAGTTATCATTGAGTGCAGAAATAGGAACTAGCATAAATTACCTTATGAAAATAGGATTAACATTGAATTGGAAAGCCAAATGGCACAAACCTCTTCTTTCACCTGAAAGTTGGCAAGCATTACCACAAGGTGAAGCCTATTGTAACGTATTAACACATTATTTTGCCCAATGGACACCAAAAATTTTAGGCTATCAAATTCTGAAAGTCGGTGCCTTAAGTGGAGAAATCGCCTTTGATTTACCTTTACGTCATCAAATTGTATTAGCTGAAAAAACAGCGTATTTTTCTACCGCACTTTTAAATGAAAGTGACAGTTTGATCCAAGCCTCACCATTAGCCTTGCCTTTTATTGAAAAAGAAATGGATGCTTGTTTGTTGGCAAACACCTTAAACTTTGCGCAAGATCCTCACCAAATATTGCGTGAAGCACATCGCGTTTTAAAGGATGACGGCTGGATTTTCATCACGTTATTTAATCCGATGAGTCCATTACTTTTCAAACCGAAGTTAGGTGACTTCAAATTCCGACAATATGCTACTTGGCGAGTCATTGACTGGTTATCGTTATTAAATTTTGATGTGATTGCAGAAGAAAGACTATCTATAAAACAAGAAAAGACCACGCTCTGCTCTCCGCTCACGGTCATCATTGCTCAAAAACGAACCTATCCATTAACACTGAATCCGGAGAAAGCGCGGTCAAAAATGCCGGCGTTTTTAGAGCCGGCAGGTGCATTTAAAGAAATAAGAACAGAATGATTATTCTGTGACTTCTTTGATTACTGCAGAAGATGCGTTATTGATCACTGACTCAACGCCTTTTTCTGCTGCAGCTTGAGAAGAATAATATTGGCTACGGCCAATTTCTTGGTGGTTAGCTGCTTTTAATACGAAATAAGGTTTATCATTTTTTGCTACGCGATATTCAAAGTTTTTCGCATCCACGCCATTTTTTTGCACTGAAGCAATACCGTTTTCAGCTGATGCTTTAGTTTTATAAAGTTCGCTAGTTAAAATCACTTGTCCGTTTGCTGCTTTTAAGTTGAACATAAATTGTCCGTCTTTAGCCACTTTTAATTCATAAAATCCTTGAGCCATGATATCTCCCAATTGGTTGATTTGTTTATAATTTTACCCACACAGAAAATGCCTTTCCGCACCAAGCTAATTTACCCTTAAAAATCAAGGAAAACAAGAGTTAAAGCGTATAAATTTTATACTTGATTAGCTCACTAAACTCCCCTATGATGCTGGAACCTTTTATAACAGGAACAATTATGACAGAACAAACCTTTATTCCTGGCAAAGATGCCGCACTTGAAGACAGTATTTCAAAATTTCAACAAAAATTGACCGCACTTGGTTTCAATATTGAAGAAGCATCTTGGCTTAATCCTGTGCCAAATGTATGGTCGGTACACATTCGTGATAAAGATTGCCCACAATGTTTTTCTAACGGCAAAGGCGCCAGCAAAAAAGCCGCATTAGCGTCTGCATTAGGTGAATATTTCGAGCGTCTTTCCACCAACTATTTCTTTGCTGATTTCTATTTAGGACAAGAAATTGCTAACGGTGATTTTGTTCATTATCCCACTGAAAAATGGTTTCCTATTGAAGACGATTCCCTTTTACCACAAGGGATTTTAGACGATTATTTATGGGATTATTTCGATCCTAACCAAGAACTAACGCCTGAATTACTCGTGGATCTGCAATCCGGCAATTACGATCGTGGTATCGTCGCCATGCCTTATGTGCGCCAATCCGATCAACAAACCGTCTATATTCCACAAAGTATCATTGCGAATTTGTATGTTTCTAACGGGATGTCCGCTGGTAACACACAAAATGAAGCACGAGTGCAAGGGCTTTCAGAAGTTTTTGAGCGTTATGTAAAAAATCGCATTATTGCAGAAGCAATCAGTCTTCCTGAAATTCCAAAATTCGTCATGGATCGTTACCCATCCATTCAAGCCTCTATTGCCAAATTAGAGGAAAAAGGCTTCCCTATTTATGCCTTTGATGCCTCATTAGGTGGCAAATACCCTGTGATTTGCGTGGTATTGCTCACCCCAAATAACGGCACGTGCTTTGCCTCTTTTGGTGCACATCCGAACTTCCAAGTGGCATTAGAGCGTACCGTAACGGAGCTTTTACAAGGTCGCAGTTTAAAAGATCTCGATGTATTCTCTCCTCCATCATTCAATAATGATGATGTGGCGGAGCACGCCAACCTTGAAACACACTTCATTGATTCTAGCGGTTTAATTTCTTGGGATTTATTCAAAAATACACCAGATTATGAGTTTGTAGATTGGGATTTCTCAGGTTCAACGCAAGAAGAATATGAAAACTTGATGGCAATCTTTAAGGCGGAAGAAAAAGAAGTTTATATTATGGATTACAACCATTTAGACGTTTACGCTTGCCGCATTATCGTACCAGGCATGTCTGATATCTATCCTGCTGATGACCTCATTTATGCCAATAACAATATGGGGATGGACTGGCGCGAGATTTTATTAGATTTGCCACACCATCATCATGATGCTGAAACTTACGAAGAGTTGTTAGCAGAATTAGATGAGCAAGATATTGACGATGCCACACGTGTTCGAGAATTTATCGGTATCGTGGCGCCAAAAGCAAGCGGTTGGACCACATTACGTGTTGGTGAACTTAAATCCATGCTCTACTTAGCATTAGGTGAATTAGAATTAGCCTTAGATTGGGCTAACTGGACGATGAATATGAACAGCTCTGTGTTTACACCAGAGCGTGCAAATTACTATCGTGCTTTAATCAGTATCATTGAATTGCATTTAGACAATACTCGCGATCCACAACAATATCGTACTGTATTTGAAAGAATGTATGGCAAAGAAGCCGTTCAACAAGCTTGGGCTGCAGTGGCAGAAAAAGGTAACCCGTTCTATAACTTGCCAGCCAGCGATGAAACGCTTGAAAACTTCAAAGAACACCAAGCTTTACTTGGTGCTTATGCGAAATTACAAAAAGCCAAACGAGAAAATTGGAAATAGACGATTTTTTCGCAATCATAAGGCGGACTTAATGTCTGCCTTATTCATTTCTGCATTAAAAAACTGCTTTAAAATCAACCGCACTTTTCACACAAAAACGCTTAAATTTATGCTATAATCCGTCACAATTTTTTGATCAAAAAAGGAATAAAAATGACGGATTCAATCCATTCCTCTATTACCCCAGTCAATATCGAAGAAGAACTAAAATCTTCTTACCTTGACTACGCCATGTCGGTGATTGTTGGGCGTGCTTTGCCCGATGTGCGTGACGGTTTAAAACCGGTGCATCGACGTGTGCTTTTCTCCATGGATCAATCTGGCATCACTGCCGGCAAAAAATACGTAAAATCTGCCCGTGTGGTAGGTGATGTAATCGGTAAATATCACCCGCATGGTGATTCTGCGGTGTATGACACCATTGTGCGTATGGCACAGCCGTTCTCATTGCGCTACATGTTGGTAGATGGGCAAGGTAACTTCGGTTCAATCGACGGTGACGCGCCAGCGGCAATGCGTTATACCGAAGTTCGCATGCAAAAAATTACCCAAGCGCTATTAACTGACTTGGATAAAGAAACCGTAAATTTCTCGCCAAACTATGATGGCGAATTAATGATTCCGGATGTATTACCAACTCGTATTCCTGCACTTTTAGCAAACGGTTCTTCCGGTATTGCGGTGGGGATGGCAACCAACATTCCACCACACAACTTAAATGAAGTTTTAGATGGCTGCTTGGCTTATATTGATAACGAAAACATCACCATTGATGAATTAATGCAATATATCCCAGGCCCTGACTTCCCGACAGCGGCATTAATTAATGGCCGTAAAGGGATTGAAGAAGCTTATCGCACTGGTCGCGGCAAAGTGTATGTTCGCGCTCGCGCTAGCGTAGAAACCACAGATAAAGGCAAAGAACAAATCATTGTGACCGAATTGCCTTATCAGGTGAACAAAGCCAAATTAGTGGAAAAAATTGCTGAGCTTATCAAAGATAAAAAAATCGAAGGCATCAGCAATATTATCGACCTTTCGAACAAAGAAGGGATCCGCATTGAAATCGACATCAAACGTGATGCCGTAGGCGAAGTGGTATTAAATCACCTCTATGCGCTTACCCAAATGCAGGTAACCTTCGGAATCAACATGGTGGCCTTAGATCACGGTCAACCACGTTTATTCAACTTAAAACAAATCATTGAAGCCTTTGTGATGCACCGTCGCGAAGTGGTGATTCGCCGTTCTTTATTTGAATTGCGTAAAGCCCGCGAGCGTACGCATATTTTAGAAGGTTTAGCGGTTGCGACATCAAATATCGATGAAGTCATCGATATCATCCGTCAATCGAAAGAGCGTAAAGAAGCGGCAGAAAAATTAATTTCTCGTCCTTGGAAGCTGAATAACGAAATTTTAGGCTTGCTTGATGCAGCGGCTCGTCCAGCTGAATTAGCGGCTGAATTTGGTATTAAAGGTTCTGATTACTATCTTTCTCCAGAACAAGTTGATGCAATCTTAGAACTTCGCTTACATCGCTTAACTGGTCTTGCTACCGAAGAAGTGATCAATGAATACAAAGAGTTATTGGTTAAAATTGCAGAACTTCTCCACATCATTAACAGCCCTGAGCGCTTGATGGAAGTGATTCGTGAAGAGCTTGAACAAGTACGCGCACAATTCGCCGATGAACGTCGTACTGAAATTACTGCGGCTTCTGGTGATATTGATTTAGAAGATTTAATCGCTCAAGAAGATGTAGTAGTGACCCTTTCTCACGAAGGTTATGTGAAATATCAACCGCTTACCGACTACGAAGCTCAACGTCGTGGTGGTAAAGGTAAATCCGCAACGAAGATGAAAGATGAAGACTTCATCGAAAAACTCTTAGTGGCGAATACTCACGATACGATTCTCTGCTTCTCTAGCCGTGGTCGTTTATATTGGTTGAAAGTCTATCAATTACCACAAGCGAGCCGTGGCGCGCGTGGTCGTCCGATTGTGAATATTCTACCGTTACAAGAAAACGAACGTATCACTGCAATCTTGCCAATCTCTGCTTATGAAGAAGATAAATTCGTCATCATGGCAACGGCCGGCGGTATTGTGAAGAAAATTGCACTAACCGAATTCAGCCGTCCACGTTCAAGCGGTATCATCGCCTTGAACTTACGTGATGAAGATGAATTAATCGGTGTGGATATCACTGACGGTTCTAACGAAATCATGTTGTTCTCTTCGCAAGGTCGCGTAGTACGTTTCGCGGAAAGTGCAGTCCGTGCAATGGGGCGTTTAGCAACAGGTGTACGCGGTATTAAACTTGCCCTTACTAATGACATCGCTGACGATGAAAGTGCGGTCGAAATTGAAGAGGTTTCTGACGATAATGCAGAAGAAACCCTCGATCTCAATATCGATAAAGTGGTTTCCTTAGTTGTACCGAAAAATGATGGTGCAATTCTTACCGCAACGCAAAATGGTTACGGTAAACGCACACAATTAAGCGAATACCCAACCAAATCCCGTAATACCAAAGGGGTCATTTCGATTAAAGTGAGCGAACGTAACGGTAAAGTCGTTGCGGCGACACAAGTGGAAGAAACCGACCAAATTATGCTTATTACCGATGCGGGTACCTTAGTGCGCACTCGTGTAAGTGAAGTGAGCATCGTTGGCCGTAACACTCAAGGGGTTCGTTTAATTCGCACCGCAGAAGATGAGCATGTAGTCAGTCTTGAGCGTGTTTGTGATGTGGATGATGAAGACGAAGGCTCTGAAGATGTGACTTCTGAAGAATAATTGGCCTTCCATTAAATAAAAGCCCCGCGTTTTGATTCGCGGGGGCTTTTTTATTGGCATCTAAAATCTCTTTTAGAAATCTATTCTATTGATGAAAACTACTCGCCTTCTTCTAATTCATCAGCCATTGCCGCAAGAATTTCACGGGTTAAATACGCTAATGAACGATATAAAGGAAGTGTGGCATAAGTTTCTACTTGGGTTAAGAATTTCGCTGCACAAGGTAATAAGAAATCACCGAATAAATCTTGTTGAGCGGATAGCGATTCCGTGTTGTCTTCTAACCAAGAAGCCGTAAGCAATAACAAGGCGAAATGATCCACATTCTCTGCCTCTGGCACGTTACGAGCATGACGGAAATCCACAAAACGTTGCACATCCATATCATAACTAGAAATAGCTGTCGGCACATTACCGTTTGGGCCAAACAATTTTTGATATTCTTGATCAAGTAACGTTAAATCAATTTTCATCTGTAAATTATCAATGGCGGCTTCACTTTCTTTATCCGTAGAAAGTGCCCACACTTGACTTAAACCTTGTTGTTGCAGCCAATCAAATACCCCACTTAAAATTGGATCCGTAGGGCTGCGATAAAATAAATTACCGAATAAGCGACTAATTAAAGAGAAATTATTAACTTGAGTTTCTGACATCTGTTGCTTTCCTATAATTGTACTCAAGATTGAGCTAAAAGTGCGGTCAATTTTGCTGCTGTTTTTTCAGCAGCTTCATCAAGCATCGCTTGGCGGGCTACATCATCGATAATGTGAATATCTCCGAACAGCGTGTAATCCACATTTTCAATACCGCAATAATTAAATAAACCATTAACCAAACAATGATTAAGAGATTTATCTACGCCAAATTCTTGATATTGCGCCACGCTGCTACCAATTGTGATAAATTGCTGCATTGCTTTACCATGAATAAGGCCTTTGGACTCACCATTCTCTGTTTTATAGGCAAAACCATGCGTGAGTACGCGGTCTAAATAGCCTTTTAGCATCGCCGGAAAGCCCATCCACCACAACGGATAAACCATCGTAATCAAATCCGCTTGGAGAATAAATTCATGTTCCTGCTGGATTTCTGCTGGGATAATGCCTTTATTGGCCGATTGTAATTCTTCAAAGGAAATAATCGGGTTAAATTCCATCGTGTACAGATCACGCAAATGGGTTTCAACACCAAGTTGTTGGCTTGCTTTTACAATACGCTCTACGATTGCACGACCAAAACTTTTTTGGCTATTGGGATGTGCAAAAATAATTAAATGATTCATTCTGCTACCTTTTTAACTAACAATGTGATGCCATCAACGCGTTCGACCACCACAAGATCATTCACCGTTAAATGCTCGCCTTGAATGCGCCATGTGGTATCGGCAAAAGCACCTCGACCAATCCCGTTAGAACCGATTTCTAATACCGTACCTTTTTTACCTAACAGAGTATGATCTCTTTGATTTAAGGTTGTACGAGATTGATCCTGATTATCTTTGCTATGTTGGTATTTCCACCAAAGCAACGAGAGAATAATCGCTAAAATTGCATAAAAAACGGCTAACGCGGTTAAGGATAAACTCGGCACCAACGCCATTACGCCTGCTGCCACAATCGCAGCCAAGCCCCACCACAATAAAAATACGCCGGGTACAAGGATTTCAGCAATTAACAATACAAAACCTAATACCAACCAATGCCAAACCGACCAAGTTGTTAACCAATCTGCCATATCAACTCCTTGAGAGAAAAAGTGCGGTCATTTTTAACCGCACTTTAAGAAATTACGCTTTTTTGTCGCCTTTTAACAGTTCGGCAATGCCCGCTACCGAGCCGATTAAATTGCCGGCTTCAAGCGGCATCATCACCACTTTGCTGTTCGGTGAACTACCGATTTGTTTTAAGGCTTCCGTGTATTTTTGGGCGATAAAGTAATTGATCGCTTTAGTATCACCGCTAGCTATCGCTTCTGACACCATTTGGGTTGCTTTCGCTTCTGCTTCCGCTGCACGTTCACGCGCTTCTGCTTGTAAGAAGGCTTCTTGACGTTCCCCTTCTGCTTTCAGAATGCGGGCTTGTTTTTCCCCTTCTGCACGTAGAATTTCTGCCTGACGGATCCCTTCCGCTTCCAAGACTTCCGCACGTTTATTACGTTCTGCTTTCATTTGTGCGTTCATTGAATCAATCAATTCACGTGGTGGACGCACATCACGAATTTCAATACGGGTAACTTTAATCCCCCAAGGATTGGTCGCTTCATCCACAATTGCCAGCAAGCGACCGTTAATGGAGTCACGTTGGGAAAGCATTTCATCCAATTCCATCGAGCCTAATACAGTACGAATGTTGGTCATAGTTAAATTGATAATCGCCTGTTCTAAATGGTTCACTTCATAAGCTGCACTACGGGCATCAATCACCTGAACGAAACAGACCGCATCAATAGATACGTTGGCGTTATCCTTAGAAATGACTTCTTGTGATGGAATATCTAATACCTGTTCCATCATATTGATCTTACGGCCAACACGATCCACAAATGGTACGACAAAGTTTAAGCCAGGCATTAAAGTGTGGGTATAACGCCCAAAACGCTCAATCGTCCAGTTATAACCTTGCGGTACAGTTTTGAGTGCTGAAAAAAGTACGACTACAACTAATACAATAAAGACGATTGCGGCAACAGATAAGCCTTCCATAGATTACTCCTTAATGTGAGGAAATATAAGAAAAGTCTAACAAATTAGACCGCACTTTGTATATAAATATATTTATCATTTTCTCTTATAAATTCAAAAAGATGCGTAATGCAATTCGGGGCATCTAAATCTTGATGAGAAACAAATAAAAGTTGGGTTTTACTATTATTAACCAGTTGCTCAATAAAATGTTTCACGAGCTTGCGATTTAATCCATCAAGCCCTTGAAAAGGCTCATCTAAAATCAAAACAGGCGGATATTTCACCATTGCACGTGTAATTAAAAGCAAACGTTGCTGTCCCCAAGAAAGTGAACGGAATGGCTTTTTTGCTAAATGAGTCAGATTTAAACGAGCTAACCATTGCATGGCTTTCAAACGAATTGCCTCTGGCACTTGTTGATAAATCCCAATACTGTCAAAAAAGCCTGAAATGATCACATCTAGCACGGAACAATTCACACGATAATCTAAATGCAGTTGGCTGCTTACGTAACCCATTTTTTGTTTGATATCCCAAATGGTTTCGCCTGAACCACGTTGTTTACCAAAAATCACCACATGATTCGCAAAGGCTTGAGGATGATCACCTGTAATTAACGAAAGTAAGGTTGACTTCCCTGCGCCATTTGGTCCTTTAATCCACCAATTTTGATTTGGCTGAACAACCCAATTTAAATGATCCAAAATCACTTTATCGCCATACTGAACCGTAACATTTTTAAGTTCAAAGTGCGGTTGATTTTCAGGCAATTTTAGTAATGGTGAGACTGGCTCAGGCAACGCTACATCAACAGACTGCTCCGCATACACTAATTGTTGATAAATACTTTGTTGCTCAATAGATTGGCGTTCACCTTCTAATACTAACTCTAAATTTTCCAACATCGCTAAATGAGTCGCTTCAGCAGGAATATCGGCCAGACGATTAACGATTAGAACGATTGCACATTCTTTTTTCAGTTCGTTTAACATCTCCATCCAATCTTGCACAGATTGTTGATCTAGTCCTTCAAAAGGCTCATCTAAAATTAATAGATCGGGCTTTTGCAATAATGTTTGTGCCAATAAGACTTTTCGTGTTTCCCCAGTGGAAAGTTTGATAAAGAAACGATCTAAGAGATAAGTAATCCCTAATTTTTCTGCAATTTGTTCACAAAAAGTGAGTTCCGTGCTGCCATTTAAAATGGTTTCTCTTGCCGTTTGACCAAAGAAATCTGGATCGGTATCATCGTTGTTTAAATTCTTTAATGTGGCTTCAAGAATTTCTCGTTGTTTTTCAAAAGAAAAGGAGTGAACACGTTTGAAGGAATTATGGTACTCCCCTTCCTGTAAAGGTAACTCATTTTGCAAAGCTAAAGCAAACGCCGATTTCCCACTCCCATTACTGCCTACCACAACCCAATATTGTTGTGGCTCAATCGCAAAGTGCGGTAAGTTTAAGGTCTGTTTTTGATAAAGCTTAAATTTTGCTTGCTGAATTAAAAGTGCCATTCTCTTTCCTTTAAAAACAAAAGGCGAGCAATTGCCCGCCTTATTAGATTAATTTAATTAACCGTTTTTACGCTCTTCTTCCATACATACTGCCGCAGTAAATAATACGTCAGTTGAAGAGTTAAGTGCTGTTTCTGTTGAGTCTTGTAAGATACCAATCACGAAACCTACACCAATCATTTGAGCAGCGATGTCATCATTAATACCGAATAAGCTACAAGCTAATGGAATTAACAATAATGAACCACCAGCCACACCAGAAGCACCGCATGCACAAAGTGCCGCAACAATACTTAATAACACCGCACTAACAAAAGAAACTTCAATACCCAATGTATGAACAGCTGCTAACGTTAATACAGTAATAGTAATTGCCGCACCCGCCATATTGATATTTGCACCTAATGGAATTGCTACAGAATAGGTTTCTTCATCAAGATTTAAGCGTTTTGCTAATTCAATGTTTACAGGAATATTTGCTGCAGAGCTACGTGTAAAGAATGCAGTTACACCACTTTCGCGTACACAAGTCCACACTAATGGATATGGATTACGACGAATTTTCCAATAAACGAGAATTGGATTAAGTACAAAGGCAGTAAATAGCATTGTACCGATTAACACGAATAATAAGTGAACATATCCACCTAACGCAGATAAGCCTTTGTCAGATAATGTTTCAGCCACTAAACCGAATACACCGAAAGGTGCAAATGAAATAATCACGTGAACAATTTTAGAAATGCCTTCTGCAAAATCAGCTACAACCTGTTTAGTTGCATCTGATGCATGACGAAGGGCTAAACCTAAACCGATAGACCACGCTAAAACACCGATAAAGTTTGCTTTGAAGATTGCATTTAATGGGTTATCCACCACATTCAATACTAACGTTAACATGACTTGACCAACAGATTGAGGTGCTGAACTCGCATCCTCTTTTACTGCAAGAGCCACATCTGATGGGAATGCCATACTTGCAATTACCGCAGCAACAGCGGCTAAGAAAGTACCTAAAAGATAAAGCATGACAATTTCTTTCATGTTGCTTTTAGAGCCCACTTTCTTATTAGCGAGTGCTGCCATAACAAGGAAGAAAATCAAAATTGGTGCAACAGCACGCAATGCTTTAACAAAGATTTGACCGAGCACTCCAAAGCTAGATGCAAGATCAATACCTGCTGAATTTTTTACACTCTCATTCACCAAGGCAACAAGGATCCCGAGTACCAAACCAACGGCAATTCGTTTTACCAAATTACCTTGGAACAAAAAATGAAATAAACGTGTTGTATTCATAATAGTTTTAAATGAAGATTAAGTTGAACTTCAGATCGTTACGATCCACCGAAACAAGATAAAGATAGCTCAAATTTTATTTAAAAGAAAATTTTTTCTTTATTATTTTGTTAAAAAATTGAACTTTTTCAGTAAGGAATGAATTTTTTCTAAAATTTTCGCCTATAAAAAAATTTTTTCTATGCCCTATTGACATACTGTATCTAATACCAGTATATTACAACTGTATAAACAACCACTGATTAAAAACACACAAACTAAAAGGAACACAAGATGATGAACTACGCAAATACAGTTGCACAAAATGATATGACGTTTTCTTATCATCCTATGCCATTTTTCAATGATGTTGAAAGCAAATCGACATTTAATAAAAAATTAGATCTCAACCTTTATTGCATCAAACGTCCACAACAAACTTGTTTTATTCGTGTTACCAATCCGAATATGCTTGCTTGGGGAATTGAAATGGGCGATATGTTAGTGGTTGAAAAAAATGACAGCCTTTTCATTGGTGATCTTGTCGTATTAGAAAAACAAGACGAATTCCATATTTATGAATTTGCTGGTGTAAGCGGTAATGAATTTGTATTCATGGCATTAGATTCTAAAGTGGAAAATATTAAAACAACACAATGGACAAACCTTCCATTAGTTGGCACGGTGACGAATACTATCCATCAAATGAAACCAAGAAGAGACTTAATGAAATTTGCGGCTTAAGCCAATAATCAGATAATCTAAATAAAGAAAAAGTGCGGTTAAAATTAACCGCACTTCTTGTTGAAATAAAATTGTCATTACATCACACGACGAGATTGTGTATAAGTTCTTGACCAGTAATCTTCATCTAATGAACTAATTGTTACACCTTGGCTTGTACTTGCATGCATAAACTGGTTATTACCAATATAAACGCCAACATGATTGTTGCGACGGAAGAACACCAAATCACCTTTACGTAATTCATGTTTTTGGATTTGGCGACCTAAATAGCGTTGTTCTGAAGTTGAACGTGGAAGCTCCATGCCATAAGCATCAAGAAAAGCAGTTTGCATAAATGCAGAGCAATCAATACCATGTTTTGAAGTACCACCCATTCTGTAACGAGTTCCCACCCATTCGTTATAAACTTGAGCAAGTGCTTTGTCACCAATTAAACCTGATTTAGGACGGTTAGTTCTTAATTTAGGGTAAACGCCCCCTTTTTTCCCATCTAAACCGGCAATCAATCCCGTTAACTCAGCATCATCACTTTCACTAATCATACCGTTTTGTGCCTGCCCCGAATTGTTAGAGCAGGCTGTTGTCAAAACAGCTAAACCTACAATAATCAAAATCTTCTTTAACATAGCTTTTAAATAATAAAAAAATATAAAAACAAAACTGGTCGGATTTTATCAAAAAGTCATTATGCCCGCCAGTCTTTATTGAATTTTTATGCAATTTTGTGAGTGAGATCTCAAAAAAATAAGGGCTACTCAATGAGCAGCCCTTAAAAGGATTAAAATCGATTATTTTTTCTTCGCTTTTGCATTTGGAAGATCGGTAATTGAACCTTCAAATACTTCAGCCGCAAGACCCACAGACTCATGAAGTGTTGGGTGAGCATGAATCGTTAATGCGATATCTTCCGCATCACAACCCATTTCAATCGCAAGACCGATTTCACCTAATAATTCACCACCGTTAGCCCCCACGATAGCCCCACCAAGTATACGGTGAGTATCTTTATCAAAGATTAATTTGGTCATACCTTCTGCACATTCAGATGCAATCGCACGACCAGAAGCTGCCCAAGGGAATTTCGCAACTTCGTAGTTTAAACCTTCTTGTTTACACTCTTTCTCAGTTTTACCTACCCAAGCTACTTCTGGTTCAGTATACGCAATAGAAGGAATAACTTTTGGATCGAAGTAATGTTTTTGTCCTGCAATCACTTCTGCCGCAACGTGGCCTTCGTGAACACCTTTGTGGGCTAACATTGGTTGACCAACGATATCACCGATTGCAAAGATATGAGGCACATTGGTACGCATTTGTTTATCAACATGAATGAAACCACGCTCATCCACTTCAACGCCTGCTTTACCTGCATCGATCAATTTACCGTTTGGTGTACGACCGATTGCCACTAACACTGCATCATAACGTTTAGTATCGTTACATGCTTTGCCTTCCATTGAAACATAGATACCATCGTCTTTTGCTTCAACTGCTGTCACTTTAGTTTCAAGCATTAACTTGAATTTTTTCTCAACTTGTTTGGTGTAGATTGCAACAACATCTTTATCTGCTGCTGGAATCACTTGATCAAACATTTCAACCACTTCAACTTCAGAACCTAATGCATGATATACGGTACCCATCTCTAAACCAATGATACCACCGCCCATGATTAACAGTTTTTTCGGCACTTCTTTCAATTTAAGTGCATCTGTTGAATCCCAAACACGCGGATCTTCATGTGGAATAAATGGTAATTGAATTGGACGAGAACCTGCTGCGATAATTGCATTATCAAATTTAATAGTGGTTGGTTTACCATCACGATCACGTGCTACTAATGTATGTGGATCGGTAAACGCCGCTAAACCTTCAACAACGGTGACTTTACGTTGTTTAGCCATGCCTGCAAGGCCGCCTGTTAATTTAGCCACAACCGCTTCTTTACCTGCGCGCACTTCATCTAAATCAATGCGAGGCTCAGCGAAATACACACCATTTTTGCTTGCGTGTTTTGCTTCTTCAATTACTTTAGCAACGTGAAGTAATGCTTTAGAAGGGATACAACCTACGTTTAAACATACCCCACCTAATGTTGAATAACGTTCAACAAGTACTGTTTCTAAACCTAAGTCCGCACAACGGAATGCCGCTGAATAACCTGCAGGACCAGCACCAAGTACCACAACTTGGGTTTTAATTTCTTTACTCATTTTTACCTCGTAAAAACGTTCAAATTTTTGACCGCACTTGCGGTCCTTTCTGTAAGATGTGAGCCTAATCACTCACATCTTACCATGTTAATTACATCACTAAGCGACGTAAGTCAGCTAATACGCCATTGATATAGCTTAAGAAACGAGCACCATCAGCACCATCGATCACACGGTGGTCGAAAGATAATGATAATGGAAGCATTAAGCGTGGCTCAAATTCTTTACCATTCCAAACCGGTTGCATTTCTGATTTAGACACACCTAAGATTGCCACTTCAGGTGCATTTACGATTGGCGTAAAGTGAGTGGTACCAATACCACCTAAACTTGAAATGGTGAAACAACCACCTTGCATATCTGAACCTGAAAGTTTACCGTCACGTGCTTTTTTGGAGACTTCCATTAATTCACGAGAGAGTTCGATAATACCTTTTTTGTTCACATTTTTAAATACAGGTACAACAAGACCGTTTGGTGTATCTACCGCTACGCCAATGTTGATGTATTTTTTAAGTGTTAACTTTTGACCGTCTTCAGAAATAGAGCTATTGAAACGTGGGAACGCTTCTAATGCTTTCGCTACTGCTTTCATAATGAACACAACTGGTGTAATTTTCACATCCAATTTTTGTTTTTCAACAATCTTGTTCTGTTCTTTACGGAATGCTTCTAAATCTGTGATATCTGTGCGATCGAAGTGAGTAACATGTGGAATCATTACCCAGTTACGATGTAAGTTTGCACCAGAGATTTTGTTGATACGGCTTAATTCAACTTCTTCCACTTCACCAAATTTGCTGAAGTCAACTTTCGGCCATGGTAATAAACCTAAGCCAGCACCGTTTGCCACAGCATTACCCGCTGCTGCAGAAGATACAGTGCCTGTTTCAAACGCTTTAACAGCGGTTTTCACGTAAGCTTGGATATCTTCTTTTACTACGCGACCTTTACGACCCGTACCTTTTACGCGATCAAGGTTAATACCGTATTCACGCGCTAAACGACGAATCACTGGAGTTGCATGTGCATAGCCTGCGCTTGCGACAACTTGTTCTTGGCTTAAGCCAGATACATTACCTGATTGTGCTACTGGCGCTGCTGCAGGTGTTGCTTGAGGAGCAGGAGCTGCTGCCGCTGGAGCCGCTGCTGGAGCAGGTGCTGCACCCGCCACTTCAAATTTCATAATTAATGAACCAGTTGAAACTTTATCACCTGATTTCACTAAAATTTCTTTTACCACACCCGCAAACGGAGCTGGCACTTCCATTGAGGCTTTATCGCCTTCAACGGTGATTAAAGATTGCTCTTCAGAAACGCTGTCGCCAACTGCAACCATGATTTCAGTTACGTTAACTTCATCACCACCAATATCAGGTACGTTCACTTCTTTAATGGCTGAAGCTGTTGGTGCAGGTGCTGCAGCCTGTTGAACTGGCGCTGCGGCTGGTGCGGCACCTGCCACTTCAAATTTCATGATTAATTTGCCTGTAACAACTTTATCGCCCACGTTGATTAAAATTTCTTTAACTACGCCAGCAACTGGAGCAGGAACTTCCATTGACGCTTTATCACCTTCAACATTGATGATTGATTGGTCAACTTCAACGCTATCGCCTACTTTCACCATAATATCAGTCACGTTTACTTCGTCTGAACCGATATCTGGCACATTGACTTCAACTACACTTGCAGCTGCTGGTGCGGCTGCCGGTGCAGGTGCTGCTGCGGCTGGAGCAGGCGCTGCCGCATCCGCTGACTCTAATACAAGCATTGGTGTGCCAGTTGTGACTTTATCACCCACTTTTACTAATACTTCTTTTACCACACCGGCTTCTGGTGCAGGGACTTCCATTGAAGCTTTATCACCTTCAACATTGATAATACTTTGATCAGCGGTAATGGTATCACCTACTTTCACCATCACTTCTGTTACGGTAACTTCATCACTACCGATATCAGGAATTTGAATTTGTTTTGACATGTTATCTTACCTTTAAAAAACGCAGTTAAAATCAACCGCACTTTATTTGTAGATGCTCCTGTGCGTTTTAGCGCACAGGATATTGTTTATTAAGCGTAAAGCGGATTTAAAATTTCAGTTTTTAAACCAAATTTCGCGATAGCATCAGCCACCACTTTCGCATCAAATTTGCCTTGTTTTGCAAGCTCATGTAATGCAGCAACCACAACATAACGCGCATCCACTTCGAAGTGTTCACGTAAGTTTTCACGGCTGTCTGAACGACCGAAACCATCAGTACCTAATACGTGATAGCTTTGTGCAGGAATAAATGCACGAACTTGTTCTGCGAACAATTTCATGTAGTCAGTTGCCGCAACAGCCGGTGCATCATTCATGACTTGTGCAATGTAAGGTACGCGTGGTGTTTCTGTTGGGTGTAACATATTCCAACGTACTGCATCCGCACCTTCACGAGCCACTTCAGTGAATGAAGGCACGCTATATACATCTGAGCTTACACCATATTCATTTGCAAGGATTTGTGCCGCTTCACGAACGTGACGGAAGATCGCACCAGAACCTAATAATTGAACATGACCTTTGTTGCCTTTCGCTTCAACGGTTTCAAATTTATAAAGACCTTTACGAATGCCTTCTTCAGCACCTTTTGGCATTGCTGGTTGTTCGTAAGTTTCGTTTAATGTGGTGATGTAGTAGAACACATCTTCTTGTTTTTCACCGTACATACGGTTGATACCATCTTGTAAGATAACTGCCACTTCATAAACGTAAGCTGGGTCATAAGATACACAGTTAGGAATAACAAGAGATTGAATATGGCTGTGACCATCTTCGTGTTGTAAACCTTCACCATTTAATGTTGTACGGCCAGAAGTACCACCGATCATGAAACCACGTGCTAATTGGTCACCTGCTGCCCACATTAAGTCACCCACACGTTGGAAACCAAACATTGAGTAGTAGATGAAGAATGGAATCATCGGAAGGTTATTAACAGAATATGAGTTCGCTGCCGCTAACCAAGATGATGCTGCACCTAATTCATTGATCCCTTCTTGTAATACTTGACCATCTTTTGCTTCACGGTAGTAAGCCACTAAGTCACGATCAGAAGGCACATAGTTTTGACCATGTGGGTTGTAAATACCAATTTGACGGAATAAACCTTCCATACCGAAAGTACGTGCTTCGTCAGCAACAATTGGTACAATTTGTTTACCAATATTTTTATCTTTCAAGAGCGTATTTAAGAAACGTACGAATGCCATTGTAGTTGAAATTGGACGAGCTTGAGCTTCCAATAATGGGGCGAATTCTTCTAAAGCAGGCACTTTAAATTCAGTGGTGAATTTTGGTAAACGTTTTGGTAAGTAACCGTTTAACGCTTTACGTCTGCCGTGAAGATAATTGTACTCTTCCGAACCTTCTGGGAAGGTGATATACGGATAGTTAGGGATATCTTCATCTTTAATATCTAGGTGGAAATGATCACGGAAGTATTTAAGACTTTCGATCGACATTTTTTTAGATTGGTGAGCCGTATTTTTACTTTCTGCTTCAGGAATTTTATAACCTTTAACCATGTGTGCAAGGATTACTACAGGTTTACCTGCTGTTTGTGCTTTATGGAATGCCGCATAAAGTTTTTCTGAGTCATGACCACCGCGTCTTAATGCCCAGATTTCATCATCTGTCATATCCGCTACTAATGCTGCAGTTTCTGGATAACGACCAAAGAAGTGTTCACGAACATAAGCACCATCTTTAGATTTGAAGGTTAAATAGTCGCCATCAAGCACTTCCATCATCAATTGAGTTAACTTACCTGAGGTGTCTTTGGCAAATAATTTGTCCCAGTTAGAGCCCCACATGACTTTGATCACTTCCCAACCAGCACCAGCAAATAAACCTTCTAATTCTTGAACGATTTTACCATTACCCGTTACAGGACCATCTAAACGTTGCAAGTTACAGCTTACAACGAAGATTAAGTTATCTAAGCCTTCACGTGCTGCGAAGGTTAAATCACCTTTCGCTTCGATTTCATCCATCTCACCATCACCAAGGAAAGCATACACTTTTTGATCTTTGGTGTCTTTTAAACCACGGTTATCTAAGTATTTTAAGAAACGAGCAGTACGGATTGCATTTACTGGCCCTAAACCCATCGATACTGTGGAGAATTGCCAGAATTCAGGCATTAATTTCGGGTGTGGGTAAGAAGAAAGACCTTTACCTGGTTCACATTCCTGACGGAAATTATTCATTTGATCTTCAGTAATACGACCTTCAACAAATGCACGAGCATACATACCAGGTGCTGCGTGGCCTTGGAAGAAGACTAAGTCACCGCCGTTTTTATCAGTCGCCGCTTTGAAGAAGTGGTTAAAACAGACTTCATACATGCTTGCTGCAGATTGATAAGTTGAAATATGACCACCTAATTCAAGATCTTTTTTCTGGCCACGTAATACCGCCATGATCGCATTCCAACGTACAGCACTACGAATACGACGTTCAATAGCTTTATCACCTGGGTATGCTGGCTGTTCAGAAACAGGGATGGTATTAACATAAGGGGTTGTTACGCCACCTTTTGCAATGTTCACACCACCATTACGTGCCTGATCAATCACCTGATTGATGATGTAATGCGCACGCTCTGCGCCTTCTGCACGAATTAATGAATCAACAGCTGACAACCAATCCTGTGTTTCAATTGGGTCAATATCGTTTACTAAGGTATCTGACATAGTCTTTCCTTATTTTACTGAGTGAAAATGAAGTTTGGTTATGACCAAACACGAAAATCAAGCTTGTTAATCTATGTTACAAACATTTAACAAATCTTGTAAATTTTAGAAGATTTTTTGCAAGAAAGATAGTAGATTTTCACTGTTCTCACGCATTTCTTCGTGTTATTGCAATACTCTTCACTAAAAGTGCGGTCATTTTTAAAGGATTTTTGAGCTTAAATTAAACTATACTTTATATATTGCATTCCTTACCCGCTTTGATCTAAAGTGTTCGCATGCTTTTAAGCTTTTTAGAGGACAAAATATGAACACGACAACTCGCCCAATCTTTTCTCATAAACGAATAGCGCTCGTTGCACATGATAGCTGCAAACAAAATCTGCTCAATTGGGTAAAGAAACATAAAGAAGCTCTCGCTCCCCATCAACTTTATGCAACAGGTACAACTGGCCATCTATTGTCTAGAGAAACGGGACTTGAAATAGCCTCGCTATTAAGTGGCCCGATGGGAGGCGATCAACAACTTGGCGGACTGATTGCCGAGAAAAAAATTGATATGATGATTTTCTTTTGGGATCCGATGAACGCAGCACCCCATGATCCCGATGTAAAAGCCTTAATGCGTATTGCAACCGTTTGGAATATTCCGGTAGCGATTAATCAAAGCACGGCCGATTTCCTTTTAACATCAAGTTTGTTCGATCAAGAAATTGATATTGATATCCCTGATTATGACGGATATTTAAAGGCACGTTTAGATTAAAACTCAAATAATCTCAACCTAATAAAAAAAGAGATAAATGACTTTATCTCCTTTCTAATTATTTCGTTGTTAATTACTGGCCCTGTGCCGCCATTCCCATCATTAGCATAAACAACACGCCTTGAACTTGCTCTTCAGGAATCACTTGACCATTAAGTTTGAGTTCGCCCTTTTCAAGCACTAAGTTAAGCGTCACATTTTTATCATTATTCACCACAATATTTTGTGCTGCCGCTTGTTTAGCTTGCTCTTCAATTTGTGCTTTAATCAAAGCTCTCTCTTCTTCTGGTACAAATTGTGCAAGATTTTTTTCAACCATTTCTTTATCTACGTGAATATTTAACGCAAAATCCGTAAATTGTTTATATAAACTCCCCGCCATTAAATCAAATTTCGGATCTTTCGCTAACGCCACATTTAAATCTAATGAGACTTTACCCTGGCTATTTGAAATTGACATTGGGTTTAGTTTAATTTGAGGTTGATTATTAAAAATAGCCATACCATGATTTTCAGCCCATGAGCTTAAAATTTCGGATACCATTTCCTCATTAGAAGAATTTTCCTCATCACTTATTGATTCGAAGACAGTAAAAAGTGCTTCAATCAATGCATTAATCGCATTTGCTTCAATATGGTTTAACTCAACGTTGTAAGTTAATTTACCAAAATCTTTCCCATCAATAGCTATCGAGTCTACCGTATTTTCACTTTTGGCACTCACGAAATCACCATCGAGTGAAATATCAGATTTTGCTTTAAAACCCTTTTGGACTACAGTGCTCTCTTTTCCCGCATAATCGAGCGTAGCCATTTCAAAACTGTCAATTAAAGAAGTGCTGTTTCCCGTATAAATGTAAGCCCATTTAGTTGGATTATATGAACCTTCGACTTTCATGCCTTTCATTTTCATTGTGATTGATTTAGGCATATCTTCGCCATCTTGCTCCTCCATCACTTCTGGCAAGACAGTAGCACTCACTTCATTTAAGGTCATATCATATTTGCCAGCGAGATCTTTATTGATATCAAAGCCCATATTGATATTTGACCAAGTGACTTTCGTTCCTGGTGACTCTGGATCAGTTAGCTCTCCACCCGCTAATTCAACTTTACCTTTTGTCGATAAGTTATAGCCAGTAGTTGCTTGATATTGAACAGGTTTATCCGATTTAAGCAAATCAAATAAAGGTTGGGTGGTTTCATTTTTACCAATCACACCTTGTGCTGAAAACATTGCTGGCATGAAATTAAATTTGGTTAATTGATCGAGTGGGAATGGACCATGATAAAGCTTAGTTGAAAATGGAATAGTAAATACCTTCCCCTCTTTGGGTAAAGATATGACCACTTCATCTTCCACTTGAGAAGTAAAGAAACCGCGCTCAAACTGTTTATTTTGATAAACAACCTTAAATGAATCAGATAAGCCTAAAGCCTGAGCTTGTTTGTTTGCTAATTCAATTTGGCGTAAATATTCAGTTTGTGCTTTTTCCCCAGTAAACCAAGCTCCACCGACACCTACCACACCAAGTGCCACAATTACGCCTAATGCTACGACTGATTTTTTCATTTTGATTCCTTTATTAAATTAATAGATGACTAAAATTGTCAGCAATTTATCATAAAATGAAATTTTTTTCTTATTTTTTCAAAAATATTTTATTTTTCCCCTTGAACTTTATTCCTGCGGACTTATTTTGTAAAACAAGAACGGAAATGACCGCACTTTAAAAGGAAGAAAAAATTTTAAATATTATCTCTTGAAATGCGAAAAAGTATCCACATCTTATTCATCGTAACAATTTACAACGAATTTAAAATTTAATTAGGAGTAACAACATGGGAAAAATTATTGGTATTGACTTAGGTACAACAAACTCTTGTGTCGCCGTAATGGATGGTGATAAACCACGTGTAATTGAAAATGCAGAAGGCGATCGTACTACCCCGTCAATTATCGCTTATACAAATGATAACGAAATTTTAGTGGGTCAACCGGCAAAACGCCAAGCAGTGACCAACCCGAAAAATACATTGTTCGCGATTAAACGTTTAATCGGTCGTCGTTTTGAAGATGCTGAAGTAAAACGTGACATCGATATTATGCCATTTGAAATCACCAAAGCAGACAATGGTGATGCATGGGTAAATGTAAAAGGTGACAAACTTGCACCGCCACAAATTTCTGCAGAAGTATTGAAAAAAATGAAGAAAACTGCGGAAGATTTTTTAGGTGAGCCAGTGACTGAAGCGGTAATCACTGTTCCTGCATACTTTAACGATGCTCAACGTCAAGCAACAAAAGATGCTGGTCGTATCGCAGGCTTAGAAGTCAAACGTATTATCAACGAACCAACAGCAGCAGCATTAGCTTACGGTTTAGATAAAGGTCAAGGCAACAAAACTATCGCCGTATATGACTTAGGTGGTGGTACATTCGACTTATCTATCATCGAAATTGATGAAGTGGGTGGCGAAAAAACCTTTGAAGTATTAGCAACCAACGGTGATACTCACTTAGGTGGTGAAGACTTCGATAACCGTGTAATCAACTACTTAGTAGATGAGTTCAAAAAAGAACAAGGCGTTGATTTACGTAACGACCCACTTGCAATGCAACGTTTAAAAGAAGCTGGCGAAAAAGCAAAAATTGAACTTTCTTCTGCACAACAAACTGATGTTAACTTACCTTACATCACTGCAGATGCAACAGGTCCTAAACACTTAAACATTAAATTAACTCGTGCTAAATTAGAATCTTTAGTAGAAGATTTAGTGGCGAAATCACTTGAACCTGTAAAAGTTGCATTAAACGATGCTGGCTTAAGTGCATCACAAATTGATGATGTTATCCTAGTGGGCGGTCAAACCCGTATGCCATTAGTACAACAAAAAGTAGAAGAATTCTTCGGTAAAGCACCTCGTAAAGATGTGAACCCGGATGAAGCCGTTGCTATTGGTGCAGCAGTTCAAGGTGGTGTATTAGCAGGTGATGTAACGGATGTATTGTTGTTAGACGTAACACCATTATCTTTAGGTATCGAAACAATGGGTGGTGTGATGACTACCTTAATTGAGAAAAACACAACGATTCCAACTAAAAAATCACAAGTGTTCTCAACAGCAGAAGATAACCAAAGTGCAGTAACGATTCACGTATTACAAGGTGAACGTAAACAAGCATCAGCAAATAAATCTTTAGGTCAGTTCAACCTTGAGGGCATCAACCCAGCTCCACGCGGTATGCCACAAATTGAAGTGACCTTCGACATCGATGCTGACGGTATCATCCACGTTTCTGCGAAAGACAAAGGTACGGGTAAAGAACAACAAATCACCATCAAAGCCTCTTCAGGTTTAAGTGATGAAGAAATTCAAAAAATGGTTCGTGATGCAGAAGCAAACGCTGAAGCAGACCGTAAATTTGAAGAATTAGTACAAGCTCGCAACCAAGCAGATCATCTTGTACACAGCACACGTAAACAATTAGAAGAAGCGGGTGATAAAGTTCCAGCTGAAGATCGTGCAGCAATTGAAAGTGCATTAAGCGATTTAGAAACAGCTGCGAAAGGGGAAGATAAAGCGGCTATCGAAGCTAAACTTCAAGCGCTTGCAGAAGTTGCTCAAAAACTTGTTCAAGTGGCTCAACAGCAAGCTGATGCACAACAAGCTCAAAGCAACAGCAAACCAAATGATGATGTTGTTGATGCTGAGTTTGAAGAAGTGAAAGACAACAAATAATTTCACTTTAACCTAAATCAAAGGGCGTAGCGATACGCCCTTTTGGTGTATTCATTCATCAGCATTTTTCCTGACTTTATTAAAAAAAGTGAAGTCAGGAAAAATAAACCCGGAGGATAAATGGCGTTAAAACTCTACCCAATCGTACAACAACGCTTAAATAACAACATTGCAAATGAGATAATCTCAACCCTTTGGCAAAACAATCTTGATAAACTACCACAAGGTCACTGTTGTTATGGCATCTATTTTAATTATGCTACGAATCACCTAGCAGACTATGATTTTGCGATTGCAAGTGAAGTAGTATTAGAGACAGATATTCCAGTGATTGAAATTGAAGATTTGAGTTTCTACGAAGTTTTTCGTTGCAAAGTAGATGAAATTTATCAAACATGGCAACTAATCTGGAAAAAAGAACAACAAGGTTTACTTAAGCGGGCTTATTCGGTGGATTTTGAAAAATACCACTCTGATGGTTTGGTAGAAATTTATATCGCTGTTGTACCACATTGCTAAGCTCAAAGTGCGTAAAATTTTATAAAAAACGACCGCACTTTATCCCCAAAACAAACACAACAAAGGAAAAAACAATGAAATTCGAAACGAAATGCCTCCATGCTGGCTATAGCCCTAAAAACGGTGAGCCACGTGTTCAACCTATCGTACAAAGCACGACTTATACCTACGATTCCGCAGAAGAAATTGGCAAGCTATTTGATTTACAAGCTGCTGGCTATTTTTATACTCGCTTAGCAAACCCAACAACAAATGCGGCTGAAGAAAAAATCACGGCACTTGAAGGTGGCGTGGCAACAATGTGTACTGCTTCTGGTCAATCTGCGGTTTTCTATGCGATGTTGAATATTTTAGAAGCAGGCGATCATTTCATTTCCTCTTCTTATGTGTATGGCGGTACTTACAATTTATTTGCCCATACATTCAAAAAAATGGGTATCGAAGTGACTTTTGTGGATCAAGATTTACCGCTTGAAGAACTCAAAAAAGCGATTCGTCCAAATACAAAAGCCGTTTTTGCTGAAACCATTGCGAACCCCGCTTTACGTGTGTTGGATATAGAAAAATTTGCTACTTTAGCAAAAGCTGCAGAAGCACCATTATTAGTTGATAATACCTTTGCAACGCCCTATTTTTGTCGTCCAATCGAATTTGGCGCAAACGTGGTCATTCACAGCACATCTAAATATTTAGATGGCCATGCTATTGCCTTAGGTGGCTCAATTACTGATGGCGGTAACTTTAATTGGAATAACGGTAAATATCCGCAATTAAGCACGCCAGACCAAACTTATCATGGTTTGGTTTACACAGAAACCTTTGGCCCTGCGGCTTATATTGTCAAAGCACGCGTGCAATTAATGCGCGATTTGGGCGCAACCCCGGCTCCACAAAATAGTTTCTTATTAAATGTAGGTATGGAAACCCTTGCGCTTCGCATGCAACGTCATTATGAAAATGCACAGGCTGTAGCCGAGTTTTTAGAAAAACATCCGCAAGTTGTTAAAGTGAATTATCCTGGCTTACCAAGTTCGCCAGATTATGCGCTCAAACAAAAATACTTACCTAACGGTTTGTGTGGCGTTATTTCCTTTAAGATTAAAGGTGATAAAGAAACCGCGGCAAAATGGTTAAACGCATTGCAAATGACCTCTCGTGAAGTACACGTAGCCGATATTCGTACTTGTGCATTACATCCCGCAACTTCAACGCATCGCCAATTAAGTGAAGCTGAATTAGAAAAAGCGGGGATTTTTGCAGGACTTATTCGACTTTCTTGCGGTATTGAAAATATTCAAGATATTTTAGCTGACTTAGAGCAAGCATTCGCTGCAGCTAAATAAGTATTATAAGGCAGGCAGATTGCCTGCCACTTTAAATAACGAGAGATAAAAACGTTCAGCTTATCGCTTATTTTTATTTGTTTACTTATCTTAATAGTAAGCAAACAAAAACAAGTATAAATTAACGTATTTACCCTTGATATTTCTGCCTTCGGCATCATTTTTATTGTTAGGTATGTTGTTAATGCAGTACCACACAATAACAAAATAAAATTTTTTAAATTTATATTTTTAAACGGAAAACGAAAACATTATGGCAAAGAAAGATTATTACGACGTTCTTGGTGTTGAACGTGGCGCAGATGAAAAAGCAATTAAACGTGCTTACAAAAAACTCGCCATGCAATATCACCCTGATAGAACCAAAGGTGATAAAGCCAAAGAAGAAAAATTTAAAGAAATCCAAGAAGCCTATGAAATCCTAGGTGATAAAGAAAAGCGTGCGGCTTACGATCAATACGGCCATGCAGCCTTTGAACAAGGCGGCATGGGAGGCGGTGGCTTCGGTGGCGGATTCAGCGGTACTGATTTCGGTGATATTTTTGGAGATATGTTCGGTGATATCTTCGGTGGTGGCGGACGCGGTCGTCAGCGTGTAGTACGTGGTGAAGATTTACGTTATGACATCCAAATTACGTTAGAAGAAGCCGTAAAAGGTACAACTAAAGATATCCAAATCAATACGCTTGCACACTGTGATAGCTGTGATGGTACCGGCGCAGAAAAAAGCTCAAAAGTTGAAACATGTCCAAGCTGTCATGGTTCTGGTCGTGTTCGTCGTCAACAAGGTTTCTTCGTAACTGAAGCGGTTTGCCCTACTTGTCATGGTTCGGGTAAGAAAATTGAAAAACCATGTAAAAGCTGCCATGGCGAAGGTCGTGTTCACAAAAAGAAAAGCCTTTCTGTTAAGATCCCAGCTGGGGTGGATACCGGCAACCAATTACGCTTAAGCGGTGAAGGTGCGGCTGGCGAAAATGGTGCACCAGCAGGTGATTTATATGTGGTCATTCACGTTAAAGAACATCATATCTTTGAACGTGATGGTAATAACCTCTACTGCGAAGTGCCAATCAGTTTCTCAATGGCTGCGTTAGGTGGTGAAATTGAAGTCCCAACCTTAGATGGTAAAGTGAAACTCAAAATCCCTGCTGAAACCCAAACAGGCAAACTATTCCGTATGCGTGGTAAAGGAGTTAACTCTACACGTAGCGGCTACGCAGGCGATCTCATTTGCCGCGTGGTGATTGAAACACCGGTGAACTTAAATAAAGAACAGAAAGAATTATTAGAAAAACTGGAAGAAAGTTTGAAAGGACAAAAATCGCATAGTCCGAAATCTTCAAGCTTTTTAGACGGTGTGAAGAAATTCTTTGATAATTTAGGTAAGTGATCCCAAACAGAAAGTGCGGTCAATTTTAAAACTGTTTTGAAATTGACCGCACTTTTTTTATTGATAAAAAAGGACCTATCTACTAAGCTCTTTTTCTCTCGATTATTCTTTAAGCTTTAACCATTTGCTGGACAACGTTCCGGCTGTCATTGCTCCATTCACATTCAGTGCAGTTCGTCCCATATCAATTAATGGCTCAATTGAAATCAACAAACCCACTAATTCTAACGGTAGATTTAAAGTCGATAACACCACAATCGCGGCAAAGGTTGCGCCACCACCCACTCCGGCAATACCGAAAGAGGAGATCGCCGCCACCAATACTAATGTTGCAATATAGCTCACCGTAAATGGATCAATTCCCACTGTTGGCGCCACCATTACCGCTAGCATCGCAGGATAAATCCCTGCACAACCATTCTGCCCGATTGTTGCTCCAAAGGTGGCAGAAAAGTTTGCTACAACAGGATTATTACCCAGTTTATCTGTTTGAGTTTCAATGTTTAACGGAATACTCGCTGCACTTGAACGAGAGGTAAAAGCAAAGCTCAATGTTGACAATGCTTTTTTGAAGTAAGTGATTGGGTTAATACCAGATAAGCCAAGTAGTACGCCATGCACAATAAACATCAAGATAATCGCAATATAAGACGCAACAATAAAGCTACCTAAACTCAGAATATCTTCCCATTTTGATATAGCCGCCATTTTAATCATTAACGCGAACACACCGTAAGGGGTTAAACGAATGACAAAGCGTACTAAACGCATGACTAATTTATTTAATGTATCAACCCCTTGTGCAATACGATCACCGAGTGATTGATCTTCTTTGCGTAAACTTAACGCTGCCACACCTAAAAATGCAGAGAAAATCACGGTACTGATAATCGAAGTTGGATTTGCTCCAGTTAATTCTGCAAATGGATTTTTAGGAATAAAAGAAATCAACATTGCTGGAATAGAAAGGTTGCTGACTTGATCTACACGACCTACGACTTTCGCCTGTGCTGCTAATTCACGCTCACCGGCCACTAAACCTTCTGCAGTTAAACCAAACACTTTCACCATAATGATACCGATTAATGCCGCAATAGCGGTAGTAACTAAAAGCACGGAAAGTACGCTAAAACTGATTTTGCCTAATGAGCCGGCTTGATTTAAACGCGTAATCGCAGAAAGGATCGATACGAACACCAACGGCATTACAATCATTTGGAGTAAGCGAACATAACCGCCGCCCACTAAATTGATCCAATCCAAGGCGGTTTTCACGGTTTCTTGCTCACTTAAGGATTGCAGTAATGCACCGCCTACAAGCCCTAATAACAAACCAACAAATACCGTTTGACCTAATTTTTGCGTACTACGATAGAGATAATTAAGCCCTAAAAGCACAGCAACAAAAAGCACTAAAGTAATAAATAACATTTTTGTTCCTTAAGAAGTTGATAAGTAAGTCTATTTAATGGTTTTTATTAACGGAAATAAAATGTTTTTTAGGAATGAAATATAACTAAATAGAATTTAAAAGGGATAAACGATTTTATCCCTTTTTAAAATTGAAAAGAGAGTGATTACTAGACGACAGAAATCGCTTTTATTTGCACATAAACATCCATGCCTTGAGCAAAATGTAATTCATTAAACGCCCATTTACTGATACTTGCCCAAACTTTATGCCCTTCCACCAATACCGCAATATCAATACGATTCTCTTGTGGAACGATCTGTACAATTTGTCCTCGTAAGATATTACGAATGCTCGTTTGCTCTGGCTTGCTTAAAGTAAGCGACACATCGGAGCTATAAATACAGACGCGTACTTTTTCATTCGCTTGATGATGCACTTCGTTGATCCAAAGTTGCTGTCCGCCTAAAGAAAGTGCGGTCATTTTATAGGTTGGATTATGTAAATATACTGGCAACGCCAACACACTACTCTGCTCCGATTCACCTTTCCAAGGGGCAAATAACGGACTGTTCCACACATTTTCTAAGGTGTCATAGGCTTTCACTTTACCATTTTCCATCAGCACAACGCGATCGGCCAAGCGTAATAATTCATCTAAACTGTGCGTCACATATAAAATCGGCACATTAATTTCTTTGGATAGACTTTCCAAATATTGCATGAGCTCACGTTTGCGAGGCATATCTAAAGCTGAAAGCGGTTCATCCATTAACAAAATATCAGGATCCGTTAATAAGGCTCTCCCAATAGCGACACGTTGTTTTTCACCACCCGATAAAGTCAGCGGATAGCGTTTGAGTAAAGGTTCAATACCAAGTAGCTGAACGATATAGTCAAAATCTTCACGACTGACATTCTTCATGCCATAACGTAAATTACCTTTGACATTGTAATGGGGAAATAAACGTGCATCTTGGAATACATAGCCGATTTTACGCTGATGTACGGGAAGATTCTCACTATTCTCCACATCCACCAAAGTGCGGTCATTTAAACGAATAAATCCTTGATCGGGATGAGTTAAACCACTCACCAAATTAATCAATGAGGTTTTCCCCGAACCCGACAAACCAAAAATCGCCGTCACACCTTGAGTTGGCAGTTGCAGATCTGCACGTAAGGTCAGGCGACCTAATTGTTGTTGTACATTAATGTGTAGCATCGCCTTGCCCCAATTTTTTCTGCATCCGTTTGCTTAACGCTTCCGAAAGCAATAAAGAAATTAATGAAAGAATCACCGCAAACAAGCAAAGTCGAGCCGTTTGCTCTTCCGCACCGGGAGTTTGGATAAATGAATACATCGCTAAAGGAATGGTTTGCGTTTCCCCTGCAATATTGGAAACGAAAGTAATGGTTGCGCCAAATTCACCTAAAGAGCGAGCAAAACCTAATACTAAACCAGCCAACACACCAGGCAGAGAAAGGGGCAACGTTATTGTAAAAAAGACTCGCCAAGGTGAAGCACCAAGCGTTTGTGCAGCTTGTTCTAATTTAAAATCAATGCTTTCCAAGGAAAGGCGAATTGCCCTCACGACCAATGGAAATGCCACTACCGCAGAAGCTAATACGGCACCTTTCCAGCTAAAACCAAAAGATAAACCAAACCATTGGTATAAATACTTACCAATAAAGCCGTTACGTCCCATAGCAACGAGTAATAAATAACCAATTACTACTGGCGGTAGCACTAACGGCAGATGAATAAGTCCAGTAATCAGCGACTTACCGTAGAATTCCTTACGAGCTAATAACCAAGCGATAAAAATCGCGAAAGGTAAACTCCAAAGCATAGAACTCAATGCAACACTCATGCTTAAGTGAATCGCATCCCATTCCATCGGGCTTAATTGAAACCAAGAGAGCAAAATATTTCCTTGTATGTATATCGATATGACTAAATTTCTTTAGAGATAATAAAAAGGACAGTTTCCTGTCCTTTTCTTGTAAAACGAAGCCTCATTATTTCACAGAGAAACCATATTCAACAAATACTTTCTTCGCGGCATCAGATTCTAAGTAATTAAGAAAATCACGAGTATCTGCATTATCATGATCTTTTAAAATCGCTGCTGGGTATTCTACCGGTTTATAACTGTCTTTCGGGAATACACCTACTGCTTTCACGTCTTTACTCACTTTAGCATCTGTGCTATACACAATACCATAAGGAGCTTCAGCGCGTTCAACCAGGGCCAACGCACCACGTACGTCTTTCGCACGTGCTAATTTATCTTTGACTTGATCCCATAAATTTAATTTGGTTAATGACTCTTCAGCATATTGTCCTGCAGGAACGTGCGTAGGATCACCTACGGATAAATAGCTGTCTTTTAAGCCTTTAATCCATTCACCTTTAGCAATATCCACTGAATTAGCGGCACTTTTAGCCGGTGCAATTAACACTAATTCATTGCCCGCTAATACTTTTTCAGTTTCTTTTACGGTGAGATTTTTATCTGATAAATATTTCATCCATTTGTTGCTAGCTGAAATAAATAAGTCTGCAGGAGCCCCTTCTTCAATTTGTTTAGCTAAAGTGGATGAAGATGCAAAGGAAAACACCACTTCGTTACTTGCTTTTTCAGATTTATACTGCTCTGCAATTTGTTGTAAAGCATCAGTCATTGAAGCTGCTGCAAACACAGTCACTTTTGCAGATGCAGCGAAAGACACGCCCATACCTGCAATTAAAAGTGCGGTTGCAAATTTGGTTAATTTCATTATTTATCTCCTATATAAATGAAACTATATGTAAAAAAATATACTGCGTTTGAATTATAACTTTAATTTTAAAATAAGCATACAGAAAAAAACAAAAATCAAGTAAAATAAGCAAAATTATGTATTAGGAGGAGATGATGAAACAAACTGAAATTTTACTGACAATCAAACTTCATCAAAAATTATTTATAGACCCAAAACGTGTTCGCCTCTTAAAAGAAATTAAAGAATGTGGCTCAATTAATCAGGCAGCCAAAAATGCAAAAGTGAGCTATAAAAGTGCGTGGGATCACCTTGAGGCGATGAATAAAATTAGCCCCAAACCGCTTTTAGAACGTAATATCGGTGGGAAAAATGGGGGCGGTACTTCATTAACCACTTATGCTGAGCGTTTGCTGCAGCTTTATGATTTGCTCGAACAAACACAAGAGCACGCCTTCCATATTCTTCAAGATGAGACTATTCCACTCAATAGCTTGCTTTCAGCGACAGCAAAATTCTCCTTACAAAGTAGTGCGCGTAATCAATTTTTTGGTAAGGTTGCGAGTCAACATATTGTTAACTCCCGCTGCATTGTTGCGGTAAATATTCAGGATTTAGCTCATCCATTACATGTTTCAATCACAATGCGCAGTGCTGAGCGTCTAAAACTCATTACTGAAAAAGAAGTGATGGTGATGTTTAAAGCGCCTTGGGTGAAAGTTAGTGCCATGGCATCGGAAGAAAAAAGTAATATCTTCCAAGCAACAATTCTTTCTATGCAAAATGAAGAAGCAATTTTGCAAATAAAAGACAGCTCAATTGAATTTTGTGCAAGTATTCATAGTAAGGATGGCTGGAAAGTGGGACAAGAAGTGTGGTTACATATTGAGCCAGAACAAATCATCTTGGCAACATTGAAATAATCCTAAAACAAAAAGTGCGATCAAAATTGATCGCACTTTATTATTTTCGCTTATAACGCAATCTCATCAATCGGGCGTCCAAAACTTGGCAAAAAGACTTGTAAAAAATAATCCATTTCCTGGCTGTGCCATTGTTCCATAAAATTTTCTAAACGTTTTTTAGCTGTTTTAAATTCGTGGTTACCATGCTCTAATTCAAATTGAGCTTTAATGTAAGCACAAATCAAATCCGCTTGCTTTACTAAATGCTTTTCTTCTGGGCTAAATTGCTCACTATCTAAGTATGGAGCAAAACTATCTTGCAACTCAGTCGGAAGCAAGCTAATTAAATGTAATTCGGCTGCCGCTTCAATGTCTTTATAAGCATGAGTGATTTCAGAATTGAAATACTTAATTGGGGTCGGCAAATCACCCGTAAAAATTTCAGAGGTATCATGATACATCGCCACTACCGCAATACGCTCAGGATTCACTTCACCACCAAAAAACTGATTTTTAATAATCGCTAAGGCTTGTGCTACAAAGGCAACTTGCAAGCTATGCTCCGCCAAGTTTTCCTTTTCAATATTGCGCATCAATGACCAACGCTGAATTAAGCGAAGACGATCTAAACAGGCAAAAAAGTGACTGGTTTTAACTTCCACAAGATATCCTTAGTTAGATGGTAGCTCTTCAATAATTACGGGGAGATCAATCACCTTACCTAAGCGAGAAATCGTGATGATAACTTCTGTATTTGGTTTGGTATCACTAATAATTTGCATCATTTCACGAATAGACAGATTATCTCGTTTATTTAAACGTAAAATAACATCCCCCACTTGAATGCCTGCTTTCGCTGCGGGACTATTGGCTGTCACGCCGGTGATAACAATACCACCGTTTGAGTTAGAAGTGATCTCACTTTGTACGCCAAAGTAACCACGAATCACGCGTCCATCTCGGATAATTTTATATAGCACATCATTGGCAATACTGATTGGAATCGCAAAATTTAGGCCTTCTGCAATTTCATTGGCTGTTTTACCAATACTTAACGTGCTGATGCCCACTAATTCGCCAGCTGAGTTAATCAACGCGCCACCAGAGTTACCACGGTTAATTGATGCATCTGTTTGAATAAAGTTTTGACGACCTAAAGAATCCCCTACGGCACTACGCCCTACCGCACTGATAATTCCTTGTGACACACTTTGACCTAGGTTATACGGATTACCAATGGCTAATGCAATATCTCCAACACGCACTTGGCGTTCTTTATTTTGTGGAATTGTAGAAAGATTGGTTGCTTTAATTTTTAATACCGCAAGATCCGTTAAATTGTCTGAGCCAATTAAATTAGCTTCATAAATACTACCGTTTTGCAGCGCGACCACAATTTGATCGGCATTTTGGATAACGTGTTTATTAGTGAGAATATAACCGTCTTTCGTCATAATCACACCAGAACCTAAGTTATTTACCTGTAATTGATCACTATCATTAATGCTGGCAGAAGAAAAAGATCGGTTGTACACATTCACCACAGCAGGAGAAGCAATTCTCACGGCACTGTTGAACGAAACGATATCATCAGCAGAGAAAAGGCTGCTGTTATTGAGCTTAGGAACAGCAAATAAAATAACGCCTGCCGCAGCAAGCCCCCAAAGGGCGGAGTGGAAAAGTTTTTTAAACATTTTTATGCTTGTATTAATAAGTTAGGTAAATAACTGAGTTTTAAATCATCCTCAATTCTTTCACATTCTTGCAGTTGCCACAATGGGGCATCTGCAAGTTTTTCCAAATGCGGGAGTTGGCATAATCCTCGAGCTTTATCTCCCAAGAGTTTCGGGGAGACATAAATGATTAATTCATCTACAGCATGTTGTTCAATCAAGCTACCCGCTAAATTGGCGCCAGCTTCAACCCAAACAGAATTCACTTGTCTCTTGCCTAATTCTGTCATCAACATATCGAAATCATAGTTTTCTGACAGTAAAATTTGCTCACAGAAATCTGGGAATACAGACATATCTCGAGGGATTGAACCCACAAGCCAAACTGGCGAATGGGTATGGAATAATTGATGGCTTGACTGAACTCGATTTTTAGAATCTAAAATAACACGAATAGGCTGCCGCACGGTTTCTTCGGCATATTCTGTTTTTAAATCATCGGGAAATTGATTCCAACGCACGTTCAAGCTTGGATCATCGGCTAATACGGTAGCGCTAGTTGATAAAAGTGCGGTCGATTTGGCTCGCATTTTTTGTACATCCGCACGAGCTGCTTCACCTGTGATCCACTTGCTTTCACCGCTCGCCATGGCTGTTCGACCATCTAAACTCATGGCTAATTTTAGTTGCACATAAGGCTTGCCGGTTCGCATACGTTTGAGAAAACCTTTATTTAAGGCTTCTGCTTGTTCGTTCAATAAATTGACCGCAGTTGGTATGCCTGCATCGGCCAGCATTTTCAAGCCTTTACCGGCCACTTGCGGATTAGGATCTGCCATAGCTGCCACAACTCGACTGACACCCGCTTCAATTAAACCTAATGCACAAGGCGGTGTACGGCCATAATGAGAACAAGGTTCAAGCGTCACATAAGCCGTTGCGCCTTTCGCTTTCTCACCGGCATCGGCCAACGCCATTCGTTCTGCATGAGGCTGACCAGCTTTAAAATGAAACCCTTTCCCGACAATTTCACCGTTCTTAACTAACACACATCCCACCGATGGATTCGGCGTAGTGGTGTACTGCCCTTTTGCCGCAAGCTCAAGAGCCAATTGCATAAATTTCACGTCATCAGGGGAAAAGGTGTCACTCATATTAATCCTTTAAGCTTTCAATTTCTTTAGTAAATTCATTGATATTATCAAAGCTCAGGTAAACGGATGCAAAACGGATATACGCCACTTTATCTAATTCTTTCAGCTCATTCATGGCTAATTTACCCACGAGATGACTCGGTACTTCTCGTTCACCCGTCGCGCGTAGTTGAATAATAATATGGCTAATGGCTTTCTCCACATCATCCGAACTTACAGGGCGTTTTTCTAACGCATGTTGAATACCGCTACGTAATTTATCTTCATTAAACGGCTCGCGTGAACCATCATTTTTAATAATTTTTGGCACCACTAATTCGGCTGTTTCAAAGGTAGTAAAGCGTTCATGACAATTCCCGCATTCCCGACGACGACGCACTTGATACCCATCAGAAACCAAACGGCTGTCAATTACCTTAGTTTCTTCAGTTGAACAAAACGGACAACGCATTTTAGCTCCTTTTCAAAATGATTCTTAAGTCAGTATCTTATCAAAAATCCAGGATCTTTTCGATCTGAAGATCCGCTTTAAGACAACATTTCTCCAAACCAAGATGTGGTTTGTTTCACCAATTGTAAAAGACCATCCTGCGATTTAAATTGTTCTGTTTGCCCCCACACCCTCGCCCAATAAGGATCGGCTTTTCTATAACCATAGTTATCATCTTTCGCAAGGGATTCGATATTCGTTAAAACATTGTCAAAATTGACCGCACTTTCATCTTTTTCAATAAACTTCGCTATATTTTCCGTTGGAATGAGCTGAATTTGTTGCTGGCTTTGTAAATAAGCCTCTACATACATTTTCAGTTTCTCAAGTGCGGTTGATTTTTCTATTGTTTTTAATGTTAAATCCTTATCTTTAGCGATAATGCGTGGTGGCAGTGCGTTCTCTTTTGTCGCTAGCTGAATAAGATAATAAAGCCATGGGCGAATACGATAACGATCCTTATATTTTGCAAATCGCCATTCGATTATCTGATTTTCATCACCAAATAACGGCTCCATATAGCCAAACAAACGAATATTGCCTTGTGCCGTTTCCACCACAAAATCGACACTCTCACTATGTGGTAAAGAATAATCCTTAATTTTCTCTTTAAAAGCCAATACATCAGCACGAATGTCTTGCTCACAAACCTCCGCAAACTCGCCGCGTGGCATGATGCCTTTTACTCGCTGTTTCGCAAAATAATCGTTAAATTTCGCTTCCTCTAAATGCAATAACTCATTATTAATGCGATAACGATCCAAACCATTTAACGTGAAGTTTTCACTTTCTTCAATGCGCTCGTCTTCATCTCGGAAATACACACCAAGCTGCTTTTCAAAAAAGAATCTCACTGGATTTTCAACAAAACTCACAAAACGATCGAGTTCAATTTCCGCTATTGGCTCTTGATTTTCCCCCATCAGCACAACAAATTCATGACATTTTCTTTCTTGGAATTGAGCAATTGGCAGCCATTTTTTCGCAAAAGAGCGGTTAATTTTCCCTTCATTTTGGAAATTGCTTGGACTAAACGCCGTCATTGGATGTTGTTCAATCCTCAAGCTATCGTCCGAATAATGATTAATATAATCAACCAACTGACTCACTAATACAGAAGGCTCTTTGGGTTGATTATCAATAATTGAACAGCCCACATAACTCACATAAAAATGGGATCTTGCGGCTAGCAAAGCCTCAAGGAATAAGTAACGGTCATCATCTCGACGAACACGATCGCCTTTTTGATGATGATATTGCATCAAGTCAAAACTATTTGGCGTATGACTGCGTGGGTAATCCACCTCATTCATTCCGAGCAAACACACTACTTTGAAAGGAATAGAGCGCATAGGTAAAAGTGTGCAGAAGTTCACTTTTCCTGCTAAGAAACGAAGGCTATTTGGCGTTTCTTCTAAACGTGCAGACATCACTTCCGCAATCACATCCGCTTGCAAGGTTTCTTCAAAATTGACGGTCTGCAAATCATCAGCAAAGGCATTAATACAATCTTGAATATAAAATAAGGTATCCGCAGTTTCTTCATTTTGCACAAAGAAATCCGTCAAAAGTGCGGTCAATTTTTCACGCCATTTTTCAATATTGTGTGCCTTTTGCAAATCTTGATGCCATTTATTTAAAGCCGTAAAAAATTGATTCACCGCACCAACTAATTGCCCTTTCAATCCATAGCTACTATCAAGTCCAAGACTGTCTTGCCAAACGCCTTGTTCTTCACGCATCGCATAACCTAAAGTCATACGTTCAAGTCCCGCCTGCCACGCATTAAAATTCAGTGTATTCTGCCGTTTTTCTAAACCAAAGCGAATACCCGACTCTTTCACCCATTCGCGAATTTGCTCGAGATCTGCAAGGGCAATATTAAAACGTTCACGGATAGCGGGAATATCCAATAAAGCCAGTACCTCTTCTGCGCCAAACTGACTTTCTTTTAAATTTAACAGGGAAAGATAGCTAGACACGATCACATCACTTTCAGACAATTTACTGTCCGAAATTGAGAATGGAATAGCGGGTGCATCTGCACTATTCGCACCAAAGACAGCCTGAATATAAGGCGTATATTGGTTAACATCGGCAACCATGACCACCACATCTTTTGGTGTAATCTGTTCTTCTTTTGGTTTATGCTGATTTTGATTGAATAAATCCAACAAATAATCGTGTAGCACTTCAACTTCGCGCATGGCGCTATGGCAAGATTTCACGACCAAAGAGCGGTCATTTTTCGCGACATTTAATGCACCATGGCTTAACGTCAAAATTTGAGTTTGGATCTGGCCTAACAAGGTTTTTTCGGGAAGTTCTGCATAGTAATCACGCGAAATGGCTTGAATATTTTCTTCATCTCGCACTAATTGATAGAGAAAATCCCGTCCCATTTTTCCCCAAGAGGCTAAAAGCGGATTCCCGCTGAACAATTCTTCTTGTTGATTGGTGTAATCAAGATCGGCAGGTTCCCATGACACTTGCTCGGCTGAAATTAAAGGCTTCACATCGTCGCTTTCTTTCAAGAAACGCTGTCTTTCTAATAAATAGGATTTACTCAGATCTCGCAAATCGCCCCAATATTCTTGACATGGATTATTGAAGAATAAATGTACATCTGTTTTAGCTGAAATACCTTGGAAAATATTGAGATAAACCGTTGGCAATGCTGGAATACCAAAAATAAAAATACGTTCCGGCAAGTTGAGTGTGGCATTTGGATCACGACATAATGCTAAAAATTGTTGATTGAGTGCAGTACGATGCTTTGCTTTTCCACCGAAATCACGTTGGACATCATCCACCAAGGCTCGCCATAAAATTCCCTGCCAATGAATATTGCCTTTAATTTGAGAAAGAAAGGTAGGATTTAACGCCGAAAGGCCCTGCTTTTGGTGATTAATTTGAGCCAAGATTTTTTCATCGTTATTTTCTTCCCATGCGGCAATCCATTCGGGGCGATAGACGAGATATTGGTCAAATAAATCGGCAACTTTTAGGCTTAATTGATAAAGTTTTTGTTGTTCTGATGCAGGTGAAGATGCTAAATATTTTTTTAATGGTTCAAATTCTTTTTGCTGTAAAAAGGTAGGGATTAATCGCATTAATCGCCATAACGTTGAATCTTTTTCAAAAGGGTTTTGCGTGGAAACATTCGGCAAATTATCGGCATAAAGTTTCCAAATAAAACTGGAAGGCATGGGGAATTGGAAATTCGCTGCAACGCCGCGTTTTTTAGCAATTTCCATTTGCAACCATTGTGCCATCCCCGGACTTTGCACCAACACAATGTCAGATTGAAACGGATCATGTTGTGGCAAATTTTCCAACAGCGAAACTAAAATATCCTTTTGAATTTCCGGTTGGTTTGAATAATAAGTAACGAACAAAGTAACGCCCTTTTGAAAGCAAAAACAATGCGTTATTTTACTCGGTTTTCAATGAAAATTCACCTTGAGGATAGCGTATATTCACTTGATGATGACTGCATTGAATTGCAAATTGAATGCCATTTTGTTGTATGCTATTTTCACAAGACAAGCCTAAAAACTGTCGTTGAGCCTGATTTTCAGCAATTTGAATCGCCTGAAATTCTTGAAAAAGTCTGACCGCACTTTTCCGTTGCTCGGTCGTCCACCGATTAAAGATCAAAAACAACCCGCTGAAAATCGATAAAGCTAATAAAAGTGACATTAACGACATGCCTTTATTCACTTTGATCTTGCGCACTTAAATCACTCCAACTTTTATCCACCAAACGCCATTGGCTATATTCTTGTACGAGTTTTGTCACCACAGCTTTACCGTAAGCTACCGTCACATTCTCCTCTAACTTAAGCAAACCACCTGTAATCACTGCACCACTAATACGCCCTTTGCCTGTTAAAGTTAAATCTCCTTCTGCTAGCAGAATACCACTTACATTCCCTTTAACTTCTAATTGGTTTTGCGTCATCCAATACACTTGTGGTGTTTTTTGAGCAGTTAAAGTAGTATCTACTTTCACAAAGTGCGGTTGAAAATCAGTTTGTTTTTCACTGGAAATAAAATCTCGCAGCATATTTTCATTAATGCCTTTTGTGGGCGATTTCTTAAATAACTCAGCGCGTTCACACCAAACAGAATAGGCGACTTTATCCTCTGCCCCTGAAGACTCGAAAAAGACTTGTTTCACTTTTTCAGCACCATTTAAAGGCAAGTTTTGGCAAATATGTTTTTGTTGCTGCTGACTGATTTTCTGTAACGCAAGGCTTTGTTCTACATAATATTTTCGCTGACTCATTTGAGATCGAAAAAACGCAAAGATCTGTTCATCAAATAATAAGATCAGCGCCAATAAGCCTGAAAGTAAAATCAGTGCCGTCAGTGTCACAATCCCTTTTTTCATCATCATTCTTCTTGATTTAATAAAGGCACTACAAGCGAAGTTTCATATTGAATATGCTTATATGCGGCAAGATGCCCTGTGAGTTTAATTTCAATCCCTTTCCCTGCCTTTAACCAATCAAAACGTAATTGAGAAATCTCAAACTCTTTTTCATCCAATAAATCTGTCCATCCCCCACCGGCGTTACAAGTAAATTGAGCTAAGGCTCTCTGACACTCTGCTGAACGACAATCCGCATTTACCGCATTTTTATAAGTTTGTTTGGTTTCGATCATTTTCTCGTTAAGTTTGTAACCAAACAGCTCTTTTTCGATATTTTTTGCCACATTTTTAACACCGTTTACGCAGGTGTTTTTTGTGTATTTTTCACCAATACAGCCATTACTATTTAAATCATAAAAAAATAAGACGCAGCTATTTGATGGAGCATTGTCTGCTTGAGCAATGATTATTGCTGTGCCCTTTTCGTCTAATTCAAATAAAGCCAGATTATCCTCGATTAGTTTTGGGTTTGTGGCTCGAAAGCCTACGCGACGCAGATCTTTACCGATGAGTTGAATAGTACGTTGTAATTCCGCTTGTAATTTGAGTTGTAACATTAAACGCTGATTTTGCTGTTGAGTTTGAGCATAAAACTGTGCAACCAATAGCAACAATAAAGCGGATAAGCCAAGTGAAATCAACAAACTCACCAATGTTTCGCCTTTTAATGGTTTCATCTTGTACATGCACTCGCCGCTTGATCAGACTTTAATTTAATACTGCCGACATTGAAAAAAGAAAACAATGTACGATGCTCTCCAGCTTGCAACATAAAACAATTTGTTTCCATGGTATTTCTGGCCCCATTAAATTTCACCGCCACTTCTGACGGATATAATTTAGGGCCTATCAGCATCGTTTTTCCTTCAAAATAAGGATAGTAAAAATGTGCATAAAGATTTTTAGGACAATTCTGGGGATAAAAACAATCACAAAAATGATCATTTTTTACTTGAGCAGTAATACACCAACGTTGATTCGCCCTATCTTGATTGGCCAAAATAAACCAAATCGCTGATGAATTTTCTGCCCTCGCTTGAATATTGCGTAAGAAAAAATAAAGCCGTTGTTGCTCTTTTTCGAGAAAATATTTAGGATCATTTTTCTTCCATTTAGGCAATGCAAAAGCTAATGTTAAGCTTAAAATAAATAATACAATCAAAGTTTCTAATAAGGTTATCCCTTTATACATAAAATGCCTTCTTTTTTGACCGCACTTTAAAAGCCCTTTAGAAGAAAACCAAATTTGATACTTTAGTTTTGCGATACTGATCGTAAATTTCCTTTAAAAAACGGGAAAAACCGTGAATTAAACATTTTCAACTGGCTATTTACTAAAACTCCCTTATAATAGGCGACCTATTATCTGTTCTTTAAAATCTGGTGGAAATATGAATCCAATGTTAAATATCGCTATTCGTGCGGCACGAAGAGCGGGCAACGTGATTGCTAAAAACTATGAGCGCCGTGATGACATCCAAACAAGTAAAAAAGGTATTAATGATTATGTGACTAGCGTCGATAAAGCCGCTGAAGCAGAGATCATTGAAATCATTCAAAAATCTTATCCTGATCACACAATTATCAGTGAAGAACGTGGTGCATTAGAAGGCAAAGACAGTGATATTCAATGGGTAATTGATCCACTAGATGGCACAACCAACTTCGTGAAAGGTTTGCCACATTTCTCTGTTTCTATTGCTATCCGTGTAAAAAACCGTACCGAAGTGGGTGTGGTTTACGATCCTATTCGTAATGAATTATTCACGGCTGTACGTGGTGAAGGCGCAAAATTAAATGAAGTGCGTTTACGTGTAGATAGCCAAAATGAACTTAATGGGGCGATTTTAGCCACCGGTTTCCCATTCAAACAACCAAGCTTGATGCCAACTCAATTTGCGATCATGAATAACTTAATTGATGAAGCTGCAGATTTCCGTCGTACGGGTTCTGCCGCATTAGACCTTTGCTATGTTGCTTCTGGTCGCGTTGACGGTTATTTCGAAATGGGCTTAAAACCTTGGGATTGCGCAGCGGGTGATTTAATCGTGCGTGAAGCGGGCGGTTTAGTATGTGATTTCAATGCGGGTCACGGCTATTTACGCTCAGGCAATATCGTGGCGGCTCCAGCACGTATTTTAAAAGAAATGCTAAATAAAATTCAGCCTTGCTTAACCGAACAAGTGAAGTAAGACTCAATAAAAAGTGCGGTAGATTTCACCGCACTTTTTTTATGACTAATTTCTTTCGAGTGGCTTTCTATTTTCTTCCGTTTCCGGCTCAAGATCCAATTTAGCCATAAGAAGTTGATCGCCATCTTCTTCTGGGTTGCCTGTCACTAATAATTTATCGCCATAGAAAATGGAATTCGCTCCCGCCATAAAGCACATCGCTTGCATTTCTTCACTCATGCCTTGACGACCAGCAGAAAGACGAACATAACTTTTCGGCATGGTAATACGCGCAACCGCAATGGTACGAACAAACTCCGTCCAATCTAAATCAGCTGCATCAGCCATTGGTGTGCCTTCCACTTTCACTAATTGGTTAATCGGCACTGACTCTGGCTGAGGATCAAGATTTGCCAAGCTTGCAATGAGACCAGCTCGTTCTTTACGGGTTTCATTCATCCCCACAATACCACCACAGCAAACTTTTAAACCAGCATGACGCACTTTTCCTAATGTGCTTAAACGATCATCAAAACGGCGTGTACCAATGACATTGTGATAATTCTCTGGCGCTGTATCTAGATTGTGGTTGTAATAATCCAATCCTGCATCTTTTAACTCTTCCGCCATACCATCTTGCAACAAACCAAAAGTACCGCACGTTTCTAAGCCGATATCTTTTACCGCACGAATAATCGCCGTGACTTTTTCCATATCCTTTGGTTTTGGCCCACGCCATGCCGCGCCCATGCAGAAACGCCCTGCACCACGTGCTTTAGCAATTTTGGCTTTTTCGACAATTTCATCAATATCTAAGATCTGCTGATTTTGTACACCTGTTTGATAACGTGCTGATTGTGGGCAATAACCACAATCCTCTGGACAGCCACCCGTTTTAATCGACATCAACGTCGATAACTGTATCGCACCAGGGTTGAAATGCTCTCGATGCACTTGAGCTGCACGATAGACTAATTCTAAAAAAGGTGTTTCAAATAGCGCTTCGACTTTACAAACAGACCAATACTCTACTGAGGGGTGAGGTGTAATGGATGAAAGCTGTACTACATTTGTTGTGGTCATTATATTTTCCTCGTTTAAGCTATGTCGCTTTTATTAAGTTGAGCATATTACTCTGCAATATGATAAAAAGAGATCAGATCACTTTGCCTTGATGAATTTCAATCACTCGATCAATATGCCGTTCAATTTCTTTGGGTTGATGTGTCACCAGTAACATGGTTAGCTTTTTTTCTTCACATAATTGATCCATTAAATCCTGCATTTCAATGCGTAATTTAGGATCAAGGGCAGAAAAAGGCTCATCCAATAATAAAATGGGTTTATCTCGTAGCAAACAGCGTGCCAACGCCACTCGCTGTTTTTGTCCACCTGAAAGTGCGGTCGGTTTTCTCGTTAAAAAATTCTGTAAATTGACCGCCTTTGCGGCTTGTTCTACAAGTGCTTTTTCTTCTGCATTTAAGGCTAAATTCGGTTTTAAACCTAAAGCAATATTCTCTTCCACGGAAAGATGAGTAAAGAGATTATTTTCCTGAAATAACATGGAAACAGGGCGTTCAAAAGGTGCTGTTTTGGTATGATTTTCACCATTGAGCCAAATCTCGCCACTATCGGCATATTCAAATCCGGCAATTAAATTCAGCAAGGTACTTTTTCCTGCGCCACTTTCACCAATGATGGCGATTTTTTCTTGCGCTTGAATCTGTAAATCAAACACCATCGGCATGGATTGATAATTGAAGACTACATTATCTAATTTAATCATTCTGTTCCTTCTGACCTTCAATAAACATAAATAAGCCTAAACATAAGCCCAATAAAATCAATGCCGTCACTGCAGCTTCTTGGCTTCGATATTGCCCGATTTGTTGATAAAGCAAATGAGGCAACGAAGTAAAATCAGGGCTACCAAATAAAGCTATCGCTGTAAAATCGCCGAGTGATAAGGTTGTCGCGAGTGCCAAGGCATATTTCAACGGTGCTTTTAGTAGCGGATATTCAATTAAACGAAAACGCTGCCAGCCTGTAATATTCAGCGATAAACAGAGTTTTTCATAATATTGCATCGATTGATTCATGGGTGTATTAAGAATTTTGATCACAAATGGCAAGGCAGCCAAGGCGTTACAAACAGATACCACTACAAACAAATGTCCTGCTGAAAAATCAATATCTTGTAACCAAAGGAATAAGCCGACTGCTAAAACGATCGTCGGAATGGCTAAAATCATCATTCCACCTGTTAAAATCAAGTGAGCTAATTTAGGATGATATAACCATTGCAGTTGCCGGGAAAGTAACAATAAGAAGAATCCAAATAATACCGATAAAATCCCGGCGGTCGGTGCCATGGTTAATGAATAAGCAAGCGCCTTCCATAATTGTCGATTTTGCCAATAACCAAATAATTGGGTCGCAGACAAACCTTGGAAAATGATATTGAATAAGGGAGTTAGAATAAATAAGCACACCGAGAATAAGACAAAAACATGTCCAAATTTGACCGTACTTGAAACAGGCAAAACCCATCGATAACGTTGCGAAATCTGCGTTTCAGGTGCTTTCGTCCAATATTGTGAAAGTGAAAATAAAGCAAAACAAAACGCAAATTGTACAAGTGCAAAAAGTGCGGCTTTGGGTAAATCAAATTCAAAGAAAATGGCTTGGTAAATCGCGACTTCTAGCGTGCTGTTTTGTGGCCCTCCACCCAGTGCCAACACTATCGTAAAGCTAGTGAAACACAACATAAAAATCAGCACAAAAGCAGACACTATTTGGCTTTTCAAATAAGGCCATTCAATTAAACGGAAAAATGTGAAACCTTTAATATTCAATTGTGCCGCGAGTTGATGCTGTTCGGTCGGTACACTTTGCAAAGCCTGTAAACTCATTCGGGCTGCTAAGGGAATATTAAAAAATAAATGGGCAATGAGAATGCCGCTTAAACCATAAATGGATGGTTTCCACGAAATACCTAAAATTTGCAGCAGTTGAGTTAGCCAACCAGCAGTGCCATAAATACCAATCAAACCGAAAATAGCCAGTAATGCTGGCAAAACAAACGTGAGAGAAAAAATGCGTAAAATGAGCGATTTGCCTTTGAAATCTAAATAGAAAAAAGCACGCGCAAATAACGTTCCAATTACGCTAGAAAGCAAGGCTGACAAGAATGCCTGCCCGACACTAAAGGCGATAACTTGATGCAAATAATCGTCTTTTAAGAAATCAGATAAGGCATAATCACTTCCAACTGAAAAAACCGCAGAAAGTGAAAATCCATAGAGTAAAACGATGAAAAAAATGACCGCACTTCCGCCCAAATAATGGCGAGGACGAAAATGCGGATGTTGCAATAAGCTCATTAATACTACTTAGATAAGGCTTTTTGCCATTGATTGATCCAGCCTTTCAGCTGCTCACTTGTTACCGTTGTGGTATCTAAAATACGCATTGATTTTGCGCGAGAATTAAGCGCATCAATATGACTTTCGATATTGGTCTCTACCACGGGTAACATCACATTATTTTTAGCAATATCCGCTTGAGCTTGCGGTGAAAGTAAGAATCCTAAAAATTCATCAGCACAGGCATTATTGCGGTTAGCGACTTTTGCCGCGACTTCAACTTGTAATACGCTCCCCTCTGCAAATTCCGTTGCCACATAATTGTCTTTTTGTTCAGAAAGAATATGGTAAATCGGTGAAGTATTTACGCTTAAAACCAGATCACCTTCGCCTTTTAAGAAGGCGCCGTAAGATTCCGTCCAACCTTTTGTGACCGTGACAGTATGTTTAGAAAGGGTTTTCCAAGCATTTGCGACATCTGCTGCTGGATAAACGGCATTCATCCAAAGTAATAGACCACGTCCAATACTGCTTGTACGCGGATCTTGATATAACACTTTAAGATCTTGACGCTCAACTAATTCTTTTAAGCTCTTTGGTGGATTAGTCAGTTTATTTTTATCATAAATAAACGCGTATTGTGCATAATCGAATGGTAAGAACGTGTGATTTTCCCATTTAATGGGTAAACGTAACTGGCTTAAATCCACTTTATTTGGCTCAAAAATATTGAGTTTTTGTGCATCCTCAATTTGATAACTATCTAAACCGAGCACTACATCCGCCTTAATTTTTTTACCTTCTAGACGAACACGGTTAAACAAGGTGCCATTATTATCAAAAGCCACATAATTCAGCTTACATTGCGGGAATTGTTGTTCAAAAGCTGCTTTAACTTTTGGTCCTGCGCTCCAATCAGCACTAAATGAATCATAAGTATAAACATCTAATGTTTGAGGAGCTGCTTGTGCGAAAGCGGAAGCGGTAAAAAGTGCGGTTAAAATGGGAAGCGTTTTGTTCATTATGCGTTCTCCTTATTTTTGCATAACGAAACAGCATAATGAGATGATTAGTTTCCTACGCCAGCATTATCTGTTTCAGGTTCACGGGTATTTCTCAGCCATTAATATAGGCACCCCGACTAACGCGACGTAGTCTATCTTAAGGAAATTTAATCAACAAGTTATTTAATTTAAAAATGTTAATCCGATCACACTTTTATATCTGGTTTATCATTTTTTGAGCAAAAGAAAACCTGCTAAAAAGCAGGTTTATCTTGGTAATCTAACGCCAATTAAGCTTGATGTTTAGCCGCTACTTCGCTTAATAAAGTTTGAAGTTCGCCAGCTTGATACATTTCTAAAATAATATCACAACCACCAATTAACTCACCTTCTACCCATAATTGTGGGAAAGTTGGCCAGTTTGCATAAGCCGGTAATTCAGCACGAATATCTGGGTGTTGAAGAATATCAACATAGCCAAAAGGCACTTTGCAATTAATTAATGCTTCAGATGCACGCGCAGAGAAACCACAAGAAGGTAATTTTGGTGAACCTTTCATGTAAATTAAAATTGGATTTTCAGCGATTTGTTTTTTGATTTTGTCTAACGTTTCCATAATGTTCCTTGTTCAAATAAGTCTGAATAGGGCGCTATTCTAGCATAAGATAGAACCTGAGTGAAAGACTTGGTCTTACCAGCTTCCACCTGCTCCACCGCCGCCGAAGCCACCGCCTCCAAAGCCGCCACCAGAAGAACCGCCTCCGCCGAAGCCACCGCCAAATCCACCTCCAAAACCAGAACCGCCTCCACGGCGACGAGAAATCGTACTTTGACGAATGATTTTATTCAGTTGGTCACGTTGACTAGGACTAATATAGACTTCATCTTTGTGATATTGGAATTCACCAAATAATACAATAGCAATAAACGCCAATACCATTAAGAATGGAATGTACTTATCGAAAGCGTCTTCTTCAACTTGTGCCGCATCAAACTCGCCTTTACTTGCTGCAATAATTTGGCTTAAGCCATCATTAATACCTTGCGCATATTGGCCTTGTTTAAATTGTGGCAAAATTGCCGAACGGATGACTTGCGATAAAAAAGCATCTGGCAGTACACCTTCTAAACCTTGTCCAGTTGCGATAAAGACTTTGCGATCATCCTTCGCAATCAGCATCAACACGCCATTGTTCAGATTTTTACGTCCAATGCCCCATTTATCACCTAAAGCAAAAGTATAATCAGCAATTTCATATTCACCGGTTGTCGGAACTAAAACGACAGCGATTTGTGAACTCGTTTCTTTACTATAAGCAATCAGTTTATTTTCTAAAATTTGCTTATGTTCTGATGAAAGTGTGTTGGTGTAATCGTTTATGTAATGGAAAGGATTTGGTGCAGGCGGAAATTCTGCCGCAACAACCATTTGAGCAAAAAAAACAAGGCTAAAAACAACCGCACTTTTCATAAAAGATAAAAGCTTAGTCATTAATAATTACCTCATTAGATAATTCATTCACATCATCAGGCTGAATAGGGAAATGGCGAGATAAAATATCACTGATACGATCAATCGCATCGACAATACCTTGTGTATAAGCTTTTTGTTTAAACTGCTCAATCATTAAATCGCATTGTAACTGCCAATAAGCCACATCAACAAATTGATGAATGCCTTTATCACCTACGATTGCACAGAGATGATTTTTATATCCCACATAAATCAACACGGCATTTTGTGCCGCTGTTTTATGCATTTCCAGTTCATCAAACACTTCTAAAGCACGTTCCATTGCAGACAATTGTGCTGAAGCCTTTGGCACTTTGCGTTCAATATAAACACGTAACTCAGCCGAACTTAAGCTTTCGAGGCGACTAATCGCCGCCTCTATTTGCTTTTTATCTACCGGAATTCTGGAAAAGAATGGCATAGATAAACCTTAGTTAAAGTTTACAGTCGGTGCGTTTTCAGCGCCAGTAGCTGATTTAAAGTAAGGTTTAGCTTTAAAACCAAAAATCATTGCCGCTAATTTAGTTGGGAATTGACGTACTTTTTCATTATAAATACGCGCTGCTTCATTAAATTTATTACGAGCGACATTGATACGGTTTTCTGTACCTTCAAGTTGCGCTTGTAAGTTCATAAAGCCTTCGTTCGCTTTTAATTGTGGGTATTGTTCTACAGTAACAAGTAAACGAGATAATGCTGAGCCTACTTGATTTTGGTTTTGTTGGAATTCGTTTAATTGTTCTTCCGTTAAATTAGACGGATCAATTTTAGTTTGTGTCGCTTTTGCACGCGCTTCGATTACATTGGTTAATGTTTGTTGTTCAAAATTAGCTTGACCTTTTACAGTATTCACTAAGTTTGGAATTAAATCAGCACGACGTTGATAAGATGATTCAACATTTGCCCAAACAGAATCAATTTCAGTTTCTGCTTTTACTAAACCATTGTAGCTAGACATTAAGCCTAAACCTGCAGCAATTGCGATAATAATCAAGATAATCCACTTTTTCATTCAAAAATTCCTTCAATTTATAGGTTTAATTTATATAAGAAAAGACCTAAACCGAAGTTTAGGTCTTCTAATGCTAATCCGTTAATGGATAACTAAATAAAATTATTTAGTACCGTTAACTGCGATTTCAACACGACGGTCTGGTGCTAAACAAGCGATAAGCGCTTTACGACCTTTAACCGCGTCACAAGTAGAACCTGTAACTGGGTTAGCTTTACCGTGACCAACTGCAGAAATGTTTTGAGCTGGAACACCTTTAGCTACTAAGTAGTTAGCTACAGAGTCTGCACGACGTTGTGATAATTTTAAGTTTGGTGCATCTTTACCGATACGGTCTGTATAACCAGCAACAGCTACGTTAGCGTTGTTGATTTGAGCGATTTCACCATAGATACCGTCTAAAGTTGCTTTAGCTTGTGGTTTTAAGTTAGCTTTACCGAAAGCGAAAGTTACATCAGAGCTTAAGTTGAAAGTTTTGCTTACAACTTCAGGTGCAACAACTGGAGCAGCACCTTGACCGAAACGGTAAGATAAACCAGCGTTGATAGAACCGATCCATGGGTTGTAATCTACAGAGCTGTTCTCAGTAGCGCCAGTACGTAATTTACCTACGCGAGCTAACCATTGATATTCAAGACGTAATGCTAACTCTGGTAAAGATGGTAATGCGTATTCAAAACCAGCTGCGAATACCGGAGATACACGTAAGCTGTGCTCACCAGCACCGTGAACGCGTGCACCTTTTGCATTGTACACTTTATAGTCAGAACGAACTAATGCCGCGCCTGCACGACCGTAGAAGTCTAAACCTTCTAAAGCAGAAGTTAAACCACCTAAATCATAGCTACCTTTAACGCTTAAGTGTGCACCATGGTTAGTATGTTTGAAACGAGTAATACCATTGTGTTTGAATTTAGCACGACCAAAATCATCGTAACCTAATTCTACTGCTAAACCAAAGTTATTTTGGTTTAAAATTTGGTAACCACCAAACACACCGTAAGTAACAGAGTTACGATTGTAACCAGTACCGAAACCTAAGCTACGAGGGTTAGTAGCATCAGTGTTAGCTTTGATACCATCGTGGAAAGACGCTTGACCAGCTTTAGCACCTGCATAGAAGGTGTTTGCTTGTGGAGCTGCTTGAGCTACTGAAGCTGCTGCTAAACCAGCAACGACTAATGCGATTGCAGTTTTTTTCATTTTGATGTCCTCTATTTAGTCATCGTTATTAATAAGAAAAGTTTCCTTGTTTATTGTGAACTTTATAAAAAAGAAACACTCTAAACGTTGCTTAACTAGGGTTTTGAATTTGCCCTAACTTATCCTTTTGACAAATTCAATTCCTTTGCCATAGCCAAAGGAACGTTCAAAAGTATGGTTATTATCCTATAAAAACACCAAAGATCAAACTTTTTTTGCCCTTTTTGGTTATTTTATAGACAAACAACCCCTAAAATGAACGTTCATTCACAGAAATTGGATTAATTTTTAACCCGATTTCTATTCTAACAAAAAATATCTTTTGTTGAAATCGACTTTTTTTTGAGCTTCATATATCATCAAATTCACTTTCTTCTCTTTTATATAGGTGAGTGATTTTATGTTGCCCCGTCTTTCTAATGTATCCCAACTTAATGATGTCGTAAGTAATTATCTTCACGAACTCCAAAAACAGCATTTTGAAGGTGATATTGCCTCAAATTATGCTGATCGCTTAAGTCTTGCGACAGATAACAGTGTCTATCAACAACTTCCTCAGGCTATTTTATTCCCTAAATCTGTTGCCGATGTGGTACGCATCACCAAATTAGCCAATAAAGAGAAATATCTTCATCTAACCTTTACACCTCGCGGTGGCGGCACGGGTACCAATGGACAATCTATAAATAACAACATTATTGTCGATCTCTCTCGCCACATGACGAGCATTTTAGAGCTTAATATAGAAGAACGTTGGGTTCGCGTGCAGGCGGGCGTAGTAAAAGACCAACTCAACCAATTTTTAAAACCTCACGGATTATTCTTTGCACCAGAGCTCTCCACTAGCAATCGTGCGACCTTAGGCGGCATGGTTAATACCGATGCATCTGGTCAAGGCTCACTGCAATACGGAAAAACCTCTGATCACGTTTTAGCATTACGTTCTGTTTTGATGAATGGTGAAATATTAGATACAAGTGCGGTCAAATCCGACGATGTTTTAGAAAACTATCCACTAGCAGAAAATGGAAAAACACTACATCAAACGATTTTCCAACGTTGTAAAGAAAAGCGCGCCTCAATCATTCAAGATTTACCACAACTCAATCGCTTTCTCACCGGTTACGATCTTAAGAATGTCTTTAATAAAGATGAAAGTGAATTTAATCTCACCCGAATTTTAACAGGGTCAGAAGGTTCACTTGCGTTTATCTGCGAAGCTAAACTCAATTTATTGCCGATTCCTAAATATCGTACCTTAATTAATGTGAAGTACAGTTCATTTGATGCAGCACTTCGCAATGCGCCTTTTATGGTGAAAGCTAATGCTCTTTCCGTTGAAACCGTCGATTCCAAAGTGCTGAACCTAGCTAAGCAAGATATTATTTGGCATTCGGTAAAAGAACTTTTAACAGAAGAAGAACAAAATCCAATTCTGGGTTTAAACATTGTGGAATATGCGGGCAACAATCAAGCCAAAATCGACAGCCAAGTGACCGCACTTTGTCAGCAATTAGATGAAAAAATTGCACAAGGCAAAGATCATATTATCGGCTATCAACTTTGTTCTGACTTGCCTTCTATTGAACGTATTTACGCCATGCGTAAAAAAGCGGTGGGGCTATTGGGGAATGCGAAAGGCGCTGCCAAACCGATTCCTTTTGTGGAAGATACCTGTGTGCCACCAGAACATCTTGCGGATTACATTGCAGAGTTTAGAGCCTTATTAGATAGCCACAATCTGCAATATGGGATGTTTGGCCATGTTGATGCCGGCGTATTGCACGTTCGGCCCGCTTTAGACCTATGTGATAAAGAACAAATCAAACTCTTTAAACAAATTTCAGATGAAGTGGCAGAACTCACGGTGAAATACGGCGGTTTGTTATGGGGGGAACACGGCAAAGGCGTACGCTCTCATTATGGAGAGAAATTCTTTACTCCCGAACTTTGGCAAGAGTTACGTTATGTGAAGTTCTTATTTGATCCAAACAATCGTCTCAATCCAGGTAAAATCTGTACGCCACTTAATAGCGATGCGGAACTCTATTCGATTCTCTCGCCGATGCGTGCAGATAATGATCGACAAATCCCGATTCAAATGCGAGATGAATTCAAAGGCGCGATGAATTGTAACGGTAACGGGCTTTGCTTTAACTTTGATGAGCACAGCATTATGTGCCCTTCCATGAAAGTGAGTAAAAATCGCGTGTTCTCTCCAAAAGGACGAGCTGCGATGGTTCGTGAGTGGTTGCGATTAATGGCGAATGAAAACGTATCACCTGAGCAATTAGATTTTCATAAAACACAAGTGAAACTAACCGCACTAGTGGAACGTTTCCGCAATAGCGTACAGAAATGGCGAGGTGAGTATGACTTCTCTCATGAAGTGAAAGCGGCAATGGATACTTGTTTGGCGTGTAAAGCCTGTGCAAGCCAATGCCCAATTAAAATTGATGTGCCAAGTTTCCGTGCGAAATTCTTCCATTTCTACCACAGTCGTTATTTGCGTCCAGCCAAAGATCATATTGTAGCGAATTTAGAAGTTGCAGCACCTTATATGGCGAAACAACCGGCATTATTCAATTATTTCACCAAACTGAAAGTTACTCAAAGCTTGGTTGAAAAAACGCTTGGCATGACAGATTTGCCTCTCCTTTCAGAGCCAAACCTTCAACAGCAATTAGTGGAAATTGGCTACCAAGGCAAAAAATTAGAAGAATTAGAAGATCTCAGTGCTACAGAAAAAGCCAATATGCTCTTTATCGTGCAAGATCCCTATACCTCTTATTACGATGCCAAAGTAGTACGGGATTTCGTGGCACTCACACAAAAACTAGGTTTCGAGCCAATCCTTCTCCCTTTTAAACCGAACGGCAAAGCCATGCATATTAAAGGTTTTTTAGCTCGCTTTAGTAAAACTGCGAAAACACAAGCAGAGTTTTTAAATCGCATCGCTAAATTAAATGTGCCTTTAGTCGGCGTAGATCCAGCGATTGTGCTTTCTTATCGAGATGAATATAAAGAGGTCTTAGGTGATTCTCGCGGTGATTTCCATGTACTCACAGCACATGAATGGCTGACCAATCAATTAGAAAGTAACGCATTACAAAGTGCGGTGAAAAATATCGCGAAATCTGACCGCACTTTTGAGTGGCATTTATTCCCTCATTGTACTGAATCCACCTTTATGCCAAACAGCCCAAAAGAATGGCAGAATATTTTTGCGCAATTTGGACAAACCTTGAACGTTGAGAAAGTCGGCTGTTGTGGCATGGCGGGCGTATTTGGCCATGAAGTTCAAAATCAAACTATGTCAAAAGATATTTACGACGTATCATGGGGCAAAAAATTACAAGGTAAAGATCCGAATCATTGTCTCGCAACCGGCTATTCCTGCCGTAGCCAAGTGAAGCGATATGAAAAAGCTATCTTGAAACACCCTGTTCAAGCATTGCTTGAAGTGCTGAATAACTAGAATAGATTTTCTACTTACCACAATATCGCAGAAAATAAAAAGCGGCCAGATTTTCAACCTGACCGCTTTTTTTATTTAAAAACTACAACGCTTCAATCGCTTTATACTGCTCTTGGATTTTTTCTAATCCTGATTGGTATTCCGCTTGTTTTTCGCGTTCTTTCGCAATCACCGCTTCAGGTGCTTTAGCCACAAAAGCTTCATTGCTGAGTTTGTTCTCGATACGTTTAACTTCATTTTGATATTTTTCAATCTCTTTGGTTAAACGGGCAAGCTCTGCTTCTTTATTGATAAAGCCAGCCATTGGCACAAGCAATTCAGCATTGCCAACAAGTTTCGCTACCGCAAGCGGTGCAGCTTCGTTTGTGGCTAATACTTGAACGTTATCTAACTTCGCTATGGCTTTTAAAAGAGCGGTCTGTTTTTCGAGAATTTTTGCGTTTTCTGCGCTTAAATTACGGAATAACAGATCTAAGCCTTTGCTTGGTGCGATGTTGCTTTCTGCACGAATATTACGTACCGCAACAATCACTTCTTTTAACCACTCAATTTCAGCTTCTGCTTCTGGATCAAAGCCGTTTTCTTCCACTTGTGGGAAAGGTTGTAACATAATGCTGTCAGCCGTAATGCCAAGGAATCCTTTCACTTTTTGCCAAATTTCTTCGGTAATAAATGGAATAAGTGGATGCGCTAAACGTAATAATTTTTCTAACACGTGAACCAAAGTTTGGCTTGCTGCACGGATTTGTGCTGCATTGCCGTTGGCAAATACTGGTTTAGTCAATTCTAAATACCAGTCGCAGAATTGGTTCCAGGTAAATTCATAAATCGCATTGGCACAAAGGTCGAAACGATATTGGCTTAATGAATTACGGAACGTTTCCACGGTACGATTGAATTCTGATTGAATCCAACGATCCGCTAATGAGAATTCGATCTCGCCTTCGCTTAAATCCAATTTTTCATTCGTTAATACGAAACGGCTTGCATTCCACAATTTATTACAGAAGTTACGATAACCTTCTAAACGTTTCATATCCCAGTTGATATCACGACCGTTTGAAGCCAATGCCGCTAATGTGAAACGTAATGCGTCTGTACCGTGAGCCGCAATACCTTCAGCAAATTCTTTGCGCGTTGCTTTAGCAATTTTCTCTGCTAATTGCGGCTGCATCATGTTGCCAGTGCGTTTTTCAAGTAAGTCGTCAAGGCTGATACCGTCAATCATATCGATTGGATCAAGTACGTTACCTTTCGATTTCGACATTTTTTGACCTTGCTCATCACGGATTAAGCCTGTTACGTACACGGTTTTGAATGGTACTTGTGGTTTGCCATTTTCATCTTTCACAAAGTGCATCGTAAACATAATCATACGTGCAACCCAGAAGAAGATGATGTCGAAGCCCGTGATTAACACATCCGTTGGGTGGAACATTTTGAGTTCTTTAGTTTGCTCTGGCCAACCTAAAGTTGAGAACGTCCATAAGCCTGATGAGAACCACGTGTCTAACACGTCTTCATCTTGTTTGAGTTCAACCGCAGAATCTAAGTTGTATTTTGACCGCACTTCTTCTTCGTTACGCGCAACATAAACGTTACCTTCCGCGTCATACCACGCTGGAATACGGTGTCCCCACCAAAGTTGGCGAGAGATACACCAATCTTGAATATCACGCATCCAAGAGAAGTAAAGGTTTTCATATTGTTTCGGTACGAATTGGATTTCGCCGTCTTCCACCGCTTTGATTGCTACATCAGCAAGCGGTTTCACACTCACATACCATTGGTCGGTTAACATCGGCTCAATCGGCACACCACCACGGTCGCCATAAGGCACTTTGAGATCGTGTGGTTTAATTTCGTCTAATAAACCTAGCGCTTCAAAATCTGCCACGATTTTCTTACGGGCAGCGAAACGCTCTAAACCACGATAATCCGCTGGAATAGTTGCTTCATAGCCGGCAAGTGGTTTGCCGTCTGTGCCGATAATTTCCGCTTCATCACGAATATCCGCATTTAAAGTTAATACGTTAACCATCGGCAAGCTGTGACGTTTACCCACTTCGTAGTCGTTAAAGTCGTGTGCTGGAGTAATTTTCACTACACCCGTACCGAATTCACGATCGACATATTCATCGGCAATAATCGGAATTTCACGGTTTGCCAATGGCAGAACCACTGTTTTACCAATTAAAGATTGATAACGCTCATCTTCCGGATGCACTGCAACCGCTGTATCGCCCAACATGGTTTCTGGACGCGTGGTTGCCACCACTAAATAATCTTTACCATCCGCCGTTTTTGCACCGTTTGCTAACGGATAACGGAAATGCCAAAGGGAACCTTTGCTCTCTTTGTTTTCCACTTCTAAATCAGAAATCGCGGTGTGAAGTTTTGGATCCCAGTTTACTAAGCGTTTACCACGGTAAATCAAACCCTCTTCGTGCAAACGAACAAACACTTCTTTTACCGCGTTAGATAAACCATCGTCCATGGTAAAACGCTCGCGTTCCCAGTCGATTGAGTTACCTAAACGGCGCATTTGTTGGCTGATTGTGCCGCCAGAATAGGCTTTCCAATCCCAAATTTTGTTAATGAACGCTTCACGGCCATAATCATGGCGGGTTTTGCCTTCTTCAGCCGCAATTTTACGCTCCACCACCATTTGGGTTGCAATACCCGCGTGATCTGTCCCCGCTTGCCATAAGGTGTTATGCCCTTCCATACGGTTAAAACGGATTAAGGTATCCATTAAGGTTTGTTGGAAAGCATGCCCCATGTGTAGGGACCCCGTTACATTCGGTGGCGGAATCGCAATGCAATAGCTCGGCGCATTTTCATTTTCAGACGGTTTAAAATAACCGCTCTCTTCCCAATGTTGATAAAGGGCTTGCTCTACCGCAGACGGATTAAAACGGTCTGCCATTTCGAATTTTTGTGTCATTAAATTTTCTCTATTATCTGTAATAATTAAGTAATTGTTCAAAGGTAATGTCTATTTTACATTCTCGTAATACATCAACTCTTTCATCGTATAACTTTTGAAGTATTTCTTTTTTATCTTCATATCTTCCATAGTGTAAAAGATTATGACAGTGGCTACATAGTGAAACTACATTTTCTTCAATATCTAAGGAATACTCAAAATCATTATGTTCTGATAATGGTATTAAGTGGTGTGCTTCTGTATAATATATTTCATCACATCCCTTTCTCAGAAAAACCCTATCAGATTCATCATATTCACATAAAAAGCGGGCTCTTATTAAAGCATTTCTTGCGACATTAATATCTCTTTTATATGCGGATGAAATTATTCTTAAATCTTTATTATCTTTTTCTTTAGGTATTTCATTCCATTTAAAATCTTTATCATGACTCAATAAAATCTCAGAGTTTAGATCATTTTTTTCTATCTCACTATATTCATCAAGTATTCTATGCTTGTTTTTTTTATAATTAACAAGCTCCTTAATATACTTATGAACATTACTAAATGCATCTCTATTACTCGAATCAGAATCATAAACAGTATAATTATCTTCAGATAATTTTGAATTAAATTCTTTCCCTTGTAGATTGAAATATCTATGCATATACTCAGACAAGTCTAATTCTCTAAGCGCCTGCCAAACTCTATGATTATCGAAATGATTAAGAAGCTTTTTTTTATAAACTTCATCTTTATTGGTATTCTCAATATATTCTTCTAATTCGCTTCTTAATGAATCAAGTTTCATATTATCTCCTTTATAAAATAAAAACTTCTTTTGAAATAAAATTATTAATATAGATTATGAGTTTAGTCAGACTAGTAAAAGCAATAATACCAAGCTCACTTTATTTCTGCTGAACTAACTTAAATCCTATCACCCAAAATTCACTTTCACTTGGATAAATTGCTTTAATCACTTCTCGCAATTCCACCAACGTCATATTTTCCTGCTTCGCATGTTGTTCCGTCAGTTCATCAAGAGTAATTGGCGACACACTTAACACTTCAATCGTGCAGAAATATTGATCATCTTCAAATCGACCAACACGCAGAATATCACCTGCTTTAAAATGGCTTTCGGATTTATCTCGAATGGTGATGGTTTTGCGCCCGGCGAGAATATCGGCTTCGAAGCGTTGATAAAAGGTAATATCGTTCATAAAGTGCGGTTACAAAAAATCTATTTTTGAATTTTGAGGGCGAATTGATCTCACCCTCATAATTGGTCAGGATGAGATTATGCCTCAATCCCTCTTAATTCATCTTTAATACGTTGAATTTCTAAGAATAAACGGCGTTCTTCTTGACGGCAGAAGCTATCACCACTTACGTTTTTCGCATCAGCATAACAACGAACTTCTTCGTATTGTTTTTCTAACATATTTAATACGGCTCTTTGCTGTTTACGTTCTGCACTTTCTTTTGGTGCTTTTTCAGTCACTACCACACGTGGTTTCTGAGGAGTTGTTGCTTGTTGAGCGACAACCGTCTCTTTTTTCTCTGATACTTTTTCTGCCACATCATCCGCTTTTGCTTCTTTTTTAACTTCGGCTTTCACTGCGTCTGATTTTACATCTGCTTTGTTAGCGTCTGCTTTAACTTCTGTGCTTTCTGTTTTCGCAGCGACTTTTTCGGCTGATTTAGTTTCAGCCACTAATTCTTTTGATTTTTCAACCGCACTTTCTGCTTTTTCTGTTGGTGCAGGTATTCTTACTGCTTTCTCAACTTGGGTTGATGTGTTTTCTTTATTGTCACAAGCAGATAATAAGGTGCTTGCGCCAAGAATCAGGCTTAAAGCCACTTTAGCGTTTAAATTCATGTTAATTTCCTAGGTTTTAAAGTTAAAAAATATTAAGTATTTTCAGTAGAAAGCGTCCAACCTTGCGAGCGAAGGACCTTATAACGTTCACGCGCTTGAGCTTTTTGCGTTTCTTCTACCGGTACAAAATCAATTAATTGTGTAAAGCTGTGGCTAAAATCCGGCACTTCCATTTGTAAATTGATCAGCAAGTCTCGGCGTTGGGCATTGCGTTTGCCTTTCCAACTAATCTCAATTGGCGGTGCATATTGTGTTGCTTCGCCTGAAAGATTATGAGGAACAAACTCATTTGGATCCCGTTGCCATAATGCTTCATCAATTAAAAATGCTTGCTCTTCTGTTTCGCACGCGATTAAAACTCGCTTGCCTAAACGCCACGCTTGAGCGGCAAGATCACAGGCAAGTTGCTCAACTGTTATCTTCTTTTCTGGATTTAAGAGATAAAATTGTGCGTTTTTTGCCATGATTGCGACTTCCCCATTTATCGTTTTGTAAACTGGCGGATTTTATCAAAAAAGCACTAAAAAATAAATCATCAACAAGGTGATTAACGCAAATAGAAAAAACACGGAAATTTTTTACCGCACTTTTATGATCTACATCACAAAAGTGACTTTTTACCCTTCTGTTACATTCCATTCATAACTCGTAGGTGTTAGAATTCTCAAGATTTGTTTTTATTTTTGATGATAGGAGTATCACATGGCATTTCGTATTGAAAAAGACACTATGGGCGAAGTTCAAGTTCCTGCAGATAAATACTGGGCAGCACAAACCGAACGTTCCCGTAACAACTTCAAAATTGGTCCGGCTGCCTCTATGCCGCACGAAATTATTGAAGCTTTCGGTTATTTGAAAAAAGCCGCTGCTTTCGCAAACTGTGATTTAGGTGTATTACCTGCTGAGAAACGTGATTTAATCGCAACCGCCTGTGATGAAATCCTTGCAGGAAAATTAGACGACCAATTCCCATTAGTCATTTGGCAAACCGGTTCAGGTACACAATCAAACATGAACGTGAACGAAGTCGTGGCTAACCGTGCTCACGTTTTACATGGCGGTAAATTAGGTGAAAAATCATTCATCCATCCAAATGATGATGTGAACAAATCCCAATCTTCAAATGATACTTTCCCAACTGCAATGCACATTGCGGCATACAAAAAAGTGGTTGAACACACTATTCCTTGTGTAGAACGTTTACAAAAAACTTTCGCTAAAAAGTCAGAAGAATTTAAAGATGTGGTAAAAATTGGCCGTACTCACTTAATGGATGCCACCCCATTAACATTAGGTCAAGAATTCTCTGCTTATGCTGCACAATTAGATTTCGGTTTACGTGCACTGAGAAATACCCTTCCACACTTAAGTCAATTAGCACTTGGTGGTACTGCTGTGGGTACTGGTTTGAACACACCAAAAGGCTATGATGTGAAAGTAGCAGATTACATTGCAAAATTCACTGGCTTACCATTCGTGACTGCGGAAAACAAATTTGAAGCGTTAGCCGCACACGATGCGATTGTGGAAACTCACGGTGCAATTAAACAATTAGCGATGAGCTTATTCAAAATTGCAAACGACATTCGTTTATTAGCATCAGGCCCACGTTCTGGTATCGGTGAAATCTTAATTCCTGAAAATGAACCAGGCTCTTCAATCATGCCGGGTAAAGTAAACCCAACTCAATGTGAAGCATTAACCATGGTATGTGCACAAGTATTCGGTAACGATACCACTATCTCTTTCGTTGGCTCACAAGGTCACTTCCAATTAAACGTATTTAACCCTGTCATGGTGGCGAATTTCTTACAATCTGCACAATTATTGGGTGATGCTTGCGTATCATTTGATGAACACTGCGCAACCGGTATTCAACCAAACTACCCTCGCATTAAACAACAATTGGAAAATTCATTGATGTTAGTAACCGCACTTAATACACACATTGGTTACGAAAATGCCGCGAAAATTGCGAAAACTGCACACAAAAACGGTACAACCTTACGTGAAGAAGCGATTAACTTGGGCTTAGTTTCAGCCGAAGATTTCGACAAATGGGTTCGTCCAGAAGATATGGTGGGTAGCTTAAAATAAACTCCCCCAATAATTTGATGTCAAAGGCAGGTATTCCTGCCTTTTTATTTGTGTTTTTTTAGAGGGCTTTTTTGTTATAATCACGGCAATATTTTTGATATGAAAAAAACTATGAAACTGAAATTTATTATTGCTGCCATTTCAGCCTTATTTTCCACCGCACTTTTTGCCCAATGGCAACCAGTTGGCAATGCTGAATACACATGGGGGCCATTCCATGTTTACACTGTCGGCTTGTATTCTGAAACGGGTTCATACGAAAAGAATGAACGTCCGTTAATGTTTTCGATTAAATATGAAAAACCAGTAGAAGGAAAAAATTTCGCCATTGCGTTAACCAAAGAAATGGAATCACAAAATTTAAGTAAAGATGACACTACTGCATGGCTGAAAAAAATGCAGGAAATCTTCCCTGATTTTTCACCAAACGACATCTTAAATTTTGTAGTCTTACAAGATAAAGGCTATTTTGTGTTAAACGACACCGTGTTAGATCACGAATTCGATCAAAAATTTACACAAGCGTTTATTGATGTGTGGCTTTCAGATAAAAGTAGCTTTATCAAATTACAACCGCAATTATTGGGTAAAGAAAAACCGGCTCACGATAGCAAAGAATTTCAACATCAACCGGCAAGCGAGCCTTTTGATGAAGAAAATACGATGCCGGAACTACCACCAAATTACGATTTTAAACAAGACACAAAAGGATAAAAACAAGGGCGAACATGATATGGTTCGCCCTTTTCTTTTATTGTTTTACTTGCTGTTCTAAGAACAAGATCATCTGCAATGCAATATCAAGACCACTGGTCTTCTCAATCATTTCTAATCCTGGACTGGCATTCACTTCAAGCACTAATAAACCTTCTTTTGAACGAATCAAATCAACACCAGCTACGGCAAGCCCTAAGGCTTTAGTCGCACGAATGGCGATGGATTTTTCCTCTTCAGTGAGTTTAATTTTTTCTGCTGTGCCACCACGGTGAAAGTTCGCACGAAACTCGCCGTCTTGCCCAATACGCTGCATTGTCGCGACGACTTTATCACCGATCACAAAACAGCGAATATCAGTCCCTTTAGCCTCTTCTACAAAATCTTGCAATAAAACAGGCACATTCGCATCTTTTAACGTTTCTAAAATACTAACCGCACTTTGTGGACGTTCGGCTAAGATCACACCAATACCTTGTGATCCTTTTAAGGTTTTAATAATCATTGGGGAGGTTGTTTGCTTAATGGTTTGTTTCGGCTCAACCTCACAACCGGATAAGACTGAACTCGGTACTGCAATACCTTGCTCCAATAACATCTGCAAACTACGCCATTTATCGCGTGCGGCTAAAAACGCCTGTTCTTTATTAAGGCAATAGACACCTTTTCCTTGGAAATGACGCAATACGGCACAGCCCATTTGGGTACTTGTCGTCCCAAAGCGTGGTAACACCGCATCATAATCAGGCAATAAATAGGGCTCACTTTCTGCATTTTGTTGATAATACAAAGAAAAGTGCGGTTGATTTTTGTCGAGTTTTAAAATGCAACGATTAGGATCCAAAATATCCATTTGATGCCCGCAACTTTCCGCTGCTTCTTTTAAACGCTGGCAGCTATAAAGGCGAGGCTCACGGCAAAGCATCAATAATTTCATTCAGTTATATCCTTAGGAAAAGAGGAGTTGATATATTACACCAATCACAATAATCCTGAAAAATGATTTCTGCTTTTGTGGAAATAGAGTAGAATTAATGTGAGTTATTATTTAAATAAAAGGAAAATTTTATGTTCGTAGTTATTTTTGGTCGTCCTGGCTGCCCTTATTGTGTACGTGCAAAAAACCTTGCTGAAAAATTAAAAGGTGAAGTAGCGGATTTCGATTATCGCTATGTTGATATTATTGCTGAAGGTATTTCTAAAGCAGATTTATCAAAATCTGTCGGTAAAGAAGTGGAAACTGTTCCACAAATCTTTATTGATGAAAAACCAATCGGCGGTTGCACTGATTTCGAAGCATTAATGAAAGAACAATTTAACGTTGTTGCTTAATTTTTGCTAAAAACATAAAAGTGCGGTTAATTTCAACCGCACTTTTTTATTTCATCTTAGGTAATTTGTAACGAGATCGACCAATCCCACTGCGTTTCATTCAAACGATATTGTTCTTTTAACGCGGGTCCACAAGAGTTAGAACCTACCCCACTCATTTTGTAATCCACACATAAGATCGTACTGCCACTTTTCTCCAAATCATATTGGTGCTTTTTACTGCCCAATTCTTCTTGAGAATAAGGCGAAACATTCATGCTAAAAGGTGTACGACTTTGCACGGTAAAGCAATCAGCCGAATTCGCCACCTTCACCTCACGACAAGCGTAGTGACTGCCATTTTCTTGTGGTTTTAAATAAGGCACATGATTGCTTTCTGGCGTTGTCTTATAACGACCGAAAGCCGTGGCGTGATGTTTATCCAGATAACTTTCCGTTGGGCCATAGCCCACATACTCCACTTGATTAAATCCTTGATTAAGGAAGAAACGCAAGCCAAAGCGTGGTAAGAACGGCAAGTGCGGTTGTTTTTCAGCATGAATATTAATCTGAAGCAACCCATTTTGTTCAATACGATACACCACATTCAATGTCAAAATTCGCGCTTTTGATACGGCAACCAGTCCCAATTTAAAGCTAATTTCAACCGCACTTTTCTGCTCGGTTAAACCGTAATCATAGACTAGACTCGTCGCACGATCGTAACCTGCAGCAAGCCAATGTGCTTTCATTAAACTATCATTATCTAAAGGCGCTCGCCAAATATTGAAATCAGTAGGTTGATTCAACCAAGGCTCGCCATCTTTACGAATTTGGTGAATGGTGCCTTTATATTGATCAAACTGGTATTCAATATCTACCGCTTTAACTGAAATTAAATTAGTATGTTTTGAAACAGAAATCGGTTGGAGATTTGATTTAGGCTCATTAGCGAATAAATGTGGTTGCTCCGACAAAATAATCTGATCAAATCCTAAACAATGCCCTTGAGGAATTAAACCCGTTTCTGTTTTTTGATAATAGGTCAATGTTAAAATTTGTAACGCACCGTTACTTGCTGGCAATGATAAAGGCAAAAGTGCGGTTGATTTTGGCGCAATGTTTAAATCATCAATTTTACCTTCTTGTACGACCAAAAAATCTTCTGTTATTTGATAATGAATCGAAATAGCCTCTGCCGCATCCGTAAAATCCAAATAATTTTTGAGTTCAATGTGACCATTTTTTAAGGTAGCACGCAGTGGACGATACACATTTTTATATTCCAACAAATTGCTTTGGATTTGACGGTCAGCCGTGACTAATCCATCAGCACAAAAATTACCGTCATTCGGCGTGTCATTAAAATCCCCGCCATAGCCCATTCTGTTTGAATTTGGTAAATAAGGGGAATGATTGCACCACTCCCACACAAAGCCACCACAAGCGCCTGCATGTCGTTCCATCGCTTGGAAATAATCTTCTGTGTCTCCGCAAGAATTCCCCATCGCATGCAAATATTCACAGAAAAGATACGGCTTTTGATTTTGAGTATCGGCAAAATAAGCATCCAATTCTTCCGTGCTGGTGTACATCTCGCTATGAAAATCTAAATTGGATGTGTCATTTTGATGGGCTGAATGTTGAAAGATCGCATTTTCATAATGCACTAAGCGACTTGGATCGCGCTGTTTCACCCAAGCGGCGGCTTGCTCAAAGTTATCACCGTAGCCACTTTCATTCCCTAATGACCAAATCACGACAGAAGGACGATTTTTATCTCGCTCAACATTGGCATAAGTGCGGTCTAAAATGGCTTGATTAAATTCAGGGCTTCGAGCCATATAGCAATAATTGTCGATTGTTTTTTGACGAATTGCGTCATGATCAATCTCTGTTTTTACCCCTAACAAAATGCTTGTTTCTGGCGACTCTACATAAACCGCATTCGTACCGTGTGATTCAATATCACTTTCCGCAATCACATAAAAACCATATTCATCACATAATTCAGTAAACCAAGGTGCATTAGGATAATGCGCGGTACGAATGGCATTAAAATTATGCTGTTTCATTAAGCGTAAATCTTGCAACGCTTGTTCTCGACTAATGACATAACCCGTTTTCGGATCGCTATCATGGCGATTAACACCTTTAAACTTAATGGCTTGCCCATTAAATAACATTACCCCATTCTTCACTTCGATATGACGTAAGCCGACCTTTTGGCAAATCACTTCTGATCCATATTGCAAAATCAATGTGTATAAACGAGGGTTCTCCGCATGCCATAATTGTGCATTTTCAATTTCAGCATGAAATGCATGCCCTTTTTGTTCTATTATCAATTTGCCTTGAGGATCCAATAATTGCCAAGAAATGGTTTGTTCACGTTCTGTAAACTGACAGGCTACATGTAATTGAGCCTTGGTAAGCTCTTGATTCAATTGCGTTTGAATGAAGAAATCTTGTAAGTAATTTTTTTCTCGCGCTAACAGATAAACATCTCGAAAAATACCAGACATTCGGAATTTGTCTTGATCCTCCAAATAACTACCATCACACCATTTCAACACGAGAACATGTAAGTGATTTTCCCCTTGTTGTAAAAAGTCAGTAATATCAAATTCGCTAGTGCAATGACTAATTTGGCTATAGCCCGCAAATTGTTGATTCACATAGACAAATAAGCAGCTATCTACCCCTTCAAAATTTAAGAGATACCGTTTTTGGGCATTGATTTCGACATTAAAAACGCGGTGATACAAACCACAAGGATTTTCAATGGGCACATAAGGTGGATCAAAAGGGAAAGGATAATTTACGTTGGTATATTGATGATTATCATAACCATGATTTTGCCAATTGGAAGGAACAGGGATTTTATCTGTAAATGAAAAATGAAGGAAATCTTGAGGCAAGTGAGTATAGCTTTCAAAATAAGCAAAATCCCATTCACCATTTAGTAAGGTAAAGTAAGGGGAAAATTCTCGTGTCTTTTTAACCGCACTTTCTGTTGAAGAAAAAGGAATAAAATAAGCATGATGTGGTGCGGTATTCACGTGCAAGGTTTGCGGATCTTCAAAATAACGAGGTAACGACATAAAAACTCCCAATGCAATTTAGACACATAAAAAATGGCGCCTGAATGACGCCCACTATACCTAAAATCGTCGATTAATCTAGCGATAAGTTCACAAATCGTGATACTTATCACATTAATTTTTATGGCAATTTTGCCAAGAAGGCATAACCTCCTTTTTCACTCATTATTTCAACGTTAGAATCCGCTGTAATGAATGCTGACTCACCTTGTTTCAAGGTAAGTGCGGTTGATTTTTCTTGTATTTTTAGCTCACCTTGCATCACCAACAAAATACCCGCACTTTGAAGATTCACTTTAGTATGCATTTCGGGTTCGACACGAATTTGAGCTAAAGCAAAATCGTTTACTGGCGTTTTATAAGTAAATTCTGACTGATTTTGAGGCGCGGCTGAGATAATTTTGGGTGTTACTTCGCGACAATCCACAATTTTTAATAATTCGACAATATCGACATATTTTGGTGTTAAGCCACCACGAATCACATTATCAGAACAGGCCATTAGCTCCACATTTTGTCCGCGAAGATAAGCGTGAGGAATCCCTGCATCCTGGAAAATACCTTCACCTTCTTTTAAATGCACGATATTAAAGAGATAAAAACACACCAAGCCAGCATCTAATTTTTCAGGCGAAATTGCCATGGCTTCCATCGTATAAAGCACCCAATAATCAGGGTTATCTAACGCTAACTCGCCATTTTTATAAGGCTGTTGGTTGGCTTCAATAATGGGTAATAACCAATTTGCGAGCGTGGATTGATCCGCCAACATCACATCTGCATAAAATTCAGCAAGGCTTTGTGTGCTTAGTTTTTCAACCAAAGGTTGCAAAGAGGGGCGTGCATTTAATGTGGCAAGGATTTGAGCTTTTGTTTTAAAACCATGTAAAAGCCAGAAATCAGATAAGGCAATCATCATTTCTGGTTTATGATTTCTATCTTTATAAGTCCGCGTGCTGTCTGTTAATGCCACACCTTTTGCATTTTCAACCTCAAAGCCCTTTTCAGCTTGAGCTTTAGTCGGATGCAATTGAATCGATAACGGCTTTTCAACATCTAAAATCTTTAACAAATAAGAGAGTTCATCACCAAATTGCTGACGACTTACTTGCCCAAGTGCGGTCGGATTTTGCGATAAAAATTCAATAAGGGATTGTTTACCTGTTACATTCTCAATTTCAGAAGGTGCTGATGGATGCGCGCCTAACCACCACTCCGCACAAGGTTGATCTTTCGCTGAATTTAATCCAATCAATGATGCAATATAGTTTTTTCCGCCCCATGCATAATGCTGTACTTGACCAGTTAATCGATAAATCATCTTTACCTTCTTTAAAAAAGAATAAGGATAAAAAAATCCGCTTATTTAAAGCGGATCTTTTAGTCTATAAATCTTATTTTGTTAAACTTAAAACAACAGATTCCCCAGCAATCACTTCACCCGATTTTTTCTCGATAGATGAAATTTCATCCATGTTAGAGATAACCACTGGTGTTAAAACTGATTTTGCTTTTGATTCTAATGTTGCTAAATCAAATTCGATTACTGTGTCGCCGCGTTTTACACTTTGACCTTCGTGTGCGATGCGAGTGAATCCTTCACCTTTTAATTCAACGGTATCAATACCGAAGTGAACGAATAATTCAACACCCTCTTTTGATTCCATTGAAAAAGCGTGGTTGGTTTCAAAAATTTTACCAATTACACCATCAACAGGTGCCACAATTTTGTTACCTGTTGGGCGAATCGCGATACCATCACCCACGATTTTTTCAGAGAAAACAACATCTGGTACATCTTCGATATTTACAATCTCACCAGAAAGTGGCGCATAAATTTCTACTTCTACTGATTTGTTTTCTTTTGAACCAAATAATTTGTCAAATAAGCCCATTTTAATCTCCTATCTATTAAAGATGGCTGGTATTTTAACGTAAAACTCTGTTTTTGTATCTAGTTTAACGATTTTTCTGCTAAAAAAGCTTGAATTAATTGCTCAATTTCAGCAGCGGTTGGTTTTTGTAATGCTTCATCAGCTAAGGCTTTCACCTCTTGATAATTCATATGACGAATTAATTTTTTAATACGTGGCACAGAAATTGCACTCATACTAAATTCATCTAAGCCCATACCGAGCAACAATAAGGTTGCTCGTTCATCACCGGCTAACTCACCACACATACCAGTCCACTTGCCTTCTGCATGAGAGGCATCAATCACTTGTTTGATCAAGCCGAGCACTGAAGGTGACATTGGATTGTATAAGTGAGAAATTAATTCATTACCACGGTCAACAGCTAGCGTATATTGCGTTAAATCGTTTGTACCAATACTAAAGAAATCCACTTCTTTCGCTAAGAATTTCGCATTCACCGCTGCAGATGGTGTTTCAACCATGACACCCACTTGGATATTTTCATCAAAAGCTTTACCTTCTGCACGCAATTCTGCTTTTAAGGTTTCAAGCACAGATTTTAATTCACGAATTTCTTCTACCGAAATAATCATCGGGAACATCACGGCAAGTTTACCAAATGCTGACGCACGTAATACCGCTCTTAATTGTGCGTGTAAAATCTCACGACGATCAAGGGCAATACGTACCGCACGCCATCCTAAAAATGGGTTCATTTCTTTTGGTAAATTTAAATATGGAAGCTCTTTATCACCGCCGATATCCATGGTACGTAATACCACTAAACAACCTTCCATTGCTTCAACCACTTCTTTATAAGCAATGAATTGCTCTTCTTCACTTGGTAATTGATCACGATCCATAAAGAGGAATTCTGTACGGTATAAACCTACCCCTTCTGCACCATTACGATGTGCACCTTCGCAATCACGAATCGTACCAATATTCGCTACTACATCGACTTTATGACCATCAAGGGTCACTGCAGGCAAATCTTTTAATTTCGCTAATTCTGCTTTTTCTTCAGCAAGTTTTACTTCTAATGTTTTTAATTCGTCAATTTCAGCTTGAGTCGGATTCACATAAACACGGTTGTTTACCGCATCTAAAATAAGATAATCACCTGTATTCACTCGTGCTGTGACATCATTTGTCCCTACAATGGCCGGCAATTCAAGTGAACGAGCCATAATTGAGGTGTGAGATGTTCTACCACCAATATCTGTGATAAAACCTAATACTTTTTCTAAATTTAATTGAGCAGTTTCTGATGGAGTTAAATCGTAAGCCACAAGGATGGATTCTTCGGTAATATCACCAAGATCCACAATATGCATGCCTAAAATATTTTTGATTAAACGATTACCGATATCGCGAATATCACCCGCACGTTCTTTTAAGTATTCATCATCAATTTCAGACAACATTTCAACTTGTTGATCGATGATTTTACTTGCTGCCACACTCGCATTCACTTTGTGCGAACGAAGATAATCAATAATTTCTTCTTCTAATTCTTCATCTTCAAGGATCATTAAATGGCCTTCAAAGATGGCCGCTTTTTCTTCACCTAAAGATTTTAATGCACGTTGATGAATAGAATTAAGCTGCTCAACAGCCGCTTCACGCCCAGCATAAAAACGGGCAACTTCTGCCTCAACTTGATCTTCTGAAATTTTTTGCGTATCAAGAACAATTTTTTCTTCTTTTAATACTAAGGCTTTACCAAAAACGATACCTGGTGACGCTGGAATACCTGTAATCATACTTTTACCTTCCGAGATAATTTATTAAAGGTTAGATAAACAATAGCCATAGAATAGAAATCCTATGGCTAATCGTAAATTATTCTAAAGTAGGAATTAATGCGACTAAATGTTCAACGGCTTGTTGTTCGTCTTCACCTTCCGCCGAGATGGTGATTACAGTTCCTTGCGTTAAGCCTAAAGTTTGTAGCTTAAATAGGCTTTTCGCACTTGCACTTTTACCACCGGAGGTCACTGTTACATCAGAAGCAAACGCTTTCGCTTCTTTAACAAATTGCGCCGCTGGACGGGTATGTAAACCATTAGGAGCTGTAATTTCCACATCTTTTGAGAACATAATGTTACCTCTATAGTAATTGTAAAATTTAATCTATAAATCTGCTGTAGTATCTCTATTAAATGCCCAATAATCAAGGCTAAACACAAAAAAACTTGAGCTACATCACGAAATTAGGGGTACTTTATACCTAATTTACAGTAAATTGTCCACTACACAGAAAAATGACGTTGTGATTTTGTCTCACTTAAACTCTCAATTAAGCGATGATAATTCTCATAACGTATTAGTGAAATCCGACCTGCGTCTACCGCTTCACGTAATGCGCAGCCTGGATCATTCAAATGTTTGCAATCTCGGAATTTGCACGTGCCTAAGACATATTGAAACTCACGATAACCTTTGGTGATTTGATCGGGCTCCAAATGCCATAGCCCAAACTCACGAATCCCTGGTGAGTCAATCAAATTACCACCTTGTGGTAAGTGATATAAACGAGAAGAGGTTGTGGTATGTTGTCCCAAGCCAGAGGTTTCACTGATGCCACCGACTTGCGCATTGACCGTTGGTAAAATATGGTTAATTAAACTGGATTTGCCGACCCCTGACTGTCCCACAAAAATGGATGTTCCGTCACTTAAAAGTGCGGTCAATTTTTCCATATTTTTTCCGGTTTCAGCAGAAATGATGATGGTCTGATAACCAATATCACGATAAATCTGTAACTGGCTTTCCACTTTCTGCTCTTGCTCGGCATCCAGTAAATCGCCTTTATTCACCACAATGACAGGTTCGATCCCCGCATTTTCACACACCACTAAATAACGATCGATAATATTGAGTGACAGTACCGGCACCACCGCAGAAACAATAATAATACGATCGATATTGGCCGCAATCGGTTTCAGCCCATCATAATAATCTGGACGAGCAATTTCATTTTGTCTTGGGTGAATAGCTTCAATCACGCCACTCACACCTTGGAGCTGTTCATTACCTTGCCGCCAAATCACTTTGTCTCCAACCACGAGACTAGAAAGTGTACGACGTAAATTACAGCGGAAAATTTCGCCTTGTGCATTTTCTACATCTGCATGAACTGAATAACGCGTAACGACTACCCCATCTTGACTTTCGCCTAGCATATCATCTTGCCATTCCACTTCTTTCTTCTTGTGGCGATGCAAGGCTTTCGCGTTATTTGATTGAATTCGACGAGTTTGATTTTGCGTTAGTTTACGTTTGCTCATAAAGTGCGGTCGTTTTTTCCGATGTTTTTCGTTAAAATAAACGGGATTAAAAATGTTTATAGGATACCTTATATTATGCAATTAGATAAACAAAATCTGATTTGGATCGATTTAGAAATGACCGGATTAGATCCTGAAAAAGAACGCATTATTGAAATTGCGACCATTGTGACCGATAAAGATCTCAATATTTTAGCTGAAGGACCTGTGATTGCGGTGCATCAAAGTGATGAATTATTAAACAAAATGTCCGAATGGTGCGTAAAAACCCACACAGCGAATGGCTTAGTGGAACGTGTTAAAGCGAGCAAAATTACTGAGCGTGCAGCTGAATTACAAACATTAGATTTTTTAAAACGTTGGGTACCAAAAGGCGCTTCACCGATTTGTGGTAATAGCATCGCCCAAGATAAACGCTTTCTTTACAAATATATGCCTGATTTAGCCGATTATTTCCATTATCGTCATGTGGATGTCAGCACATTAAAAGAATTGGCTTCTCGCTGGAAACCAGAGATTTTAGAAGGATTTAAAAAAGGCAATACTCATTTAGCCCTTGATGATATTCGTGAATCAATTAAAGAGTTAGCTTACTACCGTGAGCACTTTATCAATCTGGGTTGATGAAAACTTAGGCAAACTCAATCATTTGCAAAATCTACGCTTGCGTTGAATAAATTTTTTCGTATAATGTTGCCTCATTCACCAATGTGAAATGCGGGAATAGCTCAGTTGGTAGAGCACGACCTTGCCAAGGTCGGGGTCGCGAGTTCGAGCCTCGTTTCCCGCTCCAAATTTTCACATGAATACCCTGCGGGAATAGCTCAGTTGGTAGAGCACGACCTTGCCAAGGTCGGGGTCGCGAGTTCGAGCCTCGTTTCCCGCTCCAAATTCTCAATCCGTTGCTGAAAAGCAGCGGATTTTTTATTGTATTTTCCCTACATATTCCCTTCAAAATACGATAAAATCCCCCAGAAACTTTAACCTAAAAAATCACTCTAAGAATGACCGAATTAACCCAATACATTCCTGATGAAGGCACGATGCTCCGTTTTGGTAAAAAACTGGCAGAAGTGCTTGTAAAACAACCGAAAGATAATGCCATTGTGCTTTATTTTAATGGCGATCTTGGTGCAGGGAAAACCACCCTGACTCGTGGAATGGTGCAAGGTTTAGGCTACCAAGGCAATGTCAAAAGCCCTACTTATACGTTAGTGGAAGAATATAGCATTGCAGGGAAAATGATTTATCATTTCGATTTATATCGTCTTGCCGATCCTGAAGAATTGGAATTTATGGGCATTCGTGATTATTTCAGCCAAAATTGTATCTGCTTAATCGAATGGGCAGAAAAAGGTGAGGGCATCTTGCCTGAGGCTGATTTACTAGTAAATATTGATTATTACGACGATGCTCGCAACATTACGCTAATTGCTCAAAACTCAGTGGGTGAGCATATTTTGACACAACTATAAAATTGATTTACATGAAAGCAAAATTTTCGTTTCTTTTTGGAATATTTTCTCTAATTTCTACCACCGTATTTGCCGCACCACAATGGACAATCGCCATTGATCCTGGTCATGGCGGTAAAGATCCCGGTGCAATCGGAAAAAACCTCGGCATTTATGAAAAGAATGTCACCCTTTCTATCGCTCGAGAATTAAAAGCCTTATTAGATAAAGATCCTAATTTCAAAGGTGTCTTAACACGCAGTAGCGATTACTACATTTCCGTGCCAGAACGTTCTGAAATCGCACGTAAATATAAAGCTAATTTTCTCGTATCTATCCACGCCGACTCCTCCCTGAATTCAGACCAACGTGGTGCATCAGTTTGGGTGCTATCCAATCGCCGTGCCAATGATGAAATGGGACAATGGTTAGAAGATGATGAAAAACGCTCTGAGCTTTTAGGTGGTGCAGGAAAAGTACTTTCCAATAACAATGACAAATATTTAGATCAAACCGTACTCGATCTACAATTTGGTCATAGCCAACATACAGGCTATGAACTTGGTAACAGCATTTTACGTCGCTTTGCTCGAGTCACATCCTTAAGCCGTAGTACCCCACAACATGCAAGCCTTGGCGTATTACGTTCACCCGATATTCCTTCAGTTCTGGTGGAAACGGGATTCCTTTCCAATATGGAAGAAGAACAGAAACTGAATACCATTGCTTATCGTCGTCGTATTGCTTATATGATTTACGAAGGTTTGGTTGCTTATCGTAATGGTAATTTAAAAGCAATTGCCGTTCCACCTAGTGATGAGCAAGACAGCAAATCTACAAAATCAAACGATAAAAACAATGAAAAATCTGACCGCACTTCTGATGTGAAAGACAGCGGTATTCGCCATAAAGTGAAACCAGGTGAAAGCATTGGTAGCCTAGCAAATAAATATGATGTCAAAGTCAGCGAAATCATTGAGTTAAATAAACTGAAACGCAAAGAACTTTGGTTAAATGAAACCATTAAGATTCCTGATAATGGCAAAGGCAAAAAAACGGAAGAACCGATCAAAAAAGAAGAGAAAAACACCGAAAAAGCTGACCGCACTTCCGATGTCAAAGACAGCGGTGTACGTCATAAAGTGAAACCAGGTGAAAGCATTGGTAGCTTGGCGAACAAATATGATGTGAAAGTCAGTGAAATTATTGAGTTAAATAAACTGAAACGTCAAGAGCTTTGGCTGAATGAAACCATTAAAATTCCTGATAACGGCAAAGGCAAAAAGGTAGAAGAAAAACCTAAAGCAGATGATAAAGCCAAAGCCGACAACAAAGGAAAAAATAGCAAGATTGTTGAAGCTGAAAAAGCCGTTTCTAAAAAAGATAAAAAACAAGAAAAAACCGAGAGTAAAAAAGAACCTGAGAAAAAAGGTAACGATAAAAAAGACACATCTTCAAAAGAGAATGACAAGAAAGATAATAGTAAGAAAGAAACTCCGCTTTACCATACAGTAAAAGCTGATCAAACTCTCTATGCTATCTCTCGTGAATACAATGTACCGGTTAATCGTCTTTTAAAACTGAACCCGACATTGAAAAATGGCAAAGTCGTGACTGGGCAAAAAATCAAACTTAAAGAAAAATAAGGAATCCTATGGCAATCAAAATTCTTTCTCCACAGCTGGCTAATCAAATTGCCGCAGGTGAAGTGGTCGAACGCCCTGCCTCTGTGGTGAAAGAATTGGTGGAAAACAGCCTTGATGCGGGTGCCAATAAAATTCATATTGATATTGAAAACGGCGGCGCCAGTCTGATTCGTATTCGAGATAATGGCAGTGGCATTCCTAAAGAGGAATTAAGACTCGCACTCGCTCGACACGCAACCAGTAAAATTGCCGATCTCGATGATCTAGAAGCCATTTTAAGTTTAGGTTTCCGCGGTGAAGCCCTTGCCAGTATCAGCTCGGTTTCTCGTCTCACGCTTACCTCTCGCACTGCAGAGCAAAATGAAGCGTGGCAAGTCTATGCACAAGGACGAGAGATGGAAACCATAATCAAACCTGCGTCTCATCCAGTCGGCACGACAGTTGAAGTGGCGAATCTCTTTTTTAACACGCCAGCTCGTCGTAAATTCTTACGCACCGATAAAACAGAATTTGCTCATATTGATGAAGTCATTCGCCGAATTGCTTTAGCAAAATTTAATATCGCTTTTACGCTCACTCATAACGGCAAAATTGTTCGACAATACCGCCCTGCGGCAAATGAAGAACAACAACTAAAACGCGTTGCTACCATTTGTGGCGATGATTTTGTTCAACATGCCTTACGTATTGATTGGAAACATGATGATCTGCATCTTTCTGGCTGGGTGGCGACACCTGAATTTACCCGTTCTCAGAATGATTTAAGCTATTGCTATATCAATGGACGAATGGTGCGTGATAAAGTGATCACCCACGCCATTCGTCAAGCTTATGCGGAGCATTTGCATACTGAGCAATACCCTGCATTTGTACTATTTATCGATCTCAATCCACATGATGTCGATGTCAACGTGCACCCAACAAAACACGAGGTACGTTTCCATCAAGCTCGTTTAATTCATGATTTTATCTGCCAAGGCGTAACAAATGCACTCAATGCCATTCCTCAAGCTGAATTGGATTTAATGCCAGCGATGAATGAGGCAAGAGAGCCTTCGGCTTCATATCAACCTCACTATGAAACAAAACCTAATCGTGCAGCGGCAGGGCAAAATATTTTCGCCTCGCATTATAATCAGCCTCGTGAAAAACAATCAGAAAATCGACCGCACTTTTCAAACCGTAGTGAGTTCGTTCCGTCGTATGGTTATCGTGAACAACCTACAAAGATCGAACAACGCTTATATGGGGAATTAGTACGTCCAACAGAAGCATCTCAAGTTTTAACAACACCTGTCGTTGAACAACAACTCCCACAGACAAGTAATGCAGGCTATTTACGTGCATTGGCATTAATTGAAAATAAAGCATTGCTTTTACAACAAAATCAGCAGTTTTATTTGATGTCATTAGCTAAATTGCAAACCTTAAATTATGAATTAACCTTACAACAAGGTGAAATTTCACAACAGCCGTTGCTCATTCCGATTATTTTTCGCTTAGATGAAAAACAATTTGAACAATGGCAAAAACAAAAAGCCTATTTTCAACAAAGTGGTTTTGAATTCATTGAGAATGAAGCCCAGCTACGCCTTACATTAAACAAAGTACCAGCTATTTTACGTACACAAAATTTACAAAAATGTGTGGTGAGCCTGCTTGCTGAACATCTAGAAAATATGCCTGATTTCCTGACCGCACTTTGTCATACGCTAGAGATGAAACCGATTGAGGTGTTAGCGGATGCAGTCAGCTTATTAAGTGAAACGGAACGCTTACTGAATAAAGCTCATCAAGAAAAATTTAATACATTACTGAAACCAATTAACTGGCAGCCTTTTTTAACTGATTTGTAATATGACACAACAAACTGACTCCAAACCAACCGCACTTTTTCTGATGGGGCCGACGGCCTCCGGAAAAACGGATCTTGCTATTCAATTACGTCAAAGCCTGCCCGTAGAAGTGATCAGTGTCGATTCTGCATTAATTTATAAAGGTATGGATATTGGTACAGCAAAGCCTTCTAAAGAAGAACTATCCCTTGCCCCTCACCGCTTAATCGATATTTTAGATCCCGCTGAAAGTTATTCTGCGATGAATTTTCGTGACGATGCGCTCAGAGAAATGGCCGATATTACCGCGCAAGGCAAAATTCCACTTTTGGTTGGCGGCACCATGTTGTATTACAAAGCATTGATTGAAGGACTTTCCCCCCTTCCATCTGCTGATGAAAATTTACGCTTAGAGATTGAAGAAAAAGCGCAGAAATTTGGCTGGCCAGTACTTCATCAAGAATTACAAAAAATTGATCCTATTTCGGCAGAACGTATTAATCCAAATGATTCACAGCGCATTAATCGTGCATTAGAAGTATTCTATTTAACGGGCAAATCATTAACGGAATTAACTGAACAAAAAGGTGAAGAATTGCCTTATCAATTTTTACAATTTGCTATTGCTCCAGAAGATCGTGCGGTGTTACATCAACGTATCGAACAACGTTTCCATAAAATGATCGAATTAGGTTTCCAAGAAGAAGCGGAAAAACTCTACCAACGAGAAGATCTCCATCCTGATTTGCCTTCTATCCGCTGTGTGGGCTATCGCCAAATGTGGGAATATTTACGTGGTGACTATGATCATGAAGAAATGGTCTTCCGGGGGATTTGTGCAACTCGACAATTAGCCAAACGACAAATCACTTGGCTGCGCGGCTGGAAAACACCATTAAATTGGCTAGATAGTCTGCAACCGCAACAGGCTAAAGAAATCGTACTACGCAAGATTGACGAACATTTTAAGGGGTAAATTATGGCGCTTTCACTTCCGCTTTCGACTGAAAAACTCATTCAACTTGGCGAAGTGCTTTGCCAACATTTCCCTGCAATGAATCTTGATGAAATAACCCAACAAATCGAGCGAGACGCAATAGATCTCAAGACACCAATTGGACAAATCAACTATGCCATTAGTCTGTCTGATTTCTTGGAAAAAGTCTTAAAAAAACACCCGCACTTTTTAGCTCAATGGTGGCAAACGCCTCCTCAACTTTCAGATTGTCAACATTACGCTAGCCGTTTAGCTGACCAACTCTCCACTATCCAAAACGAAGAACAGCTTTACAAAACGCTACGAAATTTTCGTAATCAAGAAATGGCAAAACTCAGTTTCTGCCAAAGTTTAAATCTTGCTACCGTAGAAGAAATTTTTATTCGTCTTTCTCAACTTGCTGAAAGTCTTATTATTGGTGCGAGAGATTGGCTGTATAAACAAGCTTGTGAAGAAATGGGCACACCTTGTGATGAAAATGGCAACCCTCAGCAACTCTATATTCTTGGCATGGGAAAATTAGGTGGTTTTGAGCTAAATTTTTCCTCTGATATTGATTTAATTTTTACCTATCCTTCGCAAGGTGAAACTGTTGGTGCAAGACGAGCCGTTGATAATGCCAAATTTTTTACCCGTTTAGGACAACGTCTGATCAATGCTTTAGATCAATTCACGCCAGATGGCTTTGTCTATCGTACAGATATGCGCCTTCGTCCTTTTGGCGACAGCGGTGCGCTTGCCTTAAGTTTTTCTGCGATGGAACAATATTACCAAGATCAAGGGCGAGACTGGGAACGCTATGCCATGATTAAGGGGCGTATTTTAGGCGCTGATGCGCAAGATCCCTATGTAAAAACCTTGCAGCAATTACTTCGCCCCTTTGTGTATCGACGCTATATTGATTTTAGTGTGATTCAAGCTTTACGTGAAATGAAAGGTAAAATTGAGCGTGAAGTGCGTCGTCGTGGCTTAAAAGACAATATTAAACTAGGCGCAGGCGGGATTCGAGAAATCGAATTTATTATGCAAGTTTTTCAACTGATTCGTGGTGGACGTGAGATTAAGCTCCAACAACATGAATTGCTTAAACTTCTGCCCGAAATACGCGATCTTGGTTTAATTACGCCTCAACAATATCATGAATTAAGAGACGCTTATATCTTCCTTCGTCGTACTGAAAACGTACTACAAGCTATTGATGATCAACAAACGCAACTTCTCCCAACTGATGAAGAAAATCGCCTTAGATTAATGGTCGCTTGTCGAGAATACACTCGCTTAGATGAGAACAATCAAACTACGATGAAATCTTATCCAATTGAAAACTGGGATGATTTCTATCAAATACTACAAGCACACCAACAAAAAGTGCGGTCAGTTTTTGATGCATTAATTGGTGAAGAAAAAGATGAACGTACCGATGACAATAATCAGTGGATTGATTTTTTAGAAAGTGATCTTGATGACATTGAACAAATGTTGGTTGATAATCACATTGATGATGACGCAATTTCCGATATCTTAGATAAATTTATTCAATTCAAAGAGGGGCTTGCGCGCCGTGTTATTGGCTCTAGAGGTCGAGAAGTTCTAGCTCACTTATTACCAAATATCTTCACTCAAATATTTGAACAAAAAAATTACCGCACTTTATTGCCACGCATCCTCAACATTGTCGATAAAATTGTGAGTAGAACGACGTATTTAGAATTACTCTTAGAAAATCCTCAAGCCATTGAGCAGCTTATTGAACTATGTGCGCAATCACAGATGATTGCCGAACAAGTCGCTCGTTTCCCTATTCTACTCGATGAATTATTAAATACTGAAGCGCTACGTAATCCATTGCCGTTCACACAATATCCTGATGAATTGAAGCAATATATGCTGCGATTACCGCAAGATGATGAAGAACAATTTATTGACGGTTTACGCCAATTCAAACAGTCTATTTTATTACGCGTTGCAGCGGCAGATATTCTTGGCGTACTGCCTGTTATGAAAGTGAGCGATCATCTCACTTATCTGGCTGAAGCAATCATTGATGCCGTTGTCAATTTTGCTTGGCAACAAGTCAGTCAACGATTTGGTGTACCTGAACATTTAGTAGGTAAAACAGAAAAAGGCTTTTTAGTCATTGGCTACGGTAAATTAGGCGGAATTGAACTCGGATATAAATCTGATTTGGATTTAGTCTTTTTATATCAAGCGGTTGAAGGCCAAACTATTGGAGGGAAAAAATCCATTGATAGCAATCAATTCTATTTAAGATTGGCTCAAAAAATTGTCAGTATTTTTAGTATGAATACGAGTGCAGGCATACTCTACGATGTTGATATGCGATTACGACCTTCAGGCGATGCGGGCTTACTAGGCTGTTCGCTTCAAGCATTTGAAAACTATCAACTCAATGAAGCATGGACTTGGGAAAAGCAAGCACTTGTCCGTAGCCGTGCTATTTTTGGTGAAACTGAATTAAAAGCAGAATTTGAAAAAATTCGCTGTAATGTACTTTCCGCTCAAAGAGATATTAATCAGCTAAAAATTGAAGTAAGAGAAATGCGTGAAAAAATGTACGAACATTTATCTCATACAAAAGACGGCTTTTTTAATATCAAAACCGATCGTGGCGGCATTACCGATATTGAATTTATCGCCCAGTATCTGATGCTCGCGAACGCTCCAACTAATCCAATATTAACCAAATGGTCTGATAACGTCCGTATCTTTGATTCAATGGCAGAATATCACATTATTTCTCTAGCAGAGTGTGAAAAGCTCAAATCCTGCTACGTGACACTGCGTAATAAAATTCATCACCTGAACTTATTAGGGAATCCTGTCATTGTTGATGATTCGGAATTTATAGAAGAAAGAGCATTTGTTTGTTCTTTCTGGAATAAGCTATTTTCTTAAAAGATTAAAGGAGTCTATCACCAGATATTTGGGATAAGCTCCTTTTTATATATTCTTTACGTAAAAACAGACTAACTTTCTACCGCACTTTAACTTATCAAATTCAAATATAATAAAAATCCATAAACAAAAACCCCAAGCCATTCAGCTCGGGGTTCTACATTCACTACCTGGCGGTGTCCTACTCTCACATGGGGAAGCCCCACACTACCATCGGCGCATCGGCGTTTCACTTCTGAGTTCGGTATGGGGTCAGGTGGGACCACCGCTCTATCGCCGCCAGGATCATTCCTTTAATAACTTTTCTCTCTGCTCTCACTATCTCTAGTGCTCACAACCAAACAAGCTGATTCACTTCAAAACTTTCTTCTTCATCTCTGAGTCTTTTTATTTTAGTCTTACAACCTCAAAAACCCTTGAGCGTTGTATAGTTAAGCCTCTCGGGCAATTAGTATCTGTTAGCTCAACGGCTCGCACCGCTTACACACCAGACCTATCTACGTCTTAGTCTTAAACAACCCTTACTGTCTTAAAGACAGGGAGAACTCATCTCAAGGCAAGTTTCGTGCTTAGATGCTTTCAGCACTTATCTCTTCCGCACTTAGCTACCCGGCAATGCGTCTGGCGACACAACCGGAACACCAGTGGTGCGTCCACTCCGGTCCTCTCGTACTAGGAGCAGCCCCTTTCAATTCTCCAACGCCCACGGCAGATAGGGACCGAACTGTCTCACGACGTTCTAAACCCAGCTCGCGTACCACTTTAAATGGCGAACAGCCATACCCTTGGGACCTACTTCAGCCCCAGGATGTGATGAGCCGACATCGAGGTGCCAAACACCGCCGTCGATATGAACTCTTGGGCGGTATCAGCCTGTTATCCCCGGAGTACCTTTTATCCGTTGAGCGATGGCCCTTCCATTCAGAACCACCGGATCACTATGACCTACTTTCGTACCTGCTCGACTTGTCTGTCTCGCAGTTAAGCTTGCTTATACCATTGCACTAACCTGACGATGTCCGACCGTCATTAGCAAACCTTCGTGCTCCTCCGTTACTCTTTGGGAGGAGACCGCCCCAGTCAAACTACCCACCAGACACTGTCCGAGACCACGTTTCGTAATCTTCGTTAGAACATCAAACGTTAAAGGGTGGTATTTCAAGGACGACTCCATAATCACTGGCGTGACTACTTCTAAGTCTCCCACCTATCCTACACATCAAAATTCAATGTTCAGTGTCAAGCTATAGTAAAGGTTCACGGGGTCTTTCCGTCTAGCCGCGGGTACACCGCATCTTCACGGCGATTTCAATTTCACTGAGTCTCGGGTGGAGACAGCCTGGCCATCATTATGCCATTCGTGCAGGTCGGAACTTACCCGACAAGGAATTTCGCTACCTTAGGACCGTTATAGTTACGGCCGCCGTTTACTGGGGCTTCGATCAGGAGCTTCTCTTTCGATTACACCATCAATTAACCTTCCAGCACCGGGCAGGCATCACACCCTATACGTCCACTTTCGTGTTTGCAGAGTGCTGTGTTTTTAATAAACAGTTGCAGCCAGCTGGTATCTTCGACCGGTTCAACCTTCATCCGCAAGGGACTACAATCTACGCCGGCGCACCTTCTCCCGAAGTTACGGTGCTATTTTGCCTAGTTCCTTCACCCGAGTTCTCTCAAGCGCCTGAGTATTCTCTACCTGACCACCTGTGTCGGTTTTCAGTACGGTTTAGATAAACCTGAAGCTTAGTGGCTTTTCCTGGAAGTGTGGTATCGGTTACTTCAGCTCCGTAGAGCCTCGTCATCATCTCTCGGTGTTAAAGAAGTCCGGATTTGCCTAAACTTCACACCTACCAACTTAAACGCACATATCCAACAGTGCGATAACCTAACCTGCTCCGTCCCCACATCGCAGTTTATCCAAGTACGGGAATATTAACCCGTTTCCCATCGACTACGCTTTTCAGCCTCGCCTTAGGGGCCGACTCACCCTGCCCCGATTAACGTTGGACAGGAACCCTTGGTCTTCCGGCGAACGGGTTTTTCACCCGTTTTATCGTTACTTATGTCAGCATTCGCACTTCTGATACGTCCAACAGCCCTCTCGAGCCATCTTCATCCGCTTACAGAACGCTCCCCTACCCAACAGTATTGCTACTGATGCCGCAGCTTCGGTGCTATATTTGAGCCCCGTTACATCTTCCGCGCAGGCCGACTCGACTAGTGAGCTATTACGCTTTCTTTAAATGATGGCTGCTTCTAAGCCAACATCCTAGCTGTCTAAGCCTTCCCACTTCGTTTCCCACTTAATATAGACTTTGGGACCTTAGCTGGCGGTCTGGGTTGTTTCCCTCTCCACGACGGACGTTAGCACCCGCCGTGTGTCTCCTGAGTATCACTCTTCGGTATTCGTAGTTTGCATCGGGTTGGTAATCCGGGATGGACCCCTAGCCGAAACAGTGCTCTACCCCCGAAGGTGTCCGCTCAAGGCTCTACCTAAATAGATTTCGGGGAGAACCAGCTATCTCCCGGTTTGATTGGCCTTTCACCCCCAGCCACAAGTCATCCGCTAATTTTTCAACATTAGTCGGTTCGGTCCTCCAGTTAGTGTTACCCAACCTTCAACCTGCCCATGGCTAGATCACCGGGTTTCGGGTCTATACCTTGCAACTAGACGCCCAGTTAAGACTCGGTTTCCCTTCGGCTCCCCTATTCGGTTAACCTCGCTACAAAATATAAGTCGCTGACCCATTATACAAAAGGTACGCAGTCACCCTTAAAGGGCTCCCACTGCTTGTACGTACAAGGTTTCAGGTTCTATTTCACTCCCCTCACCGGGGTTCTTTTCGCCTTTCCTTCACAGTACTGGTTCACTATCGGTCAATCAGGAGTATTTAGCCTTGGAGGATGGTCCCCCCATCTTCAAACAGGATATCACGTGTCCCGCCCTACTTGTCGTTAGCTTAGTACCATGACCTGGACTTCGAGTACGGGGCTATCACCCTGTATCGCCAAGCTTCCCAGCTTGTTCCTCTGTCTCTGTCATTATCACTAACAGGCTCCTTCGCGTTCGCTCGCCGCTACTAACGAAATCTCGGTTGATTTCTTTTCCTCGGGGTACTTAGATGTTTCAGTTCTCCCGGTTTGCCTCACTTACCTATGGATTCAATAAGTGATAGTAGATTCTTCATCTACTGGGTTTCCCCATTCGGACATCTTGGATTAAACGCCTCTTATCGACTCATCCAAGCTTTTCGCAGATTAGCACGTCCTTCCTCGCCTCTGATTGCCAAGGCATCCACCTTGTACGCTTAGTCACTTAACTATACAACCTCAAAAATTCTTGATGTTGTGTTTTTAACTAAACACTTGATTGCTTTTGTTCAATCAAGATTTTCTTCTTACTCAGACTTTTTCTTATCCTTAAAGGACTTGAAAGTCTCTTCAGTTTTTCAGCTTGTTTCCTGGTTGTTAAAGAACAGAAGATAATAAAGTTATCTTTATTTGGCGTCCCCACGGGGATTCGAACCCCGGTTACCGCCGTGAAAGGGCGATGTCCTAGGCCTCTAGACGATGGGGACAACAAATAAAGATACTCTATCTTACACTTGCTTAACGCACTTTTCTCTCTTCATTCATTTTCTACAATATATCAATCAATCTGTGTGGACACTTATTGTCTCTCGTTTTTGGTAAGGAGGTGATCCAACCGCAGGTTCCCCTACGGTTACCTTGTTACGACTTCACCCCAGTCATGAATCATACCGTGGTAAACGCCCCCCCGAAGGTTAAGCTATCTACTTCTGGTACAACCCACTCCCATGGTGTGACGGGCGGTGTGTACAAGGCCCGGGAACGTATTCACCGCAACATTCTGATTTGCGATTACTAGCGATTCCGACTTCATGGAGTCGAGTTGCAGACTCCAATCCGGACTTAGACGTACTTTGTGAGATTCGCTCCAGCTCGCACTCTCGCTTCCCTCTGTATACGCCATTGTAGCACGTGTGTAGCCCTACTCGTAAGGGCCATGATGACTTGACGTCATCCCCACCTTCCTCCGGTTTATCACCGGCAGTCTCCTTTGAGTTCCCGACCGAATCGCTGGCAACAAAGGATAAGGGTTGCGCTCGTTGCGGGACTTAACCCAACATTTCACAACACGAGCTGACGACAGCCATGCAGCACCTGTCTCAGAGTTCCCGAAGGCACCAATCCATCTCTGGAATGTTCTCTGGATGTCAAGAGTAGGTAAGGTTCTTCGCGTTGCATCGAATTAAACCACATGCTCCACCGCTTGTGCGGGCCCCCGTCAATTCATTTGAGTTTTAACCTTGCGGCCGTACTCCCCAGGCGGTCGATTTATCACGTTAGCTACGGGCGCCAAGCTTAAAGCTCAACCCCCAAATCGACATCGTTTACAGCGTGGACTACCAGGGTATCTAATCCTGTTTGCTCCCCACGCTTTCGCACATGAGCGTCAGTACATTCCCAAGGGGCTGCCTTCGCCTTCGGTATTCCTCCACATCTCTACGCATTTCACCGCTACACGTGGAATTCTACCCCTCCCTAAAGTACTCTAGCGACCCAGTATGAAATGCAATTCCCAGGTTAAGCCCGGGGCTTTCACACCTCACTTAAGTCACCGCCTGCGTGCCCTTTACGCCCAGTTATTCCGATTAACGCTCGCACCCTCCGTATTACCGCGGCTGCTGGCACGGAGTTAGCCGGTGCTTCTTCTGTAGTTAACGTCAATCACCTAGTCTATTAAACTAAATGCCTTCCTCGCTACCGAAAGAACTTTACAACCCGAAGGCCTTCTTCATTCACGCGGCATGGCTGCGTCAGGGTTGCCCCCATTGCGCAATATTCCCCACTGCTGCCTCCCGTAGGAGTCTGGGCCGTGTCTCAGTCCCAGTGTGGCTGGTCATCCTCTCAGACCAGCTAGAGATCGTCGGCTTGGTGAGCCTTTACCTCACCAACTACCTAATCCCACTTGGGCTCATCCTATGGCATGTGGCCCGAAGGTCCCACACTTTCATCTCTCGATTCTACGCGGTATTAGCTACAGTTTCCCGTAGTTATCCCCCTCCATAAGCTAGATTCCCAAGCATTACTCACCCGTCCGCCACTCGTCATCAAAGAAGCAAGCTTCTTTATGTTACCGTTCGACTTGCATGTGTTAAGCCTGCCGCCAGCGTTCAATCTGAGCCATGATCAAACTCTTCAATTCAAGTTCAATCGCTCAATACTGCTGACATAAAATGTCACTACTTAAAAAAGTATTATGAATTTCTAGTTAGCACCTATTAAGACTTCAAAATTAAAAAATATTTTTAAAACAAGTCAATCAACAAGTGCCCACACAGATTGTCTGATATATTGTTAAAGAGCAAAAAAGAACGACGCACTGGTTTTTTCTTAATAGTCACAACAGCGCGTCGTTGTGTGGGGCGTATTATAGGCATTTCAGATGCCTTTGCAAGCTCTTTTTGTAAAAAAATGTAAATTTTTTTGCTATTTGCTTACAAACGCAGCAACACAACGAGAAAAAATCATTTTAAAACGGTAATTCCATCAAATCCCCAGAGAGCCAACGCTTGTTCTAATTGGTATTTATTCTCTACATCTTGCGTACAAAAAACCTGATTTTTCATCTCAGATTTTGATCGCACTTCTAATTTATCAAGTAAAAATTGTAGCCGTTTGGCAATCGCGAATCCAGGGTCCATAAAATTCTTCACTTGAGGTAAGCAAATTTGAATTTCATCTTTAATTAAAGGGAAATGGGTACAGCCTAAACAAATCGTATCTAAATTCTCTATTGAGGCCCAAGGAGTTAATTCATTTTTCAATGCAATCAAATCGACCGATTTTCCTTGGATTTTATGCTCTGCGATTTCAACCAGTTTAGTTGAGCCTAATCGTTCAACTACACAATGGGAGGCAAACTGATGAATAAGATCATTAACATAAGGGCGTTTAACTGTACCCTTTGTTGCCAATAGCCCAATATGTTTCGTTTGTGAGATTTCTGCTGCAGGCTTAATGGCGGGTACGGTTCCTACAATCGGAATAGAAAATTGTTCACGCAAAGGCGGTAACACCACAGTACTCGCGGTATTACAAGCAATCACAATAGCATCAAGTGGATAATCTTGATTAATCTTTTTACAAATATCCAATGTTCGCTGAATGATAGTTTCTTCTGATTTTTCTGAATAAGGAAAGCCTGCATTGTCAAAGCAATACAAATAATGGTTATCTGGCATGAGCTTTTTCGCTTCCCGATAAACGCTTAAGCCCCCCATTCCAGAATCAAAGAAGAGTACCGTTGATTTATTCATTTATAAAACTCTTTCAAAAATAACCGCACTTTAGGCATTCGAATAAATTTCTCGATTATTTAGCCAACGGCGGATTAAACTTTCTGCCACATCAGGATATTTCACTATTAATGCTTTAGCATAATGTTGAACAGTTGGAATCATTTTACGATCGCGCATTAAATTCGCCACCTTAAATTCGGCGATACCCGTCTGTTTAGTGCCCAACACTTCACCAGGTCCGCGAATTTCTAAATCTTTCTCTGAAATCACAAAGCCATCTTGACTATCACGCAATACCTGTAAACGTTTTTGCGAAACTTTACCCAACGGCGGTTTATACATTAAGACACAAAAAGAAGCCGTACTGCCACGCCCTACTCGCCCACGTAACTGATGGAGTTGTGATAAACCTAAGCGCTCAGCATTTTCAATGATCATGAGACTGGCATTCGGCACATCTACGCCCACTTCGATTACGGTTGTGGCCACAAGCAAATCGAGTTCTGCATTTTTAAAGGCAGCCATAATATCTTGTTTTTCTTGCGGTTTCATTCGCCCATGCACAAGACCAATTTTAAGCATCGGCAGCGCTTTCGTTAAATCTTCCCAAATGGCCTCGGCTGCTTGCGCTTCTAGCACTTCAGACTCATCAATCAAGGTACAAACCCAATAAGCCTGACGTTTTTCATTAATACAGGCATTTTTGACTCGAGCAACGATTTCATCACGGCGTTCTTCAGAAATAACAACTGTCGTAATCGGCGTTCTACCTGGAGGCAATTCATCGATAATAGACGTATCGAGATCGGCATAAACCGTCATTGCTAATGTTCTCGGGATTGGCGTAGCTGTCATAATCAGTTGATGGGGATAAAATCCTGCTTTTTCGCCTTTTTCTCGCAGCATTAAACGTTGATGCACACCAAAACGATGTTGTTCATCAATAATCACCAAGGCTAAATCGGCAAATTCTACTTCTTCTTGGAATAAAGCATGTGTACCCACCACCATTTGTACCGCACCAGACTTAATTTTTTCCAATTCAGCTTGGCGAGCTTTCCCTTTCACCTTACCCGCTAACCAGCCGACGTCAATACCAAAAGGCTCTAACCAACGTCGAAAATTATTTGCATGCTGTTCCGCTAAAATCTCTGTTGGCGCCATTAAAGCCACTTGTTTGCCATTATCAATCGCTAATAAGGCCGCTAAGGCTGCCACTAATGTTTTCCCCGAACCTACATCCCCTTGAACAAGCCGCATCATCGGATAATCTTTTGCTAAATCCTGTTCAATATCGGCCACCACTCTATTTTGGGCATTGGTTGGTTGAAACGGCAAAGATGCAAGAAAACGTTGTTTCAAATCAGTTTGATAATGCAATGGCAACGCTAAAAACTGCTGCGTACCCAACCGCACTTTTTGCATCGCAAGATTATGTGCAAGAAGCTCTTCAAAGATAAGTCGTTGTTGTGCCGGATGCTGTCCTTTCTCCAAAATATCTAATGAGATATCTGGCGGTGGACGATGCAAAAATCGAATAGCATCCTTTAAGCTAAAAGGATGCGGATTAAATTCATTAGGTAAAATTTCCGTTAATTGGATTTTATCGAGTAAAGCCAATGCTTGATCGGTTAGCTTACGTAATGAATTTTGTTTTAAACCTTCCGTTGTGGAATAAATTGGTGTGAGCGTTTCCTCTAAAACTAATGGCGCATTATCCCGTATAATTTGATACTCAGGATGATGAATTTCCGCCATAAAGCGCCCGCGTTTAATTTCACCAAACGCTTTAACGCGCGTACCAATCTGAAAACTATTTTTCATCCCTGCATTAAAATTGAAGAAACGAAGCATAATTTTGCTCGTTCCATCAGAAAGACTTACAGTTAAAATAGGACGGCGCCCAAAGGCAACTTCACAGGTTTGGACAACACCTTCAATGGTGGCATATTGTTCAGGGCGAAGATCGGCAATAGGCGTAATTCTCGTGCGATCTTCATAACGGATAGGTAAATGAAAAAGCAGGTCTTGGAGATTATGAATTCCAATACGGCTTAATTTATCGGAAATTGCCGCTCCCACACCAGACAAAGTAGTTAAAGGAACGGCATCAAGAAGTTGTTTGCTCATTATGCTTCATTAATATTGCGTTTCAAACGAATCACACTAGTAATTTGTTTAATTTTTCGCATAATGTTTTCTAAATGATAGATATCTCTTGCGCCAACTTGGATAATGACTAATAGGACATTATTTTCTAATTCTTCTGTCCAAATACTTTGAATATTACTTTCGCAAGTCGTAACTGCGGTCATGAGACTACCTAATGCATTTTGTTCATTAAGCATTTCGATGTGTAATTCGGCATCAAAATTGACCGCACTTTCAGCCTCTTCCCATTTTGCGGCAGTAAAATCTTTCGTATTACTTGACGCTAAATTAGAACAAGCTTGATGATGAACAACCACACCTTTCTTCGCGGTACTTATGCCCACGATAGGATCACCCGGAATTGGGTGACAGCATTGAGCGAAAGACGCTTTCATTTCACCATCTCGGCTCAATGTTAGTGTGCTTTGCGTATTTTCAGAAACGCCATCCACATCAATTTCAATAGCTTCATCCATTAATTGGTGAGCAATAACGCTCGACATTTGATTGCCCACACCAATTTCCTCAAAAAGCTCATTAAGGCTTGAGAGATTCAATTCATTCAATACTGCTTGGATTTTCTCTTCAGAAACTTCAGAGAGATAATGTGGTTTTAACGCCATTTCCAACTGTTTTTTGCCTGTCTGAACGGCATCATCTGCACGCAATAATTTTAAGAAATGACGAATACGAGTTCTTGCGCGAGCGGTCACTACAAAGTTTAACCAGCTAACGCTTGGATGAGTATTTTCACTGGTTACAATCTCAACGGTTTGACCAGATTCTAAAGCTTGTGATAATGGGTAAGGTTTATGCTCTACTACTGCCGCAACGCAATGATTTCCCACATCAGAATGCACGGCATAAGCAAAATCGACGGCTGTTGCCCCCATTGGTAATTCCACGATACGACCTTTCGGCGTAAAGACATAGATTTCTTTCGGGAAAAACTCAGATTTTACATTTTCAATAAACTCAAAGGAGTTGCCTACATTTTGTTGAATATCCACCAAGCTTTGCAACCAACGTTGTGCACGTACTTGAGCTGTGGTGCTATCGTTTTTACCACCTTCTTTATACACCCAATGAGCGGTAATTCCCATTTCGGCAACCTGTTCCATCTCTTCAGTTTGAAGATGAACTTCTACGGGGACACCATGAGGGCCAATCATTGATGTTTGTAGTGCTTGGTAGCCATTTGCACGTGGCACAGCAATATAATCTTTCACTTTACCAGGGCGAGGCTTATACAAACTATGCATTTGCCCTAATCCGCGATAGCAATCATCAACTGAATTCACAATGACACGGAAAGCATAAATATCCATAATTGAATGGAATTTCTGATCTTTCATGCGCATTTTTTGGTAAATTTTATAAAGATGTTTTTCACGTCCCCAAATACGATTTGTAATGCCTACATTATCAAGACGCTGTGAAATATCATTAGAAATACGTTGAATCAATTCTTGACGAGAGCCACGCGCTTGTTCGACAAGCTTTTTAAGCACTTCATAACGGCGAGGATGCATTGCTTCAAAAGATAAATCTTCTAATTCATTCTTGATATGCTCTATACCTAAACGGTGAGCTAATGGACAGTAAATCTCTAAGGTTTCTTTTGCAATGCGACGACGTTTATCTGGACGCAATGAACCCAGTGTTCGCATATTATGAGTACGGTCAGCCAGTTTGATTAAGACGACGCGAATATCTCGAGTCATCGCTAAAATCATTTTGCGGAAGTTTTCAACCTGTGCTTCTTGGCTGGTACGGAATTTCAATTTATCCAGTTTAGATACGCCATCTACAATTTCGGCTACGCTAGCACCAAACTCATCTTTTAATTGGGATTCGGTATAAGGGGTATCTTCGATAACATCATGCAATAATGCCGCCATGACAGCTTCATGGTCTAAATGCATTTCCGCAATGATTGAAGCCACTGCAACTGGGTGAGTAATGTAAGGTTCGCCGCTTGAGCGAAATTGTCCTTCGTGAGCATCTCGCGCAATGACGAATGCACGTTTGATTAATTCAATTTTATCGGCGGGCAAATACCCCTGAATAATTCGATCTAAATCGGCAAACAATTCCAAAGGACACCTGACTTTTTGTAGAGAGAAAGACTAGGCGATCAAAATACTTTAATTTTGACCGCACTTTAATGAGATTATTCTGCGATTAACGCTACTGCCACTTCTTCGTTACGTTGAGAAGCTGCCTCATCTAAATACTCTTTTGCATCCATGATTTCTTGGTTGATTAACCCTTTTTCAATTTCACGTAATGCAATTACCGTTGGTTTATCGTTATCTTCCGGCACTAACGGCTCACTTTGATGTAGCTCTAATTGTCTCGCACGACGAGCGGCGGTTAAAATTAAATCAAAACGGTTACCAATTTTTTCTACTGCATCTTGCACAGTCACTCGAGCCATGTTTTACTCCGATGTTAAAAATAATGTCTATAAGGGAAAACATTGTACTCAATTCAAGGTTATTTTGCTAGTAGCTGGTGAATTAAGTCTGCATTTTCTGTTTGTTGATAAGCTTTAGTCAAACGTTCTGCTTGCAAAATACTTTGAAAATCAGCCAATGCCTGTTCAAAATTATCATTCACAATAACGTAATCATATTCGTCATAATGGGAAATTTCGCTGATTGCTTTTGACATTCGTTCAGCAATCACTTCTTTGCTATCCTGTCCACGTCCCACCAAACGACGTTCCAATTCAGGTAATGAGGGCGGTAAAATAAAAATACTTTTTACTGAAGGCACTTTTTGACGAATTTGCTGTGCGCCTTGCCAGTCAATATCTAAAAAGACATCAATGCCTTTAGCCAGGTTTTCTTCGATTGCAGGCAATGAAGTGCCGTAATAATTGCCACCAAACACTTTTGCATATTCTAAGAAATGGCCTTTTTCAATTAAACGCTCAAATTCTTCTACGGAAACAAAATAATAATGCACACCATGACTTTCGCCTGGGCGAGGTGAACGTGTTGTGTGTGAAATCGACACCATTTTTTTCGTGCCTTGATTTTTCTCTAATAATGCTGAAATTAATGATGACTTGCCCGCCCCACTTGGTGCAGAAAGAATATATAAATTACCTTGAGACATAATTGAAACCTCTTCTTGTTGTTTGTTTTTATTATACAAAAAGAAAATGAAAAGTGCGGTCAAATTTTCAATTGTTTTACCAAATTGTTAAAAAGTGATCGAGATCACAAAAAAGTGGTATATACCCTTTTTTTTATCAAAATGCCCATGCTATAATCGACGGGAACTCGTTAGAGCAACGATTTTGTTTAACTTAAAAAAATAGAAGGTGAAAATCTTATGGCTATTAAAATTGGTATCAACGGTTTCGGCCGTATCGGTCGTATCGTATTCCGTGCAGCACAACATCGCGATGACATCGAAGTTGTAGGTATCAACGACTTAATCGACGTTGAATACATGGCTTACATGTTGAAATACGATTCAACTCACGGTCGTTTTGACGGTACTGTTGAAGTTAAAGACGGTAACTTAGTAGTAAACGGTAAAACTATCCGTGTTACTTCTGAACGTGATCCTGCAAACCTTAACTGGGGTGCGATCGGTGTTGATGTTGCAGTTGAAGCAACAGGTTTATTCTTAACTGATGAAACAGCACGCAAACACATCACTGCTGGTGCGAAAAAAGTCGTATTGACTGGTCCTTCTAAAGATAGCACACCAATGTTCGTACGTGGTGTAAACTTCGGTGCATACGCAGGCCAAGACATCGTGTCTAACGCTTCTTGTACTACAAACTGTTTAGCACCTTTAGCACGTGTTGTTCACGAAACTTTCGGTATCAAAGATGGTTTAATGACTACAGTTCACGCAACAACAGCGACTCAAAAAACTGTTGATGGTCCATCAGCTAAAGACTGGCGCGGTGGTCGTGGTGCGGCACAAAACATCATCCCTTCATCTACCGGTGCAGCGAAAGCTGTGGGTAAAGTATTACCAGCATTAAACGGTAAATTAACTGGTATGGCGTTCCGTGTTCCTACTCCAAACGTTTCTGTAGTTGACTTAACTGTAAACTTAGAAAAACCAGCAACTTACGAACAAATCAAACAAGCAATCAAAGATGCAGCTGAAGGTAAAACTTTCAACGGCGAATTAAAAGGCGTTTTAGGTTACACTGAAGATGCAGTAGTTTCTACAGACTTCAATGGCTGTGCTTTAACTTCTGTATTTGATGCTGATGCAGGTATTGCATTAACTGATTCTTTCGTTAAATTAGTATCTTGGTACGATAACGAAACTGGTTACTCAAACAAAGTATTAGACTTAGTTGCACACATTTACAACTACAAAGGCTAATCAAAAATAGCTAAAAAATTAACCGCTCTTTTTAGAGCGGTTTTTTTATTTCCAATCCATTTCACTTAATCAATATTTTTAAATTCTTTATTTCTCATCCAGAGATAAAAATAGAAAAATAAATATGTCTATTATTTATTCTATATTCACAAAATAACAACATTTCACTAGATTTTAAATTTATTTCGTTTATATTAGCGTACAGTTGTTCGCTCAAATAAGGCTTATATGAATTTAGAACGTCATTTCGTCAATCGAATTCGTCAACAGGCAAAAATTCGTCAAAATGCAACCGCACTTCGCCATAAAATTAATGGCTTATGGAAAGATATTTCGTGGAACTCATTTCAACAACAGCTTGATCAGCTTTCATTAGCTTTTCTTGCTTGCAATATTCAAGTACAAGATAAAATTGCGATTTTTGCGAATAATATGTCACGTTGGACAATCGCCGATATTGCGGCACTTCAAGTCCGAGCTATCACCGTTCCAATTTATGCAACCAACACGGCACAACAGGCAGAATTTATTTTAAATCATGCCGATGTCAAAATTCTGTTTGTTGGTGATCAAGAACAATATGACCAAGCGTTAGAAATTGCACATCAGTGTCCACAATTACAAAAAATTGTGGCCATGAAAGAACAAATTAAACTGACTGAAAGCACCCTTTCCTGCCATTGGGACGATTTAATTCAATTAGGTACAGCCGAATTTCAGGCTGAATTTGAAACTCGCTTAGCAAATAAGGCAATGGATGATTTATTCACGATCATCTATACCTCTGGCACAACAGGTGAACCCAAAGGCGTCATGCTCGATTACAGTAACTTGGCGCATCAACTTGAAGCCCATGATATTGCATTAGATGTTAATCAAGATGAGGTTTCACTTTCTTTTTTACCATTTAGCCACATTTTTGAGCGTGCTTGGGTTGCCTATGTGTTACATCGGGGAGCAATCCTTTGTTATCTCGAAGACACCAATCAAGTACGTGAAGCATTAACGGAAGTGCGCCCGACCTTTATGTGTGCGGTACCACGTTTCTATGAAAAAATTTATTCTGCTGTACTGGATAAAGTCCAAAAAGCGCCTTTTATTCGTCAAATGATTTTCCACTGGGCGATTGCAGTGGGGCAAAAACGTTTTGATCTTCTCTCGCAAAATAAAAAAGTCCCGTTCTTCCTGCAAAAACGTTATGCACTTGCTGATAAATTGGTACTTTCTAAACTACGTTCATTGTTAGGCGGACGAATTAAAATGATGCCTTGCGGTGGTGCAAAATTAGAACCAACCATTAGCCTTTTCTTCCATAGCATTGGGATTAATATCAAACTCGGTTATGGCATGACTGAAACCACGGCTACCGTTTCTTGCTGGGATGATCACCATTTTAATCCGAGTTCTATTGGTAAATTAATGCCAAATGCCGAAGTTAAAATTGGGGAAAATAACGAGATTCTGGTTCGTGGCAGTATGGTGATGAAGGGTTACTATAAAAAGCCTGAAGAAACTGCCCAAGCCTTCACCGAAGATGGTTTCTTGAAAACGGGAGATGCCGGTGAGTTTGATGCTGAAGGTAATTTATTTATTACCGATCGTATTAAAGAATTGATGAAAACCTCTAACGGCAAATACATTGCGCCACAGTACATTGAAGGGAAAATTGGTAAAGATAAATTTATCGAACAAATTGCGATTATTGCTGATGCCAAAAAATATGTTTCAGCCCTAATCGTGCCTTGTTTTGATAGCGTAGAAGAATATGCGAAAAAACTGAATATTAAGTATCAAGATCGCATGGAATTACTCAAACACTCTGAAATCATCAAGATGTTTGAACAACGTATCGAAAGCCTTCAAAAAGAACTGGCACACTTTGAGCAAGTGAAGAAATTTACGCTACTCTCTCAAGCATTTAGCGTAAAACTTGGTGAAATCACCCCTACGCTCAAATTACGCCGAAAAGTGATTATGGAACGCTATCGTCATATTATTGACTCAATGTATTCCAACAACAAAGAAAATAAGGAAAATAAAGAATAAAAAAGGCGGTGAATTTTCACCGCACTTTTTATTTTCACTAAAGCCATTTATTCGACTTCTACTAGTACGCCAGCTTGACGAGGTTTCAATACGCCTACCTCACTAAGCTCAATACCGGCTTTTTTCGCAATCTCTAAAATTTCCGCTTCACTTTCTGGTTTAACCGCAATCAACAAACCACCTGAAGTTTGAGGATCGCAAAGTACCGCCTTTTGATAATCGGTAAGAGGACCGATTTTATGTCCATAGCTTTCAAAGTTACGGTTAGTTCCACCTGGTACACAACCTTCTGCAATGTAATCTGCTACACCATCTAATAATTTGATTTTATCAAAATGCACAACTGCATTAAGATTTGAGCCTTCACAGATTTCAGCCAAGTGCCCTAACAAACCAAAACCCGTTACATCCGTCATAGCTGTTACGCCTGCGACTTCTGCAAATTGACTACCAATCAGATTCATTTGGCACATCGCCGCTGTTGCCAATCCTTGATGTTCAGGTTTTAATTTACCTTTTTTCTCTGCGGTAGTTAGCACACCGATACCCAATGGTTTCGTCAAATAAAGCTTACAACCCGCTTCTGCCGAGGCATTACGTTTTACACGATCGATAGCAATAACCCCTGTTACTGCTAAACCAAAAATAGGTTCTGGCGCATCAATCGAGTGTCCACCCGCTAGCGAAATCCCTGCTTGATGACAAGCAAAACGACCACCATCAACTATTTTCTGAGCCACTTCTGGTGGCAATTTATTAATCGGGAAGCCTAGAATAGCAATTGCCATAATTGGTTTACCGCCCATTGCGAAAATATCACTAATGGCATTGGTTGCAGCAATGCGACCAAAATCAAAAGGATCATCCACAATTGGCATGAAGAAATCCGTGGTACTGATAATTGCAGTACCATTACCAAGATCATAAACCGCAGCATCATCCGCTGTTTCGTTACCGACCAATAAATTGGGATCAGCAAATTTTTCGAGTTTAGTCTGTAAAATTGTCCCTAACACCTTAGGCGAAATTTTACAACCTCAACCTGCGCCGTGGCTGTATTGTGTTAAACGAATCTCATCTGTCATATTCAATCCTTTGTAAAAATAACGTACTTCTTAAACAAAAGAGCGGTTAGAAAAAGCCACATTTAAGAGGCCAATTTCTCTACTTTTGCTTGTTTAATCATATTATCGCTGACTTCTAAAATAGTAATTCGTAAGCCATCGATTTCACAAACGGTTCCTTCATCAGGAATATCTTCAAGATGCTCGAGAATCAAACCATTAAAGGTGCGAGCATCTTCTGTATCTAATTCCCAACCAAACATTTTATTTAAATCACGAAGATTAGCTGACCCCTCAATAATCATTGAACCATCAGATTGCTGAACGACTTCTTGTTCAATAGTCGGTGCAGTAGTGGTTGTAAAATCACCCACAATTTCTTCTAAAATATCTTCAAGCGTGACTAATCCTTTAATATCACCATATTCGTCCACCACTAAACCGATACGTTCTTTTTTCGTGCGGAAATTCGCTAATTGTGTTTTCAGTGGTGTCCCTTCTGGAATGAAGTACACTTCATCGACGGCACGTAGTAAAGTTTCTTTGGTGAATTCATTTTTTTCTAATAACAAACGAAACGCTTCACGCACACGTAAAATCCCTAATACTTGCTCATCAAGGCTGCCTTTATACAACACAATTCGGTTGTGTGGTGCATGATTAAGCTGGCGCATAATGGCTTTCCAATCGTCATCAATATCAATCCCAGCAATTTCATTACGTGGCACCATGATATCGTCAACCGTCACGGTTTCCATATCTAAAATAGAGAGCAACATTTGTGGATGCTGTTCATCCGGTGTAGCCTCACCAGCTTCCGATACGATACTACGGAGTTCTTCACGGCTAATCACTTGTTTTTGCATATCAGGTTTTAAACCCACCATTCGCATTAATGTCTTCGTGAAAAGATTCATTAACCAAACTAATGGATAGAATACTTTTAACAATAACGACAAAATGTGACTTGAAAATAAACCTACTTTCTCTGGATGCATCGCTGCAACGGTTTTAGGGAAAATCTCAGAAAAAACGAGCATCGTAAAGGTTAATAAACCCGTTGCAATTGCTACCCCCGCATCACCATATAAACGCATACCAATCATGGTTGCAATAGCTGACGCACTAATATTCACAAGGTTATTAAAGATCAGAATAAAACTTAACAAGGTATCAGGCTTTTCAAGCAGTTTTTCTGCTTTTTGCGCGCCTTTATTGCCTTGTTCCGCCAGAAAGCGAAGACGATATTTATTGAGAGAGAGTAAGCCGGTTTCTGAGCCAGAAAAATAGGCCGATAAAATTAAACAGATAATCAGTGTAATAAATAATGTACTAAGGGGAATACTGTCCAAGGGAAAGTCCTTTTGTTCGTTAATCAACAAAAAGTGCGGTCATTTTTTACCGCACTTTTTACTTGTTCTTTGATTCTTGCTAAATCAAACGGCTACCAAAATAACCAATCGTGAGCAGAATGATACCCGAAATTGCGTAAATAATCATCCTTTTTCCACGCCAGCCCAATCGCCAATGACCAAAACAAGCAATACCAAAACTAATCCAAGCAAGGAAAGAAAAAATCGCTTTGTGCAGATTTTCTAGGGTTACCGCTTGTAATACATGATAAGTACCTGAAATTAAAGTGAGCGTCAGTAATGCTTCACCCATCGCAAATAAACAGAAGAAATGACGTTCAACTGCCATTAATGGCGGAATTGCTGGTGAAAATTGGATTTTACGCTTTTTCAAATTACGGTCTAACCAAACCAATTGGATCACATACAGCGTTGCAATAAAACAGACCGCATAGGTAAAGAGCGACAAACCAATATGGAATAACATCAATGTATTTTGATTAAGCATTTGAATAATATGGCTTGATAAGAATGTGGCAAAGATCAAGCTAATGATCGAAAACGCATACACGATTGGTAAAACAAACCACATTGTGGAAACGAGAAACATGGAAAGCGTCGCCAATCCTGCAATAACTGCGCTCATTAAGGACGCGATTCCCATTAATGTAAAACGTTGTCCTGAAGCAAGATCCTCTAACAAAGGGAAAGTGCTGACAGCATGCAGAATAATGGCTGCAAGTGCGGTCAGAAAAAACGGGATTTTACTTTGACTCAACTTCCGTTCTGATGAGTTCATCAAAAACGGAGCGATCAACAATAAACTAAGAATGTAAAAAATAATCGAAAAAAGGGCAAACCACATAATGCTTTCTCTTTACTAGGAATTATTCTTATTTTAACGGATCTTTTCTCTAGATCGCCATAATTTTATTTGAAATGATGAAAAACGCCCAAATTTCGGTATAATCACGGCAATTTTTTAAGAAAAAACAGGATTTAAAATGTTTGAGAATTTATCGGATCGCCTTTCCAAAACGCTACGCAACATTAGCGGTAAAGGGCGTTTAACTGAAGATAATATTAAAGAAACGCTACGCGAAGTGCGCATGGCATTATTAGAAGCAGACGTTGCTTTGCCTGTCGTGCGTGAATTTATCGCTAAAGTAAAAGAAAGCGCGTTAGGTGAAGAAGTTAATAAAAGCTTAACACCAGGCCAAGAGTTCTTAAAAATCGTTCAGCGCGAACTCGAAAAAGCCATGGGTGAAGCCAATGAGAGCTTAAACCTAGCAACACAGCCACCCGCAGTTATTTTAATGGCGGGTTTACAAGGTGCGGGTAAAACCACTAACGTGGGTAAATTAGCAAAATTCTTACGCGAACGTCATAAAAAGAAAGTGCTTGTGGTCTCTGCCGACGTATATCGTCCTGCGGCAATCAAACAGCTTGAAACCTTGGCACAATCTGTTGGCGTGGATTTCTTCCCCTCTGATGTCAAACAAAAACCGGTAGAGATTGCAAAAGCGGCACTTGCTGACGCTAAACTGAAATTCTACGATGTATTAATCGTGGATACCGCGGGTCGCTTACACGTTGATAGCGAGATGATGGATGAAATCAAGCAAGTTCACGCGACATTAAATCCAATTGAAACGCTTTTCACGGTTGATGCAATGACCGGTCAAGATGCGGCAAATACCGCAAAAGCCTTCAATGAAGCTTTACCTCTTACCGGGGTTATCTTAACCAAAGTGGATGGTGATGCGCGTGGCGGTGCGGCTTTATCCATTCGTCAAATCACCGGCAAACCGATTAAATTCCTTGGTGTGGGCGAAAAAACAGAAGCCCTCGAGCCATTCCATCCTGATCGTGTAGCATCCCGTATTTTAGGCATGGGCGATGTGCTTTCCCTTATCGAAGATCTTGAACGTTCTGTGGATCGCGAAAAAGCGGAAAAAATGGCACAGAAATTCAAGAAAGGTGATGATTTCACCTTGGACGATTTTCGTGAACAGCTCCGCGAAATGAAAAAAATGGGCGGCATGATGTCAATGCTTGAAAAATTACCCGGTGCGAAAAACTTACCGGATCATGTCAAAAATCAAGTAAATGACAAAATGTTCATCAAAATGGAAGCTATTATTAATTCCATGACCTTAAAAGAACGTGCCAATCCAGATATTATCAAGGGATCTCGCCGTCGTCGTATTGCATTAGGTTCTGGCACACAAGTTCAAGATGTGAATAAGTTACTGAAACAATTTGACGAAATGCAACGTATGATGAAGAAAATGCGCAAAGGTGGCATGGCAAAAATGATGCGCGGCATGCAAGGCTTAATGGGCGGAGGCGGCTTAGGTGGCCTCGGTGGTTTAGGCGGCATGTTTAAACGTTAATCCCCTCTTCAAATAAAGTGCGGTCATTTTAAAAAACATTTTTTAGAATGACCGCCACAAATAAGTTGATAGTTTAAAAACGCGTGGTCAACTAAGCTGAAAATAATGAGTCATTTGATGATTTTCTCGAATAAACTCATTAAAATTCCTTAAAATAATAGCAGATGTAGGTTGGGTTGTGACCCAACATTTCAGGTTTTTGTTGGGTTTGCCAACCCAACCTACACTTGGCTATGCCAACAAATAATGATTTGAGTATAGTGGATTCAGAGTTAACAGAATAGTTTATAGCAAGTCATAGCCTACATTCTCGATTGTTTGGTAAAAGATCGTCTGAAAACTCTAAACTAGTTTTCAAACGACTTTGCTATTGCGTGCCACTTGAAATAAACAACGTAAATATGAGAGTTTGTTGCTTAATGTGGATTGTTAGGAATTAATCTGATTCCTGCAGCTTCCAATCTGGTTTCAGGTCTTCCTGTCATAAAATCCCAACCTTTTGGCATGGTGGATTTGAGTTTTAAATTGAAGTCCATAAACTTTGCTTCTTCTTTCGTGATATGTGCCACCTTCCAATTTTTCTGTAATGCATGCGCTAATTCTTCTTGTGTATATTTTTGTTCCTTAATTAACTCTTCAAGCTTTTCAATTATATACGCACAAGGGACAACATGCTCAATACGCCCCTGAACACCATCCAATAGTCTTTCTGATTTCCCTAAAGAAATAAAATGCTCCTGTGGGTGTAATAAAGCATCGAATATTCGGCTATGATAACCTATTCGTATTCCTGTACTCTTTTCATGTTCAACTAAATTTGTAATATGACCAACCAGCAATAAGCAAGTTTGAAAAATTAGCTTATTTTTTTCATCTAGCACTTCATTGTCTCCAAATAATTATTTGTCTAAATAAATTTACTATAAATGTTAGATTCTAACCCGATTTTATCGGTAAAGTGACAATAAATTACAATGAAAGGAGCGTTCTATATATGGTATTAAATATTTTTAGAGTAAACCAAATAGTTATTAAAGGTCGTCTGAAAACTTTTCAGATGACCTTTTCTTCATCCGCTTAGCATCTGCCATTTGGGGCTTGTATCTCTACTGCCCGTATCAATCGATTACGCCTAAGCGGGTGCTGATGGTATTTGAATTATTGGAAGGAATTTTGATGTGGCGTGAACCACAGTAAAAAAACTACAGGTTATTCTTAAACAAAGTGCGGTCAAAAACTGATAGGTTTTTGACCGTATTTCTTATCTTTTCATTCAGCATTTCCTATCTCCTTATTAAATTACTCAGTTTTAGGTAATATTTTCATCAATCGATAGTCGATATAATTGCTCAAGTATTTTACTTAGCGTAAAATCTAGCTCTTGATGGCTATTCCCGGAATAACTAGCCATCAAGGCATCGTATTTTCTAATAATCTAGGAGTGATAAAATGGGACAGTATAAAAAGTTCTGGTACCTATTAGTCGCCGTATTGATTGGGGCATTCTCCATTCTCGGCTACTACGGGTTCGAAGTTTATCGTGAAGCACCACCAATTCCGCAACAATATGTTTCTGAATCTGGCGAAAAAGTGATTACTCACGATGATATTTTACATGGCCAAACAGCTTGGCAAACTACTGGCGGTATGCAAGTAGGTTCTGTTTGGGGTCACGGTGCATACCAAGCACCAGACTGGACGGCAGATTGGCTTCACCGTGAATTAACTAACTGGTTGGACATTACAGCGAATCAAGAGTTCGGTAAAAACTTTGCAGATTTAAATGATGAACAACAAACTTTATTAAAAGCGCGTTTAACCAAAGAATATCGCGGCAGCAAAGTTGAAAATGGTACAGTTGTGCTTTCTAATACCCGTTTAGCGGCAATGGAAAAAACAGCGCAATACTACATCTCTTTATACGGGGATGATCCAGCAACCAAAGTGACTCGTGAACACTTTGCGATGAAGGATAACACTCTTCCTGATTTACAAGCTCGTAAAGACTTAGCTAAATTCTTCTTCTGGACAGCATGGACTGCATCAGCTGAACGTCCAAATACTCACGCAAGTTACACCAACAACTGGCCACATGAGCCGTTAATTAATAACATGCCAACTCCAGAAAACGTGATTTGGTCTATCGCTAGTGTGGTATTCCTCATTGCTGGTATTGGTTTTGTGGTATGGATTTGGTCATTCAAAAAACGTGAAGATGAAAAAGAACCAGCAACACCTGAGTTCGATCCTCTCACAAAATTACAACTTACCCCTTCTCAACGTTCGTTAGGTAAATACCTCTTTACTGTACTTGCTCTTTTCGTATTGCAAGTCACATTAGGTGCAGTTGTGGCACACTACACGGTTGAAGGTCAGGAGTTCTATGGTATTGATATTTCTCAATACTTCCCGTATTCATTAGTGCGCACATGGCATATTCAAGCAGCCTTATTCTGGATTGCAATGGCGTTCTTAGCTGGTGGTTTATTCCTTGCACCAATCATTAATGGCGGTAAAGATCCTAAATTCCAAAAATTGGGTGTGGATGTTCTCTACTGGGCATTAGTGGTATTGGTGGTAGGCTCATTCACTGGTAGCTACTTAGCGATTGCTCATATTCTTCCTGAAGAATGGAGCTTTATGTTCGGTCACCAAGGCTATGAATTCATTGACTTAGGTCGTTTCTGGCAAGCTGTGAAATTTGCAGGGATCTTGTTCTGGTTAGTCTTAATGCTTCGCGGCACAGTGAATGCGTTCAAACAACCAGGTGATAAAAACTTATTGGCATTATTCTTCGCCTCAGTAATTGCGATCGGTTTATTCTATGGCCCAGCATTATTCTATGGCGAGCATACTCACATTTCTGTGATGGAATACTGGCGTTGGTGGGTAGTTCACCTATGGGTAGAAGGCTTCTTCGAAGTATTCTCTGTAGCGGCACTGTCATTCATCTTCGTAAGTTTAGGTTTAGTTTCACGTCGTACTGCGACTGTTGCAACCATTACTGAAGCAGCATTGTTCTTAATCGGTGGTATTCCTGGTACTTTCCACCACTTATACTTCGCAGGTGCAACCACACCGATTATCGCAGTAGGTGCATCATTCTCTGCGCTTGAAGTAGTTCCATTAGTGTTATTAGGCCATGAAGCTTGGGAACACTGGGCAATGAAACAAAAAGCACCTTGGATGGAACGCTTAAAATGGCCTCTTTACTGCTTCGTTGCAGTAGCATTCTGGAATATGTTAGGTGCTGGCGTATTTGGTTTCTTAATCAACCCACCAATTTCGCTTTATTATATCCAAGGCTTGAACACCACTGCCGTTCATGCTCACGCCGCATTATTCGGTGTGTATGGTTTCTTAGCGTTAGGTTTCGTATTCTTAATCGCTCGTTATTTACGTCCAGATACACCATTTAACGATAAGTTAATGAAATGGGGCTTCTGGCTATTAAATGGCGGTTTAGTATTAATGATCGTATCAAGCTTACTACCAATTGGTATTATTCAAGGGTATGCTAGTATCTCTGAAGGCTTATGGTATGCACGTAGTGAAGAATTTATGCAACAACCTCTATTCGATACCCTACGTTGGGTTCGTTTCGGTGGCGACGTTGTCTTCATCTTCGGTGCTCTCGCTTTCTTCTGGCAAATCTTTACGATGGTATTCTTTAAACCGAAAAAAGCAGCATAATTAAATTTATTATTATGCAAAAGCGGCTAAGCAATTAGCCGCTTTTTATTTGTGAAAAATTAGTTAAATTTCTAACCGCACTTTGATCTTCATCAAATCATTTACCTTCTTTTAAGTATGATTAAATTCGTCTTTAGATCTATACTTTCTCTACTTTTCAACTTTTCTTATAACATTTCAACATGAGTGACAATCCATTCAACGCTAGTTGGCCATCAAAAGGCAATACGCTATGTCTAGGTCATTGGGATATTAGTTATCTCGGTTTACCTGTGGTACTGCCAATTGAACGTCGAGATAAAGATATGGGAACAAATAATATTTATAATTTCATGGATCCCGAAGATGAACTTTATCGAGAAGGCTTAATGGAAGATGATTGGATTGTGGAAAATATCGATTGGCTTTCCGATGTCTTTATTGAGCATAATATTCCCTTAGAAGAAGAAACCATGAGAGCATTTTATCAAGCAGTGAATAAGGAAGATTGGCGCTGTGGGAGCTGTGGTGGATGTATTTAATAGCAAAGTGCGGTCAATTTTATCCTTGTTTTTATACCGAACTGTCATAATAAAAATACTAGGAAATTCAATATTTCTGATATAGAATTCTCCGATTTGTTTTTTAAAAGGGAGAAAAGAATGAAACTTGTTGAAGTTAAACATCCGCTTGTTAAACATAAATTAGGCGTGATGCGCGAAGCTGATATTGATACCAAAAAATTCCGTGAACTCGCCACTGAAGTAGGTAGCTTACTCACCTATGAAGCCACTGCCGACCTTGAAACAGAAAAAGTGATTATTGAAGGTTGGAATGGCCCAGTTGAAATTGAACGTATCAAAGGTAAAAAAGTCACTGTTGTGCCAATTTTACGTGCGGGGCTTGGTATGATGGATGGCGTGTTAGAGCATGTTCCAAGCGCTCGTATCAGTGTAGTAGGGATTTATCGTAATGAAGAAACCCTTGAACCCGTCCCTTATTTCCAAAAACTAGCCAGTGACTTAGAAGAACGTTTAGCTATCGTTGTGGATCCAATGCTCGCAACAGGTGGTTCAATGATCTCTACAATTGATCTGTTAAAAGCAAAAGGTTGCCAACATATCAAAGTATTAGTGTTAGTGGCAGCGCCAGAAGGTATTAAAGCATTAGAAAAAGCACATCCGGATATCGAGCTTTATTGTGCATCTATTGATGATCACTTAAATGAACAAGGCTACATCATTCCAGGCTTGGGGGATGCTGGCGATAAGATTTTTGGGACGAAATAATTCCCTTTTAATAAGACGGCATTTATAGCCGTCTTTTTTCCGTGCGTGAAAACACAAAAGCTAAAAAAGCATAAAAACCGACCGCACTTTCAGTTAATTCAAACCGAGAGTTGAAACTAAATGAGTAATCAAACGACAACCGCACCTGTTGAGGTGCAAAGCATGGGCAAACAAGCGTTTGTCGGTTTACAGATGTTATTTGTGGCCTTTGGCGCCTTAGTATTAGTTCCCTTAATCACCGGATTAAATTCTAATACAGCCCTTCTAACCGCGGGTATTGGTACGCTACTTTTCCAACTTTGTACCGGTAAACAGGTTCCTATTTTCTTAGCCTCCTCTTTTGCCTTTATTGCGCCTATTCAATATGGCGTACAAACTTGGGGTATTCCAACCACAATGGGTGGACTTGCTTGCGCAGGTTTCGTCTATTTCGCACTGTCAACCTTAGTGAAATTACGCGGCAGTGCTGCACTCGAACGAATCTTCCCGCCTGTTGTTGTGGGGCCCGTAATTATCATTATTGGTATGGGACTTGCACCAGTTGCTGTTGATATGGCATTAGGTAAAAACAGTGCATATAGCTATGAGCATTCGGTATTAGTTTCGATGATTACCTTGGTCACCACCCTTTCTGTTGCGGTATTTGCCAAAGGCATGATGAAACTGATTCCAATTATGTTTGGTATTGTTGCTGGCTATGTGGTTTGTTTATTCCTAGGGTTAATTAATTTCCAACCTGTTCTAGACGCAAAATGGTTTGAATTACCTCAATTAACCAAACCAGAATTTAATTTAGAAGCCATTCTTTATATGCTACCCATTGCTATCGCACCAGCCGTTGAACACGTTGGTGGTATTATGGCAATCAGTTCTGTAACAGGTAAAGATTTCCTTAAAAAACCAGGCTTACATCGCACCTTATTAGGCGATGGTGTCGCAACGGCTGCAGCTTCATTAGTAGGTGGTCCACCAAATACCACTTATGCCGAAGTAACCGGTGCAGTCATGCTCACTCGTAACTTCAACCCTAATATTATGACTTGGGCAGCGGTATGGGCAATTGCAATTTCCTTCTGTGGTAAAGTAGGTGCATTCCTCTCGACTATTCCAACTATCGTAATGGGGGGCATTATGATGTTGGTATTCGGTTCGATTGCCGTTGTTGGGATGAGTACCTTAATTAAAGGCAAAGTAGATGTAACCGAACCTCGTAACCTTTGCATTATTTCTGTAGTTATGACGTTCGGGATTGGTAATATGTTTGTCAACGTCGGCGATGTTGTTTCCCTAAAAGGGATTAGCCTTTGTGCCATCGTTGCCATTGTACTGAACTTGATTTTGCCAAAAGCAAAAAATGAAGTAGAATAAAACTTCCCAAATAAAAGGGTTAAATGAAAGTTTAGCCCTTTCTTTTTTTATTTTAAATCAACTCGTTAATCCGTGAATCAGCAACTTTCTTTACCTATTCATCAAATTGATGATGAAACGCTTGAGAATTTTTATAGCGATAATAATGCATTATTGCTTAATTCTTTACGTCAAAACATGACTGATTTACAACAACAATTCTTCTACCTTTGGGGCAGCCAAAGCGTTGGGAAAACCCATCTGTTACGTGCACTCTGTAATGAATATATTCAGCAACAACGGAGCGCCATTTATGTCCCGTTGAGCAAATCACAATATTTTTCCACGGCAGTTTTTGAGAATTTAGAACAGCAAGAACTGGTTTGCTTAGACGATTTGCAAACAATTATTGGAAATTCAGAATGGGAAATTGCCTTATTTGATCTTTTTAATCGCATTAAGACTAATGGTAAAACCTTATTAGTTGTCAGTGCAGATCAATCTCCAACTTCCCTACCCGTTAAATTACCGGATCTTGCTTCTCGCTTAAAATGGGGAGAAAGTTATCAACTGATTCCACTCAGCGATGAACAAAAATTTGCAGTATTGAAGCAGAATGCCCATCAACGGGGTATCATACTTTCAGATGATACTGCCAATTTTATATTTACTCGTCTAGATCGTGATATGGCAACATTAAAAGAGGCGTTAGTTCAACTCGATAAAGCCTCATTGCAAGCTAAACGAAATCTGACCATTCCTTTCGTGAAATCTATTTTAGGTTTATAAACAGATAAAAAAATAACCGCACTTTTAAAGTGCGGTTAATTTTTTAGTCATTTAATTACCAGCAGTGATGGCAATAACCAAATGCAGGCATAATGGCCACAGGATATCGAGGATAGCGGGAATACCCAGTCATTTTTGGGCGATAATCGCTAGCATTCATTTCATTTGGAATACTGTCTCTTTGTGCAACTTCCGCTTTTTCTCGAGCACTTACCGTATTGCCACTTATTACTCGAGCATTATAATCTTGCACCGTATTCATATCATACGCAGCTACGCCATTCCCTATTGTTGAAGCCTCCTGAGGTGCGGTACAAGCCGTTAAAATAGTTAACACTGCGATAGAAATTAATTTCTTCATATTTTACCTCTTATTACAAACCACTTTATTGAGTGTATCTCTACCCTCTTTTATCCGCTCATTGGCTTTTCTTCTTACATTAGAATCTTCATGTTTCTCAATATATTTTGCTACCTTTGCATTCTTTACTGCATAAACAGGTACATATTGTGAATTTTTGGTTTCACCTTTTTTATAAATCGTTGCGCCTAAAATACTACCATAATATTCACTAGCATCATTCGGCTTCATATAATAACTACTAGAATTGGTTACGTCTACACCGTCATCACTTTTAAACCCACTACAAATTCCAGCTGGTGAAACGAAAGTTGTTTTTGAAGCAGCTATTTCATTAAATTTATATACTTCAAATTCAATACTATTAGCAAGTTCTTCCATATCTCTTTCTGATTTAGGATCTAAACTTCTCTTACCTCTTCCACCAATATATTTCACAGTTTCAGTAACATTACTCTCGGAAACATTCACTGAAACATGATTTTCAGATGTTTTCATCTTTGTTGCATATACAACACTGTTGCTTTCTGATAAAGCAACTGATGATGCAAACAAACAAAATAAATGAATACCAATTTTTTTCTTAATATGACTCATAATACTAATGTGATTCCCTAAGCTAATAATTGTTCTCGTATAATTCAATCGGTAAATAATCCGGGTCTCGGAAGAAAGTGTACGTCATTCCAGTTGATTCATCAACCCGAATTGGCTCACAAGAGATGCCTTTCTTTAGAATATAAGCAACATACTCATCAATATTATCGACTTTAAATGCCAAATGTCGTAAACCACGGGCTTCAGGGTTTGTGACTCTTTGAGGCGGATTCGGAAATGAAAACAACTCGATTTGGCTCCCATCAGGAAAACTTAAATCTAATTTATAACTATCTCGTTCTGCACGATAAGTTTCGTTTAACTGTTTCGCCCCTAAAATCTCCATATAAAAATGCTTCGAACGTGCATAGTTCGAAGCAATAATTGCAATATGGTGAAAACCTAATAATTGAGGTTTCATTATTTCTCCGGTGTGACACTTTTTGCTTTTTCTTCTTCCTGTAAAGCAAGGGCATCACGTGCAGCACGAATACTCTTTTCAAGCATTGGCACGCGAGGATCATCTGGTTCCAATAAACGTAGCATCATTGCCCAAGTGACAGCTGCCATTTTATAATCCTCACCTTCAAAATAACTGAAAGCAAGTAAACTTAATGCTTCAGGATTAGAATGATCTTGACGAATAATTCCACGTAAAAGTTGATTACCTTTCAGTTTATCCGTTTGATCTTCAGAAGACATTAACATACGCGCATAAGAAAGCTTATAATCTAAATTGTCCGGCTCAAGTTTATTCGCTTGTTGGTAACTATCAAAGGCTAATTTTCCATTACCTAAATTCATTCCTACCTGACCTAACAACCACCATTTTTTAGCATCCTTTGGTGTTTTTTGTAAATCCAAACGAAGTGCGGTCGAAAATTGCTGCATTTCTGCATCCGTCATTGGGTTTGTGTCTTCTTCTTTGATTCGTTCAAAGAAATAAGGTAATTTTGCCAATGTTTTTTCCATCATATCTTCGGCTTTCCAAGATCCCAAAGGGAAATAAGCCCCGCCGGCAATAATGGCCAAACCTAATAAACCAGAAACAAACCACAACTTACCGTAATTTTTGGTATTTTTATCGATGGTTTGGGTCTCTTGTTGAGGAATATCTTCCAATAATGTTTTTTGTAGTTCTTGTTTAAGTTGTTCAACGTTCTCTACTAAGCCTTGCTGATTATCTTGCTCAATCTCTTTTAAGCGAGAAAAATACAATGCTTTATTTAATTCATCACGCTTTTTGTCTTCTTTCGCTTTCACTGAACGCAACAACGGATAAAAACAAATCAATGCCACGACTAAAGTAAGCGCAATAATACTTAATGCAAAATTCATTATTTATCCTTTTCTTTGAGTAAAGCCGATAAACGTGCATTCTCTTCATCATCTAAAATTACGTCAGAATTGACCGCACTTGGGCTTTTGGATTTACGTTTAAATACAAATAAAATGCCAATCAACACTAACAAAATTGGGGCAATCCATAATACGATTGTTGACGTCGTCATTGGTGGATCATAAGTCACGAAATTGCCATAGCGTTGGATCATATAATCCACCACTTCATTTCGATTTTTACCTTCTTGTAACAGCTCAAACACTTTACCACGCATATCTACTGCAATGGTTGCATTCGAATCGGCAATATTGTTATTTTGACATTGAGGACAACGCAATTCTTGTGTTAATTGATGATAGTCCTTTTCTTGCTCTGGTGAAGCAAAATTCAATGCATCAATAGAAGCAGCCGCCGAGATACTCACCAAAAGTGCGGTTAAAAAAAGCCATGATTTTTTCATTATGGTTTCTCCGCGAGTTTGTCATAAATCGGTTTTAAGGTCTCATTCCAAACGCGTTCATTTACATCACCCGCTAAGCGATAATGAATCACACCTTTACCATCCACGATAAATGTTTCCGGTGCGCCATAAACACCCAAATCTAATGCAAAAGAACCTTTTTCATCTTTAAGCACAAGACTATAAGGATTGCCTAAATCTTTTAGCCATTTTACAGCTTTTGGTGATTCATCTTTATAGTCGATACCAATGATTGTTACACCTTGTTTAGCCAATTGATTCAAGTATTGATGCTCTGCATAACAAGTTGGACACCAAGTTGCCCACACATTTAATAGAATCGGTTTGCCTTGTTGGAAAATTTCATTACCGTAGGTTTTATTTTCCAATAAATCCGTTAATGTTTTCTGTGGCACAGGTTTTCCCACAAGCGCAGATTCTAACGCTTTTGGATCATCACCTTGTGCGTTACGTCCTAATTGAACTAAAAAAGCTGCCGCCACGGCAAGAAAAATAATAAGTGGGATAAGTAGTTTTTTATTCATAACACGATCAATTTACATCTATTTTTAGGGGCTTAATTTAGCCCCTCATCACGATTAAGACTGTTTTACCAAACGACTAAAACGGTAACGACGGTCAAACATACAGAGCAAGCCACCTAATGCCATAAACAATCCGCCAATCCAAATCCAACGGATAAATGGTTTATAGTAAAGGCGCAGCGCCCATGAGTTATCATCTATCTTTTCACCCAAGGCGACATAAAGATCGCGAGTAAAGCCCCAATTAATTGCTGCTTCCGTCATTGGCATTTTACTGACGGTATAAAAACGTTTTTCGGCAAATAATGTTGCTTCCAGTTTACCCGCTTTTGAAATGTCGATTTGTGCTTTACCGCCCATATAGTTAGGACCATTTGCATCACTCACGCCTGCAAATTTGAAGTCATAGTTAGCAATCTGTACCGTATCACCCACAGCCATTCGCACATCACGTTCTACACTGAAGTTTTGGCTAAAGGCAATTCCCCAAACGGTCATCGCCACACCAAGGTGAGCCAAAATCATCCCCCAATGGGAACGAGAAAGTTTGGTAATACCTTTAAAGAAAGATTCGCAGTGTGTTGCACGTTGTTTCATTTCGTAGAGACTCAGTAACACAATAATGACGGACATCATGGTACCAAGCACAGCACTGACGGTGAGTTTATTTTGTAGGAAATACGGTAAAGCAAAACCTGCAATCGCCATCACAATGACACTCACAACAACCGGTGTACGAATTTCAGAGAACTGATCGCGACGCCATTTTACTAACGGTCCAATACCCAATAATAAGGCAAACGGAGTCATAATAATCAAGAACATTTGATCAAAGAATGGTGCACCGATCGAAATAGATCCCAAACCTAATTGTTTGTGAACTAACGGTAATAACGTTCCTAAGAACACCACACAAAGTGCGGTCATTAATAGGATGTTATTTAATAATAATAAGGTTTCACGAGAATAACGTTCTGCATTATCACGTGAGCGAATTTGGTTTCCTTTGTAAGCATACAAGGTTAAAGAACCCCCAATTACCACAACCAAATAAGCAAGAATATATAAACCACGTGTTGGATCTGAAGCAAAGGCGTGTACTGACACCAAGATACCGGAACGAACTAAGAATGTACCCAGTAAGCAAAGTGAGAAAGCAAGGATAGCTAAAAGTACAGTCCAAGCTTTAAAAGAGCCACGTTTTTCAGTCACCGCTAAAGAGTGGATTAATGCGGTTCCCGCAAGCCAAGGCATTAAAGAAGAGTTTTCTACTGGGTCCCAGAACCACCAGCCGCCCCAGCCGAGCTCATAATATGCCCACCAAGAACCAAGCACGATCCCGAGTGTTAAAAACACCCAAGCTGCCATCGTCCAAGGGCGTGACCATCTAGCCCAAGCTGAGTCTAATTTTCCCGTCATTAATGAGGCGATCGCAAAGGCAAAAGCCACAGAAAAACCGACATATCCCATATAAAGTAATGGTGGATGGAAAATTAAGCCCACATCTTGCAACATTGGATTGAGTTCTCTGCCATCTACTGGGAAGTCAGGGAATGTACGGGTAAATGGATTCGAGGTAAATAATACGAAGAGTAAAAAGCCGATGCTAATAATCCCCATAATACCTAATACACGAGCCACAGCTTCTTGTGGCAAGTGTTTGCTAAATAAGGCTACTGCAGCCCCCCAAAGGGTTAATAACCAAATCCAAAGTAATAATGAGCCCTCATGTGAACCCCAAACGGCAGATAAACGATAATAAATCGGTAAGCTACTGTTAGAGTTATTCACCACATATTGCACACTAAAATCATTGACGGCAAAAAGGTAGAACAATGCTGCAAAAGCAATGGTTAAACTGAAAAATAAACCATAAGTCATTGGACGAGCCAATGACATTAATTGAGGGTGATCTTTTTCTGCGCCCCATAATGGGAAAATCGCTAAAAAGAATGAGACGGCAAGACTTAAAGCAAGCGCATAATTTCCTAATTCAGCAATCATTAGCGACCTTCTTGCGATTTTTGCTGGGTTTCTTTATAACGACGATCGGCTTCACTCTCGCCTTTTAATTCTGCCCCCATTGGTTTATGCACTTTCTGCATTTTCTCACCCAACTCTGGTGGCACATAATTTTCATCATGCTTAGCAAGCACTTCTGTTGCTTCCAATAAGGTTGGCTCTTTTAACACACCTTGCGCAACAATACCTTGTCCCTCACGGAAAAGATCCGGCAGAATACCTTCGTACTCTACTGTAATTGATGGACCAATATCATTTACATCAAAGCGAACTTTGAGACTTTTCGGGTCTCGACTAACGGAGCCTTCGACCACCATACCACCAACACGAATACGTTGCCCAACTTCAGGTTTTTGGTCAGGATTTCCATCTTTCCCTTCTACGACTTCCGAAGGGGTATAAAATAAATCAATATTTTGGCGAAGCGCATAAAGCACCAAACCTGTCGCAATCGAAATACCTAAAATCACAAAGATGATGATCGAAAGTCTTGATTTACGTCTTGGATTCATAGGGTATTTCCTTTATTTGCTTGGTTTAAACGTGCCTCACGTTGTTGCTCGCGTAACACTTCTTTTAATACGGCTTTACGCCCCTTGACGCTTTGTATCGCCAAAATAATCATTGCCACAAGGCTAATGCTATAGGAAAGCCACACATAAAAACCGTAGCCTCCCATATTGATAAAATCACTCCAACTTTGGAAAAACATTTTCCGCTCCCTAAAATAAAAATAAAAAACTATTTCAGCTTACTTGCTAACTCTTTTACCCATGGGCGTTTGCTGTCTTCTTTTAGCAATTCAACGCGGTAACGCACAAGCGTAAACCAAATGGATAAAAATAAAAATCCAAAAATACATAAAATCAGTGGAATTAACATCGGTGTTGCAATCGACGGTTTTTCAAACTTCGTGATACTTGCCCCTTGATGTAAGGTATTCCACCACTCTACGGAAAAGTGAATAATTGGTAAATTCACCACACCAACAATACACAAGATACCCGCTGATTTTGCACCCACAGCACGATCAGAAAATGCAGAATAAAGGGCTAATACACCGATATATAAGAAGAAAAGAATGAGTTCTGCGGTTAAACGCGCATCCCACACCCACCAAGTTCCCCACATTGGTTTACCCCAAATTGCACCCGTTACCAAAGCAATAAAGGTAAACATTGCACCAATCGGCGCCATGGCTATCATTGAAAGATGAGCGGCTTTAATTTGCCAAACTAACGCAATAATGGCAGCAACAGCCATCGAACCATAGACACCCATTGACCAAATCGCTGCCGGCACATGCACATACATAATTCGGAAACTATTGCCTTGCTGATAATCTGCCGGAGCATAAGCTAAGCCCCAAACAATGCCAACAGCCAATAATAGAACCGCAATCACACCAAAAAATGGACTTAATTTGCCACATAAATGATATTGGGTTTCATGTTTTGCGTAAGGATGTAACCACTTCCACATAAAAGATCCTTAATTCAAAAAATAAAAAACAGTTAAAAATCTGACCGCACTTTCACCGTCATGATGATTAATTATCTAAACTAATTCGTAGTGCCGCGGCAATAGCAAAAGGCGATAAGGTTATTGCGCCAGCCAAAATTGCACCTAAAATAGCAAGCTGTCCACCATAAGGGAGATTTAACGTAGCGGCATCTAAAATTGCTGAAGCAAAAATTAAAACCGGAATGAATAATGGTACCACAAGTAAACTCAGCAATACGCCACCTTTACGCAACCCCACCGTCAATGCCACACCAATTGCACCAATGCAGCTTAAAATCGGTGTGCCTACTAAGAGTGTAAGCACCAATGCCCACCAAATATTCACTTCTAATGAGAGTAATAAAGCAGCAATCGGAGAAAGTAGAATCAACGGCAAACCTGTTAACAACCAGTGCGCAACGACTTTTGCAAGTGCCGTTAAAGCTAAAGGTTGAGCCGTGAGCATCAATTGTTCTAAAGAGCCATCAATAAAGTCATCTCGGAATAAGCGCTCAAAAGACAGCAACGCAGAAAGCAATGCCGCCACCCAAGCGATTCCTGGTGCGATGCGAGAAAGTAACTTAGGATCCGGCCCAATGACTAATGGAAATAACGTGATGACGATTAAAAAAAACCAAAGTGGGTTTAAAATTTCCGCTTGCTTACGTGTCGCAATCTTCAGCTCACGCTTTATAATCTGTAAAAATATCATAAAAATCTAAGGGTTATATTTATAATCAGCAAGGTTGATTTTTTTCAATAGCGTACTTGGCACTTCTTGATGGCTCGTTAAAATCACCATTCCACCTTTTTTAGCATGATTTTCAAAAAGTGTGGTCAAAACTTCAACCCCTTTTTTGTCTATTGCTGTAAAAGGTTCATCCAAAATCCAAAGTGGCGCTTCCGAGATCCATAATCTCGCCAAGGCAATGCGCTTTTGCTGACCAGCTGAAAGTTGAGCTGCCGGCAAATCTTCACGTCCAAGTAAACCTACTGTATCCAAGACATCCCATAAAATATCGGTGCCTTGTTGGCTTTGACTAATCTGCTGATAAAATTTTAAATTTTCCCATGCGGTTAATTCAGGTTTCACGCCAGAATGATGACCGAGATAAAGCAGCTGATGATGGTATTCTTCGCGTTGTTTTGTGATCTCGTCTGAATTCCACCGCACTTTACCTTCTACTGGTTGTGCAAGGCCTGCTAAAATCCGCAATAAACTTGTTTTACCGATACCATTGTGCCCTTCAATTTGCACGAAATCACCACTTTGAAATTGCAGTGAAAGATCAGTGAACAACACGCGATCGCCACGTTGGCACGCTAATTGTTCTAATTGAAGTTGATGAGCAGGAAACATAGTCTCAGCCTTAAAAATAAAATCTTCTGAAAAATCAGCGGGTATTCTACCACAAGGGGAAATTTTGACGAGATTTTAAACCCCTCAGAATATAACCATTTAGAAGTAGATCGGCATGTTTATTGATTTAAAACAAACTAAATTTTCCTAGCTTTTTCATCGGATAATCAAATAATTAAAAGATTTGATGATCTAAATCAAATTTTCTGCTACTATTTAGTTATTTTTTGATGTTGTTTTATCAAAAAACATTACCTTAACTTCATTTAAAAAAGGAACATATTATGTCTTATACTCTACCTGAATTAGGCTACGCTTATGATGCGTTAGAACCACATTTTGATGCACAAACAATGGAAATTCACCACTCTAAACACCACCAAGCCTATGTAAATAATGCAAATGCCGTGTTAGAAACTTTACCTGCTGAATTTTCTGAAATGTGTGCAGGTCAATTAATCAGCCAATTAGATAAAATCCCTGCTGAAAAACGTACGGCATTACGTAACAACGCAGGCGGTCACGCAAACCACAGCTTATTCTGGAAATCATTGAAAAAAGGCACTACTTTACAAGGTGATTTAAAAGCCGCTATCGAACGTGATTTCGGTTCTGTAGAAAACTTCAAAGCTGAATTTGAAAAAGCTGCAGCGACTCGTTTCGGTTCTGGTTGGGCATGGTTAGTAATTAACCAAGGTAAATTATCTGTTGTTTCTACCGCAAACCAAGATTCACCATTAATGGGTAAAGAAATCGCAGGTTGTGAAGGTTTCCCTCTTTTAGGTTTAGACGTTTGGGAACACGCTTACTACTTGAAATTCCAAAACCGTCGTCCAGACTACATCAAAGAATTCTGGAATGTTGTAAACTGGGATTTCGTTGCAGATCGTTTTGCGAAAAAAGTCGCAGACTGCTGTGCAGCTAAATAATCGTTTCTCAAAATGTAAAAAATCGCCTTTATTAGGCGATTTTTTTATTGGTTAAATCCAACGTCTGACTTTTTTCTTGTACTCTAAATAAGACTCACCAAACTTTTTCTCTAACCAGTATTCTTCAGGTTTAATTTGCCATTGCGTGATGAAATAAATAAACAGAAAAACACCTAGAAAACTGACCGCACTTTGCAAATAAACCGCCCATGCAACTAGCAAGCTAGCTAAACTTAAATACATTGGGTTACGGCTAAAACGATAAATACCATTTGCCACAAACACATCACTTTTTTCTAAGTGAATTGGGTTGATATTCGCTTTATTTTTGTAGAATTGCCAAACACTGAAAAAACCAACAAAAGATGAAGCCAACGCAATCAGATAAGCAATCACGATATTGATTGTAACAGGGTAAGGATTAGGTAAGCATGTCATGATAAGTGCACAGCCAATAAAAATGACGGGTGGCGGCACAATAGGTTTCTGAATCATAAGATCAAAAATCCAATAAAAAAGCCCGAGCAATTCGGGCTAATTAAAACATTACAGATTATTTAATTTCATCTGCGCCATTTGTTTTTCTAATGGGTTACCGCTTTTTTGTGCATTCTCAAAGCTTGCTTTAGCACCATTTACATCGCCTTTTGCGATTTGAATATCGCCCGCTAAAAGATCTTTACGTGCACTAAAGCCTTGGCTTTTCACTTGATTTAGACTTGCTAATGCTGCATCAAATTGACCTTGTTGGAATTGCACAGCAGACAAACGAAGCGCTGCAAGAGACGTTAAGATATCATCTTGTGATTGAGCAATTGCTTGTTTCAAGCTATTTTCAGCAGAGGCGTAATCTTGTTTTGCAACAAAACCTTTTGCTTCATCTAATAAGCTAAATACCGCATAGCTGGTTTTATCATGCGCTTTCACAAATTCAGCCATTTTAGCTTGTTGTGCCGCGGCATCTTTGTTTGTGGTATAAACTAACGCATCATATTCAGCAGACGCTTGCATGATTTGATTGGCTTGATAAGACTGCCAATAACGCCAGCCCAACATCCCGCCCACACCAAGAATAAAAGCGGCAATAATGGTTTTGCCATTGTCTTTCCACCATTCTTTTAACTGGTTCAGTTCTTGTTCTTCTTCAATGGTATATGCCATTTTCCTATCCTTCTAAAATTAAAATTGGGCTTTTACGTGTTCAATTAAATTGGACACATCAATGGTTTGTTGCTCTGCTGCGCCAAGTAAGTGTTTTACCACAACTTGATTATTTTGCACTTCACTTTCACCAAGCACAAGAGCCAGAGTCGCACCAGACTTATCTGCGCGTTTAAATTGTTTTTTAAAGTTACCGCCGCTGCAATGCAACATGGTGCTTAAGTGCGGTAATTCTGAGCGAAGTTTTTCAGCGAACTGGAATGCGGCTAACGTTGTACCTTCACCTTGATAAACAACGTAAATATCTACCGCACTTTTTACCGGAATCGATTTATTCACTTCTTGAACGAGTAGCACTAAACGCTCTAAGCCCATTGCAAAACCGACACCACTGGTTGCGTGGCCACCAAGTTGTTCAACTAAGCCGTCATAGCGTCCACCACCACATACAGTACCTTGTGCACCTAATGCTGATGTCACCCATTCAAATACAGTTTTATTATAATAGTCTAAACCACGTACCAATTTTGGATTAATTTCATATTGAATGCCCACCGCATCTAATAGACCGCATAACTGCGCAAAATGCTCGCGACTTTCATCGTCTAAATAATCCAATAATTTTGGCGCGCCGTCCAATACATCTTGTAATGCTTGATTTTTAGTATCCAAAATACGTAATGGATTTTTTACAAGACGTTCTTTCTCTTCTTCGCTCATTAAATCTTGGTGATTTTCTAAGAAAGCCACTAATGCAGAACGATAGTTTGCACGTGCTTCTAATGAACCAATCGAATTTAATTGAAGAGAAACATGTTGATCAATACCTAATGCTTTCCACAAACGAGCCGTTAAAATAATTAGCTCCGCATCAATTTCAGGGGTTGCGATACCGAATACTTCTACACCTGCTTGATGAAATTGACGGTAACGACCTTTTTGTGGACGCTCATGGCGGAACATTGGTCCCATATACCATAAACGTTGTTCATTGTTGTAAATCCAACCGTGTTCAATCGCAGCACGCACACATCCTGCTGTACCTTCTGGGCGAAGTGTTAATTGCTCATCATTATCCCAGAATGTGTACATTTCTTTTGAGACAACATCTGTGACTTCACCAATTGCACGAGCAAATAATGGCGTACTTTCCACGATTGGCATACGCACTTCTGAATAGCCGTAGCTGCTTAAAATTTGGCGAACCTGTCCTTCAATCCATTGCCAAAGTGGAGATTCAGTTGGGGAACAGTCATTCATCCCACGAATTGCTTGAATATTTTTTGCCACGAGTTTTCCTTAAATAATTCGATTTTTTGGATCTTGTTGTGCAACTTTGGCACGAATTTTTGCTTCTAATTGGTCAATAATCGCGTCGTTGTCAAAACGTTCTTTTTGACGCTCACCATCTAAATAATAGCCACTTTTCTTATTACCACCGGTCACGCCAAGGTCAGACACTAATGCTTCACCCGGGCCATTTACCACACAACCAATAATAGACACATCCATTGGGGTGATAATATCTTCTAAACGTTGTTCCAGTGCATTCACCGTGCCGATCACATCAAACTCTTGACGAGAGCAAGTTGGGCAAGCAATAAAGTTAATCCCGCGAGAACGAATACGTAACGATTTTAAAATATCAAAACCAACTTTGATTTCTTCTACAGGATCGGCGGCTAAAGAGACACGCAAGGTATCACCAATGCCTTCTGCTAACAACATTCCTAAACCAATTGCTGACTTCACAGAGCCCGCACGTGCGCCACCTGCTTCCGTAATACCTAAATGCAACGGCTGTTTAATGGCTTTTGCCAGTAAACGGTAAGATTCCACCGCAAGGAAAACATCGGATGCTTTTACACTCACTTTAAATTGATCAAAGTTTAAACGATCCAAGATCTCAACGTGGCGTAACGCTGATTCTAATAAGGCTTCTGGTGTTGGCTCACCAAATTTCTCTTGGATATCTTTTTCTAATGAGCCTGCATTAACACCAATACGGATCGGGATATTTTTATCACGTGCGCAATCCACCACAGCTCGAATACGATCTTCACGACCAATATTGCCCGGATTAATACGTAAGCAATCCACCCCATATTCAGCCACTTTTAACGCAATACGATAGTCAAAATGAATATCGGCCACTAATGGCACATTCACTTGCTGTTTAATGATTTTAAACGCTTCGGCGGCATCCATGGTAGGTACAGAAACACGCACGATATCTGCGCCGACACGTTCCAACGATTTAATCTGTGCAACGGTCGCCTCAACATCAGTTGTGCGAGTATTTGTCATGGATTGTACAGCAATCGGTGCATCACCACCGATTGGTACATTGCCCACATAAATTTTTGTCGATTCACGACGCTTGATAGTAGGTTTTACTGCTGACATTCTTTCGTAAATTATTCGTTAAGGTTTTGGTAATTTAAATTTAGCCACACGGCCATCAACGGTAAGCGGATACGCTTCGCCTTTATAAGTAATACGAACGTTACCCGGCGCGCCGATAATCAATGCATAGTCATTACCATTAAAGGTTAAGACTTCGCCTTGTTTATATTCTTTTTGCGCTAAAACTTTACGGTTTTGGTCTTTCACACTAATCCAGCTTGAATTTTTGGTAATCTCAATAACGAGATCGCCTTTTACTGTTGTTGGTGCTTCAGAAATAGCGGGGGTTTCAACCGCACTTTGTGCATCTGGCACGGTCGGCTCTGTTGTGGGTTCTGTGTTAGGTAAGGTTTGTTCCACAACAGGGGCTTGAACTTGTTCAACGGTAGGGGCCGAAGTTGCGCCTGTTGAAACTTCTGCGTTTACTGGTTGAGATTGATTTTCTTGAGTATTTGAAACAACAGGTTCAGCAGCATTATTTTTTGCTTCCGTTACAGGTGCTGTTTCATTATTTGACGTTGCAGGCTGGCTATTTACCGCGACGGGAATTTCATTCGAATGAGTAACCGGTACCTCTGCTGTTTTTTCTTTTTCAACGTAGGTTTGCACTAAATTATCACGTTCTTCGTTTGATTTTTGATAATTCTGCCACCACCATAAGCCTGTCATTCCAACAGCCGCGAGTAAAATAATGGTTGTAAGTGTGCCGACCCAGCGACTATGAGAAGAGTATTGGTTTACTGAACGCGTCGCGCGTGCATTTTTACCTAAATCGTTTTTGTATGCTTCACCAAAGGTTAAATGCGCCCATTCGCTCTCAGGAATACGTAAAAATTTTGTATAACTACGCACATATCCTTTCATAAAAGTTGAGGGCACATTTTTTTGGACAAATTCATTATTTTCTAATTTTTCCAAAATACTTGGGCGCAAAGAAATTGCCTTTGCCGCATCTTCCAGAGAAAGATTTAACGCTTCGCGAGCTTGACGAAGTCTATCCCCAAAAGAGATGTCTGTTTTTTCGGTTTGTTCAAGGATTGTATTCATAGGTATAAAAAAAGAAATAGCAATAAAAAACTAAATGCTAAATTTTAAAGTCGAAAGGGGCTTTTGGCAATGATTATTTGAGTGAACGGAGCTTTTCCGCTCTAGAAGGATCAACTTGACGCAATTTATCCAATGCCTGTTGATAAACATCGGTTTGTTTTCCGGCGAAAGCACAAAGCGCCATGTTTTCGTAAGTATCGGCTTGATGGTAATAATTCGGCGCAGCGAGTGCCGCATTAAATTGTGAATAAGCTTGTTCAAACTCACCTTGCCCACATAAAAAAGCACCGAAGTTGTTATACACATCGCCTTGCTTATCATCTAACTTAATCGCCTGTAAATAAGCTTGCTTCGCTTTTTCCGGATCGCCTTGTAATTGATAAAAATGTGCAAGTGCTGAGTGCACAAGATAATATCGTTCATCATGCTCAAGGGCTTTATCTAAATTGAGTTTTGCTTGAACAAAATCATTTTGTTGAAGATAGCCTAATGCCAGTTCAACTCGCGCTTTTGCTGCTTGTTGTTTATTAAAGTCAACGGAAGACTGAGAGACACAAGCAGAAAAAACAAAAGGAAAAATGACCGCACTTAGAATGTTAATTGGGATTAATTTCATCTTATCACTCCTCTCTCTTATCACTCTTATCCGGGCAGTTTTCCCTTTACAAGTATTACTATATTTAGCTTAGTTAACAGCTTTCACGTCAATACCTTCACCAAACTTACGCTTCATTGCTGTACGTTTGGTTCGGTCGATCACATCCCCAGCCAACTGACCACAAGCAGCATCAATATCATCTCCGCGGGTTTTGCGTACAATCACCGTAAAGCCATATTCCATTAAGGTTTTTTGGAAGCGATCAACACGGCTATTTGAGCTTTTACCATAAGGCGCCTCTGGGAACGGGTTCCATGGGATCAAATTGATTTTACACGGTGTATTTTTCAACACTTTGGCTAATTGATGCGCATGCTCTGTACCATCATTCACGTGATCTAATAACACATATTCAATTGTCACTTTGCCATGGTTAGCATTCGATACTTCTAAGTATCTGTGCACTGAATCCATCAACATTCTGATGTTATATTTTTTATTGATCGGCATAATTTCATCACGCAATTCATCGTTCGGTGCGTGAAGTGAAATTGCTAATGCCACATCAATCTTATCGCGCAACATATCGAGTGCAGGCACGACACCTGAAGTGGATAAAGTCACGCGTCGTTTAGATAATCCATACGCAAAATCATCCAGCATAATTTCCATCGCAGGTACAACATTAGCCACATTCAGTAATGGCTCACCCATGCCCATCATCACCACATTAGTAATTGGACGAACACCAGTTACACCAAAATTACCGATAATTTTTGATGCACGCCAAACCTGACCGATAATTTCAGACACCGTTAAATTACGGTTAAAGCCTTGTTGTGCTGTTGAACAGAAAGTACAAGCTAAGGCACAGCCTACTTGCGAAGAGACACAAAGTGTTGCGCGATCCGCTTCTGGAATATAGACCGTTTCAACTTGTTGTTCGCCAACCTGCATCGCCCATTTAATCGTACCATCCGCAGAACGTTGTTCAACCGCAACTTCTGGCGCTTTAATTTCAGCGACCGCTTTTAATTTTTCTCGTAATTTTTTATTAATATTGGTCATATTATCGAAGTTATCTTCGCCAAAATGATAAATCCATTTCACTAATTGATCCGCACGAAATGGTTTCTCGCCTAATTCTGCAAAAAACTCACGCATCTGCTGACGCGTTAAATCCATTAAATTAATCTTTTTGGTATTCGTTTCAGATAAAAGGGGTTGTTCTAACATAAAGCCTCGTTATTACACATTACGGCGATGATGCTACTCAGAATTGAGCAACAAAAAATTCGCATATTAAAAATGAGCCGAGATTTTACAGATTTACCGACAGATAAGCTAGCAGATTTGAAAAACAACAAAAATTTTGACCGCACTTCTTTGCGATCAGCATCGCAAAAATCAAAAAAATGAAAGAAAAAAGTGCAGTTAAAAAACTTCAAATTTTTTCTCTTTCACACATCCCAAAGCCCTACAAAAACTGATAGAATGTGCACTTCGTTTTATTCTCTGAGTTAGCTATATTGAAGATATGTTAAAAAAAGTTCTTTCTGTATTGTGTTTAGTGCCTGCAGTCGCAACGGCACAATCTTATATTGTGTATGATTTCACTCATGATAGAGTGTTAGAAAGTAGCTCACCCAATCATGTGCAACCCATCGCCTCTGTCACCAAATTAATGACGGCGAATGTGTTTCTTGAAAATAATCGAAATGCAAACTGTACCGCATCGATTACTGACGATGATTACGATTACATCAAAGGCACTCATACAAAATTACCTAAATATACGCCGATTTCTTGTAATGAATTGTTAAAAGCAATGCTCGTTCATTCTGATAACTATGCTGCTCATGCACTTTCTCGTTCTGCAGGCATGAGCCGCTTACAATTCATCCAAAAAATGAATGAAAAAGCTCGAGAATTAGGCATGCGCTCTACTCGCTTTTCAGATAGCTCAGGTTTATCTGATAGCAACATTTCAAGTGCAATGGATTTGGTTAAGCTAGCCAAATACTCACTCAACAAAACTCAAATTAAAAATCTTTCTAATATGCCAAGCGCCTTTATTCAAGCAGGAGGACGTAGTGTTTTCGTCAAAAATACCAATAAATTAGTGCGTGAAGAAGTTTTCGATGCGGCAGTTAATAAAACCGGCTATATCCGCGAATCTGGCTATAATTTAGTCTTCGTAAACAAAAATCCATGTAATCACTCGACTATCGGCGTGATTAGTTTAAATAACCATTCATCTGCATTTCGTAGCAACTTTACGAAAGGAAAACTGGAACAATATGGTTGTACTGCTGGACGTAGCATGCAAAACTTTACCGTTGATGAAGCCCAATATGAAGAAGGCTATGATGAAGCGGGTATGGAGCGCCTGATCCAACAAGTTGGTGGTTAATCATTTCAAAAAAGAGCGGTCAATTTTTCACAAAATTTTCCGCTTTTTAATTTTAATCGCCTATGGATTTGATAATTATTTTCATTTGAAAATCTTATAAAAAATGGTATTATTCTGCAGAATGCTAATTAATCATTATTTTTAAGGAGATCTCATGAAGCATTTATTTAAAAGCCTATCTGTTATCGCTCTAGGTTTAGCTACTTTACAAGCCGAAGCGAAATTTAAAGTGGTAACCACATTTACTGTTATTCAGGATATTGCACAAAATGTTGCGGGCGATGCTGCGACGGTGGAATCCATCACTAAACCCGGTGCAGAAATTCACGAGTATGAACCTACCCCTAAAGATATTGTAAAAGCCCAATCTGCCGATTTAATTTTATGGAACGGATTAAATTTAGAGCGTTGGTTTGAGCGTTTCTTCCAAAATATCAAAGACAAACCAGCCGTTGTGGTAACCGAAGGCATTACGCCACTGTCTATTTATGAAGGCCCTTATAAAGATGCACCTAACCCACATGCTTGGATGTCGCCATCTAATGCGTTGATTTATGTCGAAAATATCAAAAATGCATTAGTTAAATACGATCCGCAAAATGCTGATGCTTATCAAAAAAATGCAGCGACGTATGCAGAAAAAATCAAACAACTCGATAAACCTTTACGTGAAAAACTCTCACAGATTCCTGCCGACCAACGTTGGTTAGTCACCAGTGAAGGTGCCTTTAGTTATTTAGCGAAAGATTACGATCTCAAAGAAGGCTATTTATGGCCAATTAACGCTGAACAACAAGGTACGCCTCAACAAGTGCGTAAACTTATCGATTTAGTGAAAAAAAATCACATTCCAGTGGTATTTAGTGAAAGTACTGTGTCAGCCAAACCTGCTCAACAGGTAGCAAAAGAAAGTGGAGCCAAATACGGTGGCGTGCTTTATGTCGATTCCCTTTCTGCTGCTGATGGCCCTGTACCGACTTATATCGATTTGCTCAATGTCACTGTATCTACCATTGTGAAAGGATTTGAAAAATAATGACCACACTTTCCGCTTCTATTTCCGTTAATGATGTAACCGTGCGTTACAACAACGGGCATACTGCAATTTATGATGTTTCTTTCGAATTACAGGGGGGAACCATCTGTGCCCTTGTCGGCGTAAATGGAAGCGGAAAATCAACGTTATTTAAAAGCATCATGGGATTAATCAAACCACAACAAGGCAACATAACGATTTGTGGTTTGCCAATTAATCGGGCGTTGAAACAAAATTTGATTGCCTATGTGCCGCAAGCGGAAGAAGTTGATTGGCAATTTCCTGTCTCTGTTTATGATGTTGTCATGATGGGACGCTACGGCTACATGAATTTCCTACGTATTCCAAAGGCTGAAGACAAACAAAAAGTGCTTGAAGCGATGCAACGAGTAAACATCGAGCATTTAGCTGAACGGCAAATCGGCGAACTTTCTGGTGGGCAGAAAAAACGTGTATTTTTAGCTCGAGCATTAGCACAACAAAGTAAGATTATCTTACTCGATGAGCCTTTTACGGGCGTGGATGTTAAAACTGAAAATGCCATTGTGGAACTTCTTCGCCAATTACGTGCTGAAGGACACTTAATTTTAGTTTCTACCCATAATTTAGGCTCTGTACCAGACTTCTGTGATCAAGTGGTGATGATTAACCGTACTGTGATTACAGCCGGTAAAACGGAAGATACATTCAATCAACATAATTTGGAAAAAGTCTTTGGTGGTGTATTACGACACATCAAATTATTGGGTGAAGATCTGCATAATGATGAAGATAAACGTGCTGTCACCGTGCTTACGGATGATGAACGTCCTGTTGTCTTCTATGGTGAAACCAAAAATGATCCGCCTGCAACGGCTGTAAAATCCTGTCGTCTGCCTCCGTCTGACAAGGAATAAGTCATGCTTGAATATTTACTGGAACCTTTCTCCTATGAATATATGCAAAAAGCCATGTGGATAAGTGCCGCAGTCGGTGGCATTTGTGCCTTTCTTTCTGCCTATTTAATGTTGAAAGGTTGGTCATTAATTGGTGATGCGCTTTCTCATTCCGTAGTTCCGGGTGTGGCAATTGCTTATGCCTTTTCACTCCCCTATGCTTTAGGTGCTTTTTTTGCCGGAATTTTGGCCGCACTTTCCATTTTATGGATCAAATCCATTTCTAAACTCAAAGAAGATGCCGTTATTGGCTTTATTTTCAGTACCTTTTTTGCCTTGGGATTGTTGATTATTTCCCTTAATCCAACCTCAATAAATGTGCAAAATATTATTCTCGGTAATATCCTCGGGATTGCCGATGAAGATATTTATCAAGTAGCCATTATTATGTTGATTTGCTTGGTCTTATTGCTTATTTTTTGGAAGGATCTGTTACTGATTTTCTTTGATGAAACGCAAGCAATAACAGTTGGGCTTTCGCCACTGTTTTACAAAGTTCTGTTTTTTACATTATTGAGTGCTTGTGTTGTTGCCGCATTGCAAACTGTTGGGGCGATTTTAGTAATTGCCATGGTAATTACACCAGGTGCAACCGCCTATTTACTTACCGATAAATTCAAAACTCTTATCCAGATTGCCGTAGCTTTGGGAGCAATCACTGGTTTTGTTGGTGTCTATTTAAGCTATTATCTGGATGGCGCAACAGGTGGTGTCATCGTGACATTACAAACCTTGTTATTTTTATTAGCTTTTCTATTCTCGCCGAAATACGGATTAATGAGTCAAAAACGACGTAAGGCGGTGGCCCATGAGTGAAATATTCGCTATTTTCGTTGAGCCATTTCAGTTTGACTTTATGCAAAATGCATTGCTCACTGCATTAGTGGTTGCCGTGATCTGTGCGCTACTCTCTTGCTATTTAGTGTTGAAAGGATGGTCATTGATGGGCGATGCCATTTCCCATGCAGTCCTGCCAGGTATTGTCTTAGCTTTTTTAGCTGGTATTCCATTAGTGATTGGTGCGTTTGTCTCAGGTATTACCTGTTCATTAGGGGTGGGTTATTTAAAAGAAAACAGCCGTATCAAAGAAGATACCGCTATGGGGATTGTATTTTCGGGGATGTTTGCCATTGGTTTGGTGCTGTTCACTAAAATCCAAACTTCACAACATCTCACACACATCTTATTCGGTAACGTATTAGGTGTAAGCCGACAAGAGCTGATTCAAACGGCTATCATCGCCTTGATCATTTTTATTTTACTAGGCTTAAAGCGTCGAGATTTTCTGCTTTATTGCTTTGACCCTAGCCATGCCCGTGTTGCAGGTCTCTCGCCTAAATTATTGCATTATGGCTTACTCACATTACTCGCACTCACCATTGTGAGTACGATGCAAGTCGTTGGGGTTATTCTAGTTGTAGCGATGCTAATTGCGCCTGGCATCACTGCTCTCACACTGACGAATCGATTCGATAAGATGCTAGTTATCGCGATTATCAGCGCAGTGACTGCAAGCCTATTAGGCGTACTACTTAGCTATCATTTTGATGCGTCCACTGGTGCATGCATTATTTTGTTACAAGCTTTATTTTTCTTAATTGCCCTGGTTTATAGCAAAATAAAAGTGCGGTTAAATTTCTAAATAGAAAAGCTAACAGAGATGTTAGCTTTTTTATTAGGGATTGAGTTTCAGCAATGCCAGGGCTTCATAATGCGCTGTATGCGGGAACATATCAAATAATTGAATTTGAGTAAGTTTATAATTGGTTAGATGCTGCAAATCTTTTCCCATGGAAATCGCTTTACAGCTGGAATAAAGAATAAAGTGCGGTTGCATTTCATTGAGAAATTCAGCGAGTTCCTTTCCGATGCCTCGACGAGGCGGATTGACGATCACCAAATCGGGTTTGTTTTCATCTTGTGTTAAAGCAAAATTAGCCGCATCCAAAGATTGGAATTTAACGTTGTTTAGACCTAACACCTGGGCGGATAGAGTCGCCGCTTGAATAGCTGATGGGGAAATTTCAATCCCAGTCAATTCCACTTCTTGTTGATGTTTATCTTGTAAAGCTTTGGCACAATGCAGTCCAAAACCTCCAACGCCACAAAAGAGATCCCAAAGTTTAGTAATAGGCAAATCTTGCACCCAATCTTGTGCCGTTGCATATAACCCTTGTGCGATAAGTGGATTCGTTTGGAAGAAACCTTGAGGGCGAATAAAGAGCGGAATACCGTTAAAGCTTTCTGATAAGATGTGCTGATCCGTTAAAAAGATTTCTTTCTCACCTTCTAAGATTGCGGCGTGTTGAGGTTGGATATTCACACTCACCACTTCAAGTTGTGGCAATTTTTCCAATAAGCCTTCAAATTCACGTTGAATTAACGGCAATTTAGTTTCTGAACGTAATACAAAACGCAACATCAATTTTTTTGTATGTTGGCTTTCTGTAAGCAGAATATATTTGAGCTCACCTTTTTGTTTAGCTACGTTATAAGGGACTAAGCCAGCGCGTCCAATAAAATCTTTTAGAATCGGGAATAGCTCTGCAAAACATTTTGGATAAAGCGGACAATCACATAAGTCCACCGCACTTTGAGGATCATTCGGGTCTTGTAAAATACCTAGAATGGGACGTTCCACCGCGCCACTTACAACCATCTTCGCTTTATTACGAAAGGCAGACTCGGAGGAAAAAAATGGCGGATGGCAAATTAAATTATTACAATCTAATTTGGCAAGTTGTTGCTTAAGATGCTCTTCTTTCTTGGCGAGTTGCTGTTCATAAGGCATTTCAAGCCATTGACAAGAACGGCAATCGCCCTTTTGATAATGGTGGCAATCAATCATTTAGAAGCAAGCCACTCTTGTTGAAGTGCGGTCAGTTTTTGATGATTTTCAATCCAACGTGAAGTTTTGGTGAGCGCTGACCAATCAAAGGATTTTTGTTTAAAGAGCGATTTCAAGCGAGCTTCGCGGGCTGCAAAATGCTCTGTGGTTTCCTCTAACTTCAGATTATCAAGCACTTGAATGACACCTTCACGTTCATTACAAAGCAATAATAAGTCACAACCAGCATTCAAGGCTTTTTCACTGCGAGCCACAAAATCGCCCATAAAACCAGCTCCCTTCATGCCTAAATCATCAGAGAAAATTGCCCCCTGGAAGCCCAGCTGTTTACGCAAAATTTCTTTTAACCAATAACTCGAACCACTTGCTGGTTGACTATCACATTGTGCATAAATCACATGAGCCGGCATAATCGCATCGAGCTTACTCTGTTGAATTAATTGCTGGAATGGCAAAATATCATGATTAAAAATCACGTCTTTTGCTCGCTCATCATAAGGCGTTTCAAGATGAGAATCAGCTAAAACATGACCATGTCCTGGGAAATGTTTTCCTGTTGTTGCCATGCCTGCTTGGTGCATACCATCAATAAAAGCAGCTGCCAAATTGACCGCACTTTTTACATCGCAGCCAAAACTACGATCGCCAATCGCACGACATTCATGCCCCAAATCCAACACCGGAGCAAAACTCAAATCAATATCTAGTGCCACCATTTCAGCCGCCATTTGCCAGCCCGCTTCTTTTGCTATTTGCTGTTGCTGAGTTGAATCCTCAACTAATGCCGCAAAAGCCTGCATTGCAGGGAGCTGAGTGAAACCTTCACGGAAACGTTGCACGCGACCACCTTCCTGATCGACCGTGATCAATAAAGGCTTTTTCACTCGTTGACGAATGGATTTGATTAGCGCTTGAACTTGCTGATGATCATAAAAATTGCGGGTAAATAAAATCAAACCAGCAACTAAAGGATGTTCCAGTAATTCAACTTCTTCTTGTTTGAGTTCATGACCTTCAAGGTCAATTAATAATGTGGACATAAACTATTGTAAATAAAGACGATAATTGGTGCTTTCTGTGCTTGGTTTTGGTAGTTCAAACACTTTCTTTTCTTGCGGTTGCAATAAAATATTGCCTGATTGGCTTTCTTGCTGATTTGGCCAAACTTGCGTTACACCTTGTGTGTTATACCAATAAAGATGGTAAAGCACATTGAGCTGTTGCGTAGTTTTATTTTTTAAAGCCGCGGTATTATCCGACAAATCGACATCTAAAGCCGGTGCTAAATTTGCCGCCATATTTAAAATTGGCTTATTGGTTCCCACAATATTTGGTGTAGATGAACAAGCAGTTAAAAATAATACCGTTGCTGTAATGAGGATCTTTTTCATTATTTCGCCAACATTCTACCTAAAGGTTCACCACCAACAAGATGCATATGGATATGGAATACTTCTTGTCCACCGTGTTTATTACAGTTCACGATTAAACGATAACCGTCTTCGGCAATACCTTCTTCTTTAGCGATTTTAGCCGCGACCGTAAATAAGCGACCTAAGGTGACTTCATCTTGTTCTGTCACATCATTAACCGTTGGAATCACTTTATTTGGGATAATCAAAATATGGGTTTTCGCTTGTGGTGAAATATCACGGAATGCGGTCACTAATTCATCTTGATAAACAATATTGGCAGGAATTTCTTTGCGAATAATTTTGCTGAAAATGGTTTCTTGAGCCATAGTCTTCTCCTTATTTTATATAAAAAAGTGCGGTCAAAATTTACCGCACTTTGCTTTTATTTTCCATCAGAAATTGATGATGAATGATATTTCAATCGGCTTAGTGAGCTGCACCTTCTTCTGAATCATCTTGATTAATAAAGGTATTATTAATCTCAATTTGTGCTTTTTCACGTAATGCTTGCATTAACTGTCCTTGCAATTCACCTTGACGTGCACGAACAAGTTGCGTGCTAAATTTCGCTAATTCTTGCTCACTTAAAGTAGGTTCTTCTACACGTTCAAGGGCAATCACAACCACATCACCTTTGCTGTTCCGGGCAACTTGATACGCCGCTTTATCATCTTGTGGTTTAGCAATAGCAAACACACCTTCATAAAGCATTGGATCTTTATTATCCATTAACGTAAAGGTTTGTGGTTCACTAAAACTAATGCCTGCTGGTAATTTTGTAGAATCAGTAGATAGTGCTTTAACCGCTTGCTCTGCTTTTTCAGCTAATACTTTATCGGCTTTTTCACGTTTTAAGAATTGCTCAATCGTTGATTTTGCTTCATCAAGGCTTTGTAAACCTTCAGCTTTATGATCCACGACACGTACCACTACAAATTCATTTTCACCTACAGTTAATGGCTCAGAATTTGCACCACCGTTTGCAATATCAGATTCAAAAATAGCAGAAGTCACATTTGGGAAATTTAATGCCGCAGGGACATTGTTTTTACCAAAGTAATCCGTTTCTTCCACTTTCACACCTGCAGCATCCGCTACCGCAGCTAATGAATCACTGCTTTCGGCTGCTTTTTCACGAACGGCTTTTTCTACTGCTTGGAAACGGCTTTCTGCTAAGTTTTTACGCACAGTATCCGCGATTTGTTCTTTCACTTCTTCTAAAGTACGTTCTTTACGATCTTGCACTAAAATAATATGGTAAGCCCCATCCACATTAACCGGTGTGCTGTATTGACCAACATTTAACAATAATGCTGCATCTTCAAAGTTTTTCGGTAATTCGTTGTCTTTTACCCAACCTAATTCACCGCCTTGAGCACCAGAAAGTTTATCTAGGGATTTTGTTTTTGCTAACTCAGCAAAATCAGCACCTTTTTTCAGTTCTTGATAAACGGAATCCGCTTCTTTCTCAGTTGATAATTGAATATGTGCTAATTTTTGGCTAATGAATTGCGCTTTATTTTCTTGATAATATTGTGCAATTTGTGTTTCAGTGACAGGTTGTAACTTACCTAATTCATTTGCTGAGACGTGAATATATTGCACTTTCGCTTGTTCAGGTTGAACAAGTGATTTCGCATTCGCATCGTAATACGCTTTAATTTCTTCGTCCGTTACTTTTTGTTTTGCAATTTCATCGGCTAATGGAAGAGTTGCAAGACGAGCGATACGTTTTTGGAAAAAGACTTGTGCGTTATCTTTCACTTGAGCCGGCACGACAAACTCACTGTCAGCCAAACCGTTTTGCATTTGTTCAAGTGTTAATGCATTACGTAAAATAGCCGCATAAGTATCGGATGTTAAGCCATTTTGGGACAATAATTGTTGATAGCGCACGTTATCAAATTTACCGTTAGATTGTAAGTTAGGATCGCTCACAATCGCGCGCTTGATCATCTCATCACTTACACCTAATTTTAATTCTTTCGCATATTGACGGATTAACTCTTGATCAACCAAACGTTGAATTAAATTTTGACGAAGTGCGGTCACAAATTCCACAGAGTCAGTTTTCGCTAGGAAGCTCTCGCCTTCTTGTTGAGCTCTAGCTTCAAACTCTTGGTTATAACGATTTAAGAAATCTTGTTGAGAGATTGTCTCGCCATTTACTTTTGCCGCAAAACTATCATTGCTGCTATACAGATAACCTGACATCCCACCAATCAAAAATGAAACTGGAATTAAAGCAAAGATCGCTTTTCCGATAAAACTATGGGCGATGCCATGCATTTTTTCAATTAACATTCAATTATTACCCTTTTAAAAAAGACAAAGTTCATAGGATTATAATCTAAAAGGCGAAAATTCGCACTTAAAAAACACCATGTTCGTGTAGGATTTTCACAGCCATGACTAATAACACTAAACCGCCAAAAATCTCTGCTTTGCTTTTGAATTTTTTCCCTAAAAAATGACCGCTCTTTACACCAATAAAAGAGATGACAAAGGTGATTAAACCAATGATAAATACAGCCAACACAATGTCTACGGAAAGAAAAGCAAAAGAGACACCAACGGCTAACGCATCAATGCTCGTTGCCACACCAAGTGTTAGTAAGTGTTTTAAACTAATCAATGATGGAGCGGGTTCATCATCTGAACTCAACCCTTCACGAATCATATTCACACCAATAAGCACAAGTAAAGCAAAGGCAATCCAATGGTCCCAATTTTGAATCATCTGACTAAATTGTAGCCCGACAACATAGCCGATTGCCGGCATAATGCCTTGAAATAGTCCAAAACAGCATGCAATGGCAAGCGCTTGTTTCCATCGAAAAGCCCGCATTGCCAAACCTTTGGAAATGGATACCGCAAACGCATCCATAGAAAGACCCAAAGCAATGACCCACAACATATGAAAAGTCATAACCTAAAACCTATTTTCCAATACAGAAAGAACTGAAAATATTCCCGAGTAAATCATCCGAGGTAAATTGCCCCGTAATTTCACTGAGGTTAGCTTGTACTAAACGAAGTTCTTCCGCTAACAATTCACCAGCATGAAACTCGGTTAATTGAACTAATCCAATTTGTAAATGTTCGGCCGCTTTTTCTAAAGCATCAAGATGACGACGACGTGCTAAGAAGCCACCTTCCATCCCTGTTTGGAAACCCATCGCCTGTTTTAAATGCTCACGTAATAAATCTACGCCTTGATGAGTTTGAGCCGATAAACAAATGGTCGTTGTTCCATTTTCTTCTTTTAGTCCAACTGCCTCGCCGCTTAAATCTACTTTATTGCGGACAATGGTCACCGGCATATTATTTGGCAATTTTGATAAAAATTCTGACCGCACTTTTTCAATATGTTGGCTATCAGGATCGCTGCTGTCCAACATCAAAATTATACGATCGGCTTGCTCAATTTCAGTCCACGCACGCGAGATGCCGATACGTTCAACTTCGTCTGTCGCTTCACGAAGTCCTGCAGTATCAATAATATGTAAAGGCATGCCATCAATATGAATATGCTCACGCAATACATCGCGCGTCGTTCCCGCAATATCTGTCACAATAGCCGCTTCTCTGCCCGCTAAAGCATTCAGTAAGCTGGATTTACCCGCATTTGGACGACCCGCAATCACCACTTTCATCCCTTCACGTAAAATCGAGCCTTGTTTCGCTTCGCTACGGACTAAATCAAGTTGATTAATAATTTCTCGTAATTTTGCTTCAATTTTACCGTCTGCCAAGAAGTCAATTTCTTCATCGGGGAAATCAATCGACGCTTCCACATAAGTACGAAGATAAATGACGGAATCCACCAACTGATTCACTTTATTAGAAAATTCACCTTGTAATGATTTTAATGCCGAACGAGCGGCTTGCTCCGAAGTGGCATCAATCAAATCTGCAATAGCTTCTGCTTGAGCTAAATCTAATTTATCGTTTAAAAAAGCCTGTTCTGAAAATTCACCGGGACGCGCAAGACGAACACCATCAAGTTGTAAGATTCGTTTTAGCAACAAATCTAATACTACTTGGCCGCCATGACCTTGTAATTCCAATACATCTTCACCAGTAAAGGAATTTGGTGATTTAAAATAAAGCGCAATGCCTTGATCTAATACTGTGCCATCGGCATCTTTAAAAGGTAAATAGTCTGCCATTCTTGGTTTAGGGCATTTACCTAGTACAGCTTGTGCCACTTCAAGGGCTTTCGGGCCGGATACACGCAAAATACCAATACCGCCACGTCCTGGCGCTGTCGCTTGTGCAACGATTGTTTCTTTCATAAAAACTCACTAAAAATTGACCGCACTTTTATTGGCGATTAAAAAATGAGAGGGCGCATTAATACGCCCATGAGATTATATATCAATCAATGATAGAAAAAGGCATCTTTCGATGCCTTCTATCTGTTATTTTTTACGGGTATGTAACCCTTTTTTCTCTAAACCACGGTAGATCATTTGTTGCTGTACGATAGTGATTAAGTTAGACACTAACCAGTAAAGTACTAGACCTGCCGGGAACCAGAGGAAGAAGAACATGAAGATCAACGGCATGAAGTTCATCACTTTTTGTTGCATTGGATCGGCAACTGGTGTCGGTGACATTTTTTGTAACAAGAACATTGATCCGCCCATTAAGATTGGGAGAATATAGTAAGGGTCTTGTGCCGATAAATCTTGAATCCAACCAAAGAATGGCGCATGGCGAAGTTCAACCGCTTCCATAAACGTCCAGTATAATGCAATGAAAATTGGCATTTGGAGGATTAATGGTAAGCAACCACCAAGTGGATTTACTTTTTCTTCTTTGTAAAGTTTCATCATTTCTTGGCTCATACGTTGACGATCATCACCAAAACGTTCGCGCATTTCTTGCATTTTTGGTTGCAACATACGCATTTTCGCCATAGAAGTGTATTGTGCTTTTGTAAGCGGATATAAAATCGCTTTAACCACTAAGGTGACACAAATAATTGCCACACCCCAGTTAGATACAATACTTTGAATGAACGTTAATAACCAGAATAATGGTTTTGCGATGAACCATGCCCAACCGTAATCAACGGTTAAGTCTAAGTGGTTAGCCACTTCAGCCATTTTGTTTTGTAATTTTGGACCAGTCCATAATGAGCTAGTAATAGTCTCTGTTGCCCCAGCTGGAATAGAAACGACTGGACCACGATAACCAATAGACGCAACGTTATTTTTGCTGTCTGTAATACTATAAAGTTGGTTATTTACATCTTGATTTGGGATCCAAGCTGATACGAAATAGTGTTGTAACACAGCAACCCAACCTGCTTTGGTATCGATAGAAAGATTTTTGTCTTTCATATCGCTGAAGCTGTATTTTTTGTAATTGGTTTCAGAAGAAGAATACGCACCACCGGTATAAGTAGGCATTGCCACGTTACCGCTGCTTTCAACTAATGTATGCTTTAATTGACCGTAAGGCTCAACTTCAATTGCGCTACCACTTTGATTCACAATTTCAAAGTTAACACCTACATCGTAACTATCACGTTTTAATACAAAGATTTTACGATAAGTCACACCATCTTTTTCAAGTGTTAATGGCACAGAAAGTTCATTTTGACCTTCTGCTAATTTGAAATTGTCGCCAGTAACTTGATATTGTGCACGACCTGCTTTTGTATCGATCCCGTTTTTACCGATCAAGCCGCTTTGTGCAATGTAAACATGCTCGTTTGTATCTTTTAACAAGACGAAAGGTTCTTTTGAACCTAATTCTGCATCATATTTTAATAATTCAGAACTGATTACATCACCACCTAATGTATCCACTTTCAAACGGAATACATCATTTTCTAATGTAATAATGTGACCTTTGGTTTGTGAGTCTGCCACTACTTCGGCAGATGAAGAAGAACTTGCCGGTACATCAGAAGAGGCGGTTGTTGTTTGTTCCGTGGTCTGTTGTTGAACCGGTGGATTTTTATCAAGTTGCCATTGCTGATAAACAAGGAAAGAAATAAAGAGTAGTGCAAGCACTAATAGGCTACGTCTTGAGTCCATTATTTTTTCTCATCGTTATTATTAATCTTTTTCGGTGGAACAGGATCGAATCCACCGGCGCTTAAGGGGTGACATTTTAATACACGTTTTAGAGTAAGCCAACTACCTTTTAACAATCCATGTGTTTTTAACGCCTCAATACCATAACAAGAACAGGTTGGCACAAAACGACAACGCGGCCCGATTAAAGGGCTAATCGCTACTTGATAAAACTTAATTAGAGCGATGAGGATTTTTGTGCCAAACGAATGTGACGTGCCCATAATTTATCCAAAGTTTGTAAAAACGTTTGATTATCAAGCTGACCAATGCCACGTTTCGCCACAAAGACAAAGTCACAAGAAGGCAAATTATGTTGGGATAAACGAAAACTTTCACGAACTAAACGTTTGATACGATTACGATCATGTGCTCGTTTAAGATGTTTTTTAGCCACAGTTAAACCTAAGCGTGGATGCTCAAGATTATTTTTGCGTGCGAGAATGGTAATTTCAGGGGTGCTTGCTCGAAACGGTTGTTCGAAGACATTTTTGAATTGAGTGGGAGTTAACAATCGTAACTCCCGAGAGAAGTTTAGCTTAATCACTAACAGAGGTGATTATGCAGATAAACTCTTACGACCTTTAGCACGACGACGAGCTAAAACTTGACGGCCGTTTTTAGTTGCCATACGAGCACGGAAACCGTGAGTACGGCTACGTTTTAATACAGAAGGTTGAAATGTACGTTTCATTGTAATCTACCTAAATCAAAATGGTTTACTGTTTTGATATTCAAAACACAACAAGGGTTATAAAAAATAGACCGCAATTTTAATCATAAATTGGGCTTTCGTCAAACAAGAAAAGAGAAAATTCCGAAATAATCTTCCGTTTCTTCTAAAATCGTGGGGATTATACGGATTTTGGACAAAATCTCAAGCAACCTTTTTGTCTTTTTTTGACGACCAACAGAAGATCTTTTGCCTAAATTATTGTAAAATTCTCTTCGATTTTTAACCGCACTTTTGCGGCTTTTATTTTATACGCATAACATAAGGATAATTTATCGTGAGCCTTTCTACCCTATGGCAAGATTGCTTATCACAACTACAAGATCAAGTTTCCCCGATGGATCTCAGCACGTGGTTACGCCCATTACAAGCGGATGTCATCTCGCAAGATCAAGTGGTGTTATATGCGTCAAATATGTTTGTGAAAAGCTGGGTAGAAAATCATTACTTGGCCCAAATTCATCAAATTTGCCAAGCCCTTGCTAAAAATCCAAATTTACAAATTATCGTAAAAGAAGGGGTAAAACCAGCTCCAAAAGCCGTTGAACCAGCCTCAACTCAAACGAATAATCATCAAGAAAGTGCGGTCAATTTTCAGCAAGAATCTGATGTTCCCACTAAATTTGAATCTCATCTAAACCATAAACATTTATTTGAAAACTTTGTTGAAGGTAAATCAAACCAACTCGCTCGTGCAGTAGGCCAAAAACTCGCCCTTGCACCTGGTGAACCAACGGCAAACCCATTCTTTTTATATGGTGGTACAGGTTTAGGTAAAACCCACTTATTACACGCAATCGGTAACGGCATTTTAGCGAATAAACCGAATGCCCGCGTGCTTTATATCCATGCAAATAACTTTATGCAGCACATGGTAAAAGCAATGCGTGATAATAAAATGGATCAATTCAAAAAATTCTATCGTTCTCTTGATGCATTATTAGTGGATGATATTCAATTCTTTGCAGAGAAAGAAAAAACACAAGAAGAATTTTTCCATATTTTCAACAATTTATTTGAAACTGGCCGTCAAATTATTTTGACCTCTGACCGCTATCCAAAAGAAATTGAGAAAATTGAAGAACGCCTAAAATCTCGCTTCGGTTGGGGTTTAACCACTGCGATTGAGCCACCTGATTTAGAAACCCGTGTTGCGATTTTGCTGAAAAAAGCGGAAGAACATCATATGGAACTGCCAGAAGAAGTGGCATTCTTTATTGCCCAGCGCTTACGCACCAATGTTCGTGAATTAGAAGGTGCCTTAAACCGTGTGAAAGCGATGCAAGACTTCAAAGGTGGTCACATTGATATTGATTTTGTCCGTGACACATTAAAAGATATTCTCGCCTTACAAGAACGTTTGGTAACCATTGAAAATATTCAGAAAGTCGTGGCAGAATACTATCGAATTAAAGTGGCGGATTTAAAATCAAAAAGCAGAGCAAGATCAGTCACTCGCCCCCGCCAAGTGGCAATGGCGTTAGCAAAAGAATTAACCAATAAAAGCTTACCGGAAATTGGCCGTGCCTTTGAACGCGACCATACGACAGTCTTAAATGCCTGCCGTGAAGTGCCTAAATTCCGTGAAAAAGACAGCAGTATTCAAGAAGACTGGGCGAATTTAATTCGCACATTATCTGCATAAGGAGCCAATGATGCAATTTAGCATTTCAAGAGAAAATCTACTAAAACCCTTACAGCAAGTTTGTGGCGTATTAAGCAATCGTCCGAATATTCCTGTATTAAACAACGTATTATTACAAATTGAAGATAACCGTTTAACGATTACAGGTACAGACCTTGAAGTTGAGCTTTCTAGCTATACTCAACTTTCTTCTTCAACCGCTGATGGTGCGTTCACCATTCCGGCTAAAAAATTCTTAGATATTTGTCGCACGCTATCAGATGAATTTGAAATTACGGTCACCTTTGAGGAAGATCGTGCCATTGTAGAGTCTGGTCGCAGTAAATTTAATCTCACTACGCTACCTGCAGAAGAATACCCAAATCTGACAGATTGGCAATCTGAAGTGGATTTTGCCTTACCGCAAAGCACCTTACGTCGCTTAATTGAAGCAACCCAATTTTCAATGGCAAATCAGGATGCCCGCTATTTCTTAAACGGCATGAAATTTGAAACCGAAGGTAATTTACTACGTACTGTTGCAACTGACGGTCACCGTCTTGCTGTTTGTACGATTGAATTAGATCAAGATCTGCAAACTCATTCGGTTATTCTGCCACGTAAAGGGGTATTAGAACTGAATCGCCTATTAGAAAGCAGTGATGAACTTGCTCGTTTGCAAATTGGTACAAATAATCTTCGTATCCACTTAAACCACATTGTATTTACCTCAAAACTCATTGATGGTCGCTTCCCTGATTACCGTCGTGTTTTACCACGTAATGCAACGCGTATCGTAGAAGGAAACTGGGAAACCTTAAAACAAGCTTTTGTACGTGCTTCGATTCTTTCAAATGAACGTGTACGTAGTGTGCGTTTAAACTTAAGTGAAAACCAACTTAAAATTACCGCATCTAACCCTGAACACGAAGTGGCAGAAGAAATCGTGGATGTAAATTACCAAGGTGAAGAAATGGAAGTGGGTTTTAATGTGACTTACATTTTAGACGTATTGAATGCCTTAAAATGCCAACAAGTACGTATCCGCCTCACAGATGCGTCATCAAGCTGCTTAATTGAAAACAGCGAAGATGCAAGCGCAGAATACGTCATTATGCCAATGCGCCTCTAGAAATAATGGCCATTTCCCGCTTAATTGTTGAAAAATTTAGAAATTTAAATGCCGTGGATCTTGAATTTGATCACGGCTTTAACTTTTTAGTCGGCAATAACGGCAGCGGAAAAACGAGCTTATTAGAAGCTATTTTTTATCTCGGGCATGGTCGCTCTTTCAAAAGTGCGGTCTCAAATCGCATCATTTCTTACGACGAACCTCATTTCACGCTTTTTGGCCAAATTCAAGAAAGCCAGCATCAATGGGCTGTTGGCTTACAAAAACTTCGTCAAGGTAATACCATCGCGAAAATAAACGGTGAAGACGGCAATAAAATTGCTGATCTCGCTCACCTTTTACCCATGCAATTAATTACGCCTGAAGGACTTACCCTATTAAATGGCGGACCTAGTTTTCGACGTGCATTTTTAGATTGGGGCTTATTCCACCACCATAATAGTTTCCATTCCTCTTGGGTTGCCTTAAACCGTTTATTAAAACAACGAAATGCCGCACTCAGTCAAAATCAGCCTTATTCTACAATAAAAATATGGGACATTGAATTAGCTAAATTAGCCCACCAAGTGAGTGATTGGCGAGCTGAATACGCAGAGGCCTTACGCCCAGAAATTGAAAAAACCTGCCAGTTATTTTTACCTGAATTAGAGATTACTGTGAGTTTTCATCAAGGCTGGGAGAAAGAGACAGAATATGGCGAATTACTGGCGCAAAACTTTGAGCGAGACAAAGCCATTGGCTATACGGTTTCAGGTCCACAAAAAGCCGATTTCCGTTTTAAAGCAAATGGATTACCGGTTGAAGATGTACTCTCTCGTGGCCAATTGAAATTATTGATGTGTGCGCTACGCTTAGCGCAAGGTGAACATTTAATGATTCAAAAACAACGCCATTGTATCTTTCTAATTGATGACTTTGCCTCAGAGTTGGATCAGCATAAACGCGCCCTGCTTGCGGAACGCTTGCAACAAAGTGGTTCTCAGGTCTTTGTTACTGCCATCACTCAAGGGCAACTCAAAGAAATGCAAGTAGAAAAAGGAAAATTGTTCCAAGTAGATACCGGTAAGATCTCCGAGCTGCAGCCATAAAAAATAATCCGATCTGTTTAAGGATCGGATTACGTTTAAAATAATACTATTTTTGACCGCACTTTAGTTCGGTTTCCATTCACCGTTTAATACGGTACCAATCACATCATAATCCTTTGTGAACACCGCCAAGTTTGCGACTTTACCCGCTTCAACTGAGCCTAAACGATCATCTACGCCAATTGCTCTCGCAGGGTAAAGGTTACTCATGCGAATCGCTTCTGCTAATGGAATTTCTACATACTCCACCGCATTTTTAATAGATTCCATCATGGTAATTGATGCGCCTGCAATCGTACCATTTGCATCGTAGCAACGGCCTTCTTTCACATAAATTGGTTTTCCTACAAAGGTGAAAGTTTCCAATTCAGGTGGTGCACCTGCAGCAGCAAGAGAATCGGTTACGATACAAAGTTTGTCACCTTTCGCTTTTTTATCTAAGCGAACATTACCAAAATTCACATGCACACCATCTACAATAATGCCCGTGTAAACATCGGAATCTAGCACTGCACCAACTACGCCCATTGCACGTCCTGAACTGATCGGCGACATCGCATTGTGTAAGTGAGTTGCAAAGGTTGCCCCTTTATGAAAGGCCGCTTTCGCCACTTCATAAGTCGCATTAGAATGACCAATAGACACAATAATGCCTGCTTTCACAAAATCAGGAATATATTGCACCGTTGGGTTTTCAGCGGCAATGGTCAGTTTGGTGATAACATCCGCGTTATCACATAAGAAATCTTTCATCTCTGGTGTCGCTTCACGGATATATTCTGGGCGATGCACGCCTTTTTTCTCTAAGCTCAAATAAGGTCCTTCGATGTGTAAGCCAAGCGCTTGATTTTTATGCTTATTCAAATACTCACGCATGGTATTTACTGCATATTTAATATCTTCATCCGGTGCAGTAATAAACGTTGGCAAGAAACTCGTACAGCCTGATTTCAAGTTAGTGGCTTGCATGATTTCTAATGTTTCTACGCTTGTTTGATCGTTAAACATCACGCCACCACAACCATTTAATTGCAGATCAATAAAGCCTGCTGTGAGATTATGCCCTTTTAAATCAATAGTTTTAATCCCACTTTCTAATTCACTTTGTGGAATAACAGATTGAATATATTCCCCTTCAATAACCACCGCATAATCTCTTAACACTTCATTTTTCGTGTAGATTACACTGTTAATTAATGCATACTTCATCATACCTTCCTAAAATCCAATTAAAATTAACCGCACTTATAATACACTATGAATCGCGCGTCCTTCCAATTCAGTAAAATATTTCACTGTTTTGACTTTCAATTCTTGCAATGCAGGCTCATCACATACCAAAACGAAATGACGATGAAGCTGTAAAGCACTTACCGTCCAAAGGTGATTAATGCCACCTTCTACTGCTGCTTGTACAGCTAAGGCTTTATTATGACCCGTTGCTAAAATCATCACTTCTTCAGCATCAAGTAATGTCCCTACACCGATTGTTAAAGCATATTTTGGTACTTGATTTACGTCATTATTAAAGAAACGAGAATTCGCGATAATAGTATCTGGCGTTAAAGTTTTAATACGGGTACGTGAACTTAAAGAAGACGCTGGCTCATTGAAGGCAATATGCCCATCAACACCTACACCACCCATAAACAAATGAATTTTACCGTAAAATTTAATTTTTTCTTCATAGCGGCGGCATTCTTCATCATGGTCATTGGTATTACCATTTAAAATATTGATATTTTGCGGTTGAATATCAATATGGTTGAAGAAATTATTATGCATAAAACTGTGATAGCTTTCTGGATGTTCTTTTGGCAAGCCCACATATTCATCCATATTGAAGGTCACCACATGTTTAAAACTCACTTCTCCTGCTTGATTTAATTTAATCAATTCTTGATAGGTCTTAAGTGGCGTACCACCTGTTGGTAAACCTAATACAAAAGGACGTTCTGCAGTAGGTTTAAAATGATTAATTCGATCAGCAATATGACGCGCCGCCCAACGGCTGACTTGTTGTTCATTGTTCAGAGGAATGAGACGCATAATAACCTTCCTTATCAGTACCACACCGACATTCTTTCCTCTCCGATAGAGAGAGGAAAGAAGTAAGTGCGGTCACTTTTCCATTAATTTATAAATATTTTGCTTTTAACTCTTTCGCTTTCGCTAATTGCTCTGGCGTTGCTTTCGCTGTCATTGGCTCACGGCAATAACCTGCATCCACGCCATCTAGTTTCAATAACTCTTTGATAGTGAGATATAAGCCATTCGCTAAAATGCCTTCGATAAGATCATTGGTCACATGTTGAACTTGAAGCGCATCAGCCAACTTACCTTGTTTGGTTAATTCAAAGATTTGTCTTGCGCGTACACCATTAACGTTGAATGTACTACCAATTGCACCATCCACACCTAAAGATACTGCAGGTACCATCATTTCATCAAAACCAGCCCAAATGAGATGATTTGGATAAGCTTTTTTCAAGCGTTCTAATAGATAGAAATCCCCAGCGGTAAATTTCACACCAAGCACTTTCGGGTTTTTATAAAGTTCGCCGAATTGCTCAATGCCCATATTCACGCCAGTTAAGAACGGAATTGAGTACACGATCATGTTATTGCCTGTTTCTGCAATAATGGTGTCGTAGTAATGTTTGATTTCAGGGAAGCTGAATTTATAGTAGAAAGGTGTTACCGCAGAAAGGCTGTCATAGCCTAATTCGGTTGCATATTTACCTAATTCCACTGCTTCATGTAAGTTCACGCTACCTACTTGTGCGATTAGCGCTACTTGGTCTTTTGCTTCATCTTTCGCGATACGGAAAATTTGTTTTTTCTCTTCCGTAGAAAGCATAAAGTTTTCACCTGTTGAGCCGCCTACATATAAACCATCAATTTTCATCTTATCAATGTTATAGCGAATAATCTCGCGTAAGCCTTTTTCATTGATAGAGCCATCTTCATTGAATGATACTAATAACGCACTAAAAATACCTTTTAAGTTACGCATTTTTCTCTCCTATTTGATACGTTGTTCTAAAATGACATTTAATGTTTTTTGCTTTATTTTGACCGCACTTTCCTGTGATGCCTGTACCAATAAAGCGTAAATCAAATCTAATACGAATAATTGGGCAATCTTCGTGCCAATAGAGTCGCCTTGTAGCTTGCCTTGTTTATTCCCATTCACTAAAACAAGATCGGCATATTCTGTAATGGGTGAACGCAAACTGTGTGTAATTGCAATAGTTTTGGCGCCATTTTCTTTGGCGATTTTCATGGTATGAGTGGTTTCTTGAGAATAACCAGAATGACTCAAACCAATTGCCACATCTTTTTTCGTCAATAAAGATGCCTGCATATACATAAAATGGTTGTTACCTGTCGCATCCACTTGCACACCGATACGCATGAGTTTATTTTTTGCATCTTCCGCAGTAATACCGGATGTACCCACACCAAATAAAAAGACACGATTTGCTTGCTGAATAGCTTTTACAGTCTCTTCCAACTGCTTAAAATCTAATAAATTAATGGTTTCATCCATCACGTTATTGATGGCAGATTTCAACTTATGCGCAATATTCAATGAGTTGTCAGAATCGGTAATATCTGAATCTAATACGGTGTTATCTTTGCCATCTTTAGTCGCAAGCTCGATGGATAATTCCAATTTAAAATCACTAAATCCTTTAAAGCCGAGAGTGCGGCAAAAACGCACAAAGGTCGCTTCCCCGACTTCTAAATGAGCCGCAATTTCAGCTAGAGGACATTGCACCGCAAGATCAGGATTCAATAAAATCGCATCCGCAATTTTCTTTTCAGTTTTCGTTAAACTGCGATATAACGAGCTGATGGTATTTAAAATATTGCCATTTTTAGCCATAAACCACTCCCGTATTTTTTGCTTGTAATAAGCAATCTTTTACCCAGTATGCAGCACCAATCAAGCCTGCATCTTGCCCGAATTTAGCACTTTCTAATTCACAATGATAAACAGCAGGAAGCTCACTTAATAAGGATTGAACCAACGGTAAATACCCTTCTGCCAACCCTACGCTACCGCCAACTACGACTTTCTGCATATCTAATCCAATCTTCAAATCTGCAATTAAGTTCGCAATGGCTTGTGCTGAACGAGTCACAAGTGCGGTCGCTTTTTCATCATTTTGACGGAAACGCACAAAGACTTCTTTTGGATCACAAGGATCATCCCATTGAGAAGAGGCAGCTTCAATGGCGCGACCTGATGCAATGGCTTCAACACAGCCGCGGCGACCACAGCCACAAACAGGGCCATTAGGATCAGCCAAAGTATGACCAATATGCCCTGCAATACCGTTTGGCTCAGTAAGTAAACGATGATTTAGAATTAAACCGCCCCCTACGCCTGTTGAAACTGTAATAAAGGTAAAGTTTTGAACATCATTAGGGTTTTGTAATTGATACTCAGCATAGGCTGCAGCTTGCACGTCATTAAGTAAACCAATCGGTTTATCGGTATGCTGTGCAATACTGTCTTTTAATGGGAATTGAGCTAATCCACCCAAATTTTTAGGGTTAAGTGCAGTCAGAATGCCTTGGTTAATAATGCCTGTTGAAGCAACGGCGACATAATCAAACTGTCCTTCATATTCTTTTAACAACTGAGCAAGGGTTTGATGCATCACTTGTGCGGCATCATCTTGTGGCGTGGAAATCTGTTTTCGCTGTTGAATCTCACCATTTTTTACTATAGCAGAAGCGATTTTTGTGCCACCAATATCTAATGCCAAACAACGCTGTAATGTCTGACCACTATCCACTGTTAATGACATGTCTTCTTCCTTTATTTTTTTGCTGAATGAATGGCTTTAGCAAACCAGCTTACAATATGCTCTAAACGCGTTAATGCAGAACCAACCGTCACGCAATAAGCACCAATTTCAATGGCAGTTTTCGCCAACTCAGGGGTGTTATAACGTCCTTCCGCCATGACACGACAACCTGCTGCTTTCAAATCTTTAACTAATTGATAATCAGGCTCCTCCGGCACAGTGCCACCGGTGTAGCCAGACATAGTACTGCCCACAATATCAAAACCCAGTTTTTGACAGTACAAGCCTTCTTCTAAATTCGAACAATCCGCCATGGCTAAACAACCTAATTCGTGGATTTTTTTGACCGCACTTTCAATATCTACCGGTCTAGGACGATTTGTCCCATCCACGGCAATAATATCTGCACCGGCTTTCGCTAAATCTTCAATATCATGCAAAAATGGGGTAATTCGCACTGGGCTGTCAGGTAAATCTCGTTTCACAATACCAATAATCGGTACATTCACGGTAGGGCGTGTTGCTTTGAGATTTTCTACGCCCTCAATGCGCAATCCCGCTGCGCCACCAATAACAGAAGCCTGTGCCATCGCCGCCACAATTTCTGGTTTATCCATCGGGCCGTCATCAACAGGCTGACAAGAAGCAATCAGACCAAATTTGATTTTATCTAAGACTTCATTATGTGATAATTTCGACATATAAACTCCTATATTAGACAGTAACACTTGGTGTCCTTTTGGCTCTTTCGTCATTATAGTAAAACACACGCCATAAAAAAATATTTTTTGAAGTTTAATTTCAAAATTTGTGATCGGCTTCTCAAATTTAAGATAAAGTGACAACATCTATACAAAATATTTTTTTTTACTTTAAAATATGAAGTAATACTTCATTACTTATAAATAGGAGAAAAAAATGAATGTACTAGGTTATGCGCAAAAAATTGGGCAGGCCTTGATGGTACCTGTCGCTGTCTTACCAGCAGCTGCTGTACTGATGGGTATCGGTTACTGGCTTGACCCTGATGGCTGGGGGGAGAATAGTCAACTTGCTGCATTTTTAATTAAATCAGGCGGTGCTATCATCGATAACATGGGCCTACTTTTTGCCGTTGGCGTTGCTTTCGGTTTATCTAAGGACAAACATGGTTCCGCTGCACTTTCAGGTTTAGTGGGTTACTATGTGGTAACCACTCTACTTTCACCAGGCAGTGTTGCTCAGCTACAACATATCGATGTAAGTGAAGTGCCAGCGGCCTTCGGAAAAATCAATAACCAATTTATTGGGATTTTGATCGGGGTGATTTCGGCTGAACTTTATAATCGCTTCTATCAAGTGGAATTGCCAAAAGCACTCTCCTTCTTTAGCGGAAAACGCCTTGTGCCAATCGTCGTTTCTTTTGTCATGATGTTCATCAGCTTCGTATTGCTTTACATCTGGCCATATATTTTCGGCGGTTTAGTATCATTCGGTGAAAGCATTAAAGACTTAGGCGCTGTTGGTGCTGGTCTTTACGGTTTCTTCAACCGTTTACTCATTCCTGTTGGCTTACACCATGCATTGAACTCAGTATTCTGGTTTGACGTAGCAGGCATCAATGATATTCCAAACTTCTTAGGTGGTGCAAAATCACTTGCTGAAGGCACTGCAACGGTTGGTGTAACCGGTATGTATCAAGCAGGTTTCTTCCCTGTCATGATGTTCGGTTTACCAGGTGCAGCACTAGCAATTTATCTCAGTGCGAAACCTAGCCAAAAAACAAAAGTTGCATCAATTATGCTTGCTGGCGCATTTGCCTCATTCTTTACGGGTATCACTGAACCATTAGAATTCTCTTTCATGTTTGTTGCACCAGTGCTTTACTTCATCCACGCGGTATTAACCGGTATTTCTGTCTTTATCGCGGCAACAATGCATTGGATCGCCGGCTTCGGTTTCAGTGCGGGTCTCGTGGATATGGTACTTTCATCACGCAACCCATTAGCCATTGAATGGTATATGCTCATCGTACAAGGCTTAGTATTCTTCGTGATTTACTATGCAGTATTCCGTTTCGCAATTAAAGCGTTCAACTTAAAAACATTAGGTCGCACTGAAGAAACGGAAGAAACCACTGCAGCACAACCAGCTGCGAGCCAATCTCGCGAAGAAAGAGCGGTCAAATTTATTGATGCTTTAGGTGGTGTTGATAACTTCAAAAATATTGATGCTTGTATCACTCGCTTACGTTTAAGCTTAGTCGATCAACACAAAATTAATGAAGAACAGCTTAAGTCTCTTGGTGCAAAAGGTATCGTGAAAATCGGTAACGATGGCTTACAAGTGGTTCTCGGCCCTGAAGCTGAACTTGTGGCAGAAGCCATGAAACAAAAAGTGAAATAACACACCAAATGAAATACCGACTCCGAAATGGGTCGGTATTTTTTTGCCAAAAAAAAAGCAAAAAGTGGCCGCACTTTAGCTGAGAATTTTTCGTTCGAAGTGAGTTAAATGAAAGTTTGAAAATTGAAGATTGTTTTGAAGGGTGGTGGAACTAAGCAGAATTGGTCTTAACAGCAAGTGGCTTACTGCATCGCATCCCTGCGGGATTTCTACCTAGCCCACCATAGATTTAAAGCATCTCTGGGGTTCCAGTCTGCGATATAAAATTAAAAGATTAAGAATCTTTTAAAAGCCACTTATATATTCAGGAGACCAATCCTGACTTCCAAACAAACCACGTTGAAAGGCAGTATTATGATAGAAGTCTTCCGCAATTTTGTCAATTAAGATATTGCACTAAAAGAAGTATTTTTTCGCTTTTCGTATAAAAATTAACAAAGACATTTCAACTATCACATCAATGTAACAAAAACAAAATAACCGTCTGATTAGAGACGGTTATTTTTGCTATCGAGTGCCGTAAACCACAATGGTTTTGCCGTGCGCATGGATTAAATTTTGATCTTCCAGCATCTTAATGATTCGCCCTACGGTTTCACGCGAGCACCCTACCATTTGACCGATTTCCTGACGTGTAATTTTAATCTGCATACCATCAGGATGCGTCATCGCTTCAGGTTGTTTTGCTAAATGCATAAGCGCCTGAGCAATACGTCCTGCCACATCTAAAAAGGCCAAGTTAGTCACTTGTCGCGATGTATTTTGCAAGCGTTTTGATAACTGAGCAGTAAGGAACATTAAAATTTCAGGATTAATTTGAATCAGCTGACGATATTTTTTATAGGAAATTTCCGCAATTTCACAAGGCGTTTTCGTTTTCACCCAAGCAGAACGTTTCGAGCCTTCATCAAATAAACCCGCTTCACCAAAAAATTGTCCGGCACCTAAATAAGATAAAATCATCTCTTTGCCTTCATCATCTTTCGATGAAACCATCACGGTTCCTTTAATTAAGAAATATAAAATATTGGCATCTTCACCCGCATGAATTAAGGTCGATTTTGCTGGATATTTATGTAAATGACAGTGAGTAAGGAACCAATCCAGAGCAGGATCGCGCTGCTGATCATCGTCCTGCGGCTTTTGTTCTTCTAGTAATTCTACATCTTCTGACATATAAGCTCCTATTGATTCATTTTAGAAATTCCATTTTATCTTTTATATCAATGGATTCATGTAATTCTGACCAAACAATCACTGCACTTCCATTGTGAATCTTGTTTAGTAGGTGTTGTTTTTTTTGTTCTAAGGAAAATTCGTGCGAACCATAATCGGTGCCTTCCCTAAGTACCACACTTTCCACAATATTTTCTAAAGTTTCTGTTGGAAGTTCCTGCCACGGAATAATCATATATTTATCAACTAAAGTCAATTAAGCAAAAAGCGGTTCAAGAAAACGCCATTGCTGTTCAAAACTTTGATTTGCACCTAAACGGAAGTTTGTGCGGACATAACGCATAAACTGCCCTTCACAAAGGGTTACCAAGTGCCCCGCAATGATACGTTCATCCACGTTAAAACCACGTCCTTCACGTAATTTTCGCATTTGTAAAATATTCACAAATTGCATTTCAAGACGATCGAAGAATTGGGCAACACGAGCCTGTAAAAGCGGCTCTTCAAACATCAATGCATGTCCGGTCAAAATACGCGTCAAACCAGGGTTTTTACGCGCAAAGTCGAGGATCATCTGCATAATGTCACGTACACGATTCATCGTATTGGTTTCATTGCGAATCGATGTGGTAATACGACTAAATAAATTCGTTTCGATATTATCGATCAACGCTTCAAACATTTTGGTTTTACTTGGGAAGTAACGATAAAGTGCAGCTTCTGACACACCCACTTCTTCTGCTAAACGCGCCGTTGTCATACGCTCCATTCCGCGTTCAGAATGCAGCATATGGGTAAGCACCGTCAACACTTGTTGGCGGCGTTCTTTTACCGTACGTTTTTCGATTTTTGGCGGTTTGATTTCCGCCGCAATCTCATCAACTTCTACAAGAGATAATTGTTCTACCATAGTCTATTTTTTACCTGAATGACCAAAACCGCCTTCACCACGCTCAGTTTCAGTAAATTCGCTGACAATATTGAATTCAGCTTGTACTACTGGCACAAAGACTAATTGTGCAATACGATCACCAACTTCGATTTTGAATGGTTCATGACCACGATTCCATACCGATACCATTAATGGACCTTGGTAATCTGAATCAATTAAGCCCACTAAGTTACCTAATACGATACCGTGTTTATGACCTAAACCAGAGCGAGGCAGAATCACCGCTGCAAGATTTGGATCGGCAATATAAATTGAAAGGCCTGTTGGGATAAGTTTAGTTTCGCCTGGTTGAATTTCAATGCCCTCTTCAAGCAATGCACGTAAATCCAAACCTGCTGAACCTTCAGTTGCATAGGTTGGTAAAGGAAATTCGTTGCCAATACGGCTATCTAAAACTTTGACATCAATTTTTTTCATGCTTATTTATCCTTTAAAAGAAATCTGTCATACAAAAGTGCGGTCATAAAATCCAACGAATGTTGAACGTATTTTATTTGTGATAATGCTCAACAATTTCAGTGACTAACACTTCTGCCAATTTATTTTTATCGGCTAATGGCAAGGCTTTTTCTCCCGTTCTCCAAAAGATCTGCAAGGCATTTTGATCTTGTCCGAATACTTGCCCACCTGATACATCATTAGCACAAATCATATCTAAATTTTTGCGTTGAAGTTTGCTCTTCGCATATTTAGCGACATTTTGCGTTTCAGCCGCAAAGCCCACCACAAATGGACGATCTTTTTCTAAATTTGCCACGCTTGCGATAATGTCTGGATTTTTCACCAATTTAAGAGAAAGCTCATCGTTATCATTGGTTTTCTTAATTTTTTGATCAGCAACTTCCGCAACCCGATAATCTGCCACCGCGGCACAGCCAATAAAGATACGATTTTTGACCGCACTTTCGAGAGAGGCTTGCCACATTTCATCGGCAGTTGTCACATCAATACGATGAACATTTTTCGGTGTAGCAAGATTAACTGGACCAGCAATTAAAGTAACATTAGCCCCACGTTTGGCAAAGGCCTCAGCAATTGCAAAACCCATTTTGCCTGAGCTGTGGTTAGAAATATAACGAACAGGATCGATAGCTTCACGCGTTGGACCTGCAGTAATAGTGACACTTAAATCAGCTAAATCCTGCTGAACAGCAAAAAGTGATTGAAGCGATTCAAAAATTTCAGCGGGTTCAGACATTCTCCCTGCACCCACATCACCGCAAGCCTGAAAGCCACTATTTGGCCCAACAAAATGAATGCCTCGCGCAGAAAGAGCGGTCAAATTTTGTTGTGTAATTGCCTGGCGGTACATCTGTTGATTCATTGCTGGTGCGAGCAAAATAGGCGCACTTGTCGCAAGACAAATCGTGCTAAGTAAATCATTTGCCATTCCAACGGTTAAACGCGCAATAAAATCGGCACTGGCTGGTGCAATCACTATCGCATCGGCCCATTTTGCGAGCTCAATATGCCCCATAGCTAATTCCGCTTGAGGATCAAGTAAAGATTGAGAAACCGCATTGCCAGAAATGGCTTGCAGCGTTAAAGGCGTGACAAATTCAACGGCGGAAGGCGTTAAAGCCACTCGAACTTCTGCGTTAGATTTGCGTAACAAACGAATAAACTCAATGGTTTTATAGGCGGCAATGCCCCCTGTAATCCCGACAACAATACGCTTTCCGCTCAAGCTCATTTGCTACTCCGCTACGACTTAATAGAATGGATATGTTTTTGTGTGTTAGTACTTAACAACTTAAGGTTACCTATTTTACTTCAAATTTCACCAATAAAAAATTTTATTTTTGTGATCGCCGTTCCAAAAATAAAACAGACAATTCGCAATGCTTAAAAACATCATGAAAATTGACCGCACTTTTTCTTTTCATTAATTAATATGCAAACAAACACTCCTTTAATGCCTCGTGAAAAACTGTTGAAATATGGCGTTGAAGCCCTAGAAGATCACGAATTACTCGCTATTTTCTTACGTACAGGGATTAAAGGCTGCCCTGTCATGGAATTATCACATAGCGTGCTGCAACATTTTGGCTCCCTTCGAGCCTTATTAAGTGCAGATAAAGAAGCCTTTTGTAAAGTAAAAGGATTAGGCATTACGCAGTTTATTCAACTGCAAGCCACCACAGAAATGACAAAGCGTTATCTGAAACAAGAATTGCTGATAGAGCACGTATTTAGCGACACATCCACGGTAAAACTTTATCTTCAAGCAGAACTTCACCACGAAGAACGTGAAATTTTTATGGTGTTATTTTTAGATAATCAACATCGTTTGATAAAAAAAGAGCGGTTATTTTTAGGCACAATTAATGTGACGAATGTTTATCCACGAGAAATTATTAAAGAAAGCCTTTCCTGTAATGCGGCCGCTTTAATTTTGGCTCACAACCACCCTTCTGGTCTGGCTGAACCGAGCTATTCCGACAAAATGATCACACAAAAAATTATTGAAGCTGCTGAGTTAATGGATATCCGCATTTTGGACCATTTTATTGTCGGCAAAGGCACTTGTTATTCTTTTGCAGAACATAATTTGCTATAGTGTTAGGGAATTTGATGATTTTTTTATCGTTCATTTCCATTTAAAGACGGAAAAATCGCTTTTGGACTTGAGAAATTAAAATAAAGTCAGTATAATTTGCGACCTTTAATATAGTAAGTGGGTCGGATACTGCGACCTGACGAGGAAGCAAGCTTAGTTTTAAGCTTCATTATCCGAACCATAAGCTCGAGCTTATATTTAAATTATTGGAGATTATTATGTCTAGAGTTTGTCAAGTAACAGGCAAGCGTCCAGCTGTGGGTAACAACCGCTCACACGCGTTGAATGCGACACGTCGTCGTTTTCTTCCAAACCTTCACACTCACCGTTTCTGGGTTGAAAGTGAAAACCGTTTCGTGACCTTACGTTTAACTGCGAAAGGTATGCGTATTATTGATAAAAAAGGCATTGATGCAGTGTTAGCTGAAATCCGTGCTCGTGGCGAAAAAATCTAAGGAGCTAAAACATGGCAGCTAAAGGCGCTCGTGAGAAAATCCGTTTAGTTTCTACAGCAGAGACTGGTCACTTCTACACAACTGATAAAAACAAACGTAATATGCCTGAAAAAATGGAAATCAAAAAATTTGATCCAGTAGTGCGTAAACACGTTATCTATAAAGAAGCAAAAATCAAATAATTTTGCTGATTTGACAAAAGCCCGACATTGTTCGGGTTTTTTTATACCACAAATTCATTACCGAGATTATCTATGCCTGAACTTCCTGAAGTCGAAACAGCCCTACGTGGTGTAAGCCCCTATTTAAAAGGTTTTACCATTGAAAAAATTGTAGTTCGCCAACCACAATTACGTTGGGTTGTCTCTCCTGAATTAACCACGCTCAAAAACGTCAAAATTTTGGATACCTCTCGTCGTGCAAAATATTTAATTATTCACACAGAAAAAGGTTACATCATTGGTCATTTAGGGATGTCCGGCTCTGTTCGAATTGTGCCACACGATAGTCCTATTGATAAACACGATCACCTTGATATTGTGATGAATAATGGCAAATTACTGCGTTATAACGACCCTAGACGCTTCGGTGCGTGGTTATGGACTGAAAGCTTAGATGACTTTCATCTTTTCCTAAAACTTGGTCCTGAACCGCTTTCGGATGAATTTAATGCCGAATACCTTTTTAAAAAATCACGCAAAAAATCGACCGCACTTAAAACCTTTTTAATGGATAATGCTGTCGTTGTGGGCGTAGGAAATATTTATGCCAATGAAACGCTTTTTTTATGTGGTTTACACCCCATGAAATTAGCCGAAAACCTCACACGAAAACAATGTGCATTGCTCGTTAAAACAATTAAAGACGTCTTAGCAAAAGCCATTACGCAAGGTGGGACAACATTAAAAGATTTCTTACAACCTGATGGTCGCCCTGGTTATTTTGCACAAGAATTATTAGTTTACGGAAACAAAGATAAACCTTGTCCCAAATGTGGCACTAAAATTGAAAGCATGATTATTGGGCAACGCAATAGCTTTTATTGCCCTCATTGTCAGAAAAAGAAATAGGCGTGATACACACCTAGTTTTTTTTAGAAAAAGGTACTCCAGAAATGAGAAATCGGCATGGCGAGAAAAAGAGCCGGTAGCATATTCGCCACATGGAACATTTGGATATTACAAATGCGAAAACCTGCCGCTATCATTAGCATACCGCCTACTGCCGCAAAATCAGCCCGCATTTCAGGTGTCACGAAAGGAATAATAAACACCGCAGAATAAGCTAAAATCACTTGAACCAATGTTTGTGGCACAAAAATACTCGCTACAGAAATACCGAGTGATGTAGCAAAGATCATCGCGGTGAAGAAATCGAGAAAGGATTTTACAATAAGGATATCAAAATCACCTGTCATCCCTTCATTCATCGCCCCAAAAATACCTGTTCCACTAAATGAAAACAAAATCACAATCGCAACAAATTTAGATAAGAACTCTTCTTGGCTATGCATGCTACTTGGTGTATCAGGGAACATCTTTTCCAGAAGACCTTTAGCTGATGAGGCGAGCTTATTGATCCCATGCTCTAATAAAAGTAATTCTCCAATTATCGTCCCTAATAACACCGATAAAATCATTACTGGCATATTAGTGGTTTTCGCTACCATCACAATGCCCATCCCCATAGAACACAAGCCAAAGATTAAAGTGAGATTAGTGCGCAAACGTTCTGGAATGCGTCCACCGAGCATCGAGCCAATGACTGCCCCACTAATAATTGCTAATGCATTGATATAAGGTCCGATAATCATATTCTTCTCCGAATTAAGTTCTTTCTATTATACGAAAAATAGATCGAAAATCGACCGCACTTTTGGCAATAAAAAAGGCATAGTTTCCCATGCCTTTTGTTTATTTACGATGAATTACCAGTGGTAACCTGCACCAACTGCTACACCCACTTTACCTTGAGTATCGCTCGTACCTGCTAAACGAATAATGATCTTACCATTATCTGAAATACGTGACATACCTAATGCCACAGCATTTTGACCTTGGTAATTACCCGCTGCCACAGAAACCATGCTCTTACCAGGAATGTACGCTTGTGGTAATTGAGACGCCGCTAACGCGCTTGCTGTACCTGCATTTACACGTTTACCTAACTTGTTCACTTGACCATTTAAGTGATTGATCTTGTTATTCACGTCAGCTTTTACTTCGTGTAATTGGCTACCGTTTACCGCATCAGTACTGTCTGCCGCAATACGTCCTGGTGCAACATTGGTAATTTGTTTATTACCTGCATCAATACCATTTTTAGTCATGCTTGGACCGTTTTTAATGGTTACACCATTGCTATCAATCACAGTATCACCCGCGGTGAATTTATTCGCTGTTACGCTTTCCACTTTAAGGTTTTTCTTAATAGCTACACGAACATTACCACTCTTATCAATGTTTGTCATCACATTATCGCCACCATCAAACTCACTCCAGTTTGTATTGCTATCTGCGCCTTTCACATTGATTTGGCTATTTAATTTCGCACCGTAAACATCGCCTACGTTTGCGCCAAATTTTAAGCCATCGCTTAATGTTGCGATAGTTTCACCACCAAAGTTCATACGATTTGGTGTTTTACCCTCAAGATTTGGTGCTGCATCTTTACCACTTACTACTGTAATTGGCGTTGAGTTATCACCTTCGCCAAGGTTGATAGTGGTGGTATTAACTGTTTTCGCGGTGACATTTTCAGCTTTCAAATCTTTTGTGGTTGAAATGGTAAAATTCATACCAGCTTGCTTAATTTTGATATTTTGTCCTGCGATATAAGTCACAGTATTACCTGGGCTTACTTTTTGAACTTGTTCACCCTCAGCTTCGCCGCCATCTTTATTCACAGTAACATTCCAACCAGAATTATTAATTGCATTCGCGACAGTTGTTGCATTCACTAATTTTGCTCCCTCTACTGGAACATCAATTTTTCCTGTAGCATTAGGCGTTAAATTAGTGGTCGCAACGGCATTATAAAGTTGACTACCATTTACTGCATCTTTGCTATTGGCATTAACTTCACCATCTGCGACATTAGTAACTTTGTTACTACCTGCATTCACACCAGTATTAGATATTGATACAGTTTTCTTTGGATCTTTAGCTGAACCATCCTGGTTCAAGTTATCCGCTTTATTAACTGTCACACCTGCCGGAGTGATTTTGGTTACATCACCTGTAGCATCTTTAAATTCAGCACTATTTAAACCCTTCAAGTCCTTCGCTAACTGAACTTCTAATGTACTTGCACCGTCTGCTTTAACATTGATATTACCTGTTGCAGATTTAAATGTGTTTGACTCAGCTTCACTTACACCTTCACCCTTGATTTTCACTAGAGTGTTTAGCTTATGTTTGTTTACTGTACTTTCATTATTTCCTGTAAACTTCAAGCCATCATTTAAAGTAGCAACACTTTCACCATTTACATCTAAACGCGGTTTCTTATCTGCATCCTCTCCATCAACACCTGCCGGACCCTCAACCGTCTTAAGAGTTAGTGCGTTTGCACCATCTTTACCCGATAAACCAATTGAACCATCCTTTCCGTTAATTGATACTGCAGAACCATCTTTACCTTTAACCGCTAATGAACCATCACTACCCGGTTGACCATTCTCAGCTTTTTCTCCTAGTGTCATGTTATCCGCTGTAGCAATTTCATAACCATTTGCTATTTGAGTTACCTTGATATTTTTACCTTGGTTTATTGCAAATGTTTCATTACTTACAATGCGTTTATCAGCATCAGATAGCGCCGGTGTTTCCGTACCATTAGTGGTTAAATTAAAGCCCATACCATCAATTTTCTTATTGATAGTATCGCCCAATGAGTATAGCTGACTACCGTTTACTGCATCTTTGCTATTGGCATTAACTTCACCATCTGCGACATTAGTAACTTTGTTACTACCTGCATTCACACCAGTATTAGATATTGATACAGTTTTCTTTGGATCTTTAGCTGAACCATCCTGGTTCAAGTTATCCGCTTTATTAACTGTCACACCTGCCGGAGTGATTTTGGTTACATCACCTGTAGCATCTTTAAATTCAGCACTATTTAAACCCTTCAAGTCCTTCGCTAACTGAACTTCTAATGTACTTGCACCGTCTGCTTTAACATTGATATTACCTGTTGCAGATTTAAATGTGTTTGACTCAGCTTCACTTACACCTTCACCCTTGATTTTCACTAGAGTGTTTAGCTTATGTTTGTTTACTGTACTTTCATTATTTCCTGTAAACTTCAAGCCATCATTTAAAGTAGCAACACTTTCACCATTTACATCTAAACGCGGTTTCTTATCTGCATCCTCTCCATCAACACCTGCCGGACCCTCAACCGTCTTAAGAGTTAGTGCGTTTGCACCATCTTTACCCGATAAACCAATTGAACCATCCTTTCCGTTAATTGATACTGCAGAACCATCTTTACCTTTAACCGCTAATGAACCATCACTACCCGGTTGACCATTCTCAGCTTTTTCTCCTAGTGTCATGTTATCCGCTGTAGCAATTTCATAACCATTTGCTATTTGAGTTACCTTGATATTTTTACCTTGGTTTATTGCAAATGTTTCATTACTTACAATGCGTTTATCAGCATCAGATAGCGCCGGTGTTTCCGTACCATTAGTGGTTAAATTAAAGCCCATACCATCAATTTTCTTATTGATAGTATCACCCAATGAGTATAGCTGACTACCGTTTACTGCATCTTTGCTATTGGCATTAACTTCACCATCTGCGACATTAGTAACTTTGTTACTACCTGCATTCACACCAGTATTAGATATTGATACAGTTTTCTTTGGATCTTTAGCTGAACCATCCTGGTTCAAGTTATCCGCTTTATTAACTGTCACACCTGCCGGAGTGATTTTGGTTACATCACCTGTAGCATCTTTAAATTCAGCACTATTTAAACCCTTCAAGTCCTTCGCTAACTGAACTTCTAATGTACTTGCACCGTCTGCTTTAACATTGATATTACCTGTTGCAGATTTAAATGTGTTTGACTCAGCTTCACTTACACCTTCACCCTTGATTTTCACTAGAGTGTTTAGCTTATGTTTGTTTACTGTACTTTCATTATTTCCTGTAAACTTCAAGCCATCATTTAAAGTAGCAACACTTTCACCATTTACATCTAAACGCGGTTTCTTATCTGCATCCTCTCCATCAACACCTGCCGGACCCTCAACCGTCTTAAGAGTTAGTGCGTTTGCACCATCTTTACCCGATAAACCAATTGAACCATCCTTTCCGTTAATTGATACTGCAGAACCATCTTTACCTTTAACCGCTAATGAACCATCACTACCCGGTTGACCATTCTCAGCTTTTTCTCCTAGTGTCATGTTATCCGCTGTAGCAATTTCATAACCATTTGCTATTTGAGTTACCTTGATATTTTTACCTTGGTTTATTGCAAATGTTTCATTACTTACAATGCGTTTATCAGCATCAGATAGCGCCGGTGTTTCCGTACCATTAGTGGTTAAATTAAAGCCCATACCATCAATTTTCTTATTGATAGTATCGCCCAATGAGTATAGCTGACTACCGTTTACTGCATCTTTGCTATTGGCATTAACTTCACCATCTGCGACATTGCTAATTTTCTTATTACCAGCATTAACACCTGATTTAGTTACACTTGGACCACCAGTAATAGTCAAACCATCTGTATTTAAAACAGTATCACCAGCTGTCACATTACCTGCAGCATTAACATTGGTCACATTAATTGTTTTATTTAAATTAAATGTTACATTATCGTCTGTTGCATTTTTGGTAATTTGAATATTGCCATCGGTGTTATTCAAATCAACTGTTTCACCTGGTGCAACATTACTACTATTGGAACCATTAGCAGTTAAATTCCAGCCTTTAGTAGCCACCTTTTTCACATCATTCAATTGCGAAACATTCACTGCATCTTTATCAGCGGTACCTGCTTCAACACCAGTGATTTTTTTGTTGCCTGCATTAATGCCTGATTTAGTTACACTTGGACCACCATTAACAGTTAAACCATCGTTATTGATAGTCGTATCGCCTGCTTTGACGCTAGTAACGTTAAGCACTTTGTTTAACTTAACTTGAACACCATTAGGTTTCGCTTCAGTCGTAATATTATCATCACCTGTAATTTCAACTTCATCGCCCAATTTTTTCACATTTGATTTGCTGCTATCACCAGTGAATGTTAAACCTTTTGTTGTAACCGTTGTATTTGCATCTACACCTTGTTTAATCTCATCTTTTGTTTTTTGAGATAAATCAAGATGATAGTTAGTTACAGAAGCATCCCCAACATTTTGGGCACCTTTATTTTCTACAGTTAACGCATCGGTTGTCGTTACATTTGCAGAGGTATCTACACTATCTACTTTATAAATAGTTTGCCCATTTGCACCTTTTTCTGGCGTAACACTTGTATTTTTACCCGCCTTAACTTCTGTTTTAGCTGCATTTAACTGAGAAACATTGACTGCATCACTTGGAGCTGTTCCATTTGCTACATTGGTGATTTTCTTATCACCTGCATTAACCCCTGCATCTTTATCGATTGAAATAGGACCAACACCAACATGGTCAAAACTTACATTATTACTGGTTGCAATAGTAAATTCCTTACCATTTTGAGAAATAGATATATTTTTACCATCAATAAATTTAACAGTATTGCCAGCCTTGACTGCTTCTTTAGTATTGTCATTTGCAACAACATTCCAATAAGTATTGTTGATTGCATCTGCAACAGAAGTTGCAGTCACTGGAGCATCCCCGTTAGCTGGTGTATTAACTTGTCCATCGTTACCAGCAGAAATCGTGGTTGTATTCACATCCACTTTGAAGGTTTTGACGCCATTCACATCTCGGCTACTTGCGGTCGTATTTTTGCCATTTTCAATATCAACTAAGCCTTTAATCACATTTTTGCCATCAGGGTTAATATTATCTAGGCTTTGATTTGCGGCATTATCAATTTTATTTTTCGTTGCAGTATCAATTTTTACTTCAATGCCATTTGCTTTAGCTTCTGTTTGCAAACCATTTGTACCAGTAATATTTAAACTTTGGGTAGCTAGATTCACTGAGCCAGTACCAGAATTGCCTGCAGTATTTAAGTTAATCGCATTAATTGCTGTATTTACTGCATCACCCGTAACAACTTTATTATCGCCAGCAGCCACACTATTAGATTTATTTAATCTAAATACAATATTATTTGTATCTGCAGCACTCGTGATATCTGCACCATCACCTTTGATAGCGAGTGAATCACCTAATTTTTTCGTAGTACTTCCAGTATTACCAGTAAATGTAATTGGTTTATTACGTACACTATTAATTGCATCTACAACATCACCAGCATTTGCAATCGCATTTCTATTTGGAGTAGACGCATTACTTTGTGCATCAGAAGAAATCGTCGTAGTATTTACATTAAACGTCACATCAGTTCCATTTGCTGTTTTCGTTACAACTGCGGTTGTTTGTGCGCCATTTTTAAAATTAACTACATTATTATTGTTAATTCTCGCTTTAGAAGCATTATTTTCTAATACATTAAAACCACTGTTGTTTAGTACCGTGTAAAGTTGAGAACCGTTTACAGCATCCGTTGACGTAGGTGAAAGACGCCCTGCTGCTACATTATGGATTTGGCGCTCTTCTCCAGTCTTACCAACAGAAAAAGCTCCCTTTAACGTAGATGAGTTTGCCGCAAATCTAATCGTTGTATCCGCACCGGCAGCATCTTTAAATGTCGCAGTTGAAGATGTTGCATCAAATGCATTTGCTCCTGCTTGAGAATGAGAACCTAAAGCAACAGAATGTTCTACAGCAGCATTAGACTGTTCCCCTATTGCAATAGAATGTCCGCCTGATGCATTTGAACTTAAACCAAATGCCATAGAGGAATCACCACTAGCACTACTTGCACCACCCATCGCAATAGTATTGTCTCTGCTACCAATCGCGTTAGTACCAAAAGCTAATGCGTTTATCCCCGAAGAATTAGCATTAGTACCTAAAGCTATTGAGTTTACTGCTGAGGTTTTAGCATTCCACCCTAATGAAATAGCATTAGGTTGGCTGGCTTGTGAATTTAAACCCACAGCAATGCCACGATCAGCTGTTGAACTTGCATTAGGTCCAATTGCAATCGCATCTGTTGCACTCGCCCCATCATTATTGCGGTTTTGTGCTACACTAGACTTCACAGAAAAATAACGAATTTTTTCTAATGAACTGAGAACTCCATACAATTGAGAACCATTAATTGCATCAGTAGAATTTGAAGATATGTCACCTGGCGCAACGTTAATTAACTGACGCTCATAGCCTTTTGCACCAAAAGAAACGACATCACCGGCATCAACGGTTGATCCACCAGCCCAGGTATAAGTTTCACCTAAAATAGTACGAGTCGCATAGGCTCTTCCTACTTCGTCAGTGACAGAGGCCGTACCGATAGCAACGGAATTGAGCTTATTCGCTTTAGCTCCTACGCCAAGCGCTACTGAACCAAATGCGCTAGCTTTTGATTTAGTTCCTAAAGCAGTAGATAAATCAGCATCAGCTACAGCTTGAGCACCAATTGCAACTGAGGCGTCTCCAGATACGGTGTTAGCATACACCGCATTTTTCATGGTATCACCCGTCATCTTATTATAAATATCACGGAGAGCCTTATTTGTTAAAGCATATTCACCAGTTTTATTTCCATTCTTATCATAATCAATAAATTTATCTGCTCCCGTATAATTTTTACTACCCGCACGATCAAGATCATCTCCACCAATTGCAATTGAAGAGTTACCATCTGAACGAGTATTTCCCCCTATTGCAATAGATTGGTCACCTTTTGCCCAAGCACCATTAATGAGATTTGCATTGTCCTCACCACCACCAGCACCAATTGCAATTGATTGATTCACGGCTTGAGCTTTAGTGCCAACCTGAGCATTTCCTCCAATAATCACATTATAACCACCGGAAGTAGAACCTTTTGCGCCAGCCCAGTTCCCAAGCACAATACCCGCTTGATAAGGGTTTTTAGCTGAATTGCCCATGGTAATTGAGTTAGCAGCAGTTGCTGTAGAATTAGCGTCAGCTATAGCAATAGAGGTAGCGCTAACATTTGAATCAGGAATGCCTCCCTGAGCAAATTTAGCTTGTACTTGGGAAGCGCCCCCCATCATACACATGGTAAAAATAGATAATTTAAAAAGGTTTACCACGTTTGACTTTTTCATTTCTGAGCTGAGCTTTCCTCTATTTCTTGCGAGTTCAGAAACTACTACAAAAGATTGAGTCACATTATTCCAAATAATTTTAAAAACTTTGTTCATAAAAAATCACCAATATAAAGTTAAAGAAGGAAATTGAATACATGTATAAATTTTCAACAAAAAATAAACGTTCGTATTATAAGGTAATTAAACTTAAGAGCAAGACATCGTTAGGTAATAATTAAACAAAAAATTCTCCCCACACCAAATAAAATACCCCTTTAGAGGTATTTTATTTGGAAATGTTGATCAACCTCAAATTTTTGAAAAAAAACCGTATAAAAACTACTACTTTTTGGTATCTTATGCTTGCGTTGAGCCATTTTTATGAGTGAATTCAAAAGCTTAATAGGAATTGTTCGCATTTTAAATTGTTTTTTTATTCTTTCCTAATGGAGTGATTATCGTGAACGCATTGAGAAAAAGCCTCGTTTTGGCGACTTCTTTCGCAGCTTTAGGTGTATATAATTCAGCGATGGCTGAAATGGTATATAAGCCTGTTGAACAACCTGTGGAAGCACCAAATCCTAACTTAAAAATCGAAGCAGTGAATGAAAAATTCGCTGAGAAATATCCTAGCCAATTCAATTCGTGGAAAGCGACTGAAAAAGGCGACAAAATCATCTATGCAGATGAACAAGATCCACGTTTAATCGTGTTATGGGGCGGTTATGCCTTTGCGAAAGAATATAACGCACCTCGTGGCCATGTTTATGCGGTAAAAGACGTACGTGATATTTTACGTACTGGGGCACCAAAAACAGCAACTGATGGCCCACAACCAATGGCGTGTTGGACTTGTAAAGGGCCAGACGTTCCACGTTTAATCGCGGAATGGGGTGAAGATGGTTACTTTGGTGCTAAATGGGCTAAAGGTGGCGCAGAAATTGTAAACTCAATCGGTTGTGCTGACTGTCACGACACCACTTCAAAAGACTTTGCAGAAGGCAAACCTGCATTACGTATTGCTCGTCCACACGTTCTTCGTGCATTGGATCACTTAAACACTGCACTTCAAGCAAAAGCGAAAGCTGAAGGTAAAGAGCAACCGAATTTAAGCTTTAACACAGCAGCTCGCACTGAAAAACGCGCTGAAATCTGTGCAAACTGCCACGTTGAATACTACTTCGCAGGCGACTTAAAACAAGTAACCTTCCCTTGGAACAACGGCCAAACTGTTGATGACATCGAAAAATACTACGATGATATCGGTTTCAGTGACTGGACTCACTCTCTTTCTAAAGCACCAATGTTAAAAGCGCAACACCCTGACTTTGAAATTTGGTCTTTAGGTATGCACGGTAAAAACGGCGTAACTTGTATCGACTGTCACATGCCTAAAGTACAAGGTAAAGACGGTAAAGTTTACACTGACCACCAAATCCAAAACCCATTCGATGCATTTGATAGCACTTGTGCAAACTGTCACGATCAAAGCAAAGAAAAACTTAAAGACATCGTCGCTTCACGTAAAAAAGAAGTGAAAGATGTAATGGGTCGTTTGGAAGATCAAGTTGTTCGTGCTCACTTTGAAGCGAAAGCGGCATGGGATGCAGGTGCAACTAAAGAAGAAATGGAACCTGCTTTAATGGATATCCGTCACGCACAATGGCGTTGGGACTACTCTGCAGCAAGCCACGGTGGTCACATGCACGCACCTGATGTAATGCTTCGCGTATTAGGTTCTGGTTTAGATAAAGCAGCGGATGCGCGTGCTAAACTTGCAGCAATCTTAACTAAACATGGCGTGAAAACTCCGGTTGAAGTACCAGATATTTCTACAGCTGATAAAGCATGGAAAGTAATGGGTATTGATATCGAGAAAGAACGTAAAGCGAAAAAAGAATTCTTAGAAACTGTTGTACCTCAATGGGTAAAAGAAGCGAAAGCCAATGGCAAATTAGCTGAAGATACCGCAACAAAACAATAAAAAAAGAACCGCACTTTGTAACTAAAGTGTCGAAGTGCGGTCATTTTTAACCATATATTTGAGGTAATCAGAATGAATTTAACTTCTTTAATCAGCAAATCGGCAAAATCCCTTGCATTGCTTGCAATGCTTGTGGCAATGCCAATGGCTGCTAGTGCGGAAGAGATGGCAAAAACACCTGCCTCTCAACTCACTTATGAGCCACAATTGGATAACCAACGTGATCCAAACCAATATTGTGCAAAATGTCACAAATTTGACCAAGTTGATAAAAACCAAACTTTAGATCAATCTGGTGGTGAATTACACTTTGGTAAATTCCACGGCGCACACTTAAATCAAAAAAGCCCTAACACAGGTAAACCAATTAACTGTGTAAACTGTCACGGTAATATTTCGGAAGATCACCGTCGTGGTGCAAAAGATGTGATGCGTTTTGATGGCGATATCTTTGGTGATAAAAAACCAATGTATACCGCGCAAGAACAAAACCAAGTTTGTTTTGCTTGTCACCAACCTGCAAAACTTCGTGAAAAACTTTGGGCGCACGATGTTCACGCAATGAAATTGCCTTGTGCAAGCTGCCACACATTACACCCGAAAGATGATGCGATGAAAGGTATTCAACCGAAAAATCGTGTGAAACTTTGTGTAGATTGCCACGGCGAACAACAAAAACGCAAAGCGGCAAAAGACGCACAATCACAAACGCAATCAACCGAACAAAAGGATAAATAATGACAGCTTGTTCACGCCGAAACTTTGTTTCCGGCATGGGGGCATTAATCCTTATGACGGGGACATCAGTTACCTCTTTAGCGAAAGAGGAAAAGGCGGATAAACCGAAACGCTATGCAATGGTACACGACGAAACAGCTTGTATCGGCTGTACCGCTTGTATGGATGCTTGTCGTGAAACAAACCACGTTCCTGAAGGCGTTTCACGTTTGGAAATTCTCCGTAGTGAACCTTACGGCGAATTCCCAAATCAAGAATACGAGTTTTTCCGTCAATCTTGCCAACACTGTACAAACGCCCCTTGCGTGGCAGTTTGTCCAACCGGTGCATCATTTATTGATCCTGAAACAGGTATCGTAGATGTGCATAAAGATCTTTGTGTAGGTTGCCAGTACTGTGTTGCAGTTTGTCCTTACCGCGTACGTTTCATTCATCCAGTACACCGTACTGCGGATAAATGTAACTTCTGTCGCGATACAAACTTAGCAGCTGGCAAACAACCTGCTTGCGTAGAAGCTTGTCCAACCAAAGCATTAACCTTTGGTGATATGAATGATCCAAGCAGTGCAGTTTCCCGCAAAGTGAAAGAAAATCCGGTTTATCGCACTAAAGTGGAATTAGGTACTCAACCAAATCTTTACCATATTCCATTCCAACACGGGGAGCCAAGAAGATGACATTAGATTATCCTGTTCCGTTTCACACACCTAATTTGGTGTGGGATTCAACAATCGCTATCTATTTGTTCTTACTTGGTATTTCTTCCGGTGCGGTACAATTAGCGATTGCTTATAAACGTAGTAACAAATTAGAAAATCCAAGCAAAAACTGGATTATCCGAGCAGCCGCCGTTTTAGGTTCTGTGCCAACATTAATTGGTTTAACCCTATTAATTTTCCACTTGGCACGTCCTTGGACATTCTGGAAATTGATGTTTAACTATCAATTCAACTCTGTAATGTCTATGGGGGTAATGTTATTCCAAGTTTATATGCTGTTCTTGGTATGTTGGTGTGCCGTTATCTTCAAAGAAGATATCATGGCACTTATCCAACGTTTTATGCCAAAACTTGGTTTTGTCGGTAAAATTATCAATGTATTAGAACGTTTAACTGGTCCTGTAGAAATCATTCTCTTCATCTTAGCCGCTGTGCTAGGGGCTTATACCGGTTTCTTACTATCAGCATTGATCAGTTACCCAATGTTAAATAACCCTGTTCTACCAGCGTTATTCTTGGCTTCAGGTACCTCTTCCGGTATCGCTGCAACCTTCTTATTTATCCTTATCGCAGGTAAATTAAAAGGTGATAGCCATGAATCACAGTTCATTCACAAATTCGAAGTGCCAATTATGGTAACTGAACTTGGTTTATTAATCTGCTTCTTTGTTGGTCTACACTTTGGTGGCGGTCAGAAAGTAGTTGCATTACACAATGCACTTTCCGGCTTCTGGGGGGCCGTGTTCTGGATTGGGGTATTCTTAATTGGTATCATCATTCCTCTACTTGCAAACCTTGCAGCAAAAGACAGCTTAAAATACAACAAGAACTTTATTATCCTTGTGTCAATTTTCGACTTAATCGGGGTTCTCTGCTTACGTTACTTTATCTTGTATGCAGGACAACTTACCGTTGCGTAAGGATAAATTTCTTATTTAATAAAAAGGCGTATACAATACGCCTTTTGTTTATTTAGAAGGCTAAAGTGCGGTTAATTTTACGCATGTTTTTCATGCTTAAAATCAACCTTATTTTGTAAAATACAACCTTTAATACTGAAGAATACTATGCTTCCCGAACTCGGATTTCTCTCATTGCTCTTTGCCACTACCGCGGCGCTCTTACTTTCCATCGTGCCGCAAATTGGTATTTGGCGAAATAAACCCACTCTAACCAATACAGCTTGGGGATTAAGTTATTGCTTCGGTATTTTTACAAGCGTTTCCATCGGTATTCTCGCCTACTCTTTTGCGACAGATGATTTCACATTAGAATACGTGGCAGCACATTCCAATTCTCAACTACCGACATTTTTCAAAGTGGCCGCTACTTGGGGCGGACATGAAGGATCCATTTTATTTTGGCTTTTCACATTAAGTCTTTGGTTGGTGGCTTTTGCCTTTTTCTCTCGCAAAAATGACCGCACTTTTTCTGCGCAAACTCTGTCTTTACTCGGCTTAATTTGCCTTGGGTTTGCTATTTTCATTTTGTTCTACTCCAATCCATTTGGACGTGCATTCCCAGCCCCTGTAGAAGGGCGAGATCTCAACCCTATGCTGCAAGATATTGGCTTAATTTTCCATCCACCGCTTTTATATGTGGGTTATGTGGGCTTTGCCGTTAACTTCGCTATGTCCATTTCAGCCTTAATCTTTAATCGTTCTGCACAAGCGATCGCACGTGCTATGCGAGCTTGGGTGCTCGTTTCTTGGTTATTCTTAACGTTAGGGATCGTGCTCGGTGCATGGTGGGCATATTACGAATTAGGCTGGGGTGGTTGGTGGTTCTGGGACCCTGTAGAAAATGCCTCGCTTATGCCATGGTTATTGGGACTTGCACTTTTACACAGCTTGATGGTGACTGAAAAACAAGGGATGTTTAGCTACTGGACAATACTCTTTTCCCTACTCGCTTTTGCATTCAGTGTATTAGGCACATTTATTGTTCGTTCAGGTGCATTAACCTCCGTTCACGCCTTTGCTTTAGATAGCTCCCGTGGTTATGTGCTATTACTCATTTTCTTCTTACTGACTGTCGGCTCGCTCAGTTTATTTGCGCTACGCACAAATACCAACGAAAGTGCGGTCAAATTTCCGCTTATTTCTAAAACCGGAGCGATTTTAGGCTTAAACATCGTATTGACCGTGGCAACCGTCAGCACATTCTTAGGCACTTTCTATCCAATGCTATTCCAAGCCATGAATTGGGGAAGTATTTCTGTGGGCGCGCCTTACTTTAATAGCATTTTCTTGCCCTTGCTCACACTAGTGCTTTTTGCCATGGCAGGCACACTTTGCTTAAACTGGTTTCAATCAGATAAAAAACGCTTTTTCAAACGCTTGTTATTACTTATTCCAGCTGCAGTAATTACTTATGGCATGATTTGGAATGCGCTGCAGAATGACAGTGCGTTACGTTTCTATTTCTTCGCTTATATATTACTTACCCTCGCTATTTGGGTATTATTCGTCACCTTATGGCAAAATTGGGCAAAAGTAAGACTGGCCTATTTCGGGATGATTCTCGCACACTGCGGTGTGGCTATTGCCACAATGGGCGCTGTAATGAGTAGTTACTTTGGCAGTGAATTAGGTGTTAGACTCGCGCCACAACAAAGCCAACAATTAGGTCAATTTGAATTCCACTACGATCGTTTTTCCAATGAAATTGGACCAAACTTTACCGCCGAAGTCGCTTTCTTTAGCGTATCAAAACAAGGCAAACCTTACGCTGAAATTGTACCGGAACGCCGCTATTATGACGTTCGTACCATGACCATGAGTGAAGTAGGGTTAGATGCTAGCTTTTGGGGCGATTTATATATTGTGATGGGTGATAACTTGGGCAAAGGCGAATTCACATTCCGTTTACATTACAAACCGCTTATTCGCTGGTTATGGCTCGGGGGTATTTTAATGGCACTTGGCGCATTATGTTCAGTCATCAATTTGAAGAGAAAACGCGATGAATAAAAAGTTTATTTTGTTTTTACCACTGATTTTATTATTGAGCGTTTGCTTACTACTTTTTGTTGGTTTACATAAAGATCCAAAACAAATTGCCTCTGCGCTCATTAATAAGCCCGTGCCGGAATTCTATCAAGCAAATTTGCTTGAACCCAGTCAAATCGTCAGCCCAAGAGATTTCCCAAAGAAACCTTTCCTGCTTAATGTTTGGGGAAGTTGGTGTGGCTATTGCCAACAAGAACACCCTCTCTTGATGGAAATTTCAAAAGACGTACCCATTGTTGGCATCGATTATCGTGACAAACCACAAAACGGTATTGCGATGCTCGAACGCATGGGCAATCCATTTATACTCACTATTGACGATAGCCGTGGTGAATTTGCGATTCAATTAGGCGTAGATGGTGCACCAGAGACCTATATTGTCGATGAACACGGCATGATCCGTTATCGTCATTCTGGCTATATGGATCGTGAAACGTGGCTCACTGAGATCAAACCAAAACTTGATGAATTAACAAAAAAGTAAAATGAAAAAATTAACCCGATTTTTGACCGCACTTTTACTGACTTTCACCCTTTTTGCTCACGCAGAAATGGTCGACACCTATGCGTTTAAAAACCAAGCCGATCGTACTCGTGCTGTTGAACTGGCAAAATCCTTACGTTGCCCACAATGTCAGAATCAAAACTTAGTTGAGTCCAATTCGCCGATTGCTTATGACTTACGTATTGAAGTCTATAAAATGGTAGATGAAGGAAAAACGAATCAGCAAATTATCGACACAATGACAGCACGTTTTGGTAATTTCGTGAACTATAAGCCACCTTTCCAATGGAATACCGCACTACTTTGGCTATTGCCTATTTTGCTATTAATTGGTGCTTTTGCGTTGATTTTGTTTTCCACCAAAAAATCAGAAGGCGAACCTAAACAACTTGAAAATCATCCTCATACAGCGCCTAAAGAAGAAAAAAGTGCGGTCAAATTTGAAACCAAATCCACCATTTGGGTCTTTGCTATTTTATTAGTTCTTCCTTTAGGTTATTACTTCTCCCTTGATCGTTTTGAGCGTGTTCAAAAAGGCGAAAAAGAGATGGTTGAGCTTGCCAATAAAAAAGCCGATACATCAATGGTGCACCAAAAAGAAGATATGGTGCTCAAAATTCAAAATAAAATTCGAGAAGATGTGAATAACCCTGAGCTTTGGGCTCAGCTAGGTGATGCTTATATGCAAAATGATGAATTTGATCATGCGCTCATCGCCTATAGCAATGCAGAAAAAATTTCAGGTACAACTCCCGCTATTTTAGGCTTAAAAGCGACCGCACTTTATTATCAAGCAGGCCAAACTATCACACCTGAAATCCAACAAGTAATGGATGAAGCCTTAAAACAGGATAAAAATGAAATTTCAGTCCTCACGTTATTAGCGACTGAGGCGTTTAAAAATCATGAAGCTGAAAAAGCCAAAGCTTATTGGCAGCAATTATTAGATTCAGGTAATGTTGCCGTGGATCGTCGTACTGTCATCCAACGAATCAAAATGATAGACTATTTTGAAAAAGGACAAACCTCACAATAAGCTATGTCTCATTATTCAGAAAATATCATCATTGGAGCCGGTGCTGCCGGCTTATTTTGTGCCGCACAGTTAGGAAAGCTGGGCAAACAAGCCACAATTTTTGATAACGGTAAGAAAATTGGCCGAAAAATTTTAATGTCTGGCGGCGGATTTTGTAATTTCACCAATATGGAAATCAGTCCAGACCGTTATATCAGTCAAAACAAGCACTTTGTCAAATCGGCCTTAACACGTTATACACACTGGGATTTTATTGCTTTAGTTGCTGAGTATGGCATTCCTTACCACGAAAAAGAATTAGGTCAGTTATTTTGTGATAACGGTGCAGAAGATATCGTGAAGATGCTCGGAACGGAATGTGGCAAATACGGTGTTCACATTCAACTACGCAGCGAAGTGAGTGATGTTGAAGCGGTTGAAAACAATCCTAAAGTGCGGTTTAAATTAAAGGTAAATGCGGTTGAATGGCAATGCCAGAATTTAATTATCGCCACAGGTGGACTCTCCATGCCTGGCTTAGGCGCTTCGCCTTTTGGCTATCAAATAGCAGAACAATTTGGATTAAATGTGATTCCTCCGCGTGCAAGCCTTGTACCGTTCACATGGAGAGAAAGTGAAAAATTCTACACGGCACTATCCGGTATTTCATTAGATGTGGCGGCGACGAATCAGCACAAAACCTTTACTCATCAAATGTTATTCACCCATCGCGGTTTATCTGGTCCTGCCATTTTGCAAATTTCAAATTATTGGCAACCGGGTGAGAGCATTCATTTAGATTTATTACCTTATAACGATATTCGTCATCACCTGGATGAAATGCATCAATCTTCACCTAAATTACAATTAAAGACCGTATTAAGTCGATTATTACCAAAAAAATTAGTCGAACTTTGGTTAGAACAAGGCTTGATTCAAGACGAAGTGATTGCAAATTTAAGTAAAGTGCGGTTAGAAAATCTAGAGAATTTAATCCACAATTGGCAATTTATACCTAATGGCACTGAGGGCTACCGCACGGCTGAAGTCACGATGGGTGGTGTTGATACCCATGAGATTTCATCAAAAACCATGGAAGCCACAAAGATTAAAGGCCTCTATTTTATCGGTGAAGTGTTAGATGTTGTCGGCTGGTTAGGTGGCTACAATTTCCAATGGGCATGGAGTTCGGCTGCCGTTTGTGCGATGGGAATTGCTGAAGGCTAATCTTTCTCTGCATTAATTATTTTCATTATGAATGAAAAAATCATTACTTTGATCATGAAATATCCTTACGTTAAAATCAGCATACGAAAATAAAAAAGAAGGATATAAACATGACATCAAAAACACTTCCCTTTCACGCTGATACTGTAGGCTCATATTTACGTTCTCAACCTTTAAAAGAAGCTCGTGCAAAATTTGCAGCTGGCGAACTTTCTCGTGAACAATTAACGGAAGTTGAAGATCAAGAAATTGCTAAATTGGTACAAGCTCAGTTAGATGCAGGTATTCAAGTCATCACAGATGGGGAATATCGCCGTGCATTTTGGCATATCGATTTCTTAGAACACTTAAATGGTATTGAAGGTTATCACCCTGAACACGGTTATAAATTTAATGGCGTGGAAACCAAACCTTACAATACTCGCTGCTGCGGTAAAGTATCTTGGAATCCAAACCACCCATTTATCGAACATTTCAAAAAATTAAAAGACATTGTTGGGGATCGTGGCGTCGTAAAATATACCATTCCAAGTCCGAATCAATTAATGTATCCAATTCAATGGGATACGGGCGTTTATGCGACACGTGCAGAATTTGCCAAAGATGTTCAACAAGCTTATAAAGATGCGATCAAAGCCTTCTATGATGCGGGTTGCCGTTATTTACAATTTGATGATGTGTATTGGGGTTCACTCTGTAACAATCACTTAAAACCAGAATTTGAAGCAGATAAAGCACAGGCGCTTGAAAATATTCAAGTTGTATTAGCGGCTAAACCAGCAGATATGGTTATCACAACGCATGTTTGTCGTGGCAATTTCCGTTCAACCTATTTATTAACTGGCGCATACGATCCTATTGCGGATGCGTTATTCGGCCAAACTCAATACGATGGCTATTTCCTTGAATATGATGATGAGCGTTCTGGTGGGTTTGAACCATTAAAACACTTTGCTAATAATCCACACAAAGGTCGTATTGTATTAGGCTTAATCAGTTCAAAATTCCCTGAATTAGAAGATAAAGCGGCTATTAAAGCTCGCATTGAAGAAGCAACTAAATATGTTCCACTTGAGCAGCTTTGCTTAAGCCCACAATGTGGTTTTGCGTCAACTGAAGAAGGAAATATCATGACGGAAGCACAGCAATGGGCAAAAGTCCGTTATGTTGAAGAAATTGCCAAAGAAGTATGGGGTGAAGATTAATTCTTTTCATATCTGATGTTAAAAACACACTGTTTTTTAACCGCACTTTTATAATCTGAGTGCGTAGCAATACGCTCTTTTTTACTGCGTCCTTTCAACAAATAAAAAAGCTGATGTAATTTACATCAGCTTTTTCATTATCAATTTATCACTAGATTTGCGTTAAATCGACGTTTTTCGTTTCTTTTGAGGCTAATAATGCTAACAAGGTTAAGAATGCATTAATGGCTAAATAAATCCCTACACCCATTAAGCCATAAAGTGCATTGATTTTTAATGAAATCATTGCCGCAATAGTGGCCCCGATAATCGATGCAATATTGTAGGCTAAAGAAGCACCAGAATAACGTACTTCCGTTGGGAATAATTCAGGTAATAACGCTGCCATTGGGCCAAATGTCATGCCCATTAATGCCATACCAATTACCAAGAAAGCAAATACAGAAGTTGGTGTGCCATTTCCAAGGAATAATGGCATACATAATGCAAAAATTAAAATGCTGACTGTTGTCCAAATCAACCATTTACGGCGACCGATTTTATCTGCATAAAGACCTGAAATACTGATACAAATCGCAAAAACAATCGCACTCATTAAAAGTAATCCCGTGAAGGTATTAGCAGGAATGCCTAACCCCATTGGATAACCCGCTTCTGAAAGGGTTGCCGGTGTACGAGAATACGCTTGAGCAAAGGCGGTCATAATATAGAACAAGGAATAGGTTGCCACCATGATAAATGTACCAATCACCATTGGTTTAAAGTGTTTAGTGAAAACCACACTCACCGGTGCTTTTAATTTTTTCCCTTTTTCTTCTGCTTCAATGAAAACATGGCTTTCATGTAGGGTTAAACGAACATATAACCCAACTAAAACTAAGGCTAAAGAAGAGATAAACGGAATACGCCATGCCCACTCAACAAGGGCTTGTTGCCCCCAGAAATAGCTCACTAAGAAGAAGGTCGCATTAGCCACAAATAAACCAATTGGCGCACCTAATTGAGGGAATGTGCCATACCAAGCACGTTTTCCTTCTGGCGCATTTTCTGTTGCGACTAGCGCTGCGCCACCCCATTCACCACCAAGGCCGATACCCTGACCGACTCGGCAAATACATAACAAAATCGGTGCCCAAATACCAATTTGAGAATAAGTCGGCAATAAACCGATAACGACCGTAGAGCCGCCCATTAAAACCAAAGAGGCGACCAAGGTTTTCTTACGACCAATCTTATCACCAAAGTGCCCAAATAAAGCTGAGCCAATTGGACGAGCAAAGAACGCTAAAGCTAACGTAGAAAGAGAAAGTAAATCATCTGAAAGCGGATCGCCGCTATGGAAGAATTGCGTGTTAAAAACTAATACTGCCGCAGCGGCATAGATATAATAATCGAAGAATTCAATTGCGGTACCCACCATGGATGCTAAAGCAACCTTAAGTGGATCATTACGAAGTTGTGAGGACATTTTGCTTCCTTAAAAGTTAAATGAAATAAAAGGGCTAAATCCTAGCATTTCCTTTAAGGTTGAGCAATTTTTAATACGATATTTTCGATTTTTTTAGCAAAATATATTGGATTTTCTAAATGGGCATTATGGCCTGCATCAGGAATAACCGTTAAATTGAGTTGATTAGCCTCTGCCATTTGACGAAACTTTTGATCTCGTTCACCACAAAAATAAAAAAATGGCAGCAAACTTGACCGCACTTTCTCTCGAAAATCAGGCTGCTTGGCAAGACTAGTTGCTAATAACATCTTACCAATATTTGCCCCGCAATTAGCTTTTCGCTTTTCAATTAACGCCTTACGCTGCTGTTCATTTAAATGAGAAAACACAGGCTGTTGATACCAATCTTCAAGCACGGTTTCAGGCTTTTCATGGGAAAAACGCTCCGCCCACATTTTATCATTAACTAAACGGCTTTTTTTTTCTTGCTCAGACTGAAAACCTAAATTCGCCCCTTCTAAAATCACTGCTTGTAAATTGCCTCTTTGCACTTGAGCCTGCAATGCATAATATTGTGCAATTCGCCCACCAAGTGAGTAACCGATAAGGATATAAGGTTCATCTTTTATGAGGCTTTGTATTTGGCTTTCAAGAAATTGAGCCGTTTGCTCAAAATCTTCAACCGCTACAGCTTTATTCTCTCCATGAAACGGTAAATCGAGAGAGAGACAACGAAAGTGCGGTAGATTTTCGATGACTTTTTGCCAGTCTGATTTTGTACCAAGTAAGCCGTGGAGGAAGATAAGATTGGTCATGATTTGTACGGAATACATAAAATTTAGGTCGGGTTGAGCCCGACCATATAGTAAAATGCATTAACCCTATGGCTTATCAATAATATCCACGTCGGAGAAGGTCTCGTTATATATAACGATATCATTTGGATTACTGCAACCCTCAATCAAACCATATTCACTTGAATTCACAATTTTTCCATCACGGAAATAAAAAATGTGTTCTTGCCAGCCTGTATAGCCACCATAGCTATTTTTCGCATTTACTCTGGCACAAACAATGTAGTATTTTAAGAAAACAGCTGGATTATAAGTATCTGTTTCTGCGTTATAGCGTCTGCTTGTAATTCGTAAGAATTTTTTCGGTTTACTAAAGCCATCAAGCATTAAAGAATTAGGATCAATTAAAGTACGAGCTAAATGCTGGCGAATGGCTTTTTCGTAATTTTTCGGATAGCTACCATAATCCATATTACGCACATCATTCATGGTGATTTTGGTGTTTTCCTCATAAGCGATACAACCCGTTAATAGGCTCGTTACTAATGCAGTAAAAATGGCTTTGTAAGCATGTTTCTTAAGCATACTCATCTCCTTTATTTATAAATGAATGAATTTTAGTTAGCATAAAGGTGCTAACTACTCCCCTATCACCGCATGACTAATTTGATCAATCAAACGTTTGTAAGTTGCACTGCCATCGCTAGGGTTCGTTTTGATTTCAATTAAGGTTGCACGGCGACGCGTGTAAGCCTGTTTTAATACCGCACTTAAATCCGCCCAGGTGTAAGGCAAGGCATATTTTAAGCCAAACATTGCCGCGACTTGAGAGAACTCACCATTATGTGGCAAGCGATAGAACTGCTCTTTCACCTCTTCATCCACTGGCAACATATCAAAGATTGCGCCACCATTATTGTTAATCACAAAAATAATAGTTGGTTGAGTCACATTCTTAAATAAGGCTAAAGAGTTTAAATCATAAAGCGTAGACGTATCACCAATCATGGCGACCACAGGTTGATCAGCACCGATACCGATACCTGCGGCCGTTGCTAATAAGCCATCAATCCCACTTGCACCACGATTGGTGAAAATTGGGTATCCTTCTGGTAGTTTCGTTAACGCATCAACCAAGCGCACAAAAAGGCTATTCCCTAAGAACAAAATACCGTTGTAAGGCAACACCCGCTCAATATGATGTGCTAGTGAGGCTTCATTAAGATTGCCGCCGACTTGTTGCTCGATAAAGGTTGCACAGAATTTTGAAAGTGCCAGAGGTTCGAGCAACCAAGGCTTTTGACGCAATGGCGGGTGTGCACGCAACCAATGATGAGCTTTGGCGTTAAAGCGAGTTTGCGTATGGTGGTTTGGATCAACTGCATTTTGACTGTGCTCCACCACCCAAAATTCGCCTTGGAATTCCGCTAAGAATTGGTTAATCCGTTTACTGATAAAACGAGAACCAAATTGAATCACGATATCAGCTTGAAGTAATTTTTGCTTCACGGTTTGGTTTGCCAGCCAAATATCCGCATAAGGCATGAGAGGTTCTACACCTGATTGAATATCCGTAAGCAAAATCCACCCCATGGTATTTGCCCATGAGTTAATACCCATTGCTTGTTCAGGCGTTAATTGTCCTACCACAATGACACCACGTTTCGTACGCCAGGTATCCCAATTCTCGTGCATCAACACTTCTTGTTGTAATGGTTGATGATCAACCCAATTTTTAGGCTGACTTAACCAACGTTGAATTGGCATGAGCCATGGATGGTTGTCAATTTCTTGCTCTTGCGCATTATAAAGTGGCTCAGCAAAAGGCACATTGATATGCACCACGCCGGCTTGTTGTTTTTGTTTATAGCAAGCTTGCTCTAACGTAGAAATTAACCATTTCGCCGCATAATCTGCTTGAGGTTTAGGTAAATTCACGCTTGCTACTGGATAATCTGCAAACATATTTTGTTGTACGATCGCTTGATTCGCACCACATTCCCATAATTCAGGTGGACGATCAGCGGTAAGAATAATTAAATTCACGCCTGTTTGGCGAGCTTCAATAATCGCTGGATATAAATTTGCTGCCGCAGTCCCTGAGGTCACAATCACAGCAACAGGCGCTTGCGTAGATTTTGCAATACCCAAGGCAAAAAAGCCTAAGCCACGTTCATCAAAGTGACTATGGCACGTTGCTCGAGAAGCATTTTGTAAACGCACAGCTTCTAGCGTTAAAGGTGTTGAGCGTGAACCTGGCGCAATACAAAAGTGACTGACCCCTTGGCGAACCAGGGTTTCTAAGATCACCTTTGACCAACAACGATTAAATACGCTTACAGACATTCTTCTTATTCTCCGTTATTCTCTGCAAACAGGGAAATTAGCCCTGCCGCTTTACGTTCAATTTCCAACCACTCTTCTACAGGTTGTGAGCCTTCCACAATACCGGCTCCAGCAAATACCCGCACTTGGTTTTCTTCAATAAAAGCCGAACGAATGGTGACACAAAATTCTGAGAGATGTTGACTCATTACGCCTAATGTACCGGCATACCAACGACGATCAAAAGTTTCAATTTCAGCCAGCGCTTTCTTCGCTTGTTGTTGCGGTAAGCCTGACACTGCGGCCGTTGGATGAATCGCTTTCAGCAAATCGGCATCCGTACAAAGTGCGGTCAAGTTTGCTTGCATTTTTCGAATCAAATGCTGCACTTTGCGTAATGGCTTTAATGCGACATCATCAACGGTAATTTGTTCCACTAAGTGACTGATATTTTGTGAAATATCCTCAACAACCAACCAGTTTTCATTGAGGTTTTTTTCATCATTTAGTAACCAATTCGCACGTTCATTATTTTCACTCGGATTATCACTAACAGGAGCAGTGCCAGCAAGGGCTTCCGTAAATAACTGACGTTCATCTCGCGCAAATAGGCGTTCTGGCGTCGAACCCACAAAACAGTTTTGGGCGTTATCTGCCCATAGAAAATGGTAACAACCGCTATTTTTGGCTTGGCTTGCAGCAAGAAAATCTTTTCCGTTTAATTCGCCATGAATGCGAAACACTGTTTCATTTGCTAAGACAAGCTTGGTTAATTCCCCTTGTCGAATTCGAGTGAGTGCTTGATTAACCCAATTACACCACGTGCCTTGATTCGCTTTTGGCTCTACGTTTTCGATGGTTAATTGATTAAGTGGTGAAAGTGCGGTCGTTTTTTCAAATGAATTCAAAATCATTTTTGCCGAATCAAGCTCATTTGGTTCAACAAAAACTGAAACCTCGGTCTCACCATTTTGCTGTTTAATTAAAACTTGCGGCAAAATAAACTGACTTTCACCTTCGAACTGTAAACCGCCCACTAAAGGGAAATCATGCTCTTGAATAAATTGCTGTGCCAAATTCACATCTGAAAATGACCGCACTTTACCCACGGCGGCGACGGTTTTAGCTTCATCACGAAAACGCAAATAAAATTGCGGATAAACTGGCTGCCCTTTCATCCACGCCAAAAGATCAACACCCGATTCCACCTTCGTTTGAAGATGTACAATAGATGCTTGTTGATCCGTTGTCGCCAAAGTTTCAAATTGGCGAATTAGCGCAGATTTGGCTTGTTCTAAAGGGCCCATGAAAAATAATAAAATACACAAAAAATTAGCCCATATTCTACCGCACTTTAATACTTTCAAAAAATTTTTTTATTAAATCTTTTCAAGATAAGAATTTAAGCGTAAATTAGACGTAATTTTTGAATGAAAATCTAATTATCATAGGATGTTATTAATGCGCTCATTTCCAAAATCAGACAAATTAGAACACGTTTGCTACGATATTCGCGGACCGGTTCACAAAGAAGCTTTACGCCTAGAAGAAGAAGGCAACAAAATCTTAAAACTGAATATCGGTAACCCTGCCCCATTTGGCTTCGAAGCGCCAGATGAAATTTTAGTGGATGTCATCCGCAACTTACCTTCTGCACAAGGTTATTGTGACTCTAAAGGCTTGTATTCTGCACGTAAAGCTATCGTGCAATACTACCAATCCAAAGGTATTCATGATTCAACGGTAAACGATGTGTACATCGGGAATGGTGTGTCTGAATTGATTACCATGTCAATGCAAGCCCTTCTTAATGATGGTGATGAAGTATTAGTCCCAATGCCAGATTATCCGTTATGGACGGCTGCGGTGACGCTTTCTGGCGGAAAAGCGGTACATTATTTATGTGATGAAGAAGCGGGTTGGTTCCCTGCTATTGATGATATTCGCGCGAAAGTCAATGCCAAAACTAAAGCTATCGTGGTAATCAATCCAAATAACCCGACTGGTGCGGTATATAGCAAAGCATTACTCGAAGAAATTATCGAGGTTGCACGTGAAAATAATCTGATTATTTTTGCGGATGAAATTTATGACAAAATTCTCTACGATGGTGCTGTCCACCACCATATCGCCGCCCTTGCACCAGATGTACTAACGATTACATTCAATGGTTTATCAAAAGCGTATCGTGTTGCAGGTTTCCGTCAAGGTTGGATGATTTTAAATGGGCCAAAACAACATGCAAAAGGCTATATTGAAGGCTTAGATATGCTGGCGTCTATGCGTTTATGCGCAAACGTACCAATGCAGCATGCGATTCAAACCGCATTAGGTGGCTATCAAAGCATTAATGAATTTATTCAACCTGGCGGTCGTTTACTTGAGCAACGTAATAAAGCCTACGAGTTGCTCACTCAAATCCCTGGTGTTAGCTGCGTAAAACCAATGGGGGCAATGTATATGTTCCCGAAACTCGACATCAAAAAATTCAACATTCACAGTGATGAAAAATTTGTACTCGATTTACTACGCAAAGAGAAAGTGCTTTTAGTACATGGTAAAGGCTTTAACTGGCACTCACCGGATCACTTCCGTGTAGTGACACTTCCTTATACCGGTCAATTAGAAGAGGCAATTGGCAAATTGGCACGTTTCTTAGAAACCTATCGTCAATAATAGAAAAAGAGCGGTTAATTAACCGCTCTTTTTTATTTCATGATTCATAACTAAGCCCAAAAATAGCGCACCACATGGAAAAAAATTGGTGCAGAGAAACAAAGCGAATCCATACGATCTAAAATACCACCATGTCCACTGATCATATTCCCCCAGTCTTTCACGCCCATACTGCGTTTCATTGCTGACATCACGAGCCCCCCTAAGAATCCCATTAAGCAAATTAACAGACTCATTAAAAAAGCTTGCCATGCGTTAAATGGTGTCATCCAATGAAGCAGCATACCTAATAAACTTGCGCTTAATACCCCGCCAACAAAACCTTCTACCGTTTTAGATGGCGATAAGGTTGGCGCAATTTTATGCTTACCGAAGAGTTTACCCCAAACGTATTGCAACACATCACTTGACTGTACTACCAAGATTAAGAAGATCATTAATAAAAGATTTTTTCCTTCATAACCAGAGATATCAAGGGTCAATAAAGCGGGAATATGTGAAATACAGAATACACTAATCATCAATGCCCACTGAATTTTCGTTGAACGGTCTAAGAAATGTGCCGGATCGCCGAGTAATGCCGACAGAATCGGTAAAAATAAGAAACCATACACGGGAATAAAAATCGTGAACATGCTAAACCAATCAATGGCGACTAAAAAATATTGCAATGGCAAGATCACATAAAAACAAGCGGCTAGCGCAAGATGATCGCCTCGACGAATATTCAATAGAGAAAGAAACTCACGCAATCCCATAAATGAAATAATCAAAAAGAGCCCAATTACGCCATAAAAGCCCAATAAACTCGCAATAAAGATAATCCCAATCATCACCCACCAAGCATTGATGCGTGCATTCAGGTTATCAATAACGCTATTCGGTGTATCCACACCCGATCTGCGTTTTAAAATATATCCCACTGAGGAAGCAAAAATTAAGGCGATAAATAAACCACCGAAGAGTTGCCATATTTCTGTCATCATTTGCTCCTAAGATTTGCCTTTTTCACTGACGTTTAAATTTAATAATGCCGATTGAGCGCGTGTCAGAAACACCTCTTTAGTTTCTTCTGTCCCAATCTTTAATGGCTCACCTACATAAAGATCACATAACAATGGGATCGGTAAAATAAAGCCTTTTGGTAAAACATTATTCATATTGCTAATCCAAACGGGCACAAATTCACAATCGGGGTTTTCTTTGGCTAAATAAAACAATCCACTTTTAAACGGCTGAAGTGGTAAATCATCATCCATCTTACGAGTTCCTTCAGGAAAAATAATCAGGGAGTCATTGACTAATGCTTCACTCATTTGTCGTATGGCAGCTTTTGGATCTTGGCTATTACGTTCAATCAGTAACATATTAAACACTTTATAGGCTAAAAAGCGACGAATTGCGCCTTTCGTCCAATAATCTTTGCCTGCAACAGGGCGAGTTTGTTTTCTTACTTCATAAGGTAATGAAATCCAAAGTAAGATAAAATCCCCATGGCTATTATGATTGGCAAAATAGACTCGATGCCCTTCTGAAGATTGTTCCGCAATTGCGGGTTGTGGTCGAACGCCTGTAATAAAAGAAGCAAAACGACACAATAAAAAATCGATTAATCTCGCAAACATATTTGCTCCTATTATTCCGTCACTTCGGCTAAACCATTTTTTACTCGCTTAATACAAGTCACAATGAGCAAAATAATGACGATATTGGCTACCCACCAGAAAAGTGAATGCAAGCTACCATTCACCGCATAGAGTAAACCGAACACACCAAATACGAATGCACGATCACTTTTACCCATTGGGCCATCATAACGACGCGTTTTGCCTTGAACTTGCCCTAAAATGCCACATAACTCACTCAACGCGGCAAGCCAAATAATACTTGAGATTTGAATACCATCAAAAGGTGCGACAAAAGCAAAAGGAAAATAAAGAGCCGCATCTGAAACGACATCAGTAATCTCATTAAGATAGCCCCCTAATCGACTTTTTTGATTAAATTCACGTGCGAGCATGCCATCAATGGCATTCAACGCCATACGCAAAAACAACCAAATAGGGATAAGGAAGAAAAGAGAAGAAAATGTCGGAAATAGTGCGAGAACCACACCGAGTAAAATAGAAAGTAAGCAGGCAATTAGCGTAACTTGATTTGCCGTTACGCCTTTTGCCGCTAATTGCCTAACTAAAGGCCGAAGTAAATTCTGAAATTTGGGTTTTAAGGCATAGATACTCATCTACCATCTCCTTGTTTTTATTAAAAAACATAAATATGTTTCTAATAATAGGACGGTATAGAGTATTACTCAAGTTTTTTATTCATCCATATAACCTAAACTTCTTAAGGCACGTTCATCATCCGCCCAACCGGACTTCACTTTTACCCAAAGTTCAAGGTGTACTTTATTATCAAATAAGCGTTCCATGTCAGCGCGCGCTTCCATACCAATGGTTTTAATTTTTTGTCCTTGAGCACCGATCACCATTTTCTTTTGGCCTTCGCGTTCAACTAAAATCAAGCCATTGATTTCATAAGTACCACGTTCATTTACTTTAAATTGTTCAATTTCAACTGTTACCGAATAAGGTAGCTCTTCCCCTGTGAAACGCATTAATTTTTCACGAATAATTTCTGACGCCATAAAACGCTGTGAACGATCCGTTACATAATCTTCAGGGAAGTGATGAACGCCTTTACGTAATGATTGACGAACAATTTTCTCTAATTGATGGACATTATTACCACGTTGCGCGGATATTGGCACAATGTGAGCAAAGTTAAACTTACTGCCTAAATCGGTAATAAATGGCAATAAATCATCTTTATTCTTGATGTTATCAACTTTGTTGATGGCGAGTACGACAGGCGCTTTGGCATTACGTAATTTATTTAACACCATTTCATCATCGGCATTCCAATGTGTACCATCTACAACAAAAATAATGAGATCCACATCCCCTATTGCTGAGCTTGCTGCACGGTTCATTAAACGGTTAATTGCGCGTTTTTCTTCAATATGAAGTCCCGGCGTATCGACGTAAATTTCCTGGTAGATACCTTCCGTTTTAATTCCCACAATACGGTGACGCGTAGTTTGCGCCTTGCGAGACGTAATCGAGATTTTTTGTCCCAAAATTTTATTTAACAGGGTAGATTTCCCTACATTTGGGCGACCTACGATAGCGATAAAGCCACAATAGGTCTCTTGTTCTTGATTTAATTCGGTCATTTTATTTCCAATATTTTTAAAATTTGTTCTGCGGCCGCTTGTTCTGCTTTACGGCGGCTAGAACCTTTCGCAATAAAAGTGCGGTCAATATTTGGTACGTTTTTTACCGTACATTCTACGGTGAAGGTTTGGCAATGTGCTTCCCCCTCAATTTTTATTACTTCATAGGTTGGTAAAGCGAAATGCTTACCTTGTAAATATTCTTGCAAACGTGTTTTGGCATCTTTTTGGTTATCACCCGGCTTAATTTCAGCGAGTAACGTTTTATACCAGCTACGCACAATATCTGCCGCTTTATCAAAGCTTGAATCCAATGCCATTGCGCCAATTACCGCTTCCACACAATCTGCCAAAATAGATTCTCGACGAAAGCCTCCACTTTTCAATTCCCCTGAACCTAAGGACATATAATCTCCAAGCTCAAAATTGCGGGCGAGCATTGCCAGAGTTGGCTCTCTAACTAATGTTGCACGCATTCTGCTTAGTTCACCTTCATTACAACGAGGGAATTGATGATAAAGCGCATCCGCAATGACATAATTGAGAATAGAATCACCTAGAAATTCTAGGCGTTCATTATGTTGAGTGGAGGCACTGCGGTGTGTCAGTGCCAATTTTAAGTTTTTTAGATCGGAAAATTGATAACCAATTTTTCGTTCTAGTCGATCTAAATGATTCATATTAATTAATTTTTGTAAAGAAACGGTCTAAACGGAAGCCTGTTGGCCACTCATTTGGTTCTTTTTCTAAACTCATCCAAATATAAGTGGCTTTACCCACGATATTTTTTTCTGGTACAAATCCCCAAAAACGGCTGTCATCACTATGATCACGGTTATCTCCCATCACAAAATATTGCCCCTCAGGCACAATCCATTCTGCAGCAGGTAAGCCTTCTTGTGGATAGAACTCAATCCCCGAATAACGGCGCATTGGCTCGACTAAAATCTTATGTGTCACATCACCGATTTCCAAATATTCCACTTGAGTTGGGAATGCTGGATTAGTTGGTTCTTGTTTATATTCAAATACTTTCGCTTGGCAGTCTATTTCACAAGGTTTGCCATCTTTACCGTGAACAATTGTTAAAGCGCTTTTTTCAACATCAAGGATAATGCGATCGCCACCTTTACCCACAATACGTTTAATGTAATCTGCTCCAGACATATTGTTTTTAGATGTTAACGCAAGGTTTTCAGCATATGCTGCTCGCGTTGCCCCTAAGCTAGTATGAAGCAACGCTTGCTCCGGTGCTTTAAACACGATCACATCACCACGTTCGGGCTTATTGCCTTCAATAATCGTATTTTGGAAAATCGGATCTTTGATGCCATAAGTGTATTTATTCACGACAATAAAATCCCCTACATATAATGTGGCTTGCATTGATCCTGATGGAATTTGAAACGGTTCAAAAATAAATGAACGTACAAGGAATACCACGGATAACACAGGGAAAAGCGAAGAAATAAATTCTGAACCTTCTGAAATTGGCTCAATTTTCGCTTTTTCTTCATCCGTTAACGCTTTGCCTGAGCGTTGTTCTGCGCGTGCGATTTGACGACGACGTCTCGGCATCACAGCAAAGCGGTGATAACACCATAAAATGCCGGAAAGTGCGGTCAAAATCAGCAACAAAATACTGAATGTGTTAGGTAGTTGGAAATAATCTAACGCTTTCCAACCGGCAAAGCCTACGGCTAACAACAGAATAAAAAATACATTCGACATTGCTCTACTTTCCTATTTATCTTTACCTACATGTAAGATCGCTAAAAACGCTTCTTGCGGTACTTCCACGTTACCTAAAGATTTCATTCGTTTTTTACCTTCTTTCTGTTTCTGTAAGAGTTTTTTCTTACGGCTCACGTCACCACCATAACATTTCGCCAATACGTTTTTACGCAATTGTTTTACAGTTGAACGCGCAATAATATGGTTGCCAATCGCGGCTTGGATCGCGATATCAAATTGTTGACGTGGAATCAGTTCACGCATTTTTTCAACTAATTCACGACCACGGTAAGGTGCATTATCTTTATGAACAATTAATGCTAACGCATCAACACGATCACCGTTGATCATAATATCCACGCGCACCATGTCCGCTGCTTGGAAACGTTTGAAACCATAATCCAAAGAGGCATAACCGCGAGAAGTCGATTTCAAGCGGTCGAAGAAATCTAATACCACTTCGCCCATTGGGATTTCATAAGTTAACGCAATTTGGTTACCGTGATATACCATATGAGTTTGCACACCGCGTTTTTCCACACAAAGAGTAATCACGTTACCTAAGAATTCCTGTGGCACGAGCATATTACACTCTGCAATTGGCTCACGAATTTCCGCAATATTATTTAATGGTGGCAGTTTTGATGGACTATCCACATAAACCACTTCACCATTGGTCATTTCAACTTCATAAATTACAGTTGGTGCTGTGGTAATCAAATCAAGATCGTATTCACGCTCTAAACGCTCTTGAATGATCTCCATGTGTAAAAGCCCCAAGAAACCACAACGGAAACCAAAACCTAAAGCCGTCGAATTTTCTGGCTCATAGAAAAGCGACGCATCGTTTAAGCTTAATTTACCTAATGCATCACGGAAAGCCTCATAATCGTCAGAGCTAACTGGGAATAAACCAGCATAAACCTGCGGTTTTACTTTCTTAAAACCTGGCAATACATGGCTTGCTGGATTGTGTTGATGGGTTAAGGTATCCCCTACTGGTGCACCTAAAATATCTTTAATCGCACAAACAACCCAACCTACTTCTCCAGTATTTAATACCGTCGTATCCACTTGTTTTGGCGTGAAAATCCCTAAACGATCAACGTTGTAAGCCTGTCCAGTAGACATTACTTTGATTTTATCGCCTTTACGCAATACGCCATTTTTAATACGAACTAATGACACCACGCCTAAATAGTTATCGAACCAGGAGTCAATAATCAAGGCTTGTAACGGTGCTTCAGGATCACCTTCTGGCGCAGGAATTTTCGCAACAATTTCTTCTAATACATCTTCAATACCCACACCGGTTTTCGCCGAACAACGTACCGCTTCCATCGCATCAATACCCACGATGTCTTCAATTTCTTCTGCAACACGTTCAGGATCCGCTGCCGGTAAGTCGATTTTATTCAAAATCGGCACGACTTCTAAATCCATTTCAATGGCCGTATAGCAGTTTGCCAAGGTTTGGGCTTCTACGCCCTGTCCTGCATCCACAACTAACAATGCCCCTTCACAAGCCGCAAGAGAACGCGATACTTCATAAGAGAAGTCCACGTGTCCTGGTGTATCGATAAAGTTTAATTGGTAAGTTTCACCGTCTTTCGCTTGATAATTTAAGGTTACACTTTGCGCTTTAATGGTAATGCCACGCTCGCGCTCAAGATCCATGGAATCCAACACTTGCGCTTCCATTTCACGATCCGAAAGTCCCCCACAGGTCTGAATTAATCGGTCAGAAAGGGTCGATTTACCGTGGTCAATATGGGCAATAATAGAAAAGTTGCGAATATTCTTCATAAATAGATTAGTTTTCTCAAAAATCATTAAATTTAACTGGCGGATTGTACCTGAAAAGCGCGGAAATCGCTAGGGATGAAAGGGAAAAGTGCGGTCAAATTTTCAAACCTTTTAGATAAAACAAAACCCCGAATTACTTCGGGGTTTCTTTTTTCATTCAAACTGAAATTATAGACTTTCAGTGAAAGTACGAGTAATAACGTCGCGTTGTTGTTCTGGCGTTAAAGAGTTGAAACGTACTGCGTAACCAGAAACACGGATAGTTAATTGTGGGTATTTATCCGGGTTGTTTACTGCATCTTCTAACGTTTCACGACGTAATACGTTCACGTTTAAGTGTTGACCACCTTCAACTTTAACAGTTGGTGCTACGTTTACCGGTAATTCACGGTATTCGATTTGGCCTAATTCGCTTACTGCTACTACTTGGTCTTCTACGAATTCAGCTTTTGCACATAAACAACGAGCTTCATTTTTTTCGCTGTCTAATAACCAGAATGAGTTTAAAAGATTGTCATTTGCTGCTTGAGTAATTTGAATACCTTTGATCATAAAGTGCCTCCTAATTTGGCGGTTGTATATTTATTAAACTGTGCAAATTTTATCAAACTATTTGAAGAATTCAATTAATTTTGACCTAAAACAGGTTCTTTTTTCTGACTAATTTTTAAAAATTGATCTAGATTAAAGTTTCAGCCACAGCAAGGCCTCAACACACTCTAACTTTTAACAAAGTATTAACATAACTCGGATGAAGCCTTTCTAAGCAATTTCATTTATAATGTGCTCAAGCTTATCCAATAAGGAAATACAGAATGAAAACCTGGACAGATGTTATCGGTCAAGAGAAAGAAAAACCTTACTTTAAACACATTCTACAACAAGTTCATCAAGAGCGACTCGCGGGGAAAACCATTTACCCACCGCAAGACGAAGTGTTTAATGCCTTTAAGTATACGGCATTTGATGAGGTGAAAGTCGTCATTTTAGGACAGGATCCCTATCATGGCCCAAATCAAGCGCACGGTTTAGCTTTTTCGGTGAAACCTGAGGTTGCAATTCCCCCTTCTCTACTGAATATGTATAAAGAATTGGCTAACGACATTCCTGGTTTTCACATGCCAAATCATGGTTACTTGGTGAAATGGGCGGAGCAAGGTGTGCTGCTGCTTAACACTGTGCTGACCGTAGAACGTGGCATAGCTCATTCACATGCTAAGTTTGGTTGGGAAGTTTTTACAGATCAAGTGATTGCAGCACTTAATGAACATCGTGAAAAAGTAGTCTTTTTACTTTGGGGAAGTCATGCTCAGAAAAAAGGGCAATTTATTGATCGCAATCGTCATTATGTTTTAACTGCCCCCCACCCTTCTCCACTTTCGGCACATCGTGGTTTTCTAGGATGTCATCATTTTTCTAAAACTAACGAATATTTAAAACAAAATGGTTTAACTGAAATTGATTGGCAAGTTTAAGATTGTGGCTCTACATCAAGCGGGAGATTCTTTTCCCGCTTTTCTTCTTTTTTTTGCTCTCGTCTTTTCTTGAAAAAATCACTCAATTTCTGACCGCACTTTTCTGCCAACACGCCAGACGTAATTTCTAACGCGTGATTCATTTTATAATCATCAAAGAAGTGAAAGCGAGAACCTACAGCCCCCGTTTTATAATCTGATGCACCGAAGACTAAACGTTTAATTCGACTATGCAAAATCGCGCCCGCACACATAGTACAAGGCTCAAGGGTGACATAGAGTGTGGTATTGAGAAGGCGATAATTTTGAATATTTTGCGCTGCGTTACGCAATGCGACAATTTCAGCATGAGCGGTCGGATCATTTTCAATGATAGATAAATTCCAGCCTTCACCGAGAATATTTCCTTCATCACCCACCAACACCGCCCCGACAGGAATCTCACCGAGCGCTTCTGCACGATCGGCAAGCATCAGGGCGTGTTGCATAAATTTCTCGTCTAAATCTGACCACACGTTGAATGCCTAAACAGAGAAAGGATATTTGATTGGTTCGTGAGATTGATAGCCCACCACCTTGAAATCATCCATCGTCACCCAAGTTTCAAGATCTTCAAGGGTTTTAATATCAGGATTAATTTCTAATTGCGGTGAAGGGAATGGTTCACGTTTTAATTGCACATCACGCATTAACTCTAGTTGGTCTTCATAAATATGCGCATTTACAATTTTATGATATGCCTTACCCGATTTATTACCAGTAATTTGCGCCATTAGAGCAAGGAAAGTAAAGACCTGAATTTGATTGAAGTTTAAGCCAAGTGGCACATCACAAGAGCGTTGATAGCTCGTTAAGTGCAATGTATCGCCTACTAAAGAGAAAGTATGTGTGTGCATGCAAGGACGCAAACAGCCTAGGTCAAATTCGCCTGGATTGAAGAAAGTCAGGATTTCACCACGGTCATCGATACCTCGGCTTAAATTATTCACAATTTTACGAAGTTGATCGATGGTTTCGCCATTCGGTTTACGCCATGCTCTTCCTTGTACACCATAAACGCGGCCCATGTCATCGGTGCCTTTACGATGTGGATTAGCAAGCCAAGCGGCATTTTCATTGGCATTGGCATCCCATGTTTTGGTGCCAAGTTTACGGAAATCTGCCGCATTATCATAACCACGGATATAACCTAAAAACTCCGCAATTGCTGCTTTCCAGTAACTTTTACGCGTGGTAATTAAGGGGAATTGATTATTAGCAACATCATATTCTAAATCCGCATTAATTACTGTAAGACAACGCTTACCAGTACGCTCGTTAGCAACCCACTCACCTTCATTTACAATGCGTCGACAAAGATCTAAGTATTGTTTCATAAAAAACTCCTTACTGATAAACCGCACTTTTCGCGCGATTGTATGCCCATGCTATAATTAATCCACCGCCAATAATCATAGGTAAGCAAAGAGCCTGGCCACGTGTCATGATGCCTAAGAAAGATTCCACTTCAGGCTCACGAACATATTCAACGATAAAACGGAAAATCCCGTAACCAACCAGGAATAATCCAGCTACCGAACCTACAGGACGAGGCTTTTTAATGAAGACATTCAGAATAATAAACAAAATGAAACCTTCTAAGAAGGCCTCATAAAGCTGTGAAGGATGGCGAGGTAATAACAATGGATCATTTGGGAAAATCATAGCCCAAGACACATCCGTTTCTCGTCCCCAAAGTTCTAAATTGATGAAGTTACCAATTCGTCCCATCCCTAAACCAAATGGAATCAAAGGCGCAACAAAATCTGCTGTCTGCCAGAAACTTCTTTTTTGAGAATAAGAGGTCCAAATCATTGAGATAATCACCCCAATTAATCCACCATGGAATGACATTCCCCCTTCCCAAACACGGAATAAATACAGCGGATCTTGAACAAAATGATCGAAGTTATAGAAAAAGACATCGCCAATGCGACCACCTAAAAATACGCCCATAAAGCCATTAAAAAGTAACGTATCCACTTGTTCGACGGTCCAACCACTATTCGGTTGATTTGCTCGACGAACAGCTAACCAACGAGCAAAAATGAAACCTAATAGATACATTAAGCCATACCAACGCAGCCCAATATTGCTATCACCGAAAGTGAAAATAGTCGGATCAAAATGCGGAAGCATCAAAAATTCTGAATTCATAACATTCCTTATTTAATAAACATATCAACTGCGATCGCAACTAATAGCAAGGCAAAGCCTTTTTTCAAGGTTGGGACAGGGAGTTTGGAGGTTGCTGTTGCCCCTAGTTTAGAAGTGAAGAATGAAGTGCCCGTAATACCAAGCACGGCAGGCAAATAAACATAACCTAGGGAATAATCTGGCATAGAAGGATTACCCCAACCACTCACCATAAAACTCAACATGCCAGATAAACCAAGAAGTGCGCCACAGAATGCAGAAGAACCAATGGATTTTTTCATATCAATACCGCGGGAATTTAAAAATGGCACGATAAAACCACCACCACCTACGCCCGCTGCACTAGATGCCATCCCAATTAAAATACCCCCAATAACAGAAGCTTGCGTTGTTAAAGGTTTGGTTTTCCCTGTGCTTTTCTTAATAGAAATCACCATTTTTGCCGCTAAATACACAACTAAACAGGCAAAGATTTTAGCGGATACATCACGATCAAGCTTGCCAATAAACAAACCAGAGATAAAGACCGAAATCATGATCATCGGTGCCAATACTTTAACTGCACTCCAAACTATATTGCCTAGTTTATGATGACGCTGTGCAGAAGAAAATCCGGTAATCACAATAGTTGCAAATGAAGTCCCTAATGCGGTGGACATCAGCAAGGGTTCAGGTACGCCTACCATCGGCAATAAATAAACCAAGGTAGGGACGATAATTAACCCACCACCAATGCCAAATAATCCCGCAAGAAAACCAACAACAGACCCGACAAGTAAACAAAGTAGAATAAAAGTGAGCATTATTGCCCCCTTGATTTATAAGATGAACGTTTTTGATATTTAGAAAAACCATTTTTACGCGGCGCATGATAAGGTTTATTTGTCTCATGCTCTTGCGTATTTTCAAGCAATGTTTTTTCGTTGCCAAACATCACTTGAGCAAACTCTTTCATCGCTTTGCGATAAACATCTTTCTTAAAGGACACAACCTGACGTACGGGATACCAAAAACTCACCCAACGCCAACCATCAAATTCGGGTGATTTTGTCGTGTTCATATTGATATTTTTTTCATCACCCACTAATTGCAACAAAAACCAACGTTGTTTTTGCCCAATACACACGGGTTTGCTGTCATAACGCAGCAATCTTTTCGGCAGCTTATAACGCAACCAATGTTTAGACGCGTAAAGCACCTTCACATCTTTAGGTTGCAAGCCAACCTCTTCATGTAATTCACGATACATGGCTTGTTCGGCACTTTCATTATCATTAATTCCCCCTTGCGGGAATTGCCACGAATTCTGCCCGTATCGTTTAGCCCAAAGCACCTGCCCTTTGCGATTACAAATGACAATGCCTACATTTGGACGGTAGCCATCAAAATCGATCACTATCGTTCACCTTAAATTTTGTACAAAAATAATTTGCAGATTGTTTCATAAATTCGCTTTTTTATCAACCGAATGGGCATATTTACCCTATTGTGGATAACTCTGTGGGTAACACTTGGATAGCCTAAATTTAACTGTGTATAAAGATCAAAAACAGCTTTTCTCACTTCACTTTTTTCATTTTTAAATAATATTTGCTCAAAAATTTCTCGAAAAAAATGACCGCACTTTTTCTCATCAAAGTGCGGTCAAAAATTCAGCCATTTTTTAATTTAAACATATCTTGTCTGATGAAAAAATAACAGCTGTGAGTTATTCAATATTTCTGTGGATAAAATTGTGATTGAGCAAATGGTGACTGTTGCATAACTCTTCTTAGCATTTTACCATCGATTTTTGAGAAGAAATTTTATCTTTAATTTCATGAAGATAACGCTTATTCACAGAAATCATCTTATTCACATTAAAGTAAAAATTTTAGTGGTTATTTTTCATCCAAGCCTTTTTTGACTAACGCTAAATAGCGTTCCCATTCAAAATATTGACCAGGATCGATCTTACGACCAGGCGAAATATCGCAATGCCCAACGATACGATCGAGCGTTATTTTCGGGTACGCCTGCATGATATCTCGTGTTAATTCAGCAAGTGCTTGATATTGCTCCGCTGTAAAAGGTTGTTCATTACTGCCCTCTAGCTCAATCCCAATCGCAAAATCATTACATTTATCGCGTCCTTCAAAGCAAGAAAGCCCTGCATGCCATGCTCTGTCATCGAAACTGACATATTGTGTCACCTTACCATCCCGTTCAATTAAACAATGGGCAGACACGCGAAATTGATAAATTTCCTCAAAATAGGGATGGATGGTTGGATCGAGTTTACCTTGGAAAAAATCATCTACATATCCCCCACCAAATTGTTCTGGCGGCAAACTGATGTAATGAATGACGAGTAATGAAATATCCTCTACATCAGGACGTTCATCAAAATGTGGTGAAATCACTTTTCTTGCCTGGCTTAACCAGCCATTTTTTATCTTATTCATCTGTTTTTCTGCGATTAAATTTTATTTTTGCGATCGAGATCGCAAAAGAAGTGCGGTCAGTTTCACTTTCATTTTTCCCTTTTACACAATGTTGCAGCCAATCCTGGCATTTTTTTATTCAACCAAAAGGAAATTTAATTTAATGAAACTGACTTTTTCTAAACCTTTACATAAAGGTTTTACGTTAATTGAATTGATGATCGTGATTGCGATTATTGCTATTCTCGCGACGATCGCCATTCCGTCTTATCAAAATTATACCAAAAAAGCGGCTATCTCCGAATTGTTACAAGCTTCGGCACCTTATAAATCTGATGTGGAGTTATGTGTCTATAGCACCAATGCCCCGACAAACTGTTCTGGTGGTTCAAATGGCATTGCAGCAGACATCACTACTGCAAAAGGTTATGTTAAATCCATTACCACGAAATCGGGTGTGATTACGGTAACAGGAAATGGTGCATTAGATGGGATCAGTTATTCTTTAACGGCGACAGGCTCAACCTCATCAGGTGTTACCTGGACAACCGCTTGCCCAAGCAATGCGGATTTATTCCCTGCGGGTTTCTGCTCTCCTACCAAATAGCGAAACATGGCCTATCAAGCAATCGCAAAAAATGGCGAGATTTATCATATCTCGCCACAATATTGGCAACAAAACCAACAGCAACAAGCTTTACTGTTGCGTTACTTTGCGCTCCCTCTTAAAGAAGACGAACACCATTTATGGCTTGCGGTGGATTCGCTAAATAATCTTGCAGCTTGTGAAACCTTTGCTTTTTTAAGTGGAAAATTAGTTGAACCGATTTTATTTGAAACGACTCAACTCAAACAACTTTTACAATCCCTTGCCCCTAAAGCCAATCAAATAGAAGACCAAACAACGTTTTATCATCATTCTGAAGACGAAAACGCTGCTAATTTATCTAATGAAGATGAACCCGTTATTCAATTATTAAATAGTATTTTTGAAACAGCCCTACAAAAAAATGCCTCCGATATTCATTTAGAAACTCAGCCAAGTGGACTCTTAATTCGTTTACGTATTGATGGCGTACTACAGCCACAGCCGGTAATCAGTAAAGCGTTCGCCAATCGTGTGATTTCTCGTTTAAAACTCTTAGCTAAACTGGATATCAGTGAAACTCGGCTACCACAAGATGGCCGCTTTCAATTCAAAACCACGTTCTCCGATATTTTAGATTTCCGCCTTTCTACCTTGCCCACACATTGGGGAGAAAAAGCGGTATTACGATTACAACAAAATAAACCAGTTCAGTTAAGTTTTGCTGAACTTGGCATGACACAAAAGCAACAAATCCAATTTCAACACGCGCTCAGCCAACCTCAAGGTTTAATTCTTGTAACTGGACCAACAGGAAGCGGAAAAAGTATCTCGCTTTATACCGCACTTCAATGGCTCAATACGCCAGATAAACATATTATGACAGCAGAAGATCCCGTTGAAATTGAATTAGAAGGTATTATTCAAACTCAAGTGAATCCGCAAATCGGTTTAGATTTTAGCCGATTACTTCGTACATTTTTACGACAAGATCCCGACATTATTATGCTTGGTGAAATTCGAGATGAAGAAAGTGCATTGATGGCATTAAGAGCCGCTCAAACCGGCCATTTAGTGCTTTCTACCTTACATACCAACGATGCCATCTCAGCGATTTCACGCTTGCAACAACTAGGCATTCAATCTCACGAAATTGAAAACAGTCTCTTATTAGTTATCGCACAACGATTGGTGCGTAAACGTTGCTTAAAGTGCGGTCAACATTTCAGTGATTCTTGCGATTGCCATCAGGGATACCGAGGTCGAATTGGGGTATATCAATTTTTACAATGCAAAAACAATCGCTACCAAACTGATTTCGATTCACTTTATCAAAGCGCGTTAGAAAAAGTAAAAGATCACATCACCGATCTCGATGAGATTCAACGCGTGTTAGGCAAAAAATAGGTATCACTATGGCAAAGCAAAAACTCTTTTATTTTCAAGCCTATGACCAGCGACAACAATGGCAAAAAGGCAGTCTTGTTGCTCAATCTAAACAAGCCGCACAATTTCTGTTAATTGCAAAAGGTTTTAGTAGAATTCGCTTGCAACAAGATTGGCAACTTAATCAGAAACCTAAAAATGCTGAAATCAGTGCTTTATTAAATCAGCTAGCTACTCTGCTCAGCTCTGCCATTCCATTAAAAAATGCATTGCACATTTTGCAAGATAACTGCACGCAATTGGGATTGCATCAATGGCTTGGCGCCTTAATTGAATTAATTGAAAGTGGCATTTCGTTTTCACAAAGCTTGGAAATACAAGGAAAGTATTTAAATTTTCAAGAAATTCAGCTCATTCAAGTGGGGGAAATGACAGGAAAACTGGCGGAGGTATGCACTAAAATTGCAGAACGTCGAACGCAATCATTAACGCTTCAACGAAAATTACAAAAAATTATGCTTTATCCCGCCATGGTATTAGGTATTTCGCTTTCACTTACGTTGATTTTATTACTCTTCGTTGTACCACAATTTGCTGAAATGTATGGTGAAAACTCCGCTGAACTGCCTACATTAACTGCTGTGTTATTAGCCATGTCTCAATTCCTACAACATCATTTTATCGCCTTGATGATTGTCTGTATTTTCGCTATTTTTATGCTAAAGATGGCATTAAAACATTCTCTTTGGCTAAATCAAAAAAAGAATGCACTGATTAGTCGCATGCCAATTTGGGGCAATATCATTTGCCTTTCTCGTTTAATCAGTTTTAGCCATAATCTGCAATTAATGCTTCAATCCGGTGTAGCCTTAACGCCTGCGTTAAATAGTTTTCTTCCCAAACAGCAAACCTGGCAAACACAACGTACTTTAAAAGGCGATATCCTGCTACAACAAGAAGTGCGGTCAATTTTACAGTGGGTTTCTCAAGGTTATCCATTTTCAGAAAGCGTCAGTAGCCATCTTTTCCCAATGGAAGCGCAGCAAATGCTACAAATTGGCGAAAAAAGTGGAAAACTTGCGTTGATGTTGCGCCATATTGCTGACAACTATCAAGAAAAGCTTAATCATCAAATTGATTTACTTTCCCAACTTTTAGAGCCATTAATGATGCTCATTATTGGTAGTTTAATTGGTATCATAATGATGGGGATGTATCTGCCAATTTTTAATATGGGTTCGGTAATCCAATGATGACATTCGCCTTTTTCTTATTGGGTGGTTTAGCGGGCATCTTTGCTTGGTTTTATATTGATCGTTTTATTCCTAACCTTCAACAAGAAATTTATCTGAACTATGTCGAACTTTATCCCGAAAACAGGCCTATTTTCCATAGCGAAAAAGCATTGATTCAATCTCAAAAGTGTGGTCATATTTTTCGTTATTTTTTAGGATTCGGACTCTGTTTTGCTGTACTCGATTATTTTCTTCAGGATGAATTGTTTACTTTATGGCTCGCGATTACGCTTAGTCTCATCTTTGTTATCAGTTGGCTAGACTGGCATTATCAACTGATTTCACCAACACCTTGCCTATTTTTATTTTTCCTGGGGCTATTCGGCGCACATCAAGAATTTTCAATTCTGACGCTTTCTCAAAGTTTAGAAAGTGCGGTTAGTTTTTTCAGTGTTTTTTATATCATCTATCATTTGTCTAAATGGTTTTATAAGAAGGAAGCGTTAGGTCGTGGCGATTATTGGCTCGCTTTGGGAATCGGCACTTATCTCACCATCGAATACTTACCACTTTTCTTATTCATTGCCTGTCTATTAGGCATAATAGTCTATTGGATTTCTCGTAAACCTGTTTTACCTTTTGCGCCCTTTCTTTGCATATCGTTAATCGTCACCAGTGCAATAACCTTATAAATGTAATATATTGGCAACATTGGAAAATATTATATTTAAAGGATAGATGCGAAACATCCCCTCTAAATCAAGTAGCAAGGAATCTTATGACTTATATTGTGGGCCTCACTGGCGGCATCGGTAGTGGAAAAAGCACAATTGCAAATCTTTTTGTTGAACTTGGTGTCCCTATTGTTGATGCCGATATTGTGGCAAGAGAAGTGGTTGAAAAAGGCTCGCCGCTACTTGCTCAAATTGCTGAGCACTTTGGAAAATCGATTTTGACTGAAGAAGGCGAATTAAATCGAGCTGAGCTACGAAAAAAAGTATTTGCAGACGAAAATGAGAAAAACTGGCTCAATCATTTATTACATCCTGCTATTCGAGAAAGAATGTTAGCACAGTTAAATGCTCAGACCGCTCCTTATACCTTGTTTGTCGTTCCACTGCTTATTGAAAACAAGCTCACCACGCTTTGCGATCGCATACTTGTTATCGATGTTAAACCTGAGACTCAACTCGCTCGTGCATCATCGAGAGATCATAATAATATTCAGCAAATTCAAGCTATTATGAATGCACAAGTCAGCCGAGAAGAAAGATTAAAATGGGCGGATGATATCATTTCAAATGATGCAAAATTGCCAGAAAACTTACCGCACTTAAAACAAAAAGTGCTAGAATTGCACCAATTTTATTTAAGTGAATCGAGAAAGAAAGATGTCAGATGAAATTTTTGAAGTACCCTGCCCAACATGTCAAAAGCCAGTGCCTTGGACGCAGGAAAGTCAATTTCGCCCTTTTTGCAGCAAACGCTGCCAACTCATTGATTTAGGCGAATGGGCTGCAGAAGAAAAAGCCATTCCAAGTGATACTGCTGATTTTGCCATGGATCCCAATCTCAGTGATGAATGGAGTATCAAATGAGTCTTCAGCATCATGATAATGGTAAACAGGGCGAGTTTTTCTTACTCGATGAACAAGGCAAGAAAATCGCAAAACTCACCTATTTTTATGAAACACCCGATACCATTAATGCTAATCACACGTTTGTTGATGATTCTCTTCGAGGACAAGGTGTGGCGGACAAACTCTATCAAGCCTTAATTCATTTTATCCAAGCTAAAAAGCTGACATTGCACCCAACTTGTAGCTATATCGCAAGAAAATGGGAACGAACCCAATCAGCTCAATCACAAGCTTAATCTTATTAATAAGCTCGTAATTTTTAAGGATATTTTTCCGACTTCGTGCTATCCTTAGCCCTATTTATTTCTGAGAACCATTATTTATCATGCAAGAAAATTATTTAAGCCAGCAGCGATTTGCTGATCTTCCATTACATCCTATCGTACAAAAAGCCCTACAAGACAAGGGGTTTGAATATTGTACCCCGATTCAAGCATTATCATTACCTATCACGTTACAAGGAAAAGATGTTGCCGGCCAAGCGCAAACCGGCACGGGTAAAACCATGGCATTTTTAACGGCAACCTTTCATCACTTATTAACACATCAACCTGATTTTGCCACCTCTCAACCTCGCGCATTAATTCTTGCACCAACCCGTGAACTGGCTGTGCAAATTAATAATGATGCAGAATTATTAGCTAAAACAAGTGGATTACGAACCGCACTTGCTTATGGTGGAGATGGCTATGATAAACAGCTCAAAGCTATCGAAGCCGGTGTAGATATTTTAATTGGCACTACTGGTCGTGTGATTGATTATGTTAAACAAGGCATTATTCGTTTAGATGACATTCAAGTCGTGGTATTGGACGAAGCGGATCGTATGTTTGATTTAGGATTCATTCGTGATATTCGTTATTTATTACGCAAGTGTCCTTCTCCGCAAGAACGCCTCACCATGCTCTTTTCTGCTACACTCTCTTACAAAGTGCGCGAACTTGCCTTTGAAGATATGAATTCCCCAGAATACATTGAAATTGAACCAGAACAAAAAACGGGACATCGAATTAAAGAGGAACTTTTCTATCCGTCAAATGAAGACAAAATCCCTCTCTTACTGACATTAATGGAAGAGGAATGGCCGGAGCGTTGTATTGTTTTTGCGAACACTAAACATAAATGTGAAGAAATTTGGGGCTATTTAGCAGCAGATGGCCATCGTGTTGGATTACTCACGGGTGATGTGGCACAGAAAAAACGTCTTTCATTGCTCAAACAATTTGCAGATGGTGAGCTCGATATTCTCGTGGCAACTGATGTTGCGGCGCGTGGATTGCATATTTCAGACGTGACTCATGTCTTCAACTTTGATTTACCCGATGATCGAGAAGATTACGTTCACCGTATTGGTCGTACTGGTCGAGCAGGTGAAAGTGGTGTGTCTATCAGCTTTGCTTGTGAAGAATATGCGATGAATTTACCGGCAATTGAAGAATACATTGGTCATTCTATTCCCGTCAGTCAATATGACCCGAATTCATTGATTAGTGATATTCCAAAACCTTATCGTTTAAAGCACCATTCTACGCCCCAAACGAGAAATACTTCGACGAGAAAAACAAACTATCGTCGTAAAAACTAAAAAGAAAAGCTGATGAACTTCTTCATCAGCTTTTTTATGATTAATTCAATCCAACTCTTCGACGCGCAGTACGCATCAATAAGAATACCCAAGGCCATAAGACGCCAGATGCAACAGCACCAAAGATTTCCTGCCAATTAAAAAATGCACCATGCAAAGAAAATTCAACCAAGAAAATAGCCACTCGAATGACAAAAACGAAAAGAAGTACTAATAAGCTTTGAAACCACAAGGAAAGGTTACGCAACATTAAGTAATATTTAGAAACAAAATAGAAGGTAATAGAAAGTACCAGCGCATGCACGCCTAAAATAGAGCCTAGCACAATATCCCATAAAACTCCGAGTAAAAATGCCAAACCAATGCTTACTCTATCAGGTAAAGCAAGGGTCCAGTAAAGCAAGACTAAAATCAACCAAGAAGGTTTAAAGGCTTGAAAGCCTGCTGGCCATGGCGCTAACTCCATCACTAATGCCACAACAAAAAAGCATAAAATGGTCGCCCATTGAAAAATAAAACGCCCTTGCATTAGTCTTCATCCCTATGTTCTTGTTGATCTGGAGAAACCGGTTCCTCTTGTTGAGGCATTGTGGTCGGAATTTCAGGATCCACGATTTCTTTTCCTGTATGTGGTTGAGAGCTATCCGATTGCTCATCCATAATTTTGGTTTTTCTCACAGAATGTTTTGCTTCATGAGCTTGGCTTTCCAAACGCAGCTGTACAAGACGACGCACTTCTTCCGGTGACATAGATTTGACTTTCGACATATCAAGATTGCTCGGCCAAAGTAAAAGCAGATAACGTAAACGATCTAACTCAGCCAAAGGTTTCGCTTTCACCGTTGCAAAGTAATTTGAGCCATCACGAGACACACTTTGTACGACTGCCACAGGATAGCCTTCTACAAAACGTCCGCCCAAACCCGAAGTTACTAATAAATCGCCTTTTTCAATATCCACGGAACGAGGCACATTATCTAAGGTAAGCTCATCAGAGTGTCCTGTACCACTCGCAATCACACGAACATCATTACGTAAAACTTGTACTGGAATTGAATGAGTCACATCAGTTAAAAGCAATACTCGGCTCGTATTTTCGCCCACAGATATAATCTGTCCAATCATCCCTTTTTCATCAATCACGGGCTGACCGACATAAGCGCCATCACGTTCCCCTTGATTGATCACCACTTGCTGACGATAAACGTCAGTTTCAGCGGTAAGCACTTCTGCAATCTTTTTATATTCATCCGTGCGTAAAGGCGAATTAAGAAGTAAACGAAGACGTTGGTTTTCTACCTTGAGTTGATCCAATAATAAAAGATCGGCATTTTTCTCACGCAACTGCTCACGCAATACTTTATTTTCAATAAGCAGTTTATTGGTATCCACCAAGTTGCTTGATACACTATCTAGAACTGTTCTTGGCCCATTCGCAAGGTAATATAAGCCTCCGACAGCCGTTTCCATGACACTACGCGCCTTTGTCATTGATGAGGTTTGCCCATCAACTAAAATGAGTGTCATCGAAGCAATCACCGCTAATGTGAGTCGGATACCTAATGGTGGTGCTTTACCAAAAATGGGTTTCATTCACTGTCCTAGGGTTGAAAGGAAAAGTGCGGTCAAAAAATCAGACGAATTAAAAACGTCGATTTTTCTGACCGCACTTTTAGAAATTAAATTTCGTCGCTGAAAATATCGCCGCCGTGCATATCAATCATTTCGATTGCTTCACCGCCACCACGAGCTACGCAAGTTAATGGTTCTTCTGCAATGATTGCCGGTACGCCACATTCTTTTGATAACAATACATCAATGTTGCGTAATAAAGCACCACCACCCGTTAACACCATACCACGCTCAAAAATATCTGCTGCGTGTTCCGGTTGACATTCTTCAAGTGCTGTACGCACTGCTGCAACGATACCATTTAATGGTTGTTGAAGGGCTTCTTGTACATCACGAGAGGTTAATTTGAATGAACGAGGCGCACCTTCAGCAAGATTGTGACCGTGCACTTCCATTTCTAAAATTTCATCACCTTCTTGAATGTAAGCTGTACCAATTTCGTGTTTGATACGTTCTGCAGTTGGCTCACCAATAACAGAACCAAAAGTGCGACGAACATAAGAGATGATCGCTTCATCAAAACGGTCACCACCAATACGTACAGAAGATGAATACACGATACCGTTTAAAGAAATCACCGCCACTTCAGTGGTACCACCACCGATATCAATGACCATTGAACCGATCGCTGTAGAAACCGGCAAGTTTGCACCGATTGCAGCCGCCATTGGCTCTTCAATTAAATAAACTTCACGTGCACCTGCACCTAATGCTGATTCTTTGATTGCACGACGTTCAACTTGAGTTGCACCAGCCGGTACACAAACGAGTACGCGTGGACTAGGACGCATAAAGTTACCGCTATGTACTTGTTTGATAAAGTATTGCAACATTTTTTCTGTCACAGAGAAATCAGCAATTACACCATCTTTCATTGGACGAATAGCCACGATACTTTTCGGAGTACGACCAAGCATTTGTTTTGCTTCTTTACCTACTGCCGCAATGCTTTTGTATGCCCCCATTCGGTCTTGACGAATTGCCACAACTGAAGGCTCATCAAGTACGATACCTTGGCCTTTCACGTAAATTAATGTATTTGCTGTACCTAGATCGATAGAAAGATCATTTGAAAATAAACCACGAATTTTTTTGAATAACATAAGAATTCCGTCATTAGTTTGGTGAAAAATTACTCATTTCTGAGCATAGAAAAAAATTGTGCTAAATGTATCAAAAAATCGAGTTTGATAACAGGATTTTTTGCTTTGTTCATCCACACTTACCTCACTATTTTTTCTAACAAGGTAAGTGCGGTCAATTTTAATGGTGTTTTATACGAGATTTCGGTCAGTGAATTGCCACTCGCCATTACCTAAAATCATCAATTGTTGCTTATGGAAAGCTTGCAAGGTTGAACGATGCCCCACACTAATAACCGTTGTATGAGGTAAACATTCTTTTAATAGACGATACATATTATCTTCTAAGCCTTCATCCATACTCGCCGTGGCTTCGTCCAGGAATGCTACTTTCGGTTTATGTAATAACAAACGAGCAAAAGCCAAACGTTGTTGCTCACCGAGAGAAAGAATTCGTGTCCAATCTTGTTCTTGATCTAAACGATCTTGTAAATGGCCTAAGGACACTTGTTTTAATACCTCAATCATCTCATCACGATTAAAGGCCTTTTCTTCATTCGGATAAGCCAGCGCAGTCAATAAGCTGCCTTGTGGTAAATAAGGTTTTTGCGATAAGAAAAGCTGATGGGGTGGACAATACACATCCCCTTCTGAATACACCCAAAGCCCTGCTACTGTTCGCAATAACGTGGTTTTACCCACGCCTGAATGACCTTGAATTAATAGGGTTGAACCTTGTGGCAGTGTTAAATTTAAATTCTCAATTAAGGTTTTTCCAAATGGATTACTGATGCTTAAATCCTTAAAGATCACGTCAGTTTCATGTTCGTGTAAATGCGAAGTAGATTGACGATTCGCCATATCAATCGCATAACTAAAGCCAGTTAAACGATCCAATGTGGCTTTGTATCCAGCAAAACCATCGTAAGAATTACGGAAGAAGGAAAGATTTGAATGCAACTTACCAAATACTTGTAGCGTTTGCATCAGATCGCCGAGTTTAATTTGTTTCTCAAAATAACGCCCCACTTGAATTAACAAAGGGAACACAACGGAAACTTGGCTTACTACTAGGTTAAAACCAGAGAATTTTAAGGTTCGATAAACAATATCCCACATGTTATTGATCACCGTACCGAATTGTTTATAAAGTTGGCTGCTCTCAACTTTCTCCCCCGCATAAAATGCCACACTTTCCGCATATTCTTTGATGCGAATTAAAGAATAACGATAGTTAGCGTTTAAGCGTTCGTTGACGAAATTCAGCATAATTAACGGACGCCCTAAACGGAATGCAATCGCGGTAGTGATAATCACATAAGCAAATACCAAGAATACCATCATGCGTGGAATTTCAGTACCAAATACCATCATTGGTCCCGCTAATCCCCACAATAAGATCGTGTAAGAAATCATAGAGGTGACAGCATCAATCACCCCGGTACTTAAAGAGAGCGTGGTTCGCACATAGGATTGCACATCTTGTTGAATACGTTGATCGGGGTTATCTAAGTTAGCGGAAACATACTGCGTTTTATAGTACGCGCGATTATTCATCCATTTATCCACTAGCTGACCATTCAACCATTCGATCCAATCAATAGAAAAACGTTGCTCTAAATAATAGCTCAGCAATGCAGCAATCACTGAACTTGTCGCTATCACACAAAACAGCACCATTTGATCCCAAAACACAGGTTCATTAAATTCCTGCAAGGATGTGTACATATTGTTATACCATTCGGAATGCACCAAGCTAATACGCACACTGACCAATGTCATCGCTACAATTAACAAGAAAAATAGCAAAGGTTTAATACTTCGGCGTGGTGAAAGATAACCACCAGCAAATTGCCAAAATTGTTTCCCCCAGTGGGTAAAACGGACTAATAAGAAAATACCAAAGCTAAACACGACAGCCGTCATCGCTAATGTTTTTGCTATCCATAAAAGCGAATTAATGGCCTCTTGAGCGTAATCCATAATCAACCTATAAAATCAAAAAAGTGCGGTCATTTTAGGCGGTGTTTATTTTTAAGCAAGAAAAAATGTGATGGAGATAACATTTTTTGACTTTGTCACAAGCGGGTAAGAAATCTAATTGATATAATCCAAAATAGTTAAATTTTTAATAAATTAGAGGTCGGTATGAGTGAAACTGCGATTACCATTAGTTTGCTTGCCCTCGTTGCCGTGATTGGCCTATGGATCGGGCATTTTAAAATTAAAGGTGTAGGTCTGGGTATTGGGGGCGTGCTATTTGGTGGGATTTTAGTTGCCCATTTTACCACCCAATATGGCATTAAATTAGATAGCCATACATTACATTTCGTGCAAGAGTTCGGCTTAATTCTGTTTGTTTATACGATTGGTATTCAAGTGGGGCCGGGCTTTTTTGCTTCCTTACGAAAATCAGGCTTAACCTTAAATGGGTTAGGCATTTTAATCGTTGCACTTGGTGCAGTGGTGACAATTCTCATTTATAAGCTGGCGGATATTCCTCTTGATGTCGCGCTTGGTATTTACTCCGGTGCAGTCACCAATACCCCATCTCTCGGTGCGGGTCAGCAAATTCTTTCTGAATTAGGCATGTCGCAGACGACGTCTAACATGGGGATGGCCTATGCAATGGCTTATCCTTTTGGAATTTGTGGCATTTTACTTTCTATGTGGCTTATTCGTCTTTTCTTTAAAATTAAAGTGGATAAAGAAGCAGCAAATTTTGAAAAAGAAAGTGGTCATGACAAAGAAGCACTCAAAAGCATGTCTCTGAAAGTCACCAATACTAATCTCAATGGTATCCATTTGATTGAAATTCCAGGTTTTGATGATGAAGATGTCGTCTGCTCTCGCTTGAAACGGGGTGAGCTTGTTATTGTGCCGAAAGCAGATACCAATGTTCAGCTTGATGATATTTTACATTTAGTTGGTAACCCTGAAGGCTTGAAAAAAATGCATCTGATTATCGGGGAAGAAGTTGATGTTCCAGTCGCAAGCTTAAGTGGAGAAATTCGTTCTGAGCGAGTGGTCGTGACAAATGAAAAAGTGCTCGGAAAACAAATTCGTCATCTCGGCATTCATCAAAAATACGGTGTAGTCATTTCACGTTTAAACCGAGCAGGTGTCGAATTAGTACCAACTGCACATACAACACTTCAATTTGGTGATGTATTACACATGGTGGGTAAAACTGATATTCTCAACCAAGCAATTTCAGTGATCGGGAACGCCAAACAGAAACTGTTACAAGTACAAATGTTGCCAGTGTTTATTGGGATTGGCTTAGGGGTATTACTCGGCTCCATTCCTTTCTATATTCCAGGTTTCCCTGTGGCATTAAAATTAGGGCTAGCAGGCGGACCGTTAGTCGTCGCATTGATCTTGGCTCGAATTGGCTCTATCGGAAAACTCTACTGGTTTATGCCACCGAGTGCGAACTTGGCATTGCGCGAAATTGGTATTGTGCTCTTCCTTGCTGTAGTCGGTTTAAAATCTGGCGGTAGCTTTGTGGACACACTCACCAATGGTTCCGGTCTTGAATGGATGGGCTACGGTATTTTCATCACTCTTGTACCATTAATGATTGTAGGTATCATTGCACGTTTATATGTAAAATTAAATTATCTTTCTCTTTGTGGCCTGTTAGCGGGGTCAATGACGGATCCTCCTGCGCTTGCTTTCGCCAATGAACTGAAAGAAGGAAGCGGTGCCGCAGCACTCTCCTATGCGACAGTCTATCCGCTCACCATGTTCTTACGGATCATTTCACCACAATTATTAGCCATTCTTTTATGGGTTTAACATCCTTCAGACTTGGGGCAGAATAACTGCCCCAATATTTACGTTAAGCACCATGAAAACCATGAAACAATTCAAATAAAATCTGCCCTAAGCCTATCCCTTTCCCTCATTCAATGATAGAATTCATCGCTTTATTTAGATAGGAAAAGAAATGTCATTAGTTGAATTTGTAATTGATAAACTCGATGATTTAAAAGGCACTGAAATTGTGCATTTTGATGTAAAAGGCAAATCATCGATTACTGAAAATATGATTATTTGTACCGGTACATCTAGCCGCCAAGTCTCTGCGATGGCCGATAACCTTATTGCGGAATGTAAAAAAGCCGGTTATGAAACCTTTGGTGAAGAAGGTCGTAATACCGCAGATTGGATCGTGGTCGATCTCGGTCAAACCATCGTACACATCATGCAGCGCGATGCACGTGAAATGTATCAATTAGAAAAACTTTGGGCATAAAGTGCGGTCAATTTTGATGGTGTTTTAAAAGGGAAAAGGATGAAAATCACATTAATTGCAGTGGGCACCAAAATGCCGGCTTGGGTTACCACCGGATTTGAAGAATACCAACGTCGTTTTCCTAAAGACATGCCTTTTGAACTCATTGAAATCCCTGCAGGCAAGCGTGGAAAAAATGCGGATATTAAACGTATCTTAGAGCAAGAAGGCAAAGCGATGCTCGCAGCTTGCGGAAAAGGCAAAGTAGTCACATTAGATATCCCTGGCAAACCTTGGACAACACCACAACTTGCTGAGCAATTAGAGGGTTGGAAAAATGATGGTCGTGATGTGTGCTTACTCATTGGCGGGCCTGAAGGTTTATCCCCCGAATGCAAAGCGGCAGCAGAACAAAGTTGGTCACTGTCACCACTCACACTGCCCCATCCATTAGTGCGAGTTGTCGTGGCAGAAAGTTTATACCGCGCGTGGTCACTGACAACAAACCACCCTTATCATAGAGAATAACGTATTACATTACCGATGAATTTAAAAAAATTCTTTTCTGCACCAACCAATGAACCGATCCGCGATAAAAAAGCGGAGCGGAACTTGTTTGCGCGTCGAACATTGGTCGCATTCATCGGTATTTTAGCCCTAAGTGGTGTGCTATTTGCTAATATTTACCATCTCCAAGTGGTGAATTACGACATGTACCAAACTCGCTCAAATGGTAACCGTATTAAATTACTTCCGCTTCCTCCTACTCGCGGATTAATTTACGACCGTTACGGCGAGTTACTGGCAGAAAACCTCACTTTTTTCGGTTTATATATCGTGCCGGAAAAAACAGAAAATTTAGACCGCACTTTTGAAGAATTGCGCTATGTTGTAGGACTCACTGATGAAGACATTGAGCATTTCAAAAAAGAGCGTCGTCGTGGTACACGCTATACGCCGATTTTACTCAAACCAAGCTTAACGGAAGAACAAATTGCCCGTTTTGCAGTAAACCAGTATAAATATCCAAGCCTTGATGTACGTCCTTATTTCAAACGAAATTACCTGTATGGCGAAGCCATGACTCATATTTTGGGTTATGTTGGACGCATTAATGACCGAGATGTTGAGCGCCTAAAAAAAGAAGAAAAATTTGCTAACTATTCCGGTTCTACGGACATGGGGAAACTGGGTATTGAACGTTATTACGAAGAACAACTCCATGGTACAACTGGTTTCGAAGAGGTTGAAATTAATAACCGTGGTAAAGTTATTCGTAAACTACGTGAACAACCCGCCACCGCGGGGAAAAGTATTCATCTGACTATCGATTTTACTCTTCAACGCTACATTATGTCGCTCCTTTCAGGTCAAAAAGGCGCTGTTGTTGTGCTTGATCCGAAAGATAATAGTGTATTAGCGATGGTTTCAACACCAAGCTACGATAATAATTTATTCGTCGATGGCATTTCTTCCAGTGATTACAAACGTTTACTCGAAGATCCAACTCGACCACTTTACAGTCGTGCAACACAAGGGGTGTATCCACCAGCCTCTACGGTAAAACCATTCGTTGCTGTTGCGGCATTAACTGAAGGGGTGATTACACCTAATACCACGATTTTTGACCCAGGCTACTGGACATTACCAAACTCAACAAAACGTTTCCGAGATTGGAAAAAAACAGGGCATGGTTATACAGATTTAAACAAAGCCATTACTGAATCATCGGACACTTTCTTCTATCAAACCGCCTTTAATTTAGGTATTGATCGTTTCTCAATGTGGATGAAACGTTTTGGGTTTGGTATGCCGACAGGTATTGAAATTCAAGAAGAAGCCACGGCCAATATGCCGAGTAAAGAATGGAAACAAAAACGTTATAAAAAACCTTGGGTACAGGGCGATACAATCTCAGTGGGTATTGGGCAGGGGTATTGGACAGCGACACCATTACAAGTGGCAAAAGCGACTTCTATTGTAGTCAATAACGGTAAAATTCATACGCCACATTTAATGAAATCAGTTGAGGGTGCCACCATTGAACCGTATCAAGACCCGCTTTTATATGAAGATATTACCGACCCGAAACAAGCTTATTGGGATGCGGCTAAGCGCGGTATGTTCAATGTGGTGAATTCAGGTGCAGGAACAGGGCGAAAAGCCTTTATCGGCACGAATTATCATGTAGCAGGGAAATCCGGTACCGCACAAGTGTTCAGCTTAAAAGAAAACCAAAAATATAATGCCGCGGGATTGAAAAAAGAATTACATGACCATGCTTGGTTCACGGCTTATGCGCCTTATGAAGATCCAAAATTAGTTGTCACCATTATTTTAGAAAACGCGGGCGGTGGTTCAAGTAATGCGGCGCCAATTGCACGGCAAATTATGGATTTCTACTTGAATAAACGCTTGCCGCAAATTGAACGTCTAGAAAATGCTGAAAAAGAGAAAAAGACGAACCAAACTGATTTAGATGCGCCAGCACTAGAATCTCAACCAAGTGAGAATGAATAATGGAAGAAAAAGTGCCTCTATGCTTGCGATTATGGCAACGCTTACATATTGATTTTTTATTATTTATTGGATTAGCCGCTATTACAGCCTATGGCATGCTTGTGCTTTATAGTGCATCTGGTGCCAGTGAAGTGATGTTCCAAAATCGTATCATTCAGGTCATATTAGGTTTTACTGTCATGATGATTATGGCACAACTTCCCCCTAAATTTTATCAGCGACTCGCCCCTTACTTATATTTGGTGGGTTTTATCATGCTGATCTTGGTTGATGCTATCGGAACAACCAGTAAAGGAGCACAACGTTGGTTAGATCTTGGGTTTATTCGCTTTCAGCCTTCTGAAATTGTCAAACTCGCGGTACCATTAATGGTTGCGGTATATTTAGGTAACCGTCCATTACCACCGAAAATGAGCGAAACCTTTATTGCTATTGCCATGATTATTGTGCCAACTTTACTTGTGGCTATTCAACCAGACTTAGGCACGTCAATTCTGGTTAGTGCATCAGGCCTATTCGTGGTATTCTTAGCTGGGATGAGTTGGTGGCTAATTCTTGCTGCAGTAGTTGGTTTAGCGGCATTTATTCCTATCATGTGGATGTATTTAATGCATGATTACCAACGCATGCGTGTATTAACCTTGCTTGACCCCGAAAAAGATCCTTTGGGGGCAGGTTATCACATTTTGCAATCCAAAATTGCCATCGGTTCAGGCGGTATATCTGGCAAGGGATGGATGCAAGGGACACAATCCCAATTAGAATTTTTGCCTGAACCACACACTGATTTTATTTTTGCCGTGATGAGTGAAGAACATGGAATGGTCGGTTTTCTTATTCTGATGGCAATTTATTTGTTTATTATTATCCGTGGCTTAATAATTGCGGTAAATGCAGAAACCTCTTTCGGGCGTATTCTTGCGGGCGCAACCACACTGATATTCTTCGTTTATGTCTTCGTGAATATTGGTATGGTGAGTGGCATTTTGCCTGTTGTAGGGGTGCCTTTACCACTCTTTAGCTACGGCGGTACCTCATATGTCGCCATCATGGCAAGCTTTGGTTTAGTGATGTCCATTCATACTCACAAACCTCGCTTTATGAAAGGGAACTAATTTCCCTTTTGGCTTTCTTATGAAGAGCACCGATAATCTTGAAAGTAATAAGTATGACATTAAAAAACATCTTAAAAACGACCGCACTTTTTACCTTGATAAGCAGCTCAAGTTTTTCTGCTTTTGCCGATACGCAAAAAATGTATGGTATTCAAGGAGATTCACTGTCGATTACCACGACCGTTCAAGCGCCACAGAGCTATGAAGTGAATGGTAAAACATACACCACACAAGGTGATGAGGCGAAATCCTATTCAAAAGAAGGGACAGCAAGCTATTACCACCATAAATTTAATGGTCGTAAAACAGCTAATGGTGAACGCTATAATTCGGCTCTTTTCACTGCAGCCCATAAAACGTTGCCTTTAAACTCTTATGCAGTTGTCACAAACTTGCATAATAATCGCAAAGTGATTGTGCGAATTAATGATCGCGGCCCATTCAGTGAGAAACGTATCATTGACTTATCCCATTCGGCTGCGAAAGAATTAGGCCTTATTGCTCGTGGTACAGGACAAGTAAGAATTGAAGCCTTACACGTGGATCATGAAGGTCAAATTTCAGGTGCAGGAGCAAAAACACTCGCTAAGCATGCAAAAACGCAAGAAGCCAGTGACCGTTTAGTTATCAATAAAAATAACGAAAAAAAAAATCAAAACTTAGAAAGCACAAACAATGCAAAAACTGTCTTCAAGCTAAAACTACTCGCTCTGTCGTCAAAAAATCAAGCAGAAAGCATCATCACAAAACTCGCACTAGACGACATCAAAACTGAAATTAATCAAAATGGGCAAAACTACGAAATCCATTTTGGTCCATTAACGGAGCAATCGGATATTAATCAATTAAAAACAAAATTACAAAAAACGATCAATGGGCAACCCGTAATCGTTTATACTTATAAAAACTAATAAGCTATTAAAGGAAATGCTATGTTAAAACAATCTGCAAAATTGAAAAAAATTGTACTATGCTCGGGATTAATGGCAGCATCAACATTTGCCGCATCTGAAGACATTCAATATGGTATTGCAATACCGGAAGTGAATGCACAAACTTATGTTTTAATGGATTACAATTCTGGTGCGGTACTGGCATCACTTAACCCTGATCAACGCCAATACCCTGCTTCATTAACGAAAATGATGACCAGTTATGTGGTTGGTGCGGCATTAAAACAAGGTAAAATCCATAATGAAGATATGGTGACAATTAGCGAAAGCGCTTGGGGTAGAAATTTCCCTGATTCGTCAAAAATGTTCTTAAATTTAAATCAACAAGTGTCAGTGGGTGATTTAAACAAAGGGATTATCATTGTTTCTGGTAATGATGCCTGTGTTGCAGTAGCTGAACATATTTCGGGTACCGTGGCTAACTTCGTTGATACCATGAATAAATACGTTCAACAATTTGGCTTAAAAAATACTAACTTCACTACACCACATGGTTTAGACGATCCAAACCAATATTCAACTGCACGTGATATGGCGATTATTGGTGCGCATATTATTCGTGATTTACCGGAAGAATATAAAATCTACGCGGAAAAAGACTTTACTTTCAACAAAATCAAACAACCTAATCGTAATGGTTTATTATGGGATAAAACCATTAACGTGGATGGTATGAAAACCGGTCACACAAGCCAAGCAGGTTATAACCTTGTCGCATCAGCAACAAGCCCAAACAATATGCGTTTGATTTCTGTTGTCATGGGCGTGCCTACCTATAAAGGCCGTGAAGTTGAAAGTAAAAAACTCTTACAATGGGGTTTTGCTAACTTTGAAACCTTAAAAACCTACAAAGCCAATGAAGAAATTTCAAAACAATCGGTTTACTACGGTGATAAAGGTGAGGTAAAAGTTGGTGTATTACAAGATGGATTTATTACCGTGCCAAAAGGTAAACAAGCTGACTTAAAAGCACGTTACGAATTAGATAACAAATACTTACAAGCACCTTTAGCAAAAGGCCAAGTGGTAGGTAAAATCGTTTATCAATTAGATGGTAAAGATGTCGCAACAGTGAATCTTCAAGCATTAGAAGATGTACAAGAAGGCGGCTTCTTAGGAAAAGGTTGGGACTGGTTAGTGTTAACGGTTAAAGGATTATTCGACTAAACACCTTGAAAATTAACCGCACTTCCCCATTTATATCACATCAATAAATTCGTAAGGTGTGTGAATTTAGCTGATTCACACACCTTATTCTTAAATTAAGGAAACAACATGGCAACCGAAAACGATTATGAAAAACTAAAAGAAGTAATGGAATTCCCAGCTGCAATGACATTTAAAGTCGCAGGCGTTAACCGCGAGGGGTTAGCACAAGACATCATCGCGGTGATACAAAAATATTTACCGGGTGATTATATTCCAAAGGAAAAACGCAGTAGTAAAGGCACTTATAATTCAGTTTCGATTGATATCGTCGCGCAAAACTTTGAGCAAGTAGAAACACTTTACAAAGAACTTTCAAAAGTTGAAGGCGTTAAAATGGTTCTCTAAAATGAGCAATACTGATTTAATTGTCCGTCAATTAGGATTACAAGATTATCAGGAAATCTGGCATAAAATGCAGAAATTCACCGATAATCGAAATGCAGAAACCACCGATGAAATTTGGTTAGTTGAGCATCATCCTGTTTTCACACAAGGCCAAGCAGGCAAACCAGAGCACTTATTACAAAGTAGTAATATACCTGTTGTTCAATCCGATCGTGGTGGTCAAATTACCTATCATGGTCCTGGTCAGCAGGTCATGTATGTACTCATTGATATTAAACGTCATGAACATTTAAATGTTCGCCAATTAGTGACAGCACTTGAACAATCCGTTGTAAAAACCCTAGCAGACTATGGTATTGAAGGTTATCCCAAACCAGATGCACCTGGCGTGTATATTGATGGCAAAAAAATCTGTTCATTAGGTTTACGCATTCGAAAAGGCTGCTCTTTCCATGGGCTCGCGTTTAATATCAATATGGATCTCAATCCTTTCCACTACATTAATCCTTGTGGCTATGCAGGGCTTGAAATGTGTCAGCTTGCTGACTTTATTGGTAAAGAAGAGGCAACACTTGACAAGGTTTCCCCAAAATTAATTAAACACTTTGCCGAACTTTTGGGCTATAATGTTACAAATTTATAACATTCACTTTTATAATACATTTAAAAATGCCTAAATCAGGCATTTTTCTTTAGGAAAGAACAATGTCAACGCCTTTTAAAATGGAACGCGGTGTGAAATACCGTGATGCAGCCAAAACATCAATTATCCCTGTTAAAAACATCGATCCTAATCAAGAATTATTGAAAAAGCCGGAATGGATGAAAATCAAATTGCCATCTAGCTCATTAAAGATCGAGACCATTAAAAATGGGATGCGTCGTCATGGCCTACATTCTGTCTGCGAAGAAGCGTCTTGTCCAAATTTACACGAGTGCTTTAACCATGGTACAGCAACCTTTATGATTTTAGGGGCGATTTGTACTCGTCGTTGCCCTTTCTGTGACGTTGCACATGGTAAACCATTACCACCCGATCCAGATGAACCACGTAAATTAGCTGAAACTATCCAAGATATGAAGTTGAAATATGTGGTGATTACCTCTGTAGACCGTGATGATTTGCCTGATCGTGGCGCAGGTCATTTTGCTGAATGTGTAAAAGAAGTGCGCGCATTAAATCCTGGCATCAAAATTGAGATTTTGGTTCCTGATTTCCGTGGACGTATTACTCAAGCCTTAGAAAAATTAAAAGACAATCCACCGGATGTGTTCAACCACAACTTGGAAAATGTGCCACGTTTGTATAAAGAAATTCGTCCGGGCGCTGATTATCAGTGGTCTTTAAAATTGCTTCATGATTTCAAAGAAATGTTCCCAAACATCCCAACAAAATCAGGTTTAATGGTTGGATTAGGTGAAACTAATGAAGAAATTCTTCAAGTCATGGAAGACTTACGTGCAAACGGCGTAACCATGCTTACACTGGGTCAATATCTTCAACCTAGTCGCCATCACTTACCGGTTGCGCGCTATGTGCCACCAGCCGAATTTGATGAGTTCCGTGATAAAGCCAACGCAATGGGCTTTGAACACGCAGCCTGTGGCCCATTTGTTCGCTCTTCCTACCATGCTGATTTACAAGCAAGTGGTGGATTAGTGAAGTAATCAAAAACAGATAAAAAAATGACCGCATTTTGAATCTCAAGTGCGGTCATTTTTTATATTATCCTTTCAACTAGTCAGTTGCTGCTGGCTTCTCTTCTTCGCCCTCATCACTCTCCATCATGCTTTCTTGACGAAGATCTTCAAGCGTACGACCATTAATTAAGTAGCCATTTTCCGTTTTTTCCACTCTAGAAACGTAATTATCACCTTCTTCCACAAATTCTCGGTGAAGTTTTCCATCATGTTTCACAAAGCTACTTAAATATTGCCAAAAGTATGAATTTTCCTTAATGGCTAAGGCTTTTTCATTTTGATCATCAAACAACATTTTACTTAATGTCAGATTAAATGTGCCTTCAATATTATCTGGAATCATGTCTGATAAATCATCTTCGGGCACTTGAGGCACAATACCACTCACTTCCAATTTAACAGGATAAGCATTAGTCTCTGGATAAGTATTTAGATTTAAATTCAACGTTGCATTATCAACAATTAAATCAAGCTCTTTCCATGAGTTTTTGATGTATTTATCAAATGTTGCTGACGTTAAATGTGTGCTGCATAAGGCCCCATAAAACGGTGCTGAGCAAAATCTTGCTGATAAATGCGCTTTGCTGTGATTAATTTTAAATGGTGCATCAACCGCTAATTTTTCAAATTCGAAACCTGCACTTGGGTAACTCGCTTTATTCGCAGACAATGTGATATGTTCATTATATTGATCATTGTCTAATGTTTCCGTCTTATCACTGGCTGATACGTCATCAAGCACTAGATCGGCCATATTAAATGATTTTAATGCGGCCTCAATATTGGTTTTGCCACTAAATTCTCTCACCCATTTATCTTTGGCATTCAAGAAGTCTTTATTGTCTTTTGACGGTGCCTCTTTCTCAGCAAAAGCATCTAATAAAAACGGTACAAACGCCAATTCGTTTGCCACGTTGTAATCATCTAACTGAATATTAACTTTACCGCCTTTAGCTTCCCATTTACGCTCTTCATCGGCAGGAGTTTGTTTCACACTTTCAACATTTAATTTGAAATCCACATTGGCTTTGGTTAAATCTGTATTCGCCAACTTAAGTTCAAGACTGGCATTTTGTAAGTTAAAGTAAGGTTGATTATTTTTAGGCACATTGACAGAAAGTACCGATAATGAACCATCAAAACGATCGTTTTGTGTAAAAATTTTCGTTAACAAATTGACGCCGTCTTTAATATCTAATGAGCCATCACTTAATTTTTTAAATTCATGATGAAAATTGACCGCACTTGGCACGCCATTTTGTTTAATCAATAAATTCAAACCACCTGCTGTTGCTTGGCTTTCTTCTGTCGTACGGCTTTTATTGGCAATGCGTAAAATATCACTACTAAATTTTGTACTTAGATCACGTTTATCTGATTCTCCAGGTTTCACATCAAAATGATAAGTGGCATTTTTAAAATAAACATGTGTATTTTCCCCATTTAACAATGCCACTTCGGCATTTTTCGCGGTTAAGTCAATACTTGATAGGTCATATTGATTTGCTCCAACAGGCACAAGGCGAGCTTCACCCTCAATTTCTTCAAGTTTCGTGTCTTTATCGTAATTAAAACCACTTAAGTTTGTTTTTAGCTCAACTTCTTTATTTTTTAAGAAATGAAGACCAATAGAAAGGTTTTGGGACTTATTCGCAAAATCACGGAATTCCGTCAAAATATCAGACTGTAAATAATCCCCTACCGGCGAAAATTTACTATTAATCGTGTTTTTATCAATCGTGATATTTAATGTTTTATTTAATTGACGAACTAATTGCTCGGACAGCTGAGACTCCGCTGTAATGAAGAAAGGCAGTGCGGTGAGCTTAGTTGAAATCACATTTGTGCTTTTCGCATCACTATCTTTTACACTAAAGATCAACTCACGAATAAAAAAGTTTTTCGCGGTTTGCGTCACATTCAATGTTGCTTGGTTATCCAAAGAATAAGGGAAATTTTTTAACACCTGATCGATTTTATGATTGGTGTAAAATTGTGCGCCAATCCCAAGTGCCACTGCGATAGCCGAAATCGTCAATGCTATTGTTCTTTTCTTGCTCATAATGTCCCCAAATACGATCTCAATTTACGATCTCAAAATCCTTTTGAAAAATTAACCGCACTTTAATCTTCAAAGTGCGGTCAGTTTCCAGTCTATTTTAACCTAAGATTTTATCTAACTCTTGGCTTACAGCTTCCACTTTTTGAGTACCATCTAAACGGAAATATTGCGTATTACCTGCTTTTGCTTCAGCTTGGTAATAATCAATTAATGGGCTGGTTTGTTTGTGGTAAACCGCTAAACGATCTAACACAGTTTCTGGTTTATCATCGGCACGGATAATTAAATCTTCACCCGTTACATCATCTTTACCTTCCACTTTTGGTGGGTTGTAAACGATGTGATAAGAACGACCAGACGCTTGGTGAACACGACGACCACTCATACGCTCAACGATCACTTCATCCGGTACATCAAACTCTAAAACGTAGTCAATTTTCACGCCAGAATCTTTTAATGCATCCGCTTGTGGAATCGTACGTGGGAAACCATCTAATAAGAAACCATTTGCACAATCTGGTTGAGAAATACGATCTTTTACTAATGCCACGGTTAATTCATCCGGTACTAATTTTCCTTCATCCATTAATGCTTTTGCTTGTTTGCCTAATTCTGTACCCGCTTTAATCGCTGCACGGAACATATCCCCTGTTGAAATTTGTGGAATGCCAAACTTGTTCATAATAAATTGTGCTTGCGTGCCTTTTCCTGCACCAGGAGCACCTAAAAGAATAATTTTCATACGAATCTCCAATAAATAATAAACCTGTTTAAAATACCGTTAAAGCCTTGTTTGGTCAAATGATTTTGCTGTTAATTTTGACCGCACTTTATTTTATTTTAAGCTTTTTCATTTCCTTTTTCATTCCATGGCGCCACCCAGAATAAACAAATCATTCCTGGGATAGCGAGGAATAAACAAATCCAGAAAAAATGATAGTAACCTACTGCTTTGACTAGGTAACCCGATAACATACCAAGCCCTTTACTTGGTAAAGCGGAAAGGCTGGTAAATAAGGCTAATTGAGTGGCAGTATAAAGTGGATTTGTTTCGCGAGCCATAAAGGCGACAAAGGCGGCTGTGCCGAGACCGACACCAATATATTCACCCGCAATCACGAAACCTAATTTCCAAAGTTCTGCGGCGCCAATTTGGTCAAAATGCCCAAATGCCGCTAACCAAATAAATCCACCAATAGTGATTAATTGGATAAAACCAAATACCCATAATGCGCGGTTAATCCCTAAACGCAGCATGATCACACCGCCCACGAGACCAGCAGAGATACTCGCCCAAAGTGAAGTGCTTTTTACCACCAACGCAATATGCTCTTTTTCAAAGCCCATGTCATAGACGAATTTCGTTTGTAACGTAGTGGCAAATGAATCACCAAATTTATACAAGAACAAAAAGAGTAAAAAACCGATGGCTTGGGCGACACCTTTGCGTTGGAAGAACTCTTTCAAAGGTATCCAAAACACCATATAGAAAGGTTGCTCACGATCGACCTGTGCAATCTGCGGTTCTTTCGCTAAAAAGAGCGTCATAAATATGCCCGCTAACATACAAAGTGCGGTCAATAAAAAGACGGTTTCCCATGGATAAATCGTCGCTAAATAAAGCGAGAGCCCCCCTGGAATTAAGCCTGCAACGCGATAAGCATTAATGTGGATGGTGTTCCCCAATCCTAATTCATTATCCGTTAAAATTTCACGACGATAAGCATCGAGTACAATATCTTGTGTCGCTGAGAAAAAAGCAATGAATGTGGCAATTTTAGCTACCATACTTAACTCAGCCACGGGATCAAACTGACTAATCGCATAAAGGGAAATCAGCAAAATCACTTGAGAAATCAATAACCAACTACGACGACGACCTAAAAAATGCGGGAAATAGCGGTCTAATAACGGTGCCCATAAAAACTTCAAACCATATGGCACCATCACCCCTGTCAATGCACCGATTAATTCAACGGAAAGTTTCTTATCTGTCAGCCACACTGGCAACATTTGCAATAACACGAAAAGTGGTAAGCCCGAACTAAATCCAGTGAAAACACAGATCAGCATTTTGCGGGTAAATATTTGACTAGAAAGGGATTGTTCTGACATAAAGTGCGGTTATTTTTGAGCGTGTTTTATCTGATTAAAATATTAAGGGCGGAATGATACTCCGCCCAATAAGAGTGAGATTAATCTCTGTATCCTTTTGGATTATTTTTTTGCCAATTCCAAGTGTCTTTCATCATTTGCTCAAGACCACGTTCAGCTGTCCAATTTAACTCTTTCGCAGCAAGACTTGGATCAGAATAGCATGTTGCAATATCACCAGGGCGACGCGCAACAAGACGATACGGGATTTCGATATTGTTCGCTTGTTCAAACGCTTTCACCATATCAAGCACAGAATAACCCGTACCTGTACCTAAGTTATAAATGTGTAAACCTGCGTCATTTTCATGGCGATTTAATGCTTTTAAGTGACCAATCGCTAAATCCACCACATGGATATAATCACGTACACCTGTACCATCATGAGTATCATAATCGCTACCAAACACCGAAAGTTGTGGTAATTTACCGATCGCAACTTGGCTGATGTAAGGCAATAAATTATTTGGAATACCATTTGGATCTTCACCAATCAAGCCGCTTGCGTGAGCGCCTACTGGATTGAAATAACGTAAAATCGTCATGCTAAATTGTGGTTCAGCTTTCGCAACATCGGTCAGAATTTGTTCCACCATGTATTTAGAGGTTCCGTAAGGGTTGGTTGTACCGCCCACTTTGCAATCTTCTGTAATTGGAATGATTTCCGGATCGCCATAAACCGTTGCAGATGAACTAAATACAAAGTTCCACACGCCTGCTTTTTTCATTTCTTGAATGAGAACAATCGTGCCTGCGACGTTATTCATGTAGTATTCAGCGGGTTTTTGAACACTTTCACCCACGGCTTTTAAACCGGCAAAATGGATTACCGACTGAATGCTGTTTTCAGCAAAGATTTTTTGTAATAAAGCACGATCTAAAATATCACCTTCATAAAATTTCACGTCTTTGCCCGTGATTTCTTTGACGCGTTCTAAAGATTTTGGCGATGAATTGCATAAATTATCCAATACCACGACATCTTTATTTGCATTTAATAATTCCACTACAGTGTGTGAACCGATATAGCCTGCGCCACCCGTTACTAAAATAGCCATGAGTTACTCCTTAATCATTTTTGTTCGCAAATTATAACATTGATTTCTACGATACATAAATTTATCCCCTATTTTGACCGCACTTTGGTGTGATCGTTGTCACAGAATAAACATTTTTCTCTGGAATTTTGATTTGAGTCATTGAAGCGCTTCGCGATGAGACGAATAATAGTCTCCTAAAATCAAAAAGATAAAGGAAGACAATATGAAACCTCAAACACTTCAAAAAACCGCACTCGCACTACTTGTTGGTTGGTATGCTGCTAATGCAGCCGCTTATTCTGAACAAGGCCAAGCCGGTAATACCAAAAGTTGGGAAAGCGCTGAATACCTCAAAGACTGGGGCTTAACCTCAATGAATGCCTCCACGGCTTACGCTCTTGGCTTTAATGGTTCAGGCGTAAAAATCGGCGTGATGGATTCAGGTGTGCTATTAAACCACCCTGAATTTCAAGACGGTCGAATCCACGTTGTAAAAACGGAAGGGACTTATAGTAAAGATGGCATGCGTTATCCCGATGCATCGGTAGGAAATGGTCCAATTAATAAAAATGAACCAGTAAAAAACGGTAAACGCAATTTCGATAAAACAGATAATGGCATCTTCACTAAAGGTGAAGCCTTCAATATTGACGGGGCATGGCATAAATATACCAATGATGCGCACGGTACGCATGTTGGCGGGACAATGGCGGCAAGCCGTGACGGCAATGAAATGCATGGTGTAGCATTCGGTGCTAACCTCTATTCTGCCAACACAGGTGGTAACGACAACATGACCTATGGTCCAAACCAAGACTATAGTTTCTTCTTACAGGGCTACTCGGCCCTAGCAGATGCCGGTGCAAAAGTGATTAATAACAGTTGGGGTTCAAACCGTCGTGTCAATTCATCCTTTGCTGGCGCACAAGGCTACAAACCAAAATATGATTGGCGTGATGTGCCTGAATATGGCGTGCAATACTACGATGTACCAAAAGCACCTGAACCAATTTCCAGTCCTGCAGCACATATTTATTTAAGTAATTTAGGCGAAGCTGAAAAAGCTTATTATCAATTTGTCACCAGTGGTGAGAAAAACTTCGTTGATGCGGCTTATGAAGTGGCAAAAAATAAACAAGTGATTCAAGTCTTTACAGCGGGTAACCGTAGTATGATGGTTGAATCTTTTACGCGTGCTATGTTGCCATATTTCAGACCTGATGCAGAAAAATACTGGGTAAACGTCACGGGGCAAGTCGGTGGTGAAGGCTATCCGAATGACTCAAATGACGATGTGAGTGATGAAAAAGCAGGCGCAGATATTCAAGAATTTAACTTAGCCGGCCATTCCAAATGGTGGACGATTGCAGCGCCATCCGCCAACATCTATTCCTCCTACATTCAATTACAAGACAACAATACTTATGGTGACCCTATTTACAAATCGGCCGGTGGTACTTCAATGGCTGCCCCACACGTAAGTGGTGCATTAGGTGTCATTCTTTCTCGCTATCCATACATGACAACCGATCAAGCGCGTGATGTCATGCTGACTACAGCAAGACAAACCACACTTCGTAAAGGGCTTGAAGGTAAACCGTTAGAACGTTGGGAAACCGAACAAGGTGTACCAAGTAACGTTTGGGGTTGGGGTATTTTAGATCTTGGCAAAGCCATGTTTGGCCCAGGTCAATTCTTAGGAAACGTAAAAATCAACCTCAATCAAAATGATGTTTGGTCAAATGATATTAGCGATAAAGCCATCAAAGCACGTCAAGTCGAAGATCAAGCTGAAGCCGCAACTTGGACAACGCGCAAAGCAGAATTACAAGCATTAATGCAAAATCGTGCAGGCGCGACAGCAGAAGAAAAAGCGGAATATCAAGTCGGTTTAGCACGTGAAGTGGCTCGTAATGAACGTGCCGCACAAGGCTATGTCGGCACATTAACTAAAAATGGGTCAGGTACCTTAACGCTCACAGGTAATAACAGCTTCACCGGTGCAATTACTGTAAATGAAGGTCAACTTTCAGGGTTAAATCAATCCCTTGGTTCGACACAACAAGTCATCGTAAAACAAGGTGCAACATTGGAAGTGTTACCGAAAGCGGAAGTTACTAAACCAAGTGAGAATGGATTTGTCACCGAAACCTTAACCAGCACCGCGAAAACGGTCACCGCAACCGTGGAAAAAGGTGGTCGTTTGTTACTGAATAATGGTATTGCTAACGTCAATGCAACCTTTGCAGACGGTTCTATTTTAGTGCCAAATAAATTTGACGAAGAAATTCTGCCTCAATTACAACAAGATCCACAAAAAGCAGTTTCCGTACAAGGTACTGGCTCATTTGTGGGAGCTGAAAATGCGGTAGTTGAAACACCTCGCACTTATGATTTCTTTGCGGTTAAAAATGAAAGTAATGCAAATACGTTGAAAGTAACCGTTCAGAAAAAAGCCCTTTCATCTGCGGCAACCACTGAAAATGAAGTGGCTATCGCCAATGCTTTAGATGCAGCAACAAACAGCCCTGATTACCAAAACCTTGTTTTGGGAACTGAAGAGAATGCTCGCCAAGCTTTTGCTCGTTTAAGCTATGATGAGGATCTCGCTGCCCAACAACACAATGTGTTAAATGGCTTATTGCTTCGTCAGCAACTTGCCCAACCGGGTACAGTAAGAGCACAACTTAATACCGGCACACAAATTTGGACAAGTGGCACCTTCACTCACTTCAGCACGGATAGTTTAAGCAGTCATGCGTACAATCAACTTGTGGGTATTGATGCAACCATTGATACAAACAAACATTTAGGTGTATTTGTTGGTTCAACACAAAACAGCCACAAAATTGACCGCACTTCGAAAGATCGTGCCGTACATTTAGGCTTAACAGCTGAACATCGTTTCAACGTGTTAACACCGAAAATTGGTTTTATTCAAAGTTGGGGTAAACACGAACAACGTGCTGAATTTGCACAAGGGGTGAAAAGCCATAGCCAAACACAAAATGTCTTTGCTGAGCTTGCCTACACAGGCTTAAAAGGGGAACATTTTGCAATTGAACCATACGCTGGCGTAAGCTATATGCACATCAAAAACAAAGGTGTGACAAAAGACGAAGTGCAGTTAAAAGACAACAATCGTGATTTAATCGTTACCTCTGCAGGTTTACGTCCATCCATTCCATTTGCAATTGGTGGCGTTCAATTAAACTTATTAGGTGATGTGGCTTATCATCGTTTCCACAAAGATAAAGCCGCTGAAGGCAGCTTGGTTATCAATAACCAAGGTGTAGCGAATCTTTATGGTAAAGAATTGAAAAATGTCGTTACAACAGGTGTGGCATTACAAGCGCAGTTCACACCAGCATTTAGCGTAAAAGTTGGCTATCAAGGTGCTTACAACCACGATACGAAAGCGAATAATGTTAATGCAGAACTACGTTTCTCATTTTAACGATATTCAATAAGACAAAAGTGCGGTCAATTTTTGAGAGGTTTTAAAACTCTTTGAAAATTGACCGCACTTTGTACTTCAGTATTTTAAATTATTATGCTAGGAAGATTCTACCTCCCTATCTTCTAGAAATCTAAAAAACTAAGATATTGATGTTTCTTTTCAAAGCATGTTTTTTAAAACACCTCTAAAATTCTATTTCCTAATTCTATTTGAAATAAATATTGATAATAATATCAAAGGAGAGCCTAATAAAAACAATTTAAAGCAAAAAACTATTATTTCCATTGTCTCATCTAAAGAAATAGAACCTCCATTCATAACAAATGAAAATATTATTAAACCTAATGAAAACACAAAAAAACAACATAAAAATATCATTATTAAAAGAATAATAATTTGAAGAATTTTATTCATTAGTGATTACTCCCTTTACCCAATTCTTTATTTTTTCTTGTTTATATTAAATCTCTAACTCCATTTCTTCTTTGTCTATTAAGCTTTCTCCACAACGATATCCTACTTTTTAGTTCAATCTCATTACGAGTACGGTTAAAAACATGCTGATTCTAGAAGTTTATATAGCTAATTTTAATTATACTTTTATTCATCTATAAAAACAAAAGGCATCAATCTGATGCCTTTTAAATTCACTAACATGAAAAATTAACGTTCATTCCAACGTTTGATTGATTCACGAATCACTTCTTTCGCTTCTTCTACATCACCCCAGTGAGTTACTTTCGTTGAACCTGGTTTTTTCAATGCTTTGTAGTTATTGAAGTGGAATTCAATTTGTTTGATTAATTGCGCTGGTACATCGGCAAGGCTGTTGTATGCATTGCCGGTATCGCGGTCATCTGCTGGCACACAAACGATTTTATCGTCCACTTCGCCATCATCAACGAATTTCATCACCCCGATTACTTTTGCTTCAAGGAATACACCTGTTGCAAGTGGTTGGCGAGTTAATAATAAAACATCTAACTCATCGCCATCTTCGTCTAAAGTTTGTGGAATGAAACCATAGTTAGTTGGTTTTGCGAAGATCGCTGGCTCAACACGGTCTAACTGGAACGCTGCAACTTTACGGTTCCATTCTATTTTGTGGCAGCTACCTTCTGGAATTTCATTTACCACATTGATAATGCCAGCATCTACATCGCCTGGCGTTAAAATTTGATTAAAATCAGCCATTGTTTTTCCTTTTTTTGATTACGTTAAAAACTTTCAGAGTATAGCAGTTTTTAGTCGATAAAAAAATATGCGAAAAACATCCTCAAAAGCGACCGCACTTTTCCATCCAACTTCTATAAAACAATTACGCAAACGTTTACTTTTAAATGATTTACTATAAAATGGCACATCTTTTTGATTATTAACCTAGGGGACTTTATGTCAAGTTTAGAAAAAACCTTTGAACTCAGTAAACGCGGTTCAACGGTTCGTCAAGAAATCATTGCGGGTTTAACCACCTTCTTAGCCATGGTGTATTCCGTGATTGTTGTGCCTAAAATGCTTGGTGATGCAGGCTTTCCGGCAGAATCGGTGTTTATCGCAACCTGTTTAGTCGCGGGTCTTGGTTCGATCTTAATAGGCTTTTGGGCAAATGCGCCAATGGCAATCGGCTGTGCTATTTCATTAACTGCCTTCACCGCATTTAGCTTAGTGATTGGTCAACATGTTTCTATTCCTGTGGCATTAGGTGCGGTATTCCTCATGGGTTTAGTGTTCACCTTAATTTCGGCAACAGGTATTCGTTCATGGATCTTACGTAACCTGCCATCAAGTATCGCTCATGGTGCAGGGATCGGGATCGGCCTATTCTTACTTTTAATCGCCGCAAATGGCGTAGGCTTAGTAGTCGGCAACCAAGCAGGTTTACCGGTTAAATTAGGCGATTTCACCTCGTTCCCAGTAATGATGTCTTTAATCGGTCTTGCATTCATTATCGGCTTAGAAAAAATGAAAGTAAAAGGCGGGATTTTATGGGTCATCATCGCGATTACTATCGTCGGTTTAATCTTCGATCCAAACGTAACATTCAATGGCCAAATCTTCAAAATGCCAACCTTTGGTGAAAACTCACTTTTCTTACAATTAGATTTACAAGGTGCATTACAACCGGCTATTTTACCGATTGTTTTTGCTTTAGTGATGACAGCGGTATTTGATGCAACAGGTACTATTCGTGCCGTTGCAGGACAAGCTGACCTATTAGATAAAGACGGGCAAATCATCAACGGTGGCAAAGCCTTAACCTCTGACTCTGTAAGTAGTTTATTCTCAGGCTTATTTGGTACTGCACCGGCAGCCGTTTATATCGAATCAGCAGCAGGTACAGCCGCAGGCGGTAAAACTGGTATCACCGCTATCGTCGTCGGCGTATTATTCTTATTGATGTTATTCTTCCAACCACTTGCATTCTTAGTGCCAGGTTACGCAACTGCCCCGGCATTAATGTATGTGGGCTTATTAATGTTAAGCAATGTGAGCAAATTAGACTTCGATGATTTCGTAGGCGCAATGAGCGGCTTAGTTTGCGCGGTATTCATCGTGTTAACGGCAAACATCGTAACCGGTATCATGCTTGGCTTTGCGGCATTAGTAATTGGTCGTATCGTGAGTGGCGATGTGAAAAAACTCAATATCGGCACAATTATCATCGCTGTTGTACTTGTCGCATTCTACGCAGGCGGCTGGGCGATTTAATTAAATACAATCTTGATAAGGCGAACAATGGTTCGCCTTTTTTATTTCTAGCCTTAAAAAACAATCAAAAAACTAACCGCACTTTTACTTTACAAATCCCTAAATCCGCCTAAAATACAGGCCTTTAATACGGCTTGCCAAAAGCAAGCTACTGACCTGAAATCAGACAAGAGAACATTATGACAACCCCATTTAAACCTGAATTACTCTCCCCTGCTGGCTCCCTAAAAAATATGCGCTATGCCTTTGCGTATGGTGCAGATGCCGTTTATGCAGGCCAACCACGTTACAGCTTACGTGTACGCAACAATGAATTTAATCATGCCAATTTAAAAATCGGGATCGATGAAGCCCATGCACTTGGCAAAAAATTCTATGTGGTCGTAAACATTGCACCGCATAACTCCAAACTCAAAACCTTTATCAAAGATTTACAACCTGTGATCGACATGGGCCCTGATGCCTTAATTATGTCTGACCCAGGCTTAATCATGTTGGTGCGTGAAAACTTCCCTGATATTGATATTCACCTTTCTGTACAAGCGAATGCGGTAAACTGGGCGACCGTCAAATTCTGGAAACAAATGGGATTAACCCGTGTGATTTTATCGCGCGAATTATCCATTGAAGAGATCGCTGAAATTCGCCAACACGTGCCTGATATCGAACTCGAAATTTTCGTACACGGTGCGTTATGTATGGCGTATTCTGGCCGCTGCTTACTTTCTGGCTATATCAACAAACGCGACCCAAACCAAGGCACTTGCACCAATGCTTGCCGTTGGGAATACAAAATGGAAGAAGGCACCACAGATGAAGTAGGCAACATCGTGCCGAAAATCGATCCCGCTCAACAAATCGAAGTGAAAAATGTCGCGCCAACTTTAGGCGAAGGTGCGGTAACGGATAAAGTCTTCCTTTATACCGAATCACAAAAACCCGATGAACAAATGACAGCGTTTGAAGATGAGCACGGCACCTACTTTATGAACTCGAAAGATCTACGTGCCGTACAACACGTGGAAAAATTGACCGCACTTGGTGTGCATTCTTTAAAAATCGAAGGCCGTACTAAATCCTTCTATTACTGTGCAAGAACCGCTCAAGTTTATCGCAAAGCCATTGATGATGCGGCAGCGGGCAAACCATTTGATGAAAGCTTAATGGATACTTTGGAATCCCTTGCACACCGTGGTTATACCGAAGGTTTCTTACGTCGTCATACGCACGATGAATACCAAAATTATGAATACGGCTACTCTATCTCTGAACGCCAACAATTTGTTGGTGAATTTACCGGTAAACGTAATGAACAAGGCATGGCTGAAGTGGCAGTGAAAAACAAATTCTTGCTTGGTGATGAAGTAGAAATGATGACTCCACAAGGCAATATCGTCTTTAAGATTGAAAAAATGCTCAATCGCAAAAACGAAAATGTGGAAGCCGCACTCGGCGATGGCCATTTTGTCTTTTTAGATGTGCCACAAGACATCCAGCTTGATTATGCCTTGTTGATGCGTAACCTAGTCAACACCAACACGCGCAATCCACATAATTAATTTGTTAAAAAAATGTTGCATTTGTTAATAAATAAACTATAATACGTCCCATACCTGATTTGTTAATTCAACAACTCATAGTATGACTCCAAATATTTTGCCCTTTCACCTTTTTGAAAGGGCTTTTTTTATGCCCAAAATAAATTTTGAGATATAGATCACAAATTTAATATATATTTCATTATCATATTGAAGCCATAATAAAAAGGCGTACACTATCTCATAATTTTATATTTAACAATGGGATAATAGGCAGCCGCCTTCGGGCGGCTGTGTGTTGAAACCGCAAAATGAAACAATGACACGCACAATCAAGCTAAGCAGCCGCCTTCGGGCGGCTGTGTGTTGAAACAGGGCAATAACTCACAAAATCCCATGTTTTATATGCAGCCGCCTCCGCGCGGCTGTGTGTTGAAACTACTTTTTCTTGTTTTTAAATCAAGATTTAACCAGCAGCCGCCTTCGCGCGGCTGCATGTTGAAAAACAAGCACCGAAGGGAACAACGTTAGTTAATAAGGAAAGAACATGGGCGTTAAACGCATTGTGGCCAATATCAACGTAACCCAACCCGTCGCAGCAAAGGCTTTCTACCATGACTTGCTTGGACTGGAATTGCTAATGGATCATGGTTGGATACAGACCTACGGGCAGGATACAACCATGTCTGTGCAGGTTAGTTTTGCCAGTGAAGGCGGTTCTGGCATGCCTGTGCCTGATTTGTCTATTGAAGTGGACAATCTGGGCGAATTATTGGAACGGATGCAGCATGCTGGTTTCACACCTGAATACGGACCAGTCACTGAGCCCTGGGGCGTGCGCCGTTTTTTTGTGCGTGATCCGTTTGGGCGGCTAGTGAATATTTTGCAGCATGAATAAGTTAACTTAATGCGTGGCTACGCCATACACCCTAGCCGCCTCCGCGCGGCTGTGTGTTGAAACATGGAGAAAGGAAAATTTTTCACATCTAAATAGGCTGCGCCTCTAGGCGGTTTTACGTTGCAATAAAACTTAATAAATTTAAATAGTATAATATTTGCCGCCCTACTCTATCTCTCAAGCCAATTCATGCCCAACAACATTCCCCCTTGTATTTCCCCCTTATTCACTCTAGACTATGCCCCATTTTTAGCTTTCATGATTTACAATTATGCGTGTTTCTGACTTTCATTTTAACTTACCTGATGAGCTGATTGCTCGTTATCCTAAAGAAGATCGCTCTTCTTGCCGCTTGCTACAACTTAATGGCGAAAACGGTGAAATTTCTCACCGCACTTTTACCGATGTATTGGATTTAATCGATGAAGGGGATTTGTTGATTTTTAACAATACACGTGTGATCCCTGCTCGTATGTTTGGTCGTAAAGCCAGCGGCGGTAAAATTGAAGTGTTGGTGGAACGTGTTTTAAGTGAACATCATTTCTTAGCACATATTCGTTCGTCAAAAGCCCCGAAAGAAGGTACAGAATTATTTTTAGGCGAAGATAAACTCGGTGAAAATAATGGCGTAAAAGCCATTATGGTTGGTCGTCAAGATGCCCTTTTTGAAGTGGAATTAGCAGATAAAAGTCGCAATGTGCTTGATGTGTTGCAAGAAATCGGTCATATGCCTTTGCCGCCTTATATTGATCGACCTGATGAAGAGGCAGATCAAGAATGCTATCAAACCGTGTATAACAAAGTACCTGGTGCAGTGGCAGCGCCAACGGCTGGCTTGCATTTTGATGATGAGCTTTTACAAAAGCTACACGAAAAAGGTGTCAATTTTGAATTTGTAACTTTGCACGTAGGTGCGGGTACATTCCAACCTGTACGTGTTGAAAATATTGAAGATCACATTATGCATGCAGAATATGTGGAGCTTTCTCAAGAAGTCTGCAATGCCATTATTGAAACGAAGAAAGCGGGTAAACGTGTCATTGCAGTAGGCACAACATCAGTACGTTCTGTTGAAACCGCTGCCCTATCCGCAGAAGAAAATGGCAACCCAGATTTAATTGAACCTTATTTTTCTGATACGTCTATTTTTATTTACCCGGGTAAATCATTCCGTGTGGTGGATGCATTAATTACCAACTTCCACTTACCAGAAAGCACATTGATTATGTTGGTGTCTGCCTTCGCAGGCTTTAGCCACACCATGAACGCCTATAAAAGTGCGGTCGAAAATCGCTACCGTTTTTTCAGTTATGGCGATGCGATGTTCATTACTAAAAATCCCAATGTGAAAGGGTTAGAATAAGTGGTTTGACTTATTTTCAACCAACTCATAAAATACCTATCAAGAAGCCTGTACTAACAGGCTTTTTTATTGAATAACAACCTACGAACTGTTTATTCGTTGAGGAAAGAAAATGAAATATGAATTAGATAAAACCAGCGGCAGTGCACGTCGTGGTCGCTTGGTATTTGAACGTCCACAAGGCACGTTCAGCGTAGAAACCCCTGCATTTATGCCAGTGGGTACTTATGGCACCGTAAAAGGCATGACGCCAGAAGAAGTGCGTGCGACAGGGGCAGAAATTTTGCTTGGTAACACATTCCATCTATGGCTTCGTCCTGGTCAAGAAGTGATGCGTAAACACGGTGATTTACACGACTTTATGCAATGGCATCGTCCGATTTTAACTGACAGTGGTGGTTTCCAAGTATTTAGTTTAGGTAAATTACGTAAAATCACCGAAGAAGGCGTGAAATTCCAAAACCCAATTAACGGTGAGCGCATTTTCCTTTCACCTGAAAAATCCATGGAAATTCAATATGATTTAGGGTCTGACATCGTAATGATTTTCGATGAATGTACGCCTTATCCTGCAACTTTCGATTATGCGAAAAAATCCATGGAAATGTCTCTTCGTTGGGCAAAACGTAGCCGCGATCGCTTTGATGAATTAGGCAATAAGAATGCCTTATTCGGTATTATCCAAGGCGGCGTATTTGAAGAATTACGCAAAGTATCATTAGAAGGCTTAGTCAATATTGGCTTTGACGGTTACGCGGTGGGCGGTTTAGCGGTAGGCGAACCAAAAGAAGACATGCACCGTATCTTAGAATACATCTGCCCACAAATCCCAGCTGATAAACCGCGTTATTTAATGGGCGTGGGTAAGCCAGAAGATTTAGTGGAAGGCGTACGTCGTGGTATTGATATGTTTGACTGTGTAATGCCAACCCGTAACGCTCGTAACGGTCATTTATTCGTGACAGACGGCATTGTCAAAATCCGTAATGCAAAATACCGCGATGATACGAGTCCATTAGATCCAGAATGTGATTGCTACACCTGTAAAAACTACACCAAAGCTTATTTATATCATTTAGATAAGTGTGGTGAAATTTTAGGCGCTCGCTTAAATACTATTCACAATTTACGCTATTATCAACGTTTAATGGCGGAAATTCGTCAAGCTATCGAAGACGATCGTTTTGATGATTTTGTAGTGGAATTCTATGCTCGCATGGGCAAACCTGTTCCCCCATTACAATTAGCAGATAAATCATAATTGATGAAAGTGCGGTAGAAAAATGAAATATTTTTTGACCGCACTTTTTAACAAAGGAAACCTTATGCAAATCCTCGAACCTCAACAATTTGCCACTTGGAATGAACCGATTGATATGCTTTATGCTTGTCATAGCAAAGTGAAACGCTTTTGCAAGCAGCTCACCATTCTTCCAGGCTATTTAGAAAAGAATGGCGTGAATCAAGCTGTATTAAATGATGTGAAAACCATTTTGCAGTATTTTAATCACGCGGCTCCACTTCACCATGATGATGAAGAAAAAGACTTCTTCCCCGCTTTAATTGAAAAAGCGCCTCAAACGAAAGAATCGGTAGATGAATTAGAACGCCAACATGTTACTTTGCATGAAAATTGGGCAAAGCTTTCTGAGCAGCTAGAAGAATTAATTGCTGAGAAACGCACTGATGTAGATGAAAGGCTGATTACGCTGTTTGTGGCGAGCTATGATAGACACATTGCCCTTGAAGAGCCGCTATTTGAGCTTGGTAAGCAATATTTATCCGCAGAACAACTCACGGCTATGGGCAAAATTATGTTTGCTCGTCGTCAAGCTTAAATCATGAAATATCAATTAAATTTGACCGCACTTTCCTGCCCGATTCCGCTTTTAACGGCGAAGAAAGCTTTGGCAAATTTAGCGCCAAATGATGAATTAGTTTTGCAATTAAATCGTCAAAGTGCGGTAGAAAATTTTGTTGTTTTTTGTGAAGAAAATCAATGTGAATTAGTGGATAAACATTGGCTTTCCGAGCAAATCTTCGAAGTTTGCTTGAAAAAAATCAATTAATCCTAAAATTCTCGTTGTTATTGCCTTCATCGGCTTTTACTGAATGCCGTTTTATGGTATTTTACGCACACTTTTAACTTTTCATTTATAAGGAAAACACAATGGAAGCACAAAGCCCAATGTCCACGTTATTTATTTTCGTGATCTTCGGTTTAATTTTTTATTTTATGATTTACCGCCCACAAGCGAAACGTAATAAAGAACACAAAAAATTAATGTCTGAATTAGCGAAAGGCACTGAAGTATTAACCGCTGGTGGTTTGATTGGTAAAATCACTAAAGTAACCGAAGGTGCTGAAATTGTTATCGCGTTAAACGATACCACTGAAATCACGATTAACCGTAACTACATCGTTTCAGTATTACCGAAAGGTTCTGTAAAATCTCTCTAATTTAAATTCCTAAAGGGAAAACTATGTTAAATCGTTACCCATTATGGAAGAATCTAATGGTGATCCTTGTGGTCGCCATTGGTGCTTTATACTCTCTTCCAAATATCTATGGTGAAGATCCTGCGGTACAAATTTCTGGTACTCGCGGACAACAAGCAGACACCACCGCATTAACTGAAGTACAAAACGTACTAAAAGAAAATAACCTTTCAACCAAATCTATCGTTCTTGAAAATGGCTCTATTCTTGCCCGTTTCAACAACACAGATGACCAACTTCTTGCCAAAGATAAAATTGCAGAAAAACTTGGCAACAACTACACCACGGCATTAAACCTTGCACCAGCAACACCGGCTTGGTTAAGCAGCATTGGGGCTAATCCAATGAAATGGGGCTTGGACTTACGTGGTGGGGTACGTTTCTTGATGGAAGTGGACATGAATTCTGCGCTTGCTAAACGTCAAGAACAGTTACAAGACACATTACGCAACGAATTACGTAAAGAAAAGATTCAGTTTACGGCAATTAAAAACGGTGACAAATTTGGTACAACGGTCACATTAGAAAACGCTGACCAAATGTCGAAAGCAGCGCGTATTATTCGTCAATTACACCCAACATTAGACGTATCTGATATTGGTGACAACACCTTAAATCTTGCCCTTTCTGAAGCATCATTAACTGAATCACGTAACTTAGCGATCGAGCAAAACTTAACGATTTTGCGTAAACGTGTTGCTGAATTAGGCGTAGCTGAAGCAGTGATCCAACGTCAAGGCGCAGAACGTATCGTAATCGAATTGCCGGGCGTTCAAGATACTGCGCGAGCAAAAGAAATCTTAGGGGCAACTGCAACACTTGAATTCCGTATTGTGAATTCGTTGGTGAACCCTGAATCAGCAGCGCGCGGTATGTTACCTTCTGACACAGAAATCAAATATGACCGTCAAGGTAGACCTGTTGCACTTTACAAACGTGCGGTATTGGGTGGTGAACACATTATCAACTCAAGCTCGGGCTTAGACCAACACACCAGTACGCCACAAGTAAGTGTGACCTTGGACAGTGAAGGCGGCGAAATCATGTCGCAAACTACCAAGAAATACTATAAAAAACCAATGGCAACCTTGTATGTAGAATACAAAGACAACGGTAAAAAAGACGAAAATGGCAAAACCATTTTAGAGAAAAGTGAAGAAGTGATTAACGTTGCTACTATTCAAGGTCGCTTCAGTTCTAACTTCCAAATTACAGGTGTAAGCAGTTCTGCAGAAGCACAAAACCTTTCTATGTTATTAAAATCAGGTGCATTAATCGCGCCAGTGCAAATTGTTGAAGAACGTACAATCGGTCCTTCTCTTGGTGCACAAAACGTAGAACAAGGTATTGATGCAAGCTTCTGGGGCTTAATTGCGGTCATTGTCTTCATGCTGGTTTACTATAAAGTCTTTGGTATTATCGCAAGCTTTGCCTTGGTGATTAATATCGTTTTATTAGTCGGTTTGATGTCTATCCTACCTGGTGCAACACTCACCATGCCGGGGATTGCGGGTATCGTATTAACCCTGGGGATGTCGGTGGATGCCAACGTACTTATTTTTGAACGTATCAAAGAAGAGATTCGTAATGGCCGTCCAATCCAGCAAGCCATTAACGAAGGTTATAACGGTGCATTCACCTCTATCTTCGATGCGAACTTAACTACAATTTTAACGGCAATCATTCTTTATGCTGTGGGTACCGGTCCAATTCAAGGCTTTGCGGTAACCCTTGCATTAGGTGTAGCAATTTCAATGTTTACAGCGATTACTGGAACACGTGCTATCGTGAACTTCCTATACGGCGGTAAACGTCTTGAAAAATTATCAATTTAGGTAGGATAAGATGAGATTATTTGCAAAAGATAAAAACGGACATTTTATCCGTGAAGTGAATGGGATTAAATTGCCATTCCCTCTCACTGAATTTATGAAAGTGAGATTTGTGGGATATACCTTTTCCATCATTTTAATGGCGATTTCCCTCTTCTTCATTGTGACAAAAGGCTTCAACTGGGGCTTGGATTTTACCGGTGGTGTGGTATTTGATACGCACTTCTCACAACCGGCTGATTTAGAGAAAATCCGTGGCACATTAAATCAAAACGGGATTGCAAGTCCAATTGTACAAACAACGGGTTCTGTACAAGACGTGATGATCCGCTTACCGGCTGATAATAACGATTCAGCTATTGGTGATCACGTTAAAAGCATGCTCCAAACAATTGATCCTAATATTCATATTAACAGTATCGAATTCGTCGGTCCGAATGTGGGTGAAGAACTGGCTCAAGGTGCGGTTTATGCGACCCTTGCAACCCTAGCAATGATGTTAATTTACGTGGGCTCACGTTTTGAATGGCGTTTAGGTTTTGGTGGTATTGCCTCACTTGCGCATGACGTGGTGATTACACTCGGTGTTTTCTCTGCATTACAAGTCGAAATGGATTTAACCTTCGTGGCGGCGATTCTTTCCGTTGTAGGTTATTCTATCAACGATAGTATCGTGGTATTCGACCGTGTACGTGAAAACTTCCGTAAAATTCGCCGTGTAGAAACCATCGATATTATTGATATTTCCTTAACGCAAACCTTATCGAGAACCATCATGACATCTCTCACAACGCTTCTTGTTGTGATTGCCTTGTTCTTCTTTGGTGGTCCATCAATTCATAACTTCTCATTAGCGTTATTAATTGGTATCGGTTTTGGTACTTACTCATCAATCTTTATCGCGATTGCGATTGCTTATGATATCGGCCTACGCCGTGAACATATGATTCCACCAAAAGTGGATAAAGAAATCGATGATTTACCTTAATCTATTAAACATCAGATAAAAAGAAAGCCACCATAACGGTGGCTTTTTTATTGCTAAAATTATGACATTTTTTATGACTGCACTTTAGTCGTTTACATCTCCTAATAAAGCCGCATATTTCTTCGTTGATTCAGAGCTTTCCAAGGTAATTTTAAACGCCATTGTTAGCGGCACTGAAAGTAACATACCGACTGTACCGAGCAACCATCCCCAGAAAAGCAACGAAAAGAATACGACCAAGGTAGAAAGCCCTAAGGTTTTACCCATCATTTTCGGTTCAATAATATTACCGATCACAATATTTAATACAATAATACCGACGGTTACGCCCATGCCTACACCAAATCCATTCAGCAATAACGCTTGAACAATAATAGGTACTGCTGCAATAATGGAACCGATATTCGGAATGTAATTTAATAAGAAGCTTAAGGTTGCCCATAAAATCGCATATTGCACACCCGCTACGTCCAATAAAATCCAAGTTGTGAAACCAGTCAACAAACTAATCACCGTTTTCACACCAAGATAACTAATTACACCGTCTAAAATACGATCAATATGATGTTCTTCCGCGACAACATCATGTTCATTGTCACTTAAAACTAAAGCAAGTTTATGCTTCATAGTTGGTGCTTCAAGCAGCATAAAAATCACCGCTAAAATCAACACAAAAACATTCGTCACCACGCCAGAAAAGTTTAATAACAAACGGCTCACAAAGTTCATGATCACACTTGGATCAAAATGCTCCATAATGGCTTCGCGAGAAATCACAATCGGCAATTTCAGTTTTTGTGCTAATGCCATAACGTCATTTACACGCTCCGAAAGCAGCACTTTATATTGAGGAATCGAGCGTGTAAATTCTTGTACACTGCTATTAATTAATCCCGCTAGGAAAAAGAATACGATTAAAATTAGGATAAACAACAAGGCAATAGCAATACCATGCGGCACTTTGCGTTGTGTCATCGCTTTAATTACCGGCGAACAAATAATAGCGATAAATAATGCCAATAAAAAAGGCACGACAATCTCTGCCGCCAGTTTAATTCCCGCAAACACAATTACTAAAGCCGCCATAGCGACTACAGTGCGGTTAAAATTTAAGTTTTTTTCCACTAAATGGCTTCCTCATTTTCTTCGCCTGTACGAACACGAATCACGCGTTCTATATCATAAACAAAGATCTTACCATCCCCGATTTTGCCTGTTTGGCAGGTTTCAACAATGGTTTCAAGACATTGCTCAAGCAAATCATCTGGCACGACAATTTCAATTTTCACTTTAGGCAGAAAATCCACCATATATTCTGCACCACGATAAAGCTCTGTATGCCCTTTTTGACGACCAAAACCACGAACTTCAATCACGGTCATTCCGCTAATGCCAATATCAGATAAATTTTCACGCACATCATCTAATTTAAATGGCTTAATAATGGCTTCGATTTTTTTCATCTTATTTCTCCAAATTTTCGCGGCGTGCGGCTTTCGGTCGGAAGCTTGTAATCACTTCAGGCTTGGTATCAATATAAATACCATCGATTAATTGCAAGCAGTAAGGCACTGCACTAAAAATCCCTTTCACTAAGACCTTGCCTTGCTCATCTTTCACGCCTTCTAAGGTTTCTTTGATGGCTTTTGGCTGCCCTGGTAAATTCAAGATTAGGCTGTTTTTACGAATCACACCAACTTGACGAGATAAAATCGCTGTTGGTACAAAATGTAAACTCACTTGACGCATTTGCTCACCAAATCCTGGCATTTCACGATCGGCTACTGCTAACGTGGCATCAGGTGTCACATCACGTTTTGCCGGTCCTGTACCGCCCGTTGTCAGCACTAAATGACAATGGTGCTCATCCACCAATTCTTTCAGCGTTTGTTCGATTAATGGTTGCTCATCTGGAATTAATCGCGTTTCCACTTCAAAAGGATCCACCAACGCTTGCTCTAACCATTTTTGTAATTCTGGAATCCCTTGATCTTGATACACACCACTTGATGCACGATCTGATACTGAAACCAAACCAATTTTTAAAACTGCAGTCATTTTTTTCCTCATTTTTATACGCAATACACAGCGTCATTCTACCCTATTTTATCTTTTACCAAAGCATAAAAAAGCCATTTAGCTTTCACTAAATGGCTTTCATTTTACAAATTATTGTCTGGCTTGAACTTTGCCATCCACATAATCTACTGTGACCACTTTACCTGGTAATAATTGACCAGATAGAACTTGTTGTGCCAAGCTGTTTTCGATCTCTTGTTGGATTGCACGTTTTAATGGACGCGCCCCATAAATTGGGTCGTAACCCACTTCACCAATGAAATCTAATAACGCTTCGGTAAACACCAATTCGTAACCACGAGTTTCCATACGTTTTGCTAGACGTTCTAATTGGATGCTTGCAATCGCACGGATATTTTCTTTGCCCAGTGGGTGGAATACCACAGTTTCGTCAATACGGTTGATGAATTCCGGACGGAAATGTTGGCTCACCACTGACATCACTAAGGCTTTCATTTCGCCATAGCTTTCGTTTTTGCTACCTTGAATTAAATCAGAACCCAAGTTAGAGGTCATAATCACCACGGTGTTACGGAAGTCCACTGTACGACCTTGACCATCAGTTAAACGGCCATCATCCAACACTTGTAATAAGATGTTGAATACATCCGCATGTGCTTTTTCCACTTCATCGAGCAAAATTACTGAATATGGACGACGACGAACTGCTTCAGTTAAGTAACCACCTTCTTCATAGCCTACGTAGCCTGGAGGCGCACCCACTAAACGAGATACGCTGTGTTTTTCCATAAACTCTGACATATCAATACGCACCATTGCATCTTCGCTGTCAAAGAGGAATTTCGCCAACGTTTTACAAAGCTCGGTTTTACCTACACCAGTTGGACCTAAGAATAAGAAAGAACCAATTGGGCGGTTAGGATCTGAAAGCCCTGCACGGCTACGACGAATTGCGTTCGCGACGGCATCAACTGCTTCTTCTTGACCGATCACACGTTTGTGCAATTCTTCTTCCATACGTAAGAGTTTTTCTTTCTCACCTTCCATCATTTTAGAAACTGGAATGCCAGTTGCTTTAGAAAGTACTTCCGCAATTTCTTCATCTGTCACACGATAGCGTAATAGGCTCATTTCTTTGCCTTCACCGGTTTCAGCGGCTGCAAGTTGTTTTTCCAATTCAGGAATACGCCCATATTGCAGCTCAGACATTTTGCTTAAATCGCCAGCACGACGCGCTTGTTCCATTTCAGTTTTCGCCGCATCTAACTCTTGTTTGATGTGTTGAGAACCTGAAAGCGCCGCTTTTTCTGATTTCCATACTTCTTCAAGTTCAGCATATTCACGTTCTTTATCAGAAAGTTCTTTTTCTAACATTTCTAAACGTTTACGGCTTGCTTCGTCTTCTTCTTTTTGTAACGCCTGTTGTTCCAATTTTAATTGGATGATACGGCGTTCAAGACGATCGAGTGGCTCTGGTTTAGAGTCAATTTCCATACGGATGCTTGAAGCAGCTTCATCGATTAGATCGATTGCTTTATCCGGCAATTGACGATCTGAAATATAACGATGCGAAAGTGTTGCCGCAGCTACGATTGCAGGGTCAGTAATATCTACATGGTGATGGATCTCATAACGCTCTTTCAAACCACGTAAGATCGCAATGGTATCTTCTACACTTGGTTCATCTACAAAGACTTTTTGGAAACGACGTTCAAGCGCCGCATCTTTCTCAATATACTGACGATATTCGTCTAACGTTGTTGCCCCCACACAGTGTAATTCACCACGAGCTAAACTTGGTTTTAATAAGTTGCCTGCATCCATCGCACCGTCAGTTTTACCTGCACCAACCATGGTATGGATTTCATCAATAAAGAGGATCACGCGACCTTCTTCTTTTGCAAGTTCATTTAATACCGCTTTTAAACGTTCTTCAAATTCACCACGATATTTAGCACCTGCAATCAAGGCCCCCATATCTAAAGAAAGGACACGTTTGTTTTTCAAGCCTTCCGGTACTTCACCATTGACAATACGTTGTGCCAAACCTTCTACAATAGCGGTTTTACCTACACCAGGCTCACCGATTAATACTGGGTTGTTTTTGGTACGACGTTGTAATACTTGAATGGCTCGACGAATTTCTTCATCACGACCAATAACCGGGTCGAGTTTGCCACTTTCAGCACGAGCTGTTAAATCAATCGTATATTTTTCAAGAGCTTGTCTGCTTTCTTCTGCATTTTGATCGTTCACGCTTTGTCCTCCGCGAATATGTTGAATCGCTTGTAAAATTTGTTCTTTTTTCGCACCACATTTTTTCAAAATGTCATTTAATGCACCACGCTCTTCAAGCGCCGCCAATAAGAACAATTCACTGGAAATAAATTTATCTTGTTTTTGTTGTGCTAATTTGTCACATAAATTCAATAAGTTGAGTAATTGACGAGAAATTTGCACGTCTCCGCCATTACCTGACACTTGTGGCAATTTATTCAATTCTGCGTTTAATTCATTACGTAATAACGCGACATTCACGCCACTTGCTGTCAAAATCGGTGCAATTGAACCGTCTTGTTGATTTAAAAGTGCGGCCAATAAATGCACTGGTTCAATAAACTGATTATCTTTACCAAGCGCTAATGACTGTGCTTCACTAAGTGCTTGTTGGAATTTAGTGGTAAATTTTTCAATATTCATATCTTATCTTCTCCTGCATAAAATACTTGGGGTCATCCCCTTTATGAGTAATTAAATAAGACCCTTTTTTGGGATTTCAAGAGAAAAAATAGACTATTTTTAATTTTTTCTATCAAACTTTACGTCTTGATAGGTTTAAGCAACTAAGATTTGATGAAGTGGCACGTCCCACGCTTCTGTTGGAAGCTGTTCGACTTGCTGACATTGATGGGCTAATCCCACGGGGATAAAAGGAGATTTCTGCCAATGTTGTAAAGTGCGGTCATAAAAACCACCGCCCATGCCTAAGCGATTCCCCTGTTTATCAAACGCGACGAGTGGCGTAAAAAGAATATCTAATTCATCCAAAGGCAATACGTTTTGCACATTGAGTTTTGGCTCCCAAATGCCAAATTTATTTTTCAGCATCGGTGTATCTGGCAAATAACGTAAAAACAAAAGATGATTCGGATTGAAAGGGTGTAATACCGGCAAATAAACCTGTTTACCTTGCGCCCAAAGGATTTTGATGAGTTTATCCGTGGAGATTTCTCCATCAAAGGAAAGATACAAAGCAATATGCTGAGCATTTCGTTCTTCAATTAACGCAAGTGCTTGTTGAGTGATAGAATCTTCCGCCTGTTGCTGCTGAAGAGCGGTCAAATTTGCTCGTGTTTTACGAATTTGTTGACGGAGTTGATTGCGAAGCGTTTGCTGTGTTGATTTCATTCGATTGGAAAGAATGGATTTTAAAGGAAGGTCCCAGAGTGCCGCTACGAGTAGTAGTCCTTGAACCCGACGGTCCAAGGAAACCGGTAAGGCCATTTTTAGGTTTCTTTAGTCCAATGACAAAGTCAAAGGTCAAGCCTACACACCAATGGCGGGAAACCGATTTATAAAGTTCTAAGTATCGGCTCAGGGACATAACCCATCCACGAACACCCCAGGAAATCTTTTAAATTTATACTAGCTCAATTTGATTAGTTTGACTAGCCTTTATTTGAATAATTTTGCTTATTCAAGCACGTCCCACAAGGGACGGGATTATTTTTTAACCGGTTGAATTAAATCAGACTCTTCCAGTTTTTTCACGTCCGCAAATTGTTTATCTTTATTCGCATCGATGACTTGTTGAGTTTGACTCGCTAATTGTTGTAAACCCATTTTTTCATAGGCTTCTTTCATTAAGAATAAACCTTCGTAAGTCGCTTTGGCATCTGGATATTGTTGTAACATACCCACTACACGGTTTGCTACAGCTACCCATGCATCACGTTTTGCATAGAATTTTGCAATTTCTAATTCATGACGAGCTAATGAATCTTTGATGTATGCCATACGTGCTACTGCATCTTGTGAATATGGGCTATTTGGGAACGCACGCACTAAGCTTTGGAAGTTTGAAAACGCCGTTTTCATTGAAGTGGTTTCACGCGTTGCACGATCGATACCAAAGAAATCTTGGATCATGTTATCGGCCGTTGCTAAGTTTGTTAAACCCGCCATATACACTGCATAGTCACGGTTTGGACTTTGTGGGAATTGGTGTAAGTAGTTATCTACGGTTACCAACGTTGCGGTGTAATCTTGCGTTTTATAGTTTGCATAAATTAAATCAAGCATTGCTTGCTCTTGGTAAGTACTACCAGGGAAACGCTCTGTTGCTGCTTTTAAATAACGAATCGAGTCAGAATAGCTTCCTTCTTGCAATGCTGCTGCCCCTTTTGCATAAAGGTCATCAACAGAAGCTTGTTCCACTTCTTTATTACCACTGCTACAAGCTGCAATCGCGAATGAGGTCAATGCAATTAGTGCAAGAGATTTTATTTTACGCATTCTTTTTTCCTTAATTTTTACGAAAATCAATAAATAAGTTACAATTAACGAATATTGTATAGAACATTACACAATAAGCCAACTTTTTAAATTTTTAGATGGATTTTTTATGCCACAAATTACCTTAACGGCTGAAATTCAGCCCGAACAAATGGGACAGCGTTTAGATCAAACCCTAGCAGAGTTGTTCCCAGAATATTCCCGTTCGCGTTTAAAAACCTGGATTGAAGCAAAACAGGTAAAAATGAACGGTGAAATTGCCGATATTCCACGTGCAAAAGTTTATGGCGGAGAGCAAATTGAAATTTCGGTAGAAGTAGAAGATGAAAACCGTTTTGAGCCACAAAATATTCCGCTCAATATCGTTTATGAAGATGACGATATTATCGTGATTAACAAACCTAAAGATCTCGTGGTTCATCCCGGTGCAGGCAATCCAGACGGAACGGTACTTAACGCACTACTCTATCACTATCCACCTATTGCCGAAGTACCACGCGCAGGGATTGTGCATCGTTTAGATAAAGATACGACGGGTCTCATGGTTGTTGCTAAAACGATCCCCGCACAAACTAAGCTCGTGCGTGACTTACAAAAACGTAAGATCACTCGTGAATACGAAGCCGTCGCCAGTGGCATTATGACCAAAGGCGGCACAGTAGATCAGCCAATGGCTCGTCATGCGACAAAACGCACATTGATGGCGGTTCACCCAATGGGTAAACCGGCTGTGACGCACTACCGCATTATGGAAAACTTCCGTAATTACACCCGCTTACGCTTACGTTTAGAAACCGGTCGTACTCACCAAATTCGTGTGCACATGGCGCATATCGCACATCCATTATTAGGTGATCAAACTTACGGTGGTCGTCCTCGTCCACCTAAAAATGCAAGCAAAGCCTTTACTGAAGTGCTGCGTAATTTTAAACGTCAAGCCTTACATGCGGTTATGTTGCGTTTAGCTCACCCGATTACGGGAGAAATGATGGAATGGTATGCCCCATTACCGGATGACTTTGTCGAATTACTTCATGCCTTAAAAGCGGATTACCTCGAACACAAAGACGAGTTGGATTATTAAGATGAAAAGCATTGTTCCAAACTGGACTGTTCCACCACACATCCAAGCTTTTACGACCACAAGAGAAGGGGGCGTAAGCCTGCCGCCTTTCGAGAGTTTCAATTTAGGCGATCATGTCGAAGATGATAAAAGTGCGGTCAAAACTAACCGCACTTTATTGGTTGAAAAATTTAATCTGCCACATTTCCCGTTGTTTTTAACTCAAACGCACAGCACTCGTGTGATTACAGTACCTTATGAGGGAAATAATTTTGAAGCTGATGCAGTTTACACCAATCAACCTAACCAAGTCTGTTTGGTGATGACGGCTGATTGCTTGCCAGTTTTATTCACCAATAAACTAGGCACTGAAGTGGCTGCAGCACATGCAGGCTGGCGCGGACTCTGTGATGGTGTTTTAGAAGAAACGGTGAAATGTTTCCAATCTGCCCCCGAAGAGATTATCGCGTGGTTTGGACCTGCTATCGGCCCCAATGCGTTCCAAGTAGGAAAAGAAGTGATTGAGCAATTTATGGCTTTTGACCCAATTGCAGAAACAGCTTTTCGACCAGATCCGAATGAAGCAGGAAAATACCTCTGTAATCTTTATCAAATTGCTACACAACGCCTCAATAAATTAGGGATTACCCAAATTTACGGTGGAGAACACTGCACATTCACAGAAAAAGAGAGCTTCTTTTCCTATCGTCGAGATAGCAAAACAGGTCGAATGGCAAGTCTGATTTGGATAAAAAAATAAACTCATAAATACAACAAACCGCACATTAAAGTGCGGTTTATTTTTGGCTTATTCTGAATAACTTTCGAACCAACTTTCTAAAATCAGACAAGCAGAAATTCCATCGACTTTGCCTTTATTGAGGGCGCGATAACCGCCACGCTGGAAAATTTCATCTCTAGCAGAAACCGTCGTTAAGCGCTCATCTTGCAGTTCTACTTTAATACCGAAACGACCATTTAAGCGATTGGCAAATTTTTTCGCACGAAGTGTTAAATCTTGCTCGGTACCATCCATATTTAAAGGCAATCCCACCACAATAACATCAGGCTTCCAATCCTTTAAACATTTTTCAATAGCATCCCAGTTTGGAATCCCATCTTGCGCTTTAAATGCAGGTAAGGCTTGTGCCGTACCTGTGATACTTTGCCCGACCGCACAACCAATGCTTTTTGTGCCAAAATCAAACGCGATTGCCGTGATGCCCATTAACTATGCCCCACTTGTGAAAAGACAAAATTATGAGGATGAATCCCTAATAATTGATTCGCGGCAGGATAACGATCTTCATAAATCGTTTCAAACAAAATGGTGTCTGAAGCCGGTGCCACTAACCACGCATTATCTGCAATCTCTTGTTCAAGCTGCCCTGCTGTCCAACTGGCACAACCGAGTGCAACAAGATATTTCTCAGGCGCATCCGCTGAACCAAAGGTTTCCACAATATCTGCTGACGTGGTGAGATACATATCATCAGTAATTTTATAACTATGCTCAAATTCTTTCGCGGTTTTCTTATGCAAAATAAAACCACGCTCAGAATGTACTGGACCACCCGCAAGTACAAGTTCATTGCTAAAAGTGCGGTCATTTTTCATCATAAAATTCATTTTTGAATATAGCTCTGCAATGCTTAAATCAGTGGGTTGATTAATCACTAAGCCCATCGAACCTTGCTCATTATGCTCGCACATATACACCACGGTATTTTGGAAATAATCCTCCAACTGTGGCATCGCAATTAAAAATTGCCCTTGTAAATCCATCATTATCCCAAATCTCCAAAACAAATTTGTAACGCGCTAATAGCTGCTAAAGAAGCCGTTTCTGTGCGTAACACACGCTTTCCTAATAAAATTTCAGTAAATCCTTGTTGTTCAGTTTGAACGATTTCTTGAGGTGATAAACCACCTTCTGAACCAATAAGCAAACGAACCCCTTCTTTGGGAATGGAAGGCAAGGTTTTAATAGAATATTGGGCTCTTGGATGTAAATTCAATTTCAACGTACCATCATTTTCTGCACACCAATCTTGTAATTTCATTAATGGGCGAATTTCTGGTACAACGTTACGGCCACATTGTTCACAAGCGGCAATAGCAATTTTTTGCCATTGTTGAATTTTCTTATCCATGCGTTCGCCGTCTAGCTTCACGCCACAGCGTTCTGACCACAATGGTGTAATCACGTTCACGCCCAATTCCACAGATTTTTGGATTGTAAATTCCATTCGATCACCACGGGAAATAACCTGCCCTAAGTGAATCGATAAATTCGACTCTTTATCACTCAATTCACAGCCTAGAATTTCCACTTTAACGGCTTTTTTGCTCACTTCAATAATTTTGGCTGGATAAATATGATTACTTCCATCAAATAATTCAATTTGCTCACTTTCAGTCATTCGAAGTACACGTCCTACGTGATTAGCCGCATCTTCTGAAAGTTGACAAGTAGATTGATTTTTAAGAGATTCTGGGTGATAAATTCTTGGAATACGCATAATATTGAGTCTTTGATATAAGGAAAAAGTGCGGTCATTTTCAACCGCACTTTTCATATTATTCTGTTTCTAAATCTTTTGGCAAACTTTCTAAAATGGTTCGCCAGTAAGCGGAAGTCACTTGCTTATGTTTGCGAATACAGCCTACCACTAAATCGGATTGGCCACTTTCACAAATATCGCGCAATTCAACATAGAAATCATGCGTGACTTGGCGATGTTTTTCTTCGCTGAAAAACAATAAGCCAATTTTATGATAAACCCCACGTAAACTATTAAAAATCAAACGATAGAAGGGTTTATTCGCCATGACTGTAAATTGGCGGAATAAGGCATAATCGAATTCCATGTAACTTTCAGCGGTGTTTTCTAATGAATCTAGCCCTTTAAACAAAGCAACCGAGGCTTTAGGTGAATTTTTGACAGCTTCATAAATATAAGATTCAGACATACGACTACGCAACGAAAGCATATTTTCAATGATTAATGGCGCACTCTGACGATCTAAGGTAATTAAGGTTTCAATAATGCTTGGGCCGGCTGTATCCCAAATATCATTGACTTTGGTCGGCTTGCCGTGTTGAATGGTAAGCCATCCATCTCGTGCTAAACGCTGTAATACTTCACGTAATGTGGTGCGTGTCACACCGATTTTATCAGCTAAATCACGTTCAGAAGGAAGATTGGTACCCGCGGGAAATACATCATCCCAAATGCTTCTAACAATATATTCTTCGGCAAGTGCGGCTGGGCTTTGAGCCCGTAAAAGGGTATTATCTGTTTGCATAAATATAAAATAAATATAAAAAAGCTTAAAAAGATCAAAAAAATGTGATTTATTCAATAAATCTTTAACTGGTCTATTATCCTTTAAAGCTGTATATATTACAATGTTAAGACTATAAAAAAACGGAGTTCGATATGACTTACACACAAGCATTTATGAAAAACTTTCTGGGCGCAAGTCCAGATTGGTATAAATTAACTATTATTGCCTTCCTGGTAATTAACCCGATTTTATTCTTTTTTGTTAGTCCATTTCTTGCAGGTTGGCTACTCGTTGCCGAGTTTATTTTCACGCTAGCCATGGCATTAAAATGCTACCCTCTTCAACCGGGTGGTTTATTAGCATTTGAAGCCATTGCTATTGGCATGACAAATGCTGAACACGTTAAAGCGGAGATCGTGGCAAACTTTGAAGTGCTTTTACTTTTAATCTTCATGGTGGCCGGTATTTATTTTATGAAGCAACTTTTGCTTTATGTTTTCACCAAATTATTAGTGCGTATTCGTTCTAAAATCGTTCTCTCTTTAGCATTCTGTTTTAGTGCTGCATTTCTTTCAGCTTTCTTAGATGCACTAACTGTTGTGGCGGTCATCATCAGTGTTGCCATGGGTTTCTATGGGGTTTATCACAAAGTGGCATCAGGGAAAAATCTACAAGATGCGGTTGATATTTCCGATGATAACAAAATAAAAAATCACGAAACTCTCGAAAAATTCCGCTCTTTCTTACGTAGCTTAATGATGCATGCTGGTGTCGGTACCGCACTCGGTGGTGTCATGACCATGGTGGGGGAACCTCAAAACTTAATCATTGCAGAACAAGCTAAATGGAATTTCATTGAATTTTTCTTCCGTATGGCACCTGTGACAGTCCCTGTATTTATCTGTGGATTACTCACTTGTATTTTAGTCGAAAAATTTAAATTATTCGGTTATGGTGAAAAACTACCAGAAGAAGTATGGCAAGTCTTAGCGGATTTAGATCGTGAAAACGCACAAAAAATGTCTAAACAAGATAAGATTCGTCTTTCTGTCCAAGCGGTTATCGCGGTTTGGTTGATCTTAGGTTTAGCTTTCCACTTAGCGGCCGTAGGCTTGATTGGTTTAAGCGTGATCATTCTTGCGACAACCTTTACTGGTGTAACTGATGAACATGCTATTGGTAAAGCATTCCAAGAAAGTTTACCTTTCACTGCACTATTAGTGGTGTTTTTCTCTGTCGTTGCAGTGATTATCGATCAAAAACTCTTTGCGCCAATTATTCACTTTGTATTAAGTTCTGAAGAGAAAACACAGTTAGCATTATTCTACTGTTTCAACGGTTTACTGTCTGCGATTTCTGATAACGTATTCGTAGCAACAGTTTATATCAATGAAGCGAAACATGCCCTTGCGACAGGCGCAATTACACCGCACCAATTTGAATTACTTGCGGTAGCAATCAATACAGGTACAAACTTACCTTCTGTCGCTACACCAAACGGTCAAGCCGCGTTCTTGTTCTTATTAACATCATCGCTTGCACCGTTAATTAAACTTTCTTATGGTAGAATGGTCTACATGGCATTGCCTTACACTATCGTATTAACGCTAGTTGGTTTCCTTGCAATCGAATTTATCCTACCAGGAATGACGATTTGGCTTGCAAACCTTGGCTTAATTCTTCCAATTTAATGAAGCATAAGGAGAAAGAATGCTCGACTTTTTTAAGCAATTATCCCTTAAACGTTCAGCGTGGATCTTTTTGGCATTTTCCGTATTTGCCTTAGAATCGACCGCACTTTACTTTCAATACGGAATGGGTTTACAACCTTGCGTACTTTGTGTTTACGAACGTTTAGCTATGGTAGGGTTATTTATTGCTGGTTTTATCGGCGCCTTAGCCCCTAGTTCGCTTATTGTCCGCATTCTTGCTCTTATTGTGGGTTTATTTAGTGCAATCAAAGGATTAATGATTTCCATTCGTCACCTTGATTTACAAATGACCCCTGCGCCATGGAAACAATGTGAATTTATACCAAACTTTCCAGAAACGTTACCATTCCATAAATGGCTACCTGCGGTCTTCAATCCGACAGGCAGCTGCAACGAAAGCCAATGGTCACTTTTCGGCATCACGATGGTGCAATGGTTGGTATTTATTTTCGCTGTCTATGTCATTGTGTTGGGATTAATTACACTTTCACAAGTGAAGAAAAGTCGAAATCGACGCCTCATTTTTAAGTAGTCTAATCGCATACTAAAAAGCCTAGAGATATTCTCTAGGCTTTTTTCTTACTGAAAGTCATTCTGTACTCAACATTATTCAAGAAAGAAATACCAATAAGGCATTAAGATCAACCAAATAAAGGCACTGAGAATAACAACAAATTTAAAACTAAAGTGTTTGGTTTTATGACGAAAGCGTTTCATCCCACAATCAACACCAATAAACCCACCAAGCAGGCTTAATAGAAAGAAAGTATTTTCAGAAATTCGCCAGCCGTGACGAACCGCGCGAACTTTGTCTTTCCACATTAAAAAATAAGCGGCGATATTCATCGCCGCTAACATCACAAATAAAAGCTGAATCAGCATTATGCGTAAACGAGAAGATCAAAAAATAATAGTTCATTTTAACATATTGATCTGGTATTACGCCTCTCCTTTTGCATGAAAAAACATCAAGTAAGGTGTTATTTTTATAGCATCTCGCACGCTTTTTCATATCCAGCTTCACAGGATTTTTTAAACCATTGGGTGGCAAATTTGCGGTTGCGTTTTGTGCCAAAGCCATTGTCATACATCGCACCTAAATTATACATTCCCTCAGGACTGCCATTTTCAGCAGCAAGTTGGAAATACAAAAAAGCTTTAGCATTATCTTTTGGTGTGCCTAACCCATTAAAGTGAAGAATGCCTAACTCATTTTGCGCTTCACCGTTCCAGCTTCCGCCCGCCAATTCATAATATTCCCGTGCAGACTGATAATCTTTTTTAATAGTATCGCCATAAGTATAAAGAAATCCAAGTTGATAATAAGCTTCCGTGACGTCTTTTTTCGCGGCCTTTTTATACCATTTGATCGCTTCTAATTCATCTTTTCTAACTAAATCACCTGAACTATATTCAAATCCTAAATTATAGTAAGCCAGCCCATGACCTTGTTCTGCACTACGATGTAGCCATTTCATCGCTTCTTCGCTATTTTGTTCAACTCCTTCGCCTTTTGCATAGCGATTGTACAGACTATTTTGTGCATCAGCATCACCTTGTTCCGCAGCGGCTTTATACCATTTAAAGGCTTCTTCATTATTCTGTTCAATTTCATCACCTCGAACGTAAGCCATCGCTAAATCCTTTTGTGCATCAAGATCGCCTTCTTTAGCGCGTTCAAGTAATTCATCAAAATTATCTCGCACAGCAAGACGGCTTCGAAGTTGTTGTACTGAGCGTTCGACATTCTCTCCAGCTTCTTTGGCAAGTAGATAAAACGCTTGAGCTTTTTCTAAATTTTGTGGCACATTACCTAGCCCATCCTGGTAAATCTCAGCCAATTCCCTAGCCGCATCCCTCATTTGGTATTCTGCTGCTAGCTCTAGCCATTTCAAGGCTTTCTGGCTATCTTGTTGAATGCCCTCACCTCTTTTATAAGCATTACCAACATAGTAATAGGCATCAATTAAGCCATTTTCAGCGGCTTTTAAATACCATTTAAAGGCTTGTTTTTTATCCCCTCTGAAATCGTGTAAATTTGCTAAACCATACATTGCATTAGGAAGCCCCATTTCAGCAGCTTTGGTTAGGTATTTTTGCGCTTCAGCATAATTAGTTGGAATATCCTCGTGAGCGTTGTAGAGTGTCCCAAGGTTATTATAAAGCGTCATTAAATCTTCATTGGTTAAATCTTGTTTATTCTTTTCAGCAAGCAAGTAATATTCCAATGCTTTAGGATAATTAATTGGAACTTCATATCCTATAACACCATCATATACCTGCGCTAAAAGGTATGAAGCAAGCCCATCATTGTCATATTTCTTAAGCATTTCAACGCCTTTAAATGTGTCTTGCTCCACGCCAATGCCTAAAAGATAGAATCGTCCCAAACTAATTGTCGCTCGTTTATCGCCTTGACGAATGCCTTGCTCAAACCATTCTACTGATTTTTCGGGCTCACCCATATCATCATAAAGCGCACCAATATTATTTGCCGCTAATGGATAACCCAATGCATTCGCGCGGTGATATAACGTCATTGCTTTATCGTAATCGACTTCTTCCCCTTTACCAAGAGCATATACTCTCCCCAACTGATATATTGCCTCTGCATCACCTTGTTCTGCATGTTGCTTTAAGGCTTCAAGACTATTTTTGTCAGTCGAGCAAAATAAATTTAATAATGTTTTAAACATAGGACTTCCTTTGGGAGATAAATGTATTTCAATTGAATCGAAAGTGCGGTTGGATTTTTAACTAAATTGGATAATAGGCTCAGCACCGTTAAACCACTATCGTGGCAATTTGAGTAAGCATAATGGAGACTGTTTTTTACCCGGGCTCTTTAGGCTGAAGAATTAATATATTTATCGTTTAGTTGAGTTACCAAATAATATATTATTTTATTCAACTATTCTATTACTCAGAAAAATAGCACTATAACATCAACTAATTAGCCTTTACCTTTCCCTATAAATCATAAAAAATTGAAATAAAAAACGGTAACATCCTTCATTGATGTCACCGTTTCGTTTAGCAAAGATGAAAAATTAGTTTGCGTAAACAGGAAGACGTTTGCAGATTGCCAATACTTTTTCTTTGGTTGCTGTAATCACTTGTTCTTCGTTTTCTTTGCCTAATGCATCCAATACATCACACATCCAACCGGCTAATTCACGACAGTCTTGTTCGTTAAAACCTCGACGAGTCACTGCTGGTGTACCTACACGGATACCAGAGGTCACAAATGGTTTTTGTGGATCATTTGGTACGGAGTTTTTATTCACTGTGATATTCGCTTTACCTAACGCGGCATCTGCTGCTTTACCGGTTAAACCTTGTTTGATGAAACTGACTAAGAATAAATGGTTTTCTGTGCCATTTGAAACCACGTCATAACCACGTTGTTTAAACACTTCTACCATTGCTTTCGCATTTTTAATCACGTTTGCTTGGTATTCTTTATAAGCAGGCTCTAATGCTTCTTTGAAACATACTGCTTTCGCCGCAATAATGTGAACTAATGGACCACCTTGGTTTGCAGGGAAAACAGAAGATTGTAAGCGTTTATAAAGCTCTTCATCACCACAAGAAGAAAGGATTAAACCACCACGTGGACCACCTAAGGTTTTATGGGTGGTCGTTGTTACAACATGTGCGTATGGTAATGGGTTTGGATATAAACCTGCTGCGATTAAGCCCGCAACGTGAGCCATATCAACAAATAAATACGCGCCCACTTCATCCGCAATTTCGCGCATTTTTTTCCAATCTACCACTTGAGAATAAGCAGAGAAACCCGCCACGATCATTTTTGGTTTATGTTCTAACGCTTTTTGACGCACATCTTCATAGTCGATTAAACCATCAGCAGTGATACCATAAAGTACAGAATTATAGATTTTACCGGAGAAACTCACTTTTGCCCCATGGGTTAAGTGACCACCGTGTGCTAAATCCATCCCTAAAATGGTATCGCCCGCATTGATTAATGCACCATATACTGCCGCATTTGCTTGTGAACCTGAGTGTGGTTGTACGTTCACATAATCCGCACCAAATAACTCTTTCGCGCGATCAATCGCCAACTGCTCCACAATGTCTGCGTACTCACAACCGCCGTAGTAACGTTTACCAGGATAGCCTTCAGCATACTTGTTAGTAAACTGTGAACCTTGCGCTTCCATTACGCGTGGACTCGCATAGTTTTCAGACGCGATAAGTTCGATATGCTCTTCTTGACGACGATTTTCGTCCTGAATGGCTTGCCATAGAACCGGATCGTAATCAGCGATGTTCATACTTTTTTTAAACATTGTGTTTTCCTCGTTGTTTGCATTATTTGTGTATAGTTTACCTGTTTCTAGGCAAAAACTTAATCAAAAATTTCGACCATATTTTTCATTATTACAATGAAAAACATTCATTTATCTAAATCGAGCCTTTTTCTTTCACTAATTTTTCAATTAATTTAACTTCTTTTGTTTTCTCACCAGCACCGAGTTTACGGCATTGGCTGGTTTCTTTCGTATAAGTATTAAAATTTGTCATCCTTGTTGGACTTTTCATTTTAATCTTCATATCCAAATGATCACCACAACGATCACAAGGTTAAACAAATTCCTTATCTAATTCTTTAAATTCTGGAGATTGTTCAATAATTTTCGCGACTTGTGGTGAATGGGCTGTTTTAAATAGACGATCGGTAAAGTCATAACTTAACTTACCATCACTCGCCTGCCATTTAGCTTTAGCTTGCAATAAATAACGCATCCAGCCTTCTTTTGTATCAATCTGTGAAATACCGCGTAGAAGCACAGTTTGATCTGCTCGATAAGTGACATAATCAAAATGTTCAACTGGCAAAGGTGCCTTGGCGGCGGGTTTCACATGACAAATCCAATCACCCACCAACGCTTTTTCCTGTTCAGTTTTCTGATGCGCCGTTGCACATCCCGATAGCAATACAGCGACAAGACTACCTAATACTAATTTTCTCATAGTAATACTAATTTTCTCATAGTAATACTCCTTTTATTAAGTTGATTTCAGCACTTACAAAAATAAAGTGCGGTTAAAATCATGCTTGTTTTTTATCAAGCTTAAAATAATTATATTTATTTCTTCACAAACCATTTATTCAATAACTGAATATCTTTGTCATTCTCGGTGACTCGTCGGCAAGTCGCAAAATCCTTACCTAAAATTAGTTGATTGCCATTCTGTTTAAGTTCAATTGGCATATTCACGTGATCGCCTGATTTGCTATAAAACGCAGCCAATTTCTCTTTTTCTTGTTTTTGTAATTTCTTATCTTGCTTAATGGCTTTAGCCACATTATTACTGTGCGCAGGCACCATAGCGCGATTAACAAAATCAAAACTCAAGACATTATTTTGGCTCTGCCATTTCACCTTACCTTTTGTTAAATAACGAATAGTCGTCTCTTTATCCAATTCAATGTAGGAAATGCCTCGCAAGGCGCCTGTTCCATCTGGCTTTAAGACAAAGTGATCTAATCGATCGTAAGTTTGTTTATCTTGTGTCGGGATAGTATGACAAATCCACTCGCCATCTAATGTTGAGCTTTGTGAGACATTTGAAGCCCCCGAGCAAGCCGTTAATAATGCAGCAACAAGGCCACCTAATATTAATTTTCTCATGAGATACTCCTTTTATTAACAGTAGGGATAACGTTGTTCACAACAAAATAGGGAAATTTTCGTTTAATCAGGAATGTGTAAAAGGCGGCAGTTACATAAATCATCACTCTCAAATTCTGATATTTCACCTGCAACCTTATTCGGAATGGGAAATAAGCGTACAGTTAGTGGTTTATTTAAGCGAAATGCCATCGTCCCCGTATCACGCATAATCGCCGCGATGCTTTCAGCCTTAGCATTTCCCGCTACAGGGACCGTATCTAAACCGATACCACATACTGCGCTATACGTCAGTAAAGCACGAATATCGAAATCTTGTTTTTGTGTCCCTTCGGCTAAACCTAAATCTTCTGTCACCGCCAACATTAATCCAGAAAACCCAACCAATGGCACACGTTGGACTGATTTAAACACTTTTGTCAGTAGCGCAGAAACCTCGACTGAACCAGCCGCACCAAAATAGGGTAATCCCATTAATTCATACACTTTTGTCATGGATGCACAATTTTTAGATGGTGCCGCCGAACTATCAATGCCTGCAAATTCAAATTCACCTGATAATTTGGCCGCACTTAACATCTCTAATACTTGATCTACATGATATTGCAGAGCTTGCGACATAGCCTGATAACAATCAGCATAAAATTGATTATGAGGCGATTTTGGCACAGATTTTAATACTTCGACTAATAAATCGGGTGTTTCTAAACCAATGACAAAACTGTTTGGTAAATGACTTAGATGATAACCGGCGGGGAAATAAGGAATAAATGGCTTGCAGTTAAAATTCACCGTAAAGTTAAAATTACCTTCGCCACGTGGTGTGATATTTGCAATTCGTTGTACCGCATAAACAGATTGCTCAATAAGTTCATTATCTAACACGCCATTTTCATCTAATGGCACATTGACACAAGCATTACACAAGTCGCCATAAGCGGCGATTAACTCTGGTAATAAAGCAATTTCCTCTTTATTTCTCGCTGCACCTATTGCAAATCGAAGACGAATTCCACTTTCATTAAATTTATTCAATAATTCCGTTAAATACTGCAAATCTGCTTTTGCTGTCTGCAAATTGGTTAAATCCAAATATTCACCAAAGGGATTGGTGATCACTCGAATCGATTGCAAGGTATAACCTGCTTTCTGAACAGCTGGCAATAATAAATCCACATCACGTTTCACCGAATAAAGGGCGTCTTCCCATTGCGTTTTATCTTTATGTAACGTCAGAAAAAAACTGATTGTGCGGAGACGACATAATTCTTTATTTTTATAATCCATTCGAGCCCTTACCATTAAAGTAGTTAATTTTTATTGTTCACGAGCGACGGCACGATGACCAATATCTCGACGATAAAAACGTCCTGTCCATTGAATTTGTTCAGCTAGTTTTAAGGCTTTTTGTTGAGCTTCAAATACGCTTTCGCCTAATGCAGTAACACAAAGCACGCGACCGCCATTCGTAACTAATTTGCCTTCTTTTTCTGCGACACCCGCTAAGAAAACTTTCTCATTTTCGACCGCACTTTGTGGTAAACCACTAATCACATCGCCTTTACGATAATCGCCTGGATAGCCTTCCGCGGCTAACACAATACCTAAGGACGCTTTTGGATTCCATTGGGATTTCACTTCATCCAATTTTCCCTCGCAAGCTTTAAGACAAAGCTCAACGAGATCTGATTCGAGGCGTAGCATAATTGGCTGTGTTTCTGGATCGCCAAAACGGCAGTTAAATTCAATTACTTTCGGCTGACCATTTGGCATGATCATCAATCCCGCATACAAGAAACCGGTGTAAACATTGCCTTCTGCCGCCATGCCATTAACCGTTGGATAAATCACTTCACGCATAATGCGATCATGAATTTCTGATGTCACCACTGGTGCAGGCGAATACGCCCCCATGCCACCAGTATTTAAACCTGTATCATTTTCGCCCACGCGTTTATGGTCTTGACTGGTTGCCATAGGCTCGACGTTTTTACCGTCCACCATGATGATAAAACTGGCTTCTTCGCCATCTAAAAACTCTTCAATCACCACTCGGCTACCCGCTTCGCCAAAGGCATTGCCAGAAAGCATATCACGCACAGCGTCTTCCGCTTCTTGCAATGTCATTGCAACGATTACCCCTTTACCCGCCGCTAAACCATCCGCTTTAACGACAATTGGTGCACCTTTCTCACGCAAGTACGCCAATGCAGGTTCTACTTCGGTGAAGTTTTGATATTCTGCCGTTGGGATTTTATGACGAGCGAGGAAATCTTTGGTAAATGCTTTTGAACCTTCCAATTGTGCAGCCGCTTGAGTTGGACCAAAAATTTTTAATCCTGCAGCCCGAAATGCATCGACTACCCCAATTACTAATGGGGCTTCAGGGCCAACAATGGTTAATCCAATTTGTTTATCTTGAGCAAATTTAACTAATGCGGGGATATCTGTTGCAGAAATATTTACGTTTTCTACTTTGTGTTCCAATGCTGTACCCGCATTGCCCGGTGCGACAAAAACTTTATCTGCCAATGGAGATTGTGCTGCTTTCCAAGCCAAGGCGTGTTCACGACCGCCATTTCCGATGATGAGAATGTTCATAATACTCCTTGTATCTTTTTGAATTTAATCCCCTCTTTAGCAAAGAGGGGTAGGGGAGATTTGGCAGAAGTTATTTCAACCTCATAGTATATTTAGCATCGTTTAAATCTCCCCCTCGCCCCCTCTTTACGAAAGAGGGGGAATAAGTAAGTCGCTCATTGAGCGAAGTTACGACATAAATTAATGTCTAAAATGACGCATTCCAGTTAATACCATCACCATATTATGTTCATCCGCTGCATCAATGACTTCTTGATCGCGCATTGAACCACCTGGATGGATAACACATTGAATTCCCACTTTCGCCGCCGCATCAATACCGTCACGGAATGGGAAGAATGCATCAGATGCCATCACACAACCGGCTACGGTTAAACCTTCATCCTGTGCCTTAATCCCTGCAATCTTCGCAGAATATACGCGGCTCATTTGGCCAGCACCGATACCGATAGTTTGATTGTCTTTGGCGTAAACAATGGCATTCGATTTCACAAATTTCGCTACTTTCCAGCAGAACAATAAGTCTTTTAGTTCTTGTTCAGTTGGCTGACGTTTACTTACCACTTTTAAATCATCCACGCCAACCATGCCTAAATCCGCATCTTGCACTAATAAACCGCCGTTTACACGTTTGAAATCTAGACGTTCAGAACGTGACGTCCACTCGCCACATTCAAGCAAACGAACATTTTTCTTACGTTTCACCACTTCTTGCGCTTCAGCTGATACTTTCGGTGCAATAATCACTTCAACAAATTGACGTTCCACAATTTCAGTCGCGGTTTTTTCGTCTAATTCACGGTTGAAAGCAATAATGCCGCCAAATGCAGAAGTTGGATCGGTTTGGTAAGCACGGTTATAAGCTTCTAAAATATCTTTACCTAAAGCCACACCGCATGGATTAGCGTGTTTAACGATCACGCAAGCCGGCTCATCAAATTCTTTCACGCATTCAAGTGCTGCATCGGTGTCAGCAATATTATTGTAAGACAAGGCTTTACCTTGTAATTGATGAGCGGTAGCTACGCTTGCTTCTTTCACATTTAAATCAACATAGAAGGCCGCATTTTGATGAGCGTTCTCCCCATAACGCATGGTTTGTTTACGCACGAAGTTAAGGTTTAAAGTACGTGGGAATTGACCGCACTTCGCATTGGCATCTTCTTCCTCTGCCACATGATACGGTTTCACCATTTGTCCAAAGTAGTTAGCAATCATAGAATCATATTGAGCGGTATGTTCAAATGCTTTGATGGCAAGATCAAAACGGGTTTCAAGCGTTAAGCTGTTGTGGTGTTTATCCATTTCAGCAAGAATGGCGTTAAAATCATGATTATTCACTACAATCGCCACATCTTTATGGTTTTTCGCTGCAGAACGTACCATGGTTGGCCCACCGATATCTATATTTTCTACTGCATCAGCCAATGTGCAATCTGGTTTAGCCACGGTGGCTGCAAATGGATATAAATTCACGACGACCATATCAATGCCTTCAATGCCATGTTGCTGCATGATCGCATCATCTGTACCACGACGCCCAAGAATCCCGCCATGCACTTTTGGATGTAAGGTTTTTACACGACCGTCCATCATTTCAGGGAATCCCGTATAATCAGACACTTCAGTCACCGGCAAACCATGTTGCTCTAACAATTTTGCAGTACCGCCTGTGGAAAGTAGTTTTACACCACGCTGTATTAAGCCTTGAGCAAATTCTACGATACCGGCTTTATCAGAAACACTCAGTAAAGCCTGACGAATTGGACGATCTGTCATTACATTTTCCTTTCATTAAATGGTTAAAAATAAGTGGGATAAATTATAGCGCAAACGTTTGCTTTTATATAGAAAAAATTTTACTGGTAAGCACACTTAAAAGTGTGTGATTTATTTAATTGATTAAAAAAAAAGCCCGCAAAATGCGGGCAATAAATTAATGAGATAATTGATTAACGTTTGCGGTTGTCTAGAGAAAATGCGCCGGCACCAGCAAACACAAAATAGAAGAACACTAAAGAATAAAATAAAGCAAGTTCACCACCGTTCGCGATTGGGAAGAACAAATTCCCTTTACCTGCTACATGCATGAAGAAATATGCATAAGCCATTTGACCTGAAAGGATAAATGCCGCTGGGCGAACAAATAAACCTAAAATTAATAAGATTGAACCGACAATCTCAATTATCCCACCAACGATCATTAGTGGATCGCCCACCGCACCATTACCACCAGTCATTGACACTGGGAATTCCCAGAATTTCGCTGTACCGTGCAAGATAAACATATAGGCAGCGATGATACGTAATAAAGCTAAAACATACGGAGAATATTTTTCTAAGTTTTTCATAAAGTTTACCTCATAAAAATAAAAAGTGATTTGAGAACGGGGTGTATATTAATGATTAACTTAACACTAAGCAATACCTTAAATCGAAAAGGACTTTTTACGATTAAGAAATAATTTTATGGTTTACTGATTTTCTCAATCCATTGTAGAAACTCAACAGGCGACATGAATCCGTTAATACGACTCCCCTCGATTTCTTTTCCATCTTGATTAAAGAACAAAATAGTCGGTAAACCTAGCACTTTATATTTTGTCATTAAAGCACGGTTTTCTTCAGAGTTTTTTGTCATATCAACTTGAAGGAGCAACATATCGCCAAAGGTTTTTTGTACACGAGGATCGCTAAATGTTTCTTTTTCAAACTCTTTACAAGCCACACACCAATCCGCATAAAGATCGAGCATCACCAGTGATTTGTTATTTTCCGCCAGTGCTTGTTGCAATTCAGCTTCACTTTTCACTTGTTTAAATTCAACGTGAGAAACCAATTTATTTTCGACCGCACTTTGTGCAGAGCCTTCACCCCAAACCCATGCTTGAAGAGGTTTCACACTAATCATCGCTGCCACTAAAAATAGAATTCGGAATAGCCAACCTGTACCATTCTTCGGCATTTGGAAAGCAAACCAAATAAAAAATGCAGTGCCGAGCATCGCCCATAATCTTGGTGTCCATTCATCTGGTAAAATACGAGAAATTAAGAATACCGGTAATGCGAGCATCACAAAGCCAAAGAGCTTTTTGACCGTTTCCATCCACATACCTGATTTAGGCAGGATTTTATTACCGAATAAGGTGATTAAAATAAGTGGTACGCCCATCCCTAATGCGAGCAAATAAAGCGTAATCGCACCAGTGAATAAATCGCCACTCTGCGCCACATAAAGCAAGGCCCCTGAAAGCGGTGCTGATGTACAAGGTGAAGCGACAAGTCCCGCAATCATTCCCATTAAGAACACTCCACCAAAGGCACCGGCTTTTTGCTGTTGACTAAGTAAAGATAGTTTTGTTTGTAATGAGCTTGGAAGCTGTAAGGTAAATACCCCGAACATCGACAAAGCTAACAAAACAAAGATGATTGATAACCCAATCATCACATAAGGATGTTGCAACGCCACTTGGAATGGCAAACCAATTGCAGCTACAATCAAGCCTAGTAAGGTATAAGTCAGCGCCATCCCCTGCACATATACAAAACTTAATGCGAAAGCGCGCCACATATTAGGGCGTTGATTTTGACCAATTACTATCGCTGAAAGCAATGGTAGCATTGGCAACACACAGGGGGTAAAAGCCAAACCTAAGCCCAATAAAAAGAAACCAAATACGGCATATTTGCTATTAAATAAACTTTCCGCTAAACGGTCTTGCTCTGCTTTAGGTTGTGCTGAAAGTGCGGTCGATTTTTCCGATGTTTTTTCAGTATCGGTAACCTGGACAATAGGCAAATCCGCCACTTTAATTTCTTTCACTTCAGGGGGATAACAAAAGCCCTCAGTACAACCTTGGTAAGCAATTTCAATCACATCTTCCGCTTTAAAGGGCGGCTGGCTTGCTTTAAAAATAGCTTGTACCGGCTTTTTGAAAATCTTCATTAAGCCAAAATAAGGATCGTTATAATCTTCAGGTGAAATAGAAAATGTCGGCACATCAAAGGATGGGGTTTCCGCTTGGTTAAGTTTCACGGAAATTTTATCTTGATAGAGATAATACCCTTCTGCAATTGACCACTTGACGATCACATTTTCTTGATTATCGCTTTTCGCAGCTGAAAATTGAAAAGCGTCATCCACAGGTAAGAAAGCTGATTTTTTATCAAAAAGACCGGCTTGAGTGGAAAGTGCGGTAAAAATAAAAAATAAAAAAAGAAGAATTCGCTTCATCATAAAGTTCCATTTGTTGTTCCTGTTAAAATTCTAGCATAGATGAACAGAATGTTAAGAATTTATGACTTAGATCATAAAATTAAATGTAATTTAAAAAAATGACCATACTTTTCTGTTGTTACAGCAATGTTACAATTATAGAATATACTCATAATAAAGTATAACAAGGAGCAATGAATGGCTACCCCAAAAATCCTCATCGTGGAAGATGAAGCGGTAACCCGTAATACATTAAAAGGAATTTTCGAAGCTGAAGGCTATGACGTATTACAAGCACAAGATGGTGCAGAAATGTATCGTCAGCTAAATTCAGAAACGGTTAATCTCATTGTATTAGATATCAACTTACCTGGTAAGAATGGTTTATTACTAGGTCGTGAATTACGTGAAAAAACACCTATCCCTTTGATTTTCCTCACTGGGCGAGATAATGAGGTCGATAAAATTTTAGGTTTAGAAATCGGAGCCGATGATTATCTTACAAAGCCATTTAACCCTAGAGAACTTACTATTCGTGCACGAAATTTATTACATCGCACGATGACATTAAATGGTAAAGAAGCCCATTTACAACGTGAGAACTATCGTTTTAATGGTTGGACGCTGGATTTAAATAGCCATAATTTAATTACACCAGAAGGCGTTGAATTTAAATTGCCTCGTAGTGAATTTCGTGCCATGTTGCATTTCTGTGAAAACCCAGGCAAATTGCAAACACGTGAAGAATTATTGCAAAAAATGACAGGGCGTGAATTAAAACCACAAGATCGTACTGTAGATGTAACAATTCGTCGTATTCGTAAGCATTTTGAAGATCATCCTAATACACCAGAAATCATTGCTACCGTGCATGGTGAAGGCTATCGTTTCTGTGGTGAATTAGAAGAGTAATCTATCATTAAGTAATAAAAGGCTGAGTCAAATCAGCCTTTTGTTTTTTGCTATCCACGGCGAGATTCGGTAAAATCAACGCCAATTTACGATTAATGAACAACGGATAACAATGACCAAGAAGAAAGTCAAAGTCGGCTCCAATACCATTGCGTTAAACAAACGAGCTCGACATGAATATTTTATTGAAGATGAGATTGAAGCCGGCCTTGAATTACAAGGTTGGGAAGTCAAATCAATGCGCGCGGGTAAAGCCAATATCAGCGACAGCTATATCATTTTTAAAAACGGTGAAGCCTATTTATTTGGTGCAACCATTCAACCATTAAGCTTAGCCTCAACTCACGTAGTTTGCGATCCGACGCGTACACGTAAACTTTTATTGAATAAACGTGAACTGGATAATCTTTTCGGTAAATCAAGCCGTGATGGTTTTACCATTGTTGCCCTTTCTCTTTATTGGAAAGGCCCTTGGGCGAAGATCAAAATCGGTCTTGCGAAAGGTAAAAAACAACATGATAAACGTGATGATATTAAAGAGCGTGAATGGAAAGTAGCAAAAGAGCGTATTATGAAAAATGCGAATCGTGGATAACTCTCCCTCCAAGCAGACAAAATGCCTTTCAACCGAAAGGCATTTTTCTTTTTTCAATATGAAAAAAATTCTCATCGCTATGAATAAAAATACATTGATAATCATTCTCTTTTAAATTAGTATCTTCGCCCAATTATTTCCGTCATATAAGGAGCTCTAATGAAAAAAGGCATTCACCCTGAAAATTATCGTACCGTTTTATTTTATGATTCCAATGCGAAACAAGGCTTTCTCATCCGTTCTTGTGCTAAAACTAACAACACCATGAAATGGGAAGATGGTAACGAATACCCTGTATTTATGTGTGATACTTCATCTGCTTCTCACCCATTTTATACTGGTAAAACTCGTCAAATTGGTAACGAAGGTCGTGCAAGTGAATTTGCAAACCGCTACGGTAAGTTTGGTGCATTTAAATCAAAATAGGAATGTTCAATGAAAGTATTATCTTCACTCAAAAGTGCTAAAAACCGTCCTGGCTGCAAAATTGTTCGCCGCCACGGTGTCGTCTATGTCATTTCGAAAACCAACCCTCGCTTTAAAGCGCGTCAAGGTGGGAAAAAGAAAGGTTAACAGCAATAAAAAAGAGCGGTCAAATTTCCGCTCTTTTTTTTATTTAGGGATTAAGGTTTGTAAATAAACTCAACACCTTCTTCATCTTCTTCGTCCCAATCATCCCAGTCGTCATCTTCATCATCAAATTGATGTTCAGCAAGCTGTTCCTGATGGTAGTCTTCCCATTTGAATTTCACTTCTTCCGGTTTATTTTCTTCTACTTCCGCATCACGTGGATTCGCTTCAATGAAATCCATAATATCACGACAAAGTGGTGGCACATTTTTACCGGTTGCGGCAGAAATAAGGTGATACCCTTCTTCCCAACCAAGACGTTCCGTAATCTCTTGTGCTCGTTCATGCGCCTCTTCTTCTGTCATCGTATCAATTTTATTGAAGACTAACCAACGCGGCTTATCTGCCAATTTTTCGCTATATTGGAATAATTCTGACTCGATGATCGAAATATTATCAGCAGGATCGGATTCATCAATTGGGTTAATATCTACTAAATGAATTAACACACGACAACGTTCCAAGTGTTTTAAGAAACGAATCCCTAAACCAGCGCCATCCGATGCACCTTCAATCAATCCAGGAATATCTGCCACCACAAAGCTATGGCTTTCATCCACTTTTACGACACCTAAACTTGGCACTAAAGTGGTAAATGGATAATCAGCGACTTTTGGTTTTGCGGCTGAAACGGCACGAATAAAGGTCGATTTACCTGCATTTGGTAAACCAAGCATCCCGACATCCGCAAGAAGCATTAGTTCTAATAATAAATCGCGTTTTTCTCCTGGTGTACCCATGGTTTTTTGGCGAGGTGCACGGTTCACTGAAGATTTAAAACGTGTGTTCCCTAAACCATGATAACCACCTTTCGCCACTAACATTTTGGCACCATGCTTTGTTAAATCTCCAAGCACTTCTTTGGTGTCATGATCAATTGCACGCGTTCCCACCGGCACACGTAATGTAATATTTTTACCGCGACGACCAGTACAATCTGAACTATGTCCGTTCTCACCACGCTCTGCGGCAAAACGTTTTGTAAAACGATAATCGATCAAGGTATTTAAGTTTTCGTCTGCAACCAAATAAACATCACCGCCATCACCGCCATCGCCGCCATCTGGACCGCCTTTTGGGATAAATTTTTCACGGCGGAAACTTACACAACCGTTTCCACCATCCCCTGCTTCCACACGAATCAGGGCTTCATCAATAAATTTCATAAAAACTCTCCAATATTTAACCGCACTTTATTTTGATTGCGGTAATAACTTATGTCCGATTGCCGACAAAATTGCTCCGCATACTACAACAAACGCCCCAATATAGCTAATCATATTTAATTCTGGCGCGGCAAAATTCTCAGGGCTCACATAATGGGCAAGATGGGCAAAGAAAATGGTAAAGAGTGGTACTAAGGTTATCACTACGCTTACTTTAGAAACCTCCCAACGATTAAGCGCCTCAGCATAAGCCCCATAACCAAATAACGTATTCAAGCAGCAATAAACAAAACAACCGAATGCAAACGGGGTGAGGTTACTCACTTGTGAAAATTCGGCTACAGGTGTAAAGACTAAAAGACAGCCGAAATACATCATTAATAAAATTTGTTGCTAACTAAAACGACGGAGCATGAGCTTTTGTGCCATACCATAAGCAACCCAAACTAATGAGGCTGTTAGGCTTAATAAGACGCCCGTTAAATAACCAGTCTCTCCTTTAAACACCTCAAGCTTATCATTGAAGAAAAGCACCAACCCAGCCAATAACAAACCTAAACCAATCTTTTGATGTAATCCGAGCTTTTCTTTAAAGACAAAAATACCGCAAATTAACATACCAAAAGAAGAAAAATGAATAAAAATTTGAGCCGAAGAAGGATCGATAAAATTAAGTGAGCTATTGAATAAAAAGAAATTACCCGCTAACCCTGCTACACCGATGAGTACAAGCCAAATAAAACGACCACCTTTCGAAAATTGTGGCAGTTTTTTCTTATAACCTAACAGAATCAATAGTGCAAGAGAAGCTACCGCAAATCGATACCAAACGATCGTTTGTGGTGTCATCACTGATAGAACCTGTTTTAACGCAATAGGTAAAGATCCCCACGCCATCGCTGTAATTAAAGCGAAGAGAAAACCTAAAAGCGGTTGTTGTTTCATGATATCTTCCTTTATTTTACTAAAGTACAGTTAGGAATTCAGGTAAATTTCATTCTAAGAAATATTGAAGAGAATGAATGACAGTGCCAAGATAACAGATTTGATTAATGATTGTAAATCACAGGTAAGAAAACAAAGAAAACGCCCCACAGATAATGCGGGGCGTTTATCAAATCAGATGTAAAATTATTCAGTTACAATACTCACGTATTTACGGCTTTTCTCGCCTTTAACTTCAAATTTTACTTTACCGTCAGCGGTAGCAAATAAGGTGTGGTCACGACCCATACCTACGTTGTTACCTGCGTGGAATTTAGTACCACGTTGACGTACAATGATGCTACCTGCTAATACAGATTCGCCACCGAAACGTTTAACACCAAGGCGTTTAGCTTCAGAATCACGACCGTTACGAGTTGAACCACCAGCTTTTTTAGTTGCCATCTACTTGATCTCCTCTGAAATTATGCTTGAATCCCAGTGATTTTCACTTCTGTGAACCACTGACGATGACCTTGTTGTTTACGGCTGTGTTTACGACGACGGAACTTAACGATTTTAACTTTATCGCCACGACCTTGTGCCACAACTTCAGCCACTACTTTCGCGCCAGCTACTACTGGTGCACCAATTTTAACATCTTCACCATTAACGACCATCAACACTGAGTCGAACTCAACTGTTGCGCCAGTTGCAAGTTCAAGTTTTTCTAAACGAACGACTTGACCTTCGCTCACACGGTGTTGTTTACCGCCACTTTGGAAAACTGCGTACATAAATACTCCGCTATAATTGTGCTTCTCCGTTACTATTTTCGGTCCGCACTTCAAAATTCATATAAATAGGTCGCAAATTCTACGGAAAAAACAACTCGATCGCAAGCACTTATTTGCAATAAAATAAAAAAAAGCGCTTTTCCTCGAGTTTAATTTCAGAAACCCTGAAAAATCGGGTAAAATTCACCGCACTTTTCTTTTATATACACAACCATCGAACCAAATGAAGATGAACAAACAAGATTTAATGGATATGCATGCAATCCAAGCATTAACAGATGCGGATATGCAGAAAGTTAACCAAGCCATTTTAGCACAAATTAACTCCGATGTGCCGATGGTTAATCAGCTTGGCTTTTATATTGTGCAAGGTGGCGGAAAACGTATTCGACCACTTATTGCGGTTTTAGCGGCGCGTGCATTAGGCTACGAAAGCGATAAAGTGGCGACTTGTGCGACCTTTGTAGAATTTATTCACACCGCTTCTTTATTACATGATGATGTGGTGGATGAATCGGATATGCGTCGAGGTCGAGCAACGGCAAACTCTGCCTTTGGTAATGCCGCTAGCGTATTAGTGGGTGACTTCATTTATACTCGTGCATTCCAATTAGTGGCGCAGTTACAATCGCTAGATATTCTTCGTATTATGGCAGATGCCACCAACGTGTTGGCTGAAGGTGAAGTTCAACAATTAATGAACGTGAATGATCCGGATACCACTGAAGAAAGCTATATGCGTGTGATTTATAGTAAAACGGCACGCTTATTTGAAGTGGCAGCACAATCTGTGGCAATTGTTGCAGGTGCTGAAAAATCAATTGAAACCGCATTTCAAGAATATGGTCGCTATCTCGGTACCGCATTCCAATTAGTAGATGACGTGCTAGATTACAGCGCTAACGCTGCGGCATTAGGAAAAAATGTGGGTGATGACCTCGCTGAAGGTAAACCTACTCTTCCTTTATTACACGCAATGCGTCACGGTAATCCACAACAAGCTGCGCTTATTCGTGAAGCCATTGAACAAGGCGGAAAACGTGATGCGATCGATGAAGTGCTTGCGATTATGGCTGAACATAAATCCCTCGATTATGCAATGGATCGTGCGAAACAAGAAGCACAAAAGGCCATTGATGCGATTCAGATTTTGCCAGAAAGTGAATATAAACAAGCGTTAATTTCTCTAGCTTATTTATCTGTTTCTAGGAGCTATTAGATGGAGCTTAAATGGATTACAGATAATTTATTTCCTAATTTTGTTCAAAATCTATCAATAATTGCAACTATACTTGGAACAGTTATAACATGCTGTGTGTGGTTTAAAACGAATAAGCTATATAAACTGTATAATGAAAAAAGTTCTAACTTTTACATCACAGATCAGATTTCTCAAGCGTATGATGACTACACTAAGGAGATTACTGCCAAGGGTGATTTTGAAGAACAAAAGCTAGCCGTATGGAAGCTAATAAAAAAGATTAATGGAATTGTTATTACTTATGAACATCCAAAAACATCAATTGGCAAACATGTCGGTACATTTAAATCTGAAACAAAGATGTTTATTAATCTTTCAAAGGATAATTTAACATATGAGGATGCTTGGAGTTATTACAATCATTTGGCAACTCTATCTCAAGCGTTAAAAAATATACAAGCGTTAAACGCGAGAAAAGCCGAATGATTACTAAAGAGATGTTTATATGACTGCAAATGAAATTTCTATTATTAATGAGTTACTAAAAAAGTCAGTAGAAGATATTGTTACATGGAAGATGACATCTCCTCCAACAATTTTATACGCAACTACTGAACTCACTATAGTCTCATGTTATATAGCTTATGGTATAAATAACAGTTCAGGGAAATTATATCTATTTAAATATAGAGTGCCTGAGTACTTAGGAGAATATGATAAGTTTTTCAACTTAGAAAAAGTTGGATTAGCACTTATTAATAATGATCAAATAACTTGGCAAAGTATAAATGATTCAATTCCTGCTCATAACTTATATGAATATGTCAGTAATAAATATTCTGGGATAGAAAATATCTTTAACATATGATAGAACAACAATCTCAAAGTGCGGTCGTTTTTCAACATAAATCGCGCAAACAAAAAGTGCGCAAGGATCCCAATGCGCCTTTTATTCGTGAAAAACTTGAATTACCTGAAGGACATAATAAGTTGCTTCTCCACTCTTGCTGTGCACCTTGCTCAGGTGAAGTGATGGAAGCCATTTTGGCCTCAGGTATTGAGTTTACGATTTATTTTTACAATCCGAATATTCATCCATTGAAGGAATATTTAATTCGTAAAGAAGAAAACATCCGTTTTGCCAAAAAATTTGGGATTCCGTTTATTGATGCAGACTACGATCGCCAACAATGGTTTGATCGCGCAAAAGGCATGGAATGGGAACCTGAACGTGGCATTCGCTGTACCATGTGTTTTGATATGCGTTTTGAAAAAGCCGCTGAATATGCTCATGAGCATGGTTTCCCTGTATTCACCAGCTGTCTTGGTATTTCCCGCTGGAAAGACATGGATCAAATTAATGGTTGTGGTCACCGTGCGGCTGAAAAATATGATGATGTGATTTATTGGGATTACAACTGGCGTAAAGCAGGTGGATCGCAACGCATGATCGAAATCAGTAAGCGTGAACGTTTTTATCAACAGGAATATTGTGGCTGTGTTTATTCTTTACGAGACAGCAATAAATGGCGTGAAGAAACAGGGCGACAAAAAATTGAAATTGGTAAACTCTATTACACGCCAGATTAAAAAACACATAAAAAAAAGAACCGCACTTTCAACATGCGGTTCTTTTTTATTTAATCTACGATGGTTCGCCCACCTAATGCATTCTCTAAAGAATGATCTAACTGTTGAATTCGCGTACATAACACGTTTTCAATCTGGGCATTTTTATTTTTTTCTTGGGTTAATTCAAAACTTAAATTCAAGGCAACAATAGAAAGCACACGGTCTAATTGTAATAAACCTGTACGCTCTTTCATTTCAGACACTTGAAGATCTAAATTACGCGCCGCTTGACGCAAAATCTCTTCTTGTTCAGCAGGGACATTCAAGCGCAACACTTGCCCTAATACAACAACTTCAACCAGTTTTAATGACATATTATTCCCTTATGTTGAATGCTCAAGTACTCCTATTATGCCACAGCCAAATGCCTTCGTCATAATTTTTACGTTTAATTGACCGCACTTTATCCGTTCGCCCCATTTCGTAATTTACGCTATAATGCGACACTTTTCATTATTTTTGAACGGAAGATTTATGCCAACTATCGCTCCTAATCCATTAGTCCTAGTGGACGGTTCATCTTATTTATATCGTGCTTTTCATGCTTTTCCGCCGCTCACCAATTCTGCTGGCGAACCGACTGGTGCCATGTACGGTGTATTAAATATGCTCAAAAGCCTGATTTCGCAAGTACAACCGAGCCATATTGCGGTGGTCTTTGATGCAAAGGGCAAAACTTTCCGTGATGAAATGTTTGAACAATATAAATCCCATCGTCCACCGATGCCAGACGACCTACGCAAACAAATTCAGCCGTTACACGATATTATCCGTGCCCTTGGCATTCCTCTGTTAGTCATCGAAGGCGTGGAGGCTGACGATGTCATCGGTACCTTGGCGGTAGAGGCTTCTAAAGCCAATCAAAAAGTGTTGATCAGTACCGGAGATAAGGATATGGCACAACTGGTGGATGACAACATTATGTTGATCAACACCATGAATAATACCTTATTGGATCGCGAGGCCGTGATTGAAAAATACGGTATTCCGCCAGAGCTCATCATCGATTACTTAGCGCTAATGGGTGATAGTGCCGATAATATTCCAGGCGTAGCGGGTGTCGGTGAAAAAACGGCACTTGGTCTCTTGCAGGGTATCGGCAGTATGGCAGAAATTTATGCCAACTTAGACAAAGTGGCCGAATTGCCAATTCGTGGAGCAAAAAAATTAGGGGACAAATTATTGGCGGAAAAAGAAATGGCCGATTTATCCTATCGCCTTGCCACTATTAAAACCGATGTCGCTCTCGATATCACTCCGGAACAACTTACCCTTGGTGCAAGCAATAACGATCAACTCACTGAATATTTCGGCCGCTATGAATTCAAACGTTGGCTCAATGAAGTGATGAATGGCGCTGATTCCATCACCAATAACAATGAACAACCGACTAAAATTAATCATTATCAAGCCACACCAGCGCTTGCTCAAAATAATGACGATGAAGCATTACCAGCAATTCAAATTGATCGTAGCCGTTATGAAACCTTGCTCACCGAAGCGGATTTAAATCGTTGGGTGGAAAAACTCAAGCAAGCCAAACTTTTTGCTCTAGATACTGAAACCAATAATTTAGATTATATGGCTGCCAACCTAGTAGGGATTTCCTTTGCGTTAGAAAACGGTGAAGCAGCTTACTTACCGCTACAATTAGATTATTTAGGTGCGCCGAAAACCCTTGAAAAAACAACCGCACTTGCTCTGTTAAAACCGGTTTTAGAAAATCCTGCTATTCAAAAAGTCGGGCAAAACTTCAAATACGACCTCACCATCTTTGCCCGTAATGGCATTGATGTGCAAGGTGTGGCTTTCGATACTATGCTCGAATCCTACGTGCTTAATAGCACGGGGCGTCATAATATGGACGATCTGGCGAAACGTTATTTAGGGCATCAAACAATCACTTTTGAAGAGATTGCAGGCAAAGGTAAAAATCAGCTGACTTTTAACCAAATTCCGTTGGAAAAAGCCGCCGAGTACGCGGCGGAAGATGCTGATGTGACAATGAAGCTGCAACAAGTGCTATGGGAAAAACTCTCTAAAGAACCCACTCTGGAAAAACTCTTTAAAGAAATGGAATTGCCGTTGTTAGGTGTACTTTCCCGTATGGAACGTCGTGGTGTTTTAATTGATAGCGATGCGCTATTCCTGCAATCCAACGAAATCGCTAACCGTTTAAGTGAATTAGAAGAACAGGCCTATGTCTTGGCGGGGCAGCCATTTAATTTGGCCTCAACCAAACAATTACAGGAAATTTTATTTGATAAATTAGGTTTGCCGGTCATTCAAAAAACACCAAAAGGGGCGCCATCTACTAACGAGGAAGTATTGGAGGAACTGGCATTTAGTCACGAATTACCGAAAGTGTTGGTAGAACATCGAGGTCTCAGCAAACTAAAATCCACCTACACTGATAAATTGCCGCAAATGGTAAATCCACAAACGGGTCGAGTTCATACTTCCTACCATCAAGCGGTAACAGCAACCGGTCGTCTTTCATCAAGTGATCCGAATCTGCAAAACATTCCAATTCGTAATGAAGAAGGCCGTCGTATTCGTCAGGCATTTATTGCGCGCGAAGGCTTTACTGTTGTGGCAGCCGACTATTCGCAAATCGAGCTACGCATTATGGCGCACCTATCACAGGATCAGGGCTTAATTAATGCCTTTACCCAAGGCAAAGATATTCACCGCTCTACTGCGGCAGAAATCTTTGGGGTGGCACTGGATGAAGTAACCTCCGAGCAACGCCGCAATGCTAAGGCAATTAACTTCGGTTTAATTTATGGTATGTCTGCCTTTGGCTTATCGCGCCAACTCGGTATTGGCCGCGCCGATGCCCAGAGCTATATGGATTTATATTTCAAACGCTATCCGGGCGTACAAACTTTTATGCACGATATTCGCGAAAAAGCCAAAGCCCAAGGCTATGTGGAAACCCTATTCGGCCGTCGTTTATATCTGCCGGATATCAACTCCTCTAACGGTATGCGCCGTAAAGCTGCCGAGCGTGTAGCAATCAATGCGCCAATGCAAGGCACCGCCGCAGATATTATTAAACGAGCCATGATTCAATTGGATCAAAAACTACAAAACGATCCCGATATTGCGATGATTATGCAGGTGCACGATGAATTGGTGTTTGAAGTGCGGTCAGAAAAAGTCGAGTTTTATAGCAAACTCATCAAAACACACATGGAAAGCGCAGCTGATTTAGTGGTGCCATTGATTGTAGATGTGGGGCAAGGCACTAACTGGGATGAGGCGCACTAAGGAATTTAGTCATGAATAAAGTTATTCAAAGTCAGCACTTTACGGCAGAACGTGCTTGGGGAGCACTGGATATTACCAATATGAATGGCATTTCCGTGCGTCTTCACTGGACAGATAAACCTTACAAATGGCATATCAATGACGGTGAAGAAGTCTTTGCTGTCATGGATGGTACTGTGGAAATGCGCTACAAAGAAGACGGCCAAGAGAAAACCGTATTGCTCCATACAGGTGATATTTTTTATGCGGGTATCGGTACCGAACATGTTGCTCATCCACAAGGTGAAGCGCGCATATTAGTCATAGAGAAAGAAGACAGCATTTAACATATTAAAAAGAATTTTATGAATCAAGAAAGACTCAATGAAATCGAAAAACCATTACTTCATCTTGTGGAACGTGATGTGGTTCCCGCACTTGGCTGTACTGAGCCTATCTCTTTAGCGCTTGCCGCAGCAACGGCGGCTAAATATTTAGGCAAAACACCGGAGCGTATTGAAGCCAAAGTGTCACCAAACTTAATGAAAAATGGCTTAGGTGTTGCAGTTCCTGGAACCGGCATGGTGGGCTTACCTATTGCCGCGGCGATTGGTGCTTTAGGCGGTGATCCTGAGAGTGAGTTGGAAGTATTAAAACACATCACGCCAGAGCAAGTTTCCCAAGCCAAGGCAATGCTTGATAAAAAACTCGTTAATATCGATATTCATCAAACTGAGCATATTTTATATTCGGAAGCCGTGTTGTTCGCCGATAACGACCGAGTGAAAGTAGCCATTCAAGATCAACATACCAACATCATTTTGATTGAAAAAAATGGTGAAATTATTTTTAAGAAAGAACATGATGAATGTGCTGATTGCGATCCTTATGATATTTTTAAACAGGTGAACTCACGTGAAATCTTTGAATTTTCTTGTGAAGTCGAACTCGATAAAATCCGCTTTATCGGACAAGCTGCCGCGCTCAACCGCGCGCTGTCTAACGAAGGATTGCGCGAAAATTATGGTTTACATATTGGCAGAACGTTACGCAAACAAGTTGGTAGTGGCTTAATGTCAGATGATTTACTCAGTAAAATCATGATTGAAACCACCGCAGCCTCCGATGCGCGTATGGGGGGAGCCACATTACCAGCGATGAGTAATTCAGGTTCAGGTAACCAAGGTATTGCCGCCACTATGCCCGTGGTTGTGGTCGCCGATTATTTAAACGTGAGTGAAGAAAAACGTCTCCGTGCCCTCTTCTTATCACACTTAATGGCCATTTATATCCACAGTAAATTACCCAAACTGTCAGCCCTTTGTGCGGTAACAACCGCATCGATGGGAAGCTGTGCGGGTATCGCCTATTTACTTACGGGTAAATTCGAAACCGTGAGCATGGGAATTTGCAGCATGATCGGTGATATTAGTGGAATTATTTGTGATGGCGCATCGAATAGCTGTGCAATGAAAGTCTCCACCAGCGTGGCTTCTGGCTATAAATCAGTTCTCATGGCCATGGATGAAACCCATGTGACGGGCAATGAAGGTATCGTTGAACATGATCTCGATCGTACTATCGACAACCTATGCTCAATTGCTTCTAAGAGTATGCACCATATCGATCGCCAAGTGATTGAAATAATGGTGAGTAAACCCTGTCCTTAATAGCGTGGTAACTTACGATAAAGTGCGGTCAGAAAATCACTCAAATTTCTGACCGCACTTTTTTATATCAAAAAAACATATTTTCTAGCCAAAAGTTATTGGCGTTACCTTCTTATTTTTTTAGAAAATACTGCCCTACTTAGTTCTAAAAGAAAGGAATATTTATGCTTTTAACCGGATTACTTTGCGGAATTTTACTCGGATTTGTGATGCAGCGTGGGCGCTTTTGTATTACCGGCGCATTTCGCGATATGTATGTCACCAAAAATAACAAAATGTTTGTTGCCCTTCTATTGGCGATTACCGTGCAATCCATTGGTTTTTTCCTCTTAAAAGAAATTGGTGTATTAAATGTTGATCCGGCTGAAAATTTTGCCTTTTTAGCAGTGATTATCGGTGCATTTGTATTTGGTATCGGCATTGTTCTTGCTGGCGGTTGTGCGACAGGTACATGGTACCGCGCTGCAGAAGGCTTAGTCGGCAGTTGGGTTGCTTTATTCACTTATATGTTATTAAGTGCCATCATGCGTACTGGTCCATTAGGGGAATTCAATAAAACTTTACGTAGTATCAATATTGAGCAACGCAACATTTACGATACATTCGGCATTTCACCTTGGTGGTTAGTCGCATTATTAACTTTAGTGACGGCTTTCTATGTATACAAACACCTCAGCAAACCAAGCGTAAAAGTCGCAGCATTAAAACCAAAGAAAACAGGACTTGCTCACTTATTATTTGAAAAACGCTGGCACCCATTTTTCTCTGCCGTATTAATCGGATTAATCGCACTTGCAGCTTGGCCACTCAGTGTTGCTACTGGTCGTGAGTTTGGACTTGGGATCACTGGTCCATCCGCTAATATTATGCAATTCCTCGTTACTGGCGACGGTAAATTTATTAACTGGGGCGTATTCTTAGTTTTAGGGATTTTTATTGGATCATTCATCGGCGCGAAAGCAAGCAATGAATTTCGTGTCCGCGTACCGGATGCCACCACGATTCTACGCAGCGGACTCGGCGGTATTCTTATGGGTATTGGCGCAACCCTTGCGGGTGGCTGTTCTATCGGTAATGGCTTAGTCGAAACCGCCTTTTTCTCTTGGCAAGGTTGGGTATCATTGCCCTTGATGATTCTCGGCACTTGGGTGGCCGCCTACTTCACCATTATTCGTCCACAACGTTTAAAATTATCAAAAGCATCATAAGGAGCTTATATGATCGTTAAATTACCAACACTCGGCCTTGTTTGCCCATTTCCTCTTGTTGAAGCCAAGGAAGCCATGGCTAAGTTAAATAAAGGCGATGGCCTAGAAATTGAATTCGACTGCACACAAGCCACTGAAGCCATTCCTGCTTGGGCTGCAGAAGAAGGCTATGAAGTCACAAACTTCGAGCAAATTGATGATGCCAAATGGTCAATTACCGTAATTAAATAATAAAAAAGTGCGGTCAGAAAAATATATAAATTTCTGACCGCACTTTTGCTTTAATAAATCGAAATAATTAAATCAATTCTACTGGTACTTTCACCACCAGTTTTTTCACAAAACTTGATTTGCCGTTTACCGTGCAACCTGGTTTATGTGGCTCATAAGGGAAAAAGACAGCGAACATTTTTGGTAAAAGTGTCACGGTGCTTTTATTTTCAATTTGCGGGGTAAGTTGGTAATCATCGGCATCACGATATTCATCGTATAAGCTGAGATTTGGATAAGTCGCGCTTACTTCAACATTTTCTTCACCACGAATAAGTAATTGAATATCTAGATATTTGTGGTGAAGTTCAGCTTGTTTGCTATCCGCTTCAACCGTATCAAATTCCATGACATTCATATAAACTTGCTCACTTAAATCATGACGGCCATTTTCTAATGCTTCAAGATCTAAGGTATTGAGATGATCGCAAATGCCCGCAATAACTTTTGGTAAACCCACTTTGAAATTTGGGTTATTTAATGCACTGATAATCATAGTGTCTCCTTACGTATGTATTTGTATGAGAATATGATAACAAGTTGCTTATATTAAATAAAGTTACCAATAAATTTAAAACTCTGTATAATAAGCAAGCTTTATTTTCTGCATTAGCGTGCGGCTATCAAAAGAAATTTTTAAACGCCAAAAGTGCGGTCATTTTTTTCGAAAGATTTCTTTTGCTAGTCGCAATCTGGAAAATAAAGCTTTGTTTTAAATATTATTTTGAAGGAAAACATTGTGAATCCAATTGTTAAACAATTTAAATACGGTCAACATACCGTTACTCTAGAAACCGGCGCAATTGCACGTCAAGCAACTGCTGCGGTTATGGCAAGCATGGACGATACCACGGTATTCGTGACTGTTGTGGCTAAAAAAGATGTGAAAGAAGGTCAAGACTTCTTCCCATTAACCGTAAACTACCAAGAGCGTACTTATGCGGCGGGTAAAATCCCTGGTGGCTTCTTCAAACGTGAAGGTCGTCCATCTGAAGGCGAAACCTTAATTGCTCGTTTAATCGACCGTCCAATTCGTCCATTATTCCCAGAAGGTTTCTTCAACGAAATCCAAGTTGTAGCAACTGTAGTTTCTGTCAACCCACAAATCAGCCCTGACTTAGTGGCAATGATCGGTGCTTCTGCAGCATTAACCTTATCTGGCGTGCCTTTCAATGGCCCTATCGGTGCTGCGCGCGTTGGTTTCATCGACAACCAATTCGTATTAAACCCAACTATGGCTGAACAAAAACAAAGCCGTTTAGACTTAGTAGTTGCAGGTACTGACAAAGCCGTATTAATGGTTGAATCAGAAGCAGACATTTTAACTGAAGAACAAATGTTAGCAGCGGTCGTATTTGGTCATCAACAACAACAAGTTGTAATCGAAGCGATCAAAGAATTTGCAAAAGAAGCAGGTAAACCACGTTGGGATTGGGTTGCGCCACAACCAAACACAGATTTAATCAACAAAGTAAAAGCGATTGCAGAAGCACGTTTAGGCGATGCATACCGCATTACTGAAAAACAAGCACGTTACGAACAAATCGATGCGATTAAAGCGGATGTGATTGCACAAATCACAGCTGAAGATGAAGAAATCAGCGAAGGTAAAATCGTGGATATTTTCACCGCACTTGAAAGCCAAATCGTTCGTGGCCGTATCATTGCAGGTGAACCACGTATTGATGGTCGTACCGTTGATACCGTTCGTGCATTAGATATTTGCACTGGTGTATTACCACGTACTCACGGTTCTGCAATTTTCACCCGTGGTGAAACACAAGCATTAGCCGTTGCAACGTTAGGTACTGAACGTGATGCTCAAATCATTGATGAATTAACAGGTGAACGTCAAGATCACTTCTTATTCCACTACAACTTCCCTCCATACTCTGTAGGTGAAACCGGTATGATCGGCTCACCAAAACGTCGTGAAATCGGTCATGGTCGTTTAGCAAAACGTGGTGTCGCTGCAGTTATGCCAAGCCTTGCAGAATTCCCGTATGTAGTGCGTGTTGTGTCTGAAATCACTGAATCTAACGGTTCTTCTTCTATGGCATCTGTATGTGGTGCGTCTTTAGCATTAATGGATGCGGGCGTTCCAATCAAAGCTGCTGTTGCAGGTATCGCAATGGGCTTAGTGAAAGAAGAAGAGAAATTTGTGGTTCTTTCAGATATTTTAGGTGATGAAGACCACTTAGGTGATATGGACTTTAAAGTAGCAGGTACACGTGAAGGTGTCACAGCACTTCAAATGGATATCAAAATTGAAGGTATCACCCCTGAAATTATGCAAATTGCATTAAACCAAGCAAAAGGTGCACGTATGCACATTCTTGGCGTAATGGAACAAGCAATCCCTGCACCACGTGCAGATATTTCTGACTACGCACCGCGTATTCACACCATGAAAATTGATCCAAAGAAAATCAAAGATGTTATCGGTAAAGGTGGTGCAACTATCCGTGCATTAACTGAAGAAACCGGTACTTCTATTGATATCGATGATGATGGTACAGTGAAAATTGCTGCAGTAGATAGCAGTGCAGCTAAAAATGTGATGGTACGTATTGAAGAAATTGTTGCTGAAGTTGAAGCGGGTGCAATTTACAAAGGTAAAGTGACTCGTCTTGCTGATTTCGGTGCATTCGTGGCTATCGTAGGAAATAAAGAAGGTTTAGTTCATATTTCTCAAATCGCAGAAGAACGCGTAGAGAAAGTGAGTGATTATCTTCAAGTTGGTCAAGAAGTGACGGTTAAAGTGGTTGAAATCGATCGCCAAGGTCGTATCCGCTTAACCATGAAAGATCTTGCACCAAAACAAGAAACTGAAGCAGAATCTGCACCTGCAGAAGACATTTCAGAAGAACAAGAATAATCTCACAGGGTGTGTGAATTCAATTTACACACCCGTTTTGATTATCAAGCTAACTTATAAAACAATGCAATATTTTCGGTTCTTCCGTTTTCTAGTTTCGTTATCTAGCCTAAGTCTGACTTTATTTATTTCCGGTTGTGTACAATCGGGAAACGTGTTTGTCGCGCCAAATAAAGTCGTACTAGCAGATCAAACACCGAATAGTCATTTCGAACAAGAAGTGATGATTACCCGAATCAGCCAAGTTTTATTAGTTGGAAAAATGAGTAATGAAGAACGAGCGACGCTTCACTTTGAACGTGGCGTTTTATATGATTCCCTCGGTTTGTGGGGCCTCGCACGTTATGACTTTACACAAGCCCTCTCGTTACACCCAAAGATGGCTTCCGTTTACAATTATCTAGGGCTTTACTTACTGCTTGAGGAAGATTACGACAGCGCATTAGAAACCTTTAATGCGGTGTTTGAATTGGATCCAAGTTATGACTATACCCACCTTAATCGTGGTTTAAATTTTTATTACGTCGAACGCTATAATCTTGCTGAAGACGATTTGATGAAGTTTTATGAAGCCGATACCAAAGACCCTTATCGTGTACTCTGGCTCTATTTGAACGAACAAAAATTAAAACCACAAGAAGCCCATGCCAACCTTGTTGAACGAGCTAAAGGGCTATCTAAGGACTTCTGGGGGACAAATATCGTTCAATACTATTTAGGTAATATTTCTGTGGGTGAGTTGCAAGAACGGGCAACTAAATTTGCAGAAAACTCACAGCAATATGCAGAAATATTAACTGAAACCTACTTTTATCTAGCAAAACAAAAACTCAATTTGGGGCAAATTGATGAAGCTGCGGCTTTATTCAAACTCGCTATTGCGAATCAGGTATATAACTTTGTTGAGTATCGTTTTGCCGTGTTAGAGCTGATGAAATTGAAACCAGCTCAAACAGAAGACGAAAAAGAAGAAAAAAGTGCGGTCACAAAAACTGCTGTTTTTTAAACTTGCCTCTTTCTTTTTTCTTTTGTAACAAATAAACCTGAAAGCGAAATTGAGCTTTCCTTACTTACATTCGAGTATTTTAATGACAGACAAAATCACTTTTAATGATTTAGGCTTGCCTGAATTCATTCTAAAAGCCGTTTCTGACCTTGGTTTTGAAACACCTTCGCCAATCCAACAAGCTTGTATTCCTGCTCTTTTAGAAGGCAGAGATGTACTGGGTATGGCACAAACCGGTAGTGGTAAAACTGCCGCATTCTCTTTACCTCTTTTGGCAAAAATTGATCCTGCCGCAAAACATCCACAATTATTGGTGATGGCACCAACGCGTGAACTTGCAATTCAAGTTGCGGATGCTTGTGAACACTTCATGAAATATGCAAAAGGCATTAATATCGTGACCCTTTATGGTGGTCAACGCTATGACATCCAATTACGTGCATTAAAACAAGGAGCACAAGTTGTTGTAGGTACGCCGGGTCGTATTTTGGATCACATCCATCGTAACACATTAAATCTTTCTGAATTAAAAGCGATTGTTCTTGATGAGGCCGATGAAATGCTTCGCATGGGCTTTATTGACGATGTAGAAACTGTTATGGCTGAATTACCGGAAGAGCACCAAACTGCCCTTTTCTCCGCGACTATGCCTGAGCCAATTCGTCGTATCACAAAACGCTTCATGAACAATCCACAAGAAGTGAAAATCAAAGTAAATAACGATAATGCGCCGGATATTGAACAAAATTGTTGGTATGTTCAAGGTTTCCGTAAAAATGAGGCATTATTACGTTTCTTAGAAGTGGAAGAGTTTGATGCGGCAATCATTTTTACCCGCACTAAAACAGGTACACTAGATGTGACCGAATTATTAGAAAAACACGGGTTCCGTGCTGCGGCATTAAACGGTGATATGACTCAGCAATTACGTGAGCAAACCTTAGATCGCTTACGTAATGGCAGTCTTGATATCGTCGTTGCAACCGATGTGGCTGCGCGCGGTATTGATATTGAACGAATCAGCCTTGTAGTGAACTATGACATCCCGCTTGATGCAGAGTCTTACGTTCACCGTATCGGCCGTACCGGTCGTGCAGGTCGTTCTGGTCGTGCATTATTATTCGTTGAACCACGTGAACGCCGTTTACTTCGTAATATCGAACACTTGATGAAAAAACCAATCAATGAAGTTGAATTGCCAAATCATGAAGTGTTACAAGCTTGTCGTCGTAAGAAATTCCAAGACAAGATTACCAAGCAATTGGAACATCACGATCTCGAAATGTATCGCAGCTTATTGGAAGATTTATTCACCGCTGATCAAGATCAAGAAGATATTGCTGCAGCGATGTTGATGTTGCTTCAAGGTAAACAAAAACTCATTCTTCCACCTGATCCTCCGATGGATAAACGTCGTCGTGACCGTAATGATCGTGGTGATCGTCGTGAAAATCCTCGTTCGGCTGAACGTCGTGGTGAACGTAAAGGCTACGGCACACCACAGCCGATGGATTTATATCGTATCGAAGTGGGTCGTGCGGATGGTGTAGAAGTGCGTCATATCGTAGGTGCGATCGCAAATGAAGGTGATATTAACAGCCGTTATATTGGCCATATCAAACTTTATGATGAGTACTCTACCGTTGAATTACCGCAAGGTATGCCAAAAGAATTGCTCCAACAATTCGGTAAAACGCGCGTTTTAAATAAACAAATGCAAATGAGCTTTATGGGCGCAGCACAGTCAGACAATAGACGTAGTGGCAATGACTTTGGTGGAAAAGGTCGCCGTAATGAACGAGGAGACCGAGGCCAAGATCGCTTCCGTGGTCAACGTAACGGCGAACGTCGTCAACGTAAATTTAACGATAAAAACGACCTCACTTTTAATGAACGTGATCGCCGAGATCGCCAACATTAATCCTTATTTAACAGCCCCTTGAAGTAAAAGGGGCTTTTTTATTGTCTTAATTCTCGTTACAATCCTCTCTTATCTCAATTTATAAGGTTTATCTATTGAAAGGTCTATTTTTACGTATTATTGCTGCCTTTGCATTATTACTTTGGGCAGTGGATATGGTGTTCCCTTGGCAAAAAATTATGCAATCGGAGCAAAACCCTTACACCACGATCAAAAATCGCGGTAGCCTTATTGTCGGCACCATTAACAATCCCATTTACTATTTTATTGGGAATGAGGGCGAATCTGGCTTGGAATACGAATTAGCAAAAAACTTTGCTGATTATTTAGGGGTTCGTTTACAAATTAAAACCTTAGAAAATAACGATCAACTTTTTAACGAATTAGAGAACAACAATATTGATATTGCAGCTGCGAATCTTTTATTCCAGCCTCAACGTGCAGAAAAATTTCAGTTAGGGCCATCTTATACTTCCGCTTCTTGGCAGCTTGTGTATAAAAAAGGTGAAAATCGCCCGAAAGATTTAGCGCAAGTACAGCAAGAAATTATCATTTCTGCGGGGGAAGACTTAGAAAAATTACTATCCCTTGCACAGAAGAAACTCCCTGCACTTAAATGGCAGAATAACAAGCAGTTGACCCAAGAAGAATTGTTAATTCAAGTAGCGGAAGGCAAAATTCCTTATACCATTGCAAATAGTATTGATGTGGCGGCCGCACAACAAATTCGCCCTAACTTAGCAATTGCATTTGACCTAACGGATGAAATGACCGTGCATTGGTATCTTTCCAATAAATCCTATAATGAGCTACAAGCAGGCTTGTTGGATTTTATGAATAATGCCATTGAAACAGGATTAATTGATCGTATTGAGGAAAAATATTTCCGCCATATTACTGCCTTTGATTATGTAGATACTCAAGCTTATTTAGAAGCGGTTGAAAAAATTCTGCCTCAATATCAACCGCTCTTTGAAAAATACAAAGGGAATTTAGACTGGCGATTATTAGCTGCTGTGGCCTATCAAGAATCGCACTGGGACCCTTATGCCACCTCTCCAACTGGCGTACGTGGAATGATGATGCTCACCAAAGATACGGCTTTGCGGATGAATATTAATAATCGTACAGATGCTGAACAAAGTATTAAAGCGGGATCTGAATACCTGCATTGGCTACTCGCTCAAATACCTGACAGTATTCCAGAAGAGGATCGAATTTGGTATTCTTTAGCAGCATACAACATGGGATTAGGGCATATTTTAGATGCTCGTCGCTTAACAAAAAAATTGGGTGGCAACCCAGATAATTGGTTAGATGTAAAAAATAATCTTCAACTATTATCGGAAAAGCGTCATTATTCAAACTTAAAATATGGCTACGCTCGCGGTTATGAAGCCTATCAATATGTCGAAAATATTCGCCGTTACATGAACAGCATTGTGAATTATCATCGCGTTCAAGAAAACCAAACGACTGCAACAAAGTAAGTGCGGTCAGAAAAATCAACGTTTTATTGAACTTAAAGAAAACAAGGAGAAAAAGATGTTAAAAAGAAAAACGTTTTTAAAGAAAAAAACATCAAGAGATATCTCTGCCTCACGCAACTTGCGTTTAAGACGCTTAAAACATCGTAAAGCAAAACAGTTCCAACGCCATGCATTACAATTAGTGATTCAAGATATCTAAAAAAGGGCGAACATGATGTTCGCCCTTTTTATTTATTCATTATCCTTTATTTTTCAAAAGAATCTTTCAAACGCTCATCTGCTCGGCGGGATTCGCCTTTATGTTGAAGTTTATTTAATTGACGTTCTAATTTTTCTTCGACTTCATTGATCGCTTTATACATATCATCAGCCGTTGCAGTGGCTAACAGATTACCTAATGGAGTTCCAATTGAAGCCTCTACAGAAAAGCCGTTTGGTACTTTACTTAAAACAAAATGCGGGCTAATCAGTTGAGTGTGCCATTTCTCTAATTTTGCAAGTCTTCCCTCCACATGTTCACGAATTGCAGGAGTGATTTCCATTTGTTTACTTGTGATATTGAGTGTCATAGCATTTACCTCTTTTGCTTAAATGAACCCTTCGGTTCCGTTCATCTTTAGTAACAACATATCGACCTTGAACCACTTTTTCAAGTGCTTTTAGGTAAATAAAAAAACAAATGTTCAAAAATATGATCGGGATCTAATTTCTGAAAAAATGTGATTTCATTTCCGTGTAAACTTGTTATGATGTAAAGCTGTAAACAACAAAGGGAAGCACTCGGCTTCCCTTTTCTTTTTATGAGATAAATTAGGCTAATTCATCTTGATCATGTTGCGTTGCTTTTAAACGTTCAAAGTAATCTTTGGTTTCTGAAATAATCTCTTTGCGTAAACCAATTAATGCAACTAAGTTCGGGAAGGCCATTAAACCATTCACAATATCCGCTAAGATCCAAATTAAATCTAAAGTCAGGAATGAGCCTGCCCCAACCAGAACAATAAACACGAAGCGATATACTTTAATACCACGGATACCAACTAGGTAAAGGAAACAACGTTCACCGTAGTAACACCAACCTAAAATTGTGGTAAAAGCAAAGAATAATAAGCCAACGGTTACAATCGTTGCACCGATTGATGTGCCTAAACCCTGTGCAAAAGCATAGTTAGTCACGCTTGCGCCTGAAAGCTCAGGATTACTCCATGCTCCCGTAATCACAAGCACTAAGCCCGTCATCGTACATACGATGATGGTATCTAAAAATGTTCCTGTCATTGAGATTAAACCTTGGCGAACAGGCTCTTTCGTTTGTGCCGCAGCAGCTGCAATAGGCGCACTCCCTAAACCAGATTCATTTGAGAAAATACCACGTGCCACACCTGATTGAATCGCTTTCATCACGGTAAAACCAACTGCTCCGCCTAAAGCTGCTTGTGGATTAAACGCACTCTGAATAATTAATGCAATTGCAGTAGGCAATTTGTCGTAATTAACGATTAAGATGATAATTGAAGTCGTTACATAACCAAGCGCCATAAAAGGCACAATGACTGCAGATGCTCTCGCAATACGTCTTACCCCACCGAGAATAATCATGGCGACCAATACGGTCACCACTGTTGCAGTAATCACAACAGGTACATTAAAGGTGTCTTGCATTGCATGTGTAATCGCATTCACTTGAGGGAAAGTACCGATACCGAAGAAGGCCACCAACACCCCAAATAGCGCAAATAATTTCGCTAACCATTTGATACCAAGACCACGTTCAATGTAGTACATTGGCCCACCAGCCATAAAACCATATTTATCGCGTACACGATATTTCACAGCAAGCAAACATTCTGCATATTTGGTTGCCATGCCTAATAATGCAACCAACCACATCCAAAAAATTGCGCCTGGGCCACCCGCTTGTACTGCGGTAGCTACGCCGACGATATTCCCGGTCCCGATAGTTGCGGCCAATGCCGTACAAAGTGCCGCAAAAGAAGACACATCCCCTTTGCCTTTATTCGCACCACGAGCAAATAAATAACCCAAGGCACGAGGCAAATAACGAATTTGTAAGAAGCCTAAACGAAGGGTGAGATAAAGTCCTGTTCCGGACAAAAGAATAAGTAGGGGCGGTCCCCATATAAAGCTACTAATAGCCGATAAGATTGTCTGTAATGACATTGATGATTCCTCGTCGCTTAAAATACAAATAAACTCGACAAGGAGACAAGAAGAATCCCGATAGAAATATTTTTGATAATACGGATTGTCTTTTGCCCCTGTCCTTTTGCCTGAGCGTTTGGAAAACAATCGAAAAGTCGACCGCTCTTTTGCGCCTTCGGCGTCCATTTACATCAATAAATGCAATGGATCTCTCCAAGGGTTCGTCCAGTAACAGTCCCTGCAATCTTGCAATTGCGCCTGAAAGATTTTACCTCGTCGGCGTAGGGGCAATTCCCTACTCTCCAGCTACCTTCTTCCGAACTCACTTTTTACGTTTTATTTTTTATCGCAAAAAGTGTTGCGAATTTTAGCAAACTTGAAAGGCTAACTCAATGGATTGACGAAAAAAGGCTTAGATAACAAGGTGAAAGCAGATAAAAACAAAATGCGGTCAAAAATTTTCTTATTTTTTGACCGCACTTTTTTTAAATCAAAAAAGAAAGGCAGGTAATGACCTGCCCTTATCTATTTTTATAATTATAAAATCTCTTTTGCTTTTGCCACCACGTTATCTACGGTGAAACCAAAGAGTTTGAATAATTGATCCGCAGGTGCTGATTCGCCGAAGCTATTCATGCCCACTACACGACCTTCAAAGCCAACGTATTTATACCAGAAGTCCGCAATGCCCGCTTCAATCGCAACACGTTTGGTTACCGCTGCAGGTAATACGCTTTCACGGTACGCTGCATCTTGTTTGTCGAAACGGTTAGTGCTTGGCATAGAAACAATACGTACTTTTTTACCTTCAGCAGTCAATACATCTGCTGCTTTCACTGCTAATTCCACTTCAGAACCTGTCGCAATGAAGATTAACTCAGGTGTTCCCTCACAGTCTTTTAATACATAAGCACCACGTTTAACTGCATCTAATTGTGCAGAAGTGCGGTCCATTTGTGCTAAGTTTTGACGGGTAAAAATCAACGCACTTGGGCCATCTTGACGTTCAACCGCTTGTTGCCATGCGATAGCTGACTCCACTTGGTCACAAGGACGCCATGTTTCAAGATTTGGAATTAAGCGTAATGAGGTGGTTTGCTCAACTGGTTGGTGAGTTGGACCATCTTCGCCTAAACCGATCGAGTCATGAGTATAAACGAATAAAGCACGTTGTTTCATTAATGCCGCCATACGCACCGCATTGTGTGCATATTCGTAGAACATTAAGAAGGTTGCGCCGTAAGGAATGAACCCTCCGTGTAAAGCAATACCATTCATAATCGCTGACATACCGAACTCACGCACACCATAGTTAAGGTAGTTACCACCTACGTTTTCGTGTGCACGAATTGGTTTAGAACCGCTCCATAACGTTAAGTTAGAGCTTGCTAAGTCTGCAGAGCCACCTAAGAATTCAGGTAATACATGTGCATAAGCTTCGATTGCATTTTGTGATGCTTTACGGCTTGCAATACTTGCAGGGTTGGCTTGTAATTTTTCAATGAACGCTTTAGATTCTGCTGCCCAATTTGCTGGTAATTCACCGTTTACACGACGTGTAAATTCTGCAGCAAGTTCAGGATATGCTTTTGCATAAGCGGCAAATTTTTCTTCCCAAGATTTTTCTGCTGCAGCGCCTTTTTCTTTCGCAGACCATTCTGCATAGTACTCAGCCGGAATTTCAAATGGACCATATTCCCAGCCTAGTACTTTACGAGTTAATGCGATTTCTTCATCACCTAATGGTGCACCGTGACAATCATGAGAACCTGATTTATTTGGTGAACCAAAACCGATGATAGTTTTACAAATAATTAAAGTTGGTTTTTCTTTTTCTGCTTGAGCAAGAATGGTTGCAGCGCGAATTTGTTCTGCATCGTGACCATCCACATTGCGGATTACTTGCCAGCCATAAGCTTCAAAACGTTCTGCCGTATCATCACTGAACCAACCATCAACATGACCATCAATCGAAATATTGTTGTCATCGTAGAATGCGATTAATTTACCAAGACCTAATGTACCTGCTAAAGAGCAAGCTTCATGAGAAATCCCTTCCATTAAACAGCCATCACCTAAGAACACATAAGTGTGGTGGTCTACGATTTCATGGCCTTCACGGTTAAATTGACCTGCTAATGTTTTCTCAGCAATCGCCATACCCACGGCATTGGTAATACCTTGACCTAACGGACCGGTAGTAGTTTCAACACCTGGTGCATAACCATATTCTGGGTGTCCAGGGGTTTTAGAATGTAATTGACGGAATTGTTTTAAATCTTCGATAGAAAGATCATAGCCTGTTAAATGTAATAAGCTATAAATCAACATTGAACCGTGGCCGTTAGAAAGCACAAAACGGTCGCGATCGGCCCATTTAGGATTGTTTGGGTTGTGTTTTAAGAAATCGCGCCATAATACTTCAGCGATATCCGCCATTCCCATCGGTGCACCTGGGTGGCCTGATTTCGCTTTTTGTACCGCATCCATTGATAGCGCACGAATTGCGTTGGCGAGTTGTCTACGAGTTGCCATGTTTTTCTCCTATCTAAATAATTCTCAGTATTCTACCTTATTTACTGATTGGCTTAACCAATATTTGCAATTTTATTTACCTTAATCAAATTCTTCGACGACGTTGATGGAAACGCTGGCTACTCGATTTACCTTGCAAATTAACCACCGTTTTAGTTTCCACTGGTTTTCGATATGTTCGACGATAATGACTTAAAAAATAATGAATGGAACTGGCGAATAAAGCGCCTAATAAAAAGACCACGACAATTTCACCATATAAGCGATGAAACATTTGATTGATTTTGCTCTGCGTCGTTTGAGCATATTGGACATCAAACGTCACCCGCAAAAAGCCACGAATGGCATTATTCGAAGCAGAGTAAATTGGCTCAACAATTTGCTGTGTTAAAAACTCACCTTCATTTTTATTTTCTAAGCCTAGTTGTTCACGAAGATTGCCAGTATTGGTACTTTGTGCCAATTCTTTACCGTTATAATCATAAATGGTCGCATCAAGCACAAAATTCTCTTTAACTAAATTATCTAAATTTTCAATGAGCTGATCAGATTTCGCATTATTGGTTAATAAAACTGAAAATAAATTGGCTTGCTGACGAACCAAAGTATGCGATAAATTCGCTACTTGATTCACACTTGAAAGCTGTGAACCAATCTTAAATTGTTTCACACCAAACAAAATCACCGCCATGGCACTGATACAAAGCAGCACGATGAGCCCAAACATCAGTGATTTTTGAAGTTTTTCTTTAATTAATTGCACGTTGTTTTTCCATTTTTTCACCAAGATCGGCTAGAATAGATGAGTATTCACAATTTACAGGATTTTCTATGCAAATTCAAAACCTTACAAGCATTACCCAAAAATATCCCCAATTTCCTACCGCACTTTCGTCTGATTTGCCACATTCTGATGAAACGCAGGCGTTTATTTTATACGGTACAACGCTGAATTTAGCCAAATTACTCGAGTTCCAACAAAAGTGCGGTCAATCTTTCCAGTGTTTTGATGCATGGAACGTTGAAAAAAATACCGTTGTCCTTTTAAAAGGCAAATGGCTAACCGATTTTATTGCCCACGCTCACGACCTGCAATTAGACATCGCCAAACTGGATTTTGATGCAAAATTATCAGAAAATGGTTTATTGGTGATGGATATGGATTCTACGGCAATTCAAATTGAATGTATCGATGAAATTGCAAAACTGGCTGGCACAGGTGAATTAGTTTCTGCCATTACTGAAAGTGCCATGCGTGGAGAACTCGACTTTGAACAAAGTTTGCGTCGTCGAGTGGGAACACTTAAAGGTGCACCAGAAAGTATTTTGCAGCAAGTACGTGAAAAATTACCTTTAATGCCGGGCTTAATTGAAACCATTAAGACATTACAACAACATGGTTGGAAAACTGCCATCGCTTCCGGTGGCTTTACCTATTTCGCCGATTACTTAAAAAGCTTATTAAACCTCGATTTTGCGGCGTCTAATCAATTTGAAATTATTGATGGCACGCTGACTGGCAATGTAAAAGGTAGCGTGGTCGATGCACAATACAAAGCGAATACCTTGCAAAAACTCGCTGAAGAATACGGTATTCCACGCAAAAACACCCTTGCTATTGGTGATGGCGCTAATGATTTGGCGATGATGAAGGTCGCAGGATTAGGCGTAGCATTTCATGCCAAACCGAAGGTGCAACAACAAGCACAAATTGTGGTAAACTTTGCTGACTTAACCGCACTTTTATGTCTTTTAAGTGCAAATGATCGAATTTAATTCATTTTGGGAGAAAATTTATGCCATCTTTTGACATCGTATCTGAAATTACTATGCACGAAGTGCGTAATGCGGTTGAAAATGCAAACCGCGTATTAAGTACACGTTATGATTTTCGTGGCGTGGAAGCGGTGATTGAATTAAATGAAAAAAGCGAAACCGTGAAAGTAACGACCGAATCAGATTTCCAATTAGAACAATTAATTGAAATCTTAATTGGTGCGTTTGTAAAACGTGGCATTGAGCATAGCTCATTGGATATTCCAACAGAAAGTGAACATCACGGTAAACTTTACACCAAAGAAATCAAATTAAAACAAGGGATTGAAACAGAGATGGCGAAGAAAATCACTAAATTAGTGAAAGATTCAAAAATCAAAGTTCAAACTCAAATTCAAGGTGAACAAGTACGCGTAACCGGTAAATCCCGTGATGATTTACAAGCTGTTATTCAATTAGTGAAAGGCGCGGAATTAGGCCAACCATTCCAGTTTAATAACTTTAGAGATTAATTTAATGAAAAAATATCTTTGGGTATTTTGGGCTGCCGTTCCACTATGTTCGTTCGCAAATGAGAATGTCATGAATCTCGGTGATAGCGTCATTGATGTTGTAAAATGTGAAAGCACCAAAGGGGAAAAACTTTGGGTCGAGCTAAATAATCTTAAAACATTCACTTACATGAAAAACGATGTGAATGTGGCTGATCAAACGATAGATAATGCTTACTTACAAGCTTATGCCACAGAAGCGACTCTTTTTCTTCCACCAACAGAAAATAATCAGTTGTGGACGATAATAAAAGAAAGAGCAGTAGATAAGACGAGCATCAGTCAAGTTACTATCGATTTGCGTAATAAGAAAGGTAAGCTAATTTCTCATGCTGCTTGTAAACGAAATGACGAGACTTTTTCATTATTAATGGAATCGAGTTTCGATATAAAAGAGCCTACAGATAAAATCCTTGAATTAATGGATCCACCTACACCATAAAAACGAAAGAGCGGTCAAAAAACACGGTATTATGTAGCAGTTGCACAAAGATTTAATTTGTTGTTTCTGCTACATTTTCTTATCTTTTATGTACGAAAGGTAAGAATAGTCAATGACAAAACAAAAATCAACTTTGGAAAATGCGCTTGAAGAAGCGATTGAAGAAATTGAAACCGAAAAGAAAGAAATTGTAGCGCAAATCAAGCAACTCCATAAAGAATTAAAAGATCTTGATCGGAAGATTTCAGACTATCGTGTAGCATTAAATCACGCAAAAGGTCGGGAAGAACCGCCTTTACCGTCAAACCCCAAATTTAGAAATCTTCGTTTCCAAACTTCTCCTCAACAGTTGATTGCTCAGGTACTAAAACAAGAGCCTTCAAAATGGTTAAGTGTGAAGGAGATTACATATCTGGCGATGAAGTTAGATGGGCAAGAGATTGAAGAAGTCATACCGTATAAACAATCACAAACGATTGCTTGTACATTAAACTATTTAAAGTATAAATCGTTAGTGGAAAAATGCTTAATAGATAACTCACAACATTGGCGATTGAGAACACTTGAGCAAGGATAGTAAATAGCGGTAGAAATACCGCTATTTTTGTTTCCATTGCCAGTGAACCTCATTTCGGCTGATTTGAATTCTATCAATCCATTCTCTCTTATAAAACTCATTCAGTTGTTTACGAACGGAATCAAGATGTTTTTCGGACGGTGTATCAGGGTTTTGTTCAATATCAAAAATGCGCTGCGTGAGTTCTGCAATTGTAAAGGCTTTATTGGGTGCTTCTCGCATCATTTGTACGATGTATTTACGAATTTTCCCTTTAAAGAGCTTATATTTGGAACGGTACACAAAGTTGTCCGTATTATAAAGGGCTACATCACTTTCCTGTTGAGTAAACTCAATAGCACGTTTTAATGTGGCAATGTTCGCATCAAGTAACGCGAGATGATGCAATACCTGTTTACGCTCAAACTCAAATTCTTTGAGTTTCTTATCAAGGTTGTATGCCATAATCTACTGCCAAATCACTTCTTGATGAATAATTTTTCGTTGCCAATAACCGCACCATTCATTGTTATCGTTGGTGGTTTTCAAACATCGGCTTAATACATCAATAAACTGCGCTTTATTTGAGGTACGGCGATTGTCCTCACGGTACGCAATTTCATTAGCATAGTTGAGCAAGTATTCATTGCTAATTCGGTGAACTTGTCCGTAGTACATACGTTTGAAACGACTGAACAAACTTTCTGCCTGATTGTTCGTTACGCCTAAGTCACTGCGATATTCTTCTTTATGGTTTACAGTTCTCAAGTTATAGTAAGGCAACAAGACATCATAAGCCGTGCTTTCATCGGTATTGATTTGTGTATTAGGTTTAATGAACTTATCGGCAAAACTTTTCACTACCGATTGCGATTCAGTATGCGCTACAAAAACGTGAGAGCGTTTTGCCCCACAATGCAGCGCATTACTGGCTTTTTCTTCTGGCGAATAATGCTCACGTGCAACCATGACACAACGTTTATCAGGATTCTGATTTTCCTTTAAACAATAGTCAATGCGATCAGATTTCTTATTTGCTTTACGTGGCGCAGGATGAACATAAGTACCGTCCATATCCACTACACCTGAAAGTGGTTTCATATCACGGCTTTCCAGTAATGCCTTGCGGAATTTATGTGATAAAACAAATGCCGTGCGAGGATTAAGTTTTGCATTACGTGCTAATTGAAGGGAAGATAACCCTTTGACAGCATTTACCCATTCCATTAAAGCATAGAGATAAACCTTAATCGGTTTCTTGCGATTGGCAAAAATGGTACCAGAAGTAACGCTGAAAGTGTGATTACAATGTTTGCAACGCCATTGTTTACGTGTAGAAATATAATAAGGTTTATGTTGCACTCCACATTTAAGACAAGTGATAAACTCTTTGCCACCCCATCTTAATTCACAAAGCAAATCATACGCTTCTTCTTCCGAGAGTTGTGCAATCTCGTAAGAAGAAAGCGAGCGAGCTTTGCTAGAAAGTAAGAAATGCTGAGTCATCGTCTTGTTTAAAATTTATGTTAATAGAGATTTTAAATATGCTCAAACGTGATAAAATGCGTTTAAACTGAAAACAAATATACGCTCATTTGCGTAATTTGTCAATTTTAAATTGAAAATGGAACGCTCAAATGTGTATATCAGAAAGATTAAGACAAGTTTGTGAAGCTAAAAATTGGAAAATTAAAGACTTTGCAGAGCAAACAGGAATTGCTTACCGCACCCTACAAGGTTATGTTGGTGGCGAACGAGAACCTAATGCGGAAGGGATGGCTGGGATCGCTAAAGCAGGAGTGAATTTAAATTGGCTCGTTAGCGGTGAAGGTGAGATGTTTCAAGCTGTAACGCCAAAAAATACTATCTCAGAGCAAGAAGAAAAGCTGATTGCAGACTATCGTACTATGCCTGAAAATTTAAAGGATGCCTTTGCTATTTCTTTTAAAGAAATATCAGAAAAACAATAAATATTTAACTTGACATTAACTCAATAAGGAACAAAAAATGTCCCTACAAGCCTACAAGCCTACAAGCCTACAAGCCTACAAGCCTACAAGCCTACAAGCCTACAAGCCTACAAGCCTACAAGCCTACAAGCCTACAAGCCTACAAGCCTACAAGCCTACAAGCCTACAAGCCTACAAGCCTACAAGCCTACAAGCCTACAAGCCTACAAGCCTACAAGCCTACAAGCCTACAAGCCTACAAGCCTACAAGCCTACAAGCCTACAAGCCTACAAGCCTACAACAAGTAGATTAGCTCTTTCTTTTCAACCTTGCAAATTTATTTTGGGAGGTTTTTATGGAAAGAATTGATATTATTAATACCATAGGGAGAGAGTATTTAAAATCTAATATAGAGAGTGGTGAATTTAGTTATTCAATAGCTCTAAAAAAGATAGGTAAAAACTACAAAGATTACCTAACAGATAAAGCGATAAGAGATTATAAAGATATTGATCTTAGATTTGTTGATGGCTCTTTAACTATTTTGGTTGAAACAAAACAGAAATTATTGAAAAGCAAGTTGATAGAGAATATGGAGCAATTACAAAATTATGTTAATTTTGAAAAAGAATTAACTGGAAATAAAGTTATAGCAATTCTGTCTTCAACTGTTAATGGAGAAATTAGAGTATGGCAAGATGGCTCTGATATTATTGATGATTTTCACGAAGATAAAGATGAAAACGTTATAAAAACAATGAATGAATATAAAAATATTCACTTTGGAACTATTAATAATAAATCTGAGATTGTACAAAATACTTATCAATTAAATGAATTGCTCCATCAATATGGTATTAATGAGAAAATCAGAAGCCAATTTGTCGGGACTTGCTTGTTAGCTTTAAAAAATGGGCTAGTTTATTCAATGCCTATTGATAAAAAGAATGATGAAGGAGAGATTGTTAAAGTAGAGTCATTATCTACGAATCAAATTAGAACAGGTATAGAAGGAATCTTAACCAACTTGCTAAATAAAGATTTAAATAAAGCAGAGAAACTAGTTATATTAAAAAATAAAGTGATTGATTCTCAAGATATTAGAGATTTAAAGATTGATGAATTTAAGAATATATTAAGAACTATAGAAACGAAGATACTTCCATACATTAATGATAAAAATACTATGGGTCAGGACCTTCTAAATCTATTTTTTACTACATTCAATAAATATGTTGGAAAATCAGATAAAAATCAGGCTTTTACACCCGATCACATAGTTCATTTTATGTGTAAAGTTGTAGGGGTTAATAGGAACTCAGTTGTTTTAGATCCTTGTTGTGGCAGTGGGGCTTTTTTAGTCAGAGCATTGACTGAAGCTATGGATGATTGTAATACGGAATCAGAAAGAGAAAAAATTAAATCTTCTCAGATTTACGGTATTGAATATGAGGAAACTGCTTTTGGATTAGCGACAACAAATATGTTAATTCACGGAGATGGTAATTCAAATATTAAACAAGGAAATTGTTTTTTAGAATTAAAAGAGCTATCAACTAAAGGCATAAATGTTGTTTTAATGAATCCACCATATAATGCACAAAGAAAACATTGTGATCCAGAATACGTTGAGAGTTGGTCTGAAAAAATTAAAGAAGATCCCACAAAAGGATTTCACTTTGTTTATAAAGTTGCTAGTTATATTAGAACAGGAAAATTAGCAGTTTTATTACCTATGCAATGTGCAATAGGTGCATCATCTGATATTCAAACGTATAAAAAGAAAATGTTAGATGAACATACCTTAGATGCTGTATTTTCATTTCCATCAGATATATTTCATCCTGGAGCCAGTGCTGTAACTTGCTGCATGATATTTGAACTTGGAACTAAACATAAAAATTCAAAAAAAGATACTTTTTTTGGATATTTTAAAGATGATGGTTTTGAGAAACGTAAGAATCTTGGACGAATGGAAAAGGAAAATAAAGCATGGCAGAGAAGAGAATCAAAATGGCTTGATTTATATTTCAAGAGAAAAGAAGAAAGTGGGTTATCCGTAGTAAAAAAAGTTACTTATGCTGATGAATGGCTAGCAGAAGCCTATATGGAAACAGATTATTCAAAATTAAATCAATCTGATTTTCAGAAAGTATTAAATGAATATCTTGGATACTTAATTTCTAATGGAAAAGTTCTATGAAGAAAATATGTGAATTATTCTATGTTTTTAATGGAAGCAAACTTGATTTTGGAAAACAGATTATCTCTGAATCATCAGATGAGAAAAGTATCAACTTTATCTCTAGAAGTTCAAATAATAATGGTGTAGCTGGTAGAATTATTTTACAAGAGGGAATGAAAACCTTTAATAAAGGGGATATCACGGTTCCTTTAGGTGGTTCCATATTATCAGCTTTCGTACAAGATGAAGATTTTGTTACAGCTCAAAATGTTTGCGTTTTAAGACCAATAGGAGAAATGTCAGAATTAGAAAAATGGTTTTATTGCTACTCTATAAGAGAAAATAGATTTAAATTTTCAGCTTTTGGAAGAGAAGTTAATAAATATATAAAAGAAATTGAGTTACCGGAAAAAATACCTGATTGGGTGTATTCTAGTAAAGGCAGTATAGATTTTAATTTGGAGAATCAATTATCATTTCCTTTAAAATTAAAAAAGGATAACTGGATCGATTTTTATATTCATGATGTTTTTACTGATATTGAGTCTTGTAAATGTTCAAATGCGAGTTCTCTTTTAATAGAAGGGGATGATATTGAGTATATTGGAGCTAAAAAGAAAAACAATGGTGTTATGTATAAAGTTCAATATAATGAAGATCTTATTACAAAAGGGAATTGTGTAATTTTCATCTGCGATGGGCAAGGTTCTGTAGGCTATGCAAATTATATAGATCATGATTTTATAGGCTCAACTACGTTATCTGTCGGTAGAAATGATAAATTAAATCAATATTCTGGAATTTTCCTTGTGACTATACTGGATATGGAAAGGTATAGGTATTCTTTCGGAAGGAAATATAAATCAAATTTGCGCAAAGCCAAAATAAGATTACCAGCAATTTATGATCGCGTTTCTGAGAAATATGTTCCAGACTGGCAGTTTATGGAAAATTATGTAAAATCACTTCCATTTGGAAACAAAATCTAAGATTAAAAATGGCGAGCTTAGGCTTGCTATTTTTTCTTGCAAATCGATCAAGCTTCGATCTAAAATACTGCCCACTTTAGGCAAATCTTATCGTTTGCTTTTTTCATATTTAATTCGTTCAACCAATTTAACTAAAGAAACGTGACTTATTGGGCATAAAACAATAAGTTAAAAGTTAATTATGTATAGAACGAATAAATGAAAAATAAGCAAAAAACATCACCACTTTTACTTTCTGCACTTCGCAATCTCTCTTCGTTCGCTATTTACGATTTATCTGATACCGAAATACTCATTCTTCTTAAAAATGCTCGTTGGGGAAATTCTCATTGTTTTCATACAGTTCAATGTCCTCGTTGTCAGATTGAGCATAAAGCCTATTTTATTTCTTCTCGTAAGCAATGGCAGTGCAAACATTGCCAACATCGTTTTTCTGTAAAAAGTGGTACGATTTTTCAGCACACTAAACTTTCCCTAAAAAAGCTACTGTTATCGGTTTATTATTTCACTATCAATAGTAAAGGGATTTCTGCGCTTAACTTATCTCGTCATATTGGCGTGCAATATAAAACGTCATGGGCATTACTACATAAATTTCGTGAAGCAGTTGAAAAAACGCAAGATTACACACCACTCACGGGCATTATTCATATTGATGGTTGTTATGTGAATAACTACCTTCGCCCCAAAAATTTTAAACATAAGCGAATTGATAGACGTAAGAGATGTCACCAACGTAAAGATAAATCCTGCGTTATGGTTTTCCGTCAACAAGCTGCAAATCAGGAAATAATAAAAGGAACCGACCGCACACTCGTTGCATTAGTTAAAGAGGAAAATGCTGATGATATGCTTGCTTTAACACATCGCTTAGTCGCACCAAAATCTACAATTTGCGCTGATGAAAATCCTGCTTATGATGGCTTGGCATTTCACTATGACTTATGTCGCGTAAATCATTCGCAAGAATATTGCTCGATTGACGGCACCACCAATAACCTAGCAGAATCCTTCTTTGCTAGATTTAGAAGAATGATTATGGGTGTGTATCATAAGATGGGAAATAATTACATGATGCACTATGCGAATGAAACCGCATGGCGTGAGGATTTTCGTTACCAGTCAGATAAAGACAAATTCGACAACGTACTAAAACGCTGTTTGAAAGCCAGACCTTCACGAGATTTAACAGGTTACTGGCAGGGAAATAAGAAGCCTACGGCAAAATTCGGATTAGAAAGTTTGTGTTTGGAAGCATCAAACGATAACCAATATTTAGCCGTAGCCTAAACAATTTAAAGCAACACAAGGAGCAATAATGGAAACCATGACACACACGCCACTTAACGTGGATTTAAAAAAGATGGACTATGAAACATTCAAAACTTTTATGCGAGAACTGGCTCAGATGTATTCAAACGTAAAAGATGATGCCTATCTGTTGTTCTATCACAATTTGCGAGACCTTGCGAAAGAAGTCAGTACTTTACCCCGTAATCCATTGATATTTTATGGGGCCTATGAAATCGCTAATAATCAGGTAGTCGTGGCGATATTTGAAATGCAATTTACCGATGAAGTGTTTGAAACCGAAGATGGGAAACCTTATCAGATGCTTTCTATTATTAGTAGTTTTGCAGAAGATAAAATCTATCTACGTTGCCCGACTAAAATTAGAGAACACTTAACCCAACCTGAATACGTTGCTCTCTGCGAACAGGCTTACCCTGCAATGATGGAACAAATGCTGCTAGAGGAGCAACGAGAAAGACTGTTTAGAAGAAAACGGAAAAGTGAGTAACGTAAAAATAAGTAGAATTCTGTAAAATACATTTATAAAAAATAATGCCCTTATCGAAATAAGGGCATTTTTGTATAGTTTTGTTTAAATTTTGGTCTTTGTGCAACTGCTACATAATACCGAAAAAACACAACATTTTTTGACCGCTCTTTTTATTTGCGCTAATTAAGCTAATCTCGCTTTTGCTTCTGCAATCGCTTCTGCCACTCGAAGTGGTGAAACCCCACCTTTCGCACAACGTTTATCTAAACAAGATTGTAGTGAAAGAATGTCATATACATCATCCCCTACCACATCACTGAATTGACGGAATTCAGGAATGGTTAAGTCTTCCAAGGCTTTGCCTTTTTCAATGGCATAAACCACGGTTTCACCGACAATATGGTGAGAATCACGGAATGGTACACCTTTTGCTACAAGATAATCTGCTAGCTCTGTTGCATTTGAGTAGCCTTTTAAAGCAGCTTCACGAGTACGATCGGTATTCACTTTTAATTCATCTAGTACAAAAGTCGCCATATCTACGCAATCTTGCCAGGTATCTAATGCATCAAAGATCCCTTCTTTGTCTTCTTGCATATCTTTGTTATACGCTAATGGTAAACCTTTTAAGGTCATCAACATACCGGTTAATGCACCCATGACACGGCCCGCTTTACCACGAATCAATTCACAAGCATCTGGATTTTTCTTTTGTGGCATTAAAGAGGAACCAGAAGTCACACGATCCGATAATTCCACAAAATTCGCTTCACCACTGTTGAAAATAATCATATCTTCTGCGAAACGAGAAAGGTGAGCCATGCTTAAAGATGCCGTTGAAAGTAATTCCACAATATGATCGCGATCTGATACGCTATCCAAACTATTACGCGTCGCAAAAGCAAAACCAAGATCGGCGGCTAATTGTTCACGATCGACCGCATAGGCTGTCCCCGCAAGTGCACCACTGCCTAATGGACAGCTATTCATGCGTTTATAAGCATCGGCGAGACGTGAATAATCACGCTCAAACATTTCCACATAAGCCATGCACCAATGAGCAAAAGTGATTGGTTGTGCACGTTGTAAATGAGTATAACCCGGCATCACCGCATCTTGTGTATTTTCCGCCGTTTGAACCAAATGGCGTTGAAGATTACGAACGGACTCTTGTAACTCGATTACACGCTGTTTGCACCACATTTTGATATCAAGTGCAACTTGGTCATTACGGCTACGACCCGTGTGTAATTTTTTACCTAAATTACCCACTTTATCAATAAGCTTACTTTCCACCCAGCTATGAATATCTTCTGCATCATCTTGCAAAATCGCTTGTGGATTTGACCGCACTTCGATTAATAATTCATTTAAGGCAACCTCTAGCTGTTGTTGCTCTTCAGCACTTAATACACCAACATTCACTAAAGCTTTAGACCAACCAATTGAGCCTTCAATATCTTGCTCTGCCAAGCGATAATCAAAACGCAGGCTATCATTAAAATCTTTAAAACGTTTGTCTGCCGCTTGTGTAAAACGACCACCCCAAAGAGCCATAGGTTATCCTTCTTTTAACATTAAAACATGATTAATTATTCAATTATCACGCATAATTAATCAATATGCAATAATAATCTCTTCATGACTGGTTATTTTACCCTGTTTTTTCTAACAAAAACTAGACAGTATTAGATTTTAGTGGTAATTTACGCACCATTCTTAAGGGCATTGCCCACCATTCAAACATTTCAGTATTATCAACTCTTATTCGTTCCAACATTATTAATTATGCATCTTACAGAACTTAAAAATACGCCTGTTTCTGATCTTGTGAAACTTGGCGAAGAACAAATGGGTTTGGAAAATCTTGCCCGTTTACGTAAACAAGATATTGTTTTTGCTATTTTGAAACAACACGCCAAGAGCGGTGAAGATATTTTTGGCGGCGGCGTGTTAGAGATTTTGCCCGATGGTTTCGGTTTCTTACGCTCCGCAGACAGTTCCTACCTTGCTGGTCCTGATGACATCTACGTCTCTCCAAGTCAAATTCGTCGTTTCAATCTTCAAACTGGTGATAAAATCGAAGGTAAAATCCGTCCACCAAAAGAAGGCGAACGCTATTTTGCACTTTTAAAAGTCGACCAAGTCAACGATGACAAACCTGAAGTCTCTCGTAGCAAAATCCTTTTCGAAAACTTAACGCCATTACATGCTAATTCTCGTTTAAGAATGGAACGTGGTAATGGTTCAACTGAAGATTTAACAGCACGTATTTTAGATTTAGCCTCTCCAATTGGTAAAGGTCAGCGTGGTCTTATCGTGGCTCCGCCAAAAGCAGGTAAAACCATGTTGTTACAAAATATTGCACAAAGCATCACGCACAACTATCCAGAATGTGAACTTATTGTGCTTTTAATCGATGAGCGCCCCGAAGAAGTAACAGAAATGCAACGCTCAGTTAAAGGTGAAGTAATTGCCTCAACCTTTGATGAACCAGCTGCTCGTCACGTTCAAGTGGCAGAAATGGTTATCGAGAAAGCAAAACGTTCTGTAGAGCACAAAAAAGACGTGGTGATTTTACTCGACTCTATCACGCGTTTAGCTCGTGCTTACAATACTGTTACGCCAGCATCTGGTAAAATTCTTTCTGGTGGTGTGGATGCAAATGCTTTACATCGTCCAAAACGTTTCTTTGGTGCAGCGCGTAACGTAGAAGAAGGTGGTAGTTTAACCATTATTGCAACCGCACTTGTTGATACGGGTTCAAAAATGGATGAGGTTATCTTTGAAGAATTTAAAGGTACCGGTAACATGGAATTACATCTTTCTCGTAAAATTGCAGAAAAACGTGTGTTCCCAGCAATCGACTTCAACCGTTCAGGTACGCGTAAAGAAGACTTACTTACCACACCAGATGAATTACAGAAAATGTGGATTCTTCGCAAAATCCTTAACCCAATGGGTGAAGTGGAAGCAATGGAATTCCTCATTGACAAACTTATGGTGGCGAAAACCAACGATGAGTTTTTTGAAATTATGAAGCGGTCTTAATATTGGCCGCACTTAAAAACAAAAAAGGCTTGGAAAACCAAGCCTTTTTCATTTTGCGAATTATTCGCCCAAACGCTCTTTAATACGAGCAGATTTACCTGAACGTTCACGTAAGTAGTAAAGTTTAGCTTTACGTACTGCACCTTTACGTTTAACAACGATAGAATCTACAGCTGGAGAGTGAGTTTGGAATACACGCTCAACACCTACGCCGTTAGATACTTTACGTAAAGTGAATGCTGAGTGCAAGCCACGGTTACGAATTGCAATAACCACGCCTTCGAATGCTTGCAAACGACGTTTGCTACCTTCAACTACCCATACTTTAACTTCTAAAGTATCACCTGGGCGGAAACTAGGTACGTTTTGTTTTAATTGTTCTTGTTCAAGTTGTTTGATAATGTTAGACATTGTTTGATCCTTTATTGATCCTAGATGTAACTGAAACTAACTGTTATATTCGGCTTGCGCTTCTTTTAACAGCTTACGTTGTTCGTCAGTCAGAGCTAGGCCTTCTAAGAGCTCAGGGCGTCGGAGCCACGTTCTTTGTAGCGATTGTTTTAATCGCCATTTCCGAATTTCTTCGTGGTGTCCCGACATCAGCACGGGCGGTACCGTTAATCCTTCTAACACTTCCGGTCTGGTGTAATGCGGGCAATCTAATAAACCATCTGCAAAAGAATCCTCTTCTGCCGAAGCTTGTTTGCCTAATACACCGGGAATAAATCGCGCAACAGCATCAATTAATGTCATTGCCGGCAATTCCCCACCGGTCAGAACGTAATCGCCGATTGACCATTCTTCATCAATTTCAGTTTGAATCAATCGCTCATCAATACCTTCGTAACGTCCACATACCAAAATCAATTTCTGATTTTGAGCAAGTTCCGTTATGCCACCTTGATCGAGTTTACGTCCTTGTGGCGAAAGGTAAATCACCTTTGCGCCTTCTCCTGCAGCTGCTCTCGCAGCATGAATCGCATCCCGTAAAGGTTGCACCATCATCAGCATTCCCGGACCACCACCATAAGGACGGTCATCCACGGTTTTATGCTTGTCGAATGTAAAATCTCTTGGATTCCAACATTCCACTTGCAGAAGATTGTGTTTTACGGCTTTACCTGTAACCCCAAATTCCGTAATCGCTTTAAACATTTCGGGGAACAATGAAATTACCCCTATCCACATAAAAAGCCTACTACATTACGTTTGTGCATACTTGAGATTAGAAACCAGCGTCCCAATCCACTTCAATTGTTTTCGTGGTGAGATCGACTCTTTTAACTACTTGTTCATACAAAAACGGAATTAACCGCTCTTGTTTCCCAAAAGCATCTTTAGTATTGGCTTTAACCACTAACACATCATTAGAACCGGTTTCCATCATCTCTGTTACCGTTCCCATTGTATAACCTTCTAGGTTGACGACTGAACAACCGATTAAATCGTGCCAGTAATAATCGCCTTCTTCCAGTTCAGGGAAAACAGATAAATCCACACCAATTTCAACATTCGCTAAAGTTTGTGCAGCTTCACGATCATCAACGCCTTTTAATTTAACGATGATTTCGTGATTATGATGACGCCAGTTTTCTAATTCAGTTGGCTGCCATTCACCTTTGATTTTTAAAAACCAAGGTTGATAATCAAAAATGCTTTCAGCTTGTTCTGTTGATGAATAAATACGTAACCACCCACGGATACCGTAGGTTGAGCCTAATTTGCCCACAACTTCAATGCGTTGTTGTTCCATATTTTTCACCTATCTTAGTTTAAGAACTAAATCAAAAAGCGAGATTATGCTTTTTGAGCTTCTTTTACCAAAGTTGCAACACGATCTGAAAGTGATGCACCTTGAGCAACCCAGTGGTTTACACGCTCAAGATCAACACGAAGACGCTCTGCGTTACCTTGTGCGATTGGGTTGAAGAAACCTACACGCTCAATGAAACGACCGTCACGTGGTGAACGACTGTCAGCTACTACGATTTGATAAAATGGGCGTTTTTTAGCTCCGCCACGAGATAAACGAATGGTTACCATAACCTTCCTCTAAATGTTTAATTACTAAAAGAATATTCTCAAACTCGAAAGTGATTTAAGAATATAGCTTACTTTTTTCTCTGTATATATAGACAAAAAGCCTGCGAATTTTATACTTTTTGAGCAAAATTCCAAGTTTTGGATGAGCATTCTAATAAGTACGTTATATTCTCTTGAAAAAGTAAACATTATCATTCACATGCAATTTTGTTTTACGTATAATCTAAGAAACTCTCAAATAGTTTTAGGTCAAGTTTACGCGTTAAGCGGTATTTTATATTGATAAAATATCAGTTAAATGAGGTTTATTATGAAAATCAGTTTTCATTCTGTGTTACTTGGATTAGCGTCATGTATTGGCATTCAACAATCTGTGATAGCGAGTCCTCCTTCGTCTTCTCACCAATCAATATCTACTGAGTCCGCTGAGGCTTTAAAGCAACAATTTTCAATCGCTTTAGCTAAACAAGAAAAGCAACAAATTTCTATTTTACAGAAAAAACTCACCGCACTTTTTTCTTTACCTCCCCAATTTCTTGATAATCAGATCCAAATAAGCGAAAAAATCCTCACTCGCATTTTTAAAACAGATAAAAATCTCACCCCTAAATTTCTTGATTATTTATACTTTGAACCGATAAATACTGGCGATGCTAATTTAATTCAGGAAATGAAGAAAAACTTACTGGTGTCTTTTTTAGCGAATGAGCAGGCAAAAATTTATATTCGTCAAACAGATAATTCGGAGCAATTTGTTCAGGCTTTAATAGAACGGGGAGCCAAACCAGATCAAATTATATTATTGTCTTTGGATGCTAAAGGCATATTTCAAAAAATTATTGAACAGATGCGTCAAGATTTTCCTAATCAAACAACTTTTTCTATTACTGAGAATCGAGTGAGTTTGATAACCCCTTCTTCTGAAATTAAGCCCCGCCTCGCTCTAGCCAATATGATGTTTGCTCGCCAATTTAAAGGGGTGGAGGTTGATGATTTTTCGTATTTGGATCAAGCACGTGAAAATCTTCAACACAATAACTATGCTATTCGTTATAAGACTTTCCAAGCAATGCTTGAAGGCTTAAATTAATCCGTTTACTCACAAGGAGCCATTATGTTTTTATCTAAAAAATCAGTTACCTTTGCAGTTAGTGCGTTAGCAATGCTTTGCTCAGGTGCAGCCTTTGCTAAAGAAGCGCCGCAAGCACATAAAGCTGTGGAGTTAAGTATCTTACATATTAACGACCACCATTCTTACTTGGAACCGCACGAAGCGAGAATTAATTTAAATGGTCAACAAACAAAGGTTGATATTGGTGGTTTTTCTGCTGTGAATGGGAAACTTTATGAGTTACGTAAAAAGTATAAAAATCCATTAGTGCTACATGCAGGTGATGCGATTACCGGTACGCTGTATTTCACCCTTTTTGGTGGTTCTGCTGATGCGGCTGTCATGAATGCTGGTAATTTCCATTATTTTACTTTGGGTAACCATGAATTTGATGCGGGTAATGAAGGTTTATTAAAACTACTCGAGCCATTAAAAATCCCAGTACTTTCAGCCAATGTTATTCCTGATAAAAATTCAATTTTATATAACAAATGGAAACCTTACGATATTTTCACTGTGGATGGAGAAAAAATTGCTATTATCGGTTTAGATACCGTGAATAAAACGGTTAATTCCTCTTCACCAGGTAAAGATGTGAAGTTCTATGATGAAATTGCTACTGCGCAAATTATGGCAAATGCGCTAAAACAACAAGGTATTAATAAAATCATCTTACTTTCACATGCAGGAAGTGAAAAAAATATCGAAATCGCTCAAAAAGTAAATGATATTGATGTGATCGTTACTGGCGATTCACATTATTTATACGGAAATGATGAATTACGTGGTTTAAAATTGCCAGTAATCTATGAATATCCACTTGAATTTAAAAATCCGAATGGTGAACCTGTATTTGTAATGGAAGGTTGGGCTTATTCTGCTGTGGTGGGTGACTTAGGTGTTAAATTCAGCCCTGAAGGTATTGCGTCTATTACTCGTAAAATTCCTCATGTGTTAATGAGTTCTCATAAACTTCAAGTGAAAAATGCGGAAGGTAAATGGACTGAATTAACAGGCGATGAACGTAAAAAAGCGCTTGATACTTTAAAATCAATGAAGAGTATTTCACTTGATGATCATGATGCAAAAACAGACATGCTTATTTCAAAATATAAAAGTGAAAAAGATCGTTTAGCGCAAGAAATTGTTGGTGTCATCACTGGTTCTGCAATGCCGGGTGGTTCAGCGAACCGTATCCCAAATAAAGCAGGCTCTAATCCAGAAGGTTCTATCGCAACGCGTTTTATTGCAGAAACAATGTATAATGAACTAAAAACGGTGGATTTAACGATTCAAAATGCGGGTGGTGTACGCGCAGATATTTTACCAGGCAATGTGACTTTTAATGATGCTTATACTTTCTTGCCTTTCGGGAATACCTTATATACCTATAAAATGGAAGGTTCATTAGTGAAACAAGTGCTTGAAGATGCAATGCAATTTGCTTTAGTTGATGGCTCTACAGGGGCATTCCCTTATGGCGCAGGTATTCGTTACGAAGCTAATGAAACACCAAATGCGGAAGGTAAACGTTTAGTCAGCGTGGAAGTATTGAATAAACAAACCCAACAATGGGAACCAATTGATGATAATAAACGTTATCTCGTTGGTACCAATGCTTATGTAGCTAGCGGTAAAGATGGTTATAAAACGTTTGGTAAATTATTTAACGATCCAAAATATGAAGGCGTTGATACATACTTGCCTGATGCGGAAAGTTTCATTAAATTTATGAAAAAACATCCGCACTTTGAGGCTTATACTTCATCAAATGTGAAATTTAATGCTTCAACTGATGCGTTACCTAAAAAATAAAAGCTAAAATATATTGAAAATAGCGCGTATTTAACACTCGATTTTATACCTCAGGCAAACCCACTTTATAGACCATCTGGTAAAGGTGGGTTTATTTTTTGTCGTTTTATCTCTTTCTATTACATTTCACTTTAGATTGCCATTCAAGCAGTCAGTTTCGTAGAGTTTTTACCATTACCTCATATTAATAAAGTCTGAATTATAAAAAGCGTAAAAAAGCCCATATCACAAGGGCATTTTCTTGATATTTTGTGCTTGCTTGCATGTGTACTTTCGACGAACCTCTGTAATGGGCATAACTATGTCTATGGTGTTGTTCTGCTTCCGTAAAGTTATGCTCAACCATTTTTGCTAGACGTTTGTAGAGTTTTTCCCTTGCTCCGATGACTTAACTGCATTGGCGTTTTCTATCGTAGCTTGATAAGTGTGTCAGGTAATCAGCCTTTCGGCTTTTTATTTTTGTCGGGCGACGATAATCAAATACACTAATAACCTCTCGGCGAGCCAAGCTTTCTGTGATAGGGACGGTAAAATAGCCAGCATCAAGCCCGACGGCTTTTTTGGGGGGGCTGAAAGCGTTATGTCGAGGAATCAAGGTGGGCAATATAGGGGTAGTTGTCATTGACATTACCTGCCCGATGCAAAGGTATTTAAAATAATCCTATGCTTGCCTTGATATCTTTGATTTCTGTCACTTTTTCACTCGCTTTTAACGGCTTCTTTCCTTTTTTCGTATTTTCACCACATCTTGGTTGAGCATATCAATATACTGACTGACTCGTACCTTATACTTTTTATTATGTTTTTCGTTCTTATTAGCGCTGGCTTTAAATGGGGACTGTCTGTAAACGGATACTTGCCCCCATCAAGCCTTTTTCAATTTCTTTACGCTCTTGTTTTTATCCCTTACTGAAAGAAAAGATTAATGGAAAAGTAGGGGATATCATTGATATTCTCGGGATTTGTACTACCTTATTTGGCGTAGTCGCAACCTTAGGTTACAGTGCGATTCGGTTGGCTGCAGCATTCCATTCAATGCATTTATTGGATAACTCATCGTATTTGGTTCCCCTTATTTTAGTGAGTGTTTTTATCATTGCTATCTTAATTTCACTGCAAGGGATTGCCAACGGGTTCCGTATTCTTAGTGAGCTAAATCTAGGCGTTACCTTTCTCTTTATGCTATTGGTTTTGCTATTCGGTCCAACAATATATTTAATTTCGGCTTTTACGGAAAATATTGGTACCTATTTAAGCGGTTTAATTAGAGTCGGCTTCAAGGCTTATGCCTATGATGTAGAACATCTAGATTGGTTTATGGATTGGACGGTTTTTTACTGGGCATGGTGGTTTTCATGGGCGCCTGGCTTTGGGATTTTTATCGCACGGATTTCTCGCGGACGAACTTTGCGGGAGTTTATTTTCGGCGTATTGATGGTGCCAAGTTTATTCTTCGTTTTGTGGTTCACGGTATTTGGTAATGGAGCAATTTGGGTGAATGAGCATCTTGCTAAGGGGGCATTAGGTCGAGCTGTAAATGATGTGGGAGCACTTCTTTTTGATTTTTTGAGTTATTTACCCTATTCCGGTTTAACTAAAACGTTAGCTTTATTTATTATCACACTCTTTTTTATTGTAACCATTAACTTTGGTATTTATACGCTTAATAATATCGCAATTGAAGACAAAAGCCAGGTTTCACCTCGTTGGCAATCTATGTTTTGGGGTGGGCTATTGTCAGCAGTTACGTTTGTTCTTTACCTTTTTGGTGGTATTGAAATACTCCAATCAACGATGTTGTTTTTTTCTTTACCTTTCGCTCTGTTGATGTCAGTGATGGCATGGAGTTTGTTGAAAGGTTTACGATTTGAGCGTCAATATTATTCCACAGAGGTTTCAGATTTGTGGACAGGTGCAAACTGGCGTAGCCGTTTAAGACAGTTAGTGATTGAACCTAAGCGAGATGATGCCATTTTACATTTAAAAACAACGGCGCTTTTGGCAATGAGAGAGTTGCGTCAGTTACTCATCGGTACCTATGGTTTAAATGTGACCTTACAGTAACATTTTGGTCGTGATAATAATCAACTGGTTCTTTCTATTGAAAATGGTTTAGCAGAAGATTTTTTTTACCAAATTACCTTGTTCGAGAAGCCTGAGCCTGAAACTGCACAAGTCCATCATGCATTAATGGTTTCAACCAATATTCAATTGGAAGGTTATCCTTTGAGTATTACAAATGAAGAGGATTTGATTGTAGATATCTTGCAATGTTATGAGCGATACATGAAAGAACTGGATTTTGTTATTTCATAATTCCTGTCTCATGAGCAAACAGAACTGGCTGAATAATAAGACTAAAGTGCGGTTGAAAATCCTCTAATTTTTTGACCGCACTTTTAAAATTACCTCTTGAGACAAATGCATAAAAAGAGTATATTCAAGCCCAAATTTTCAATTTAATTCTAACGGAGTTTTTCTATGTTTGGTTTATCCCCAGCACAAATGATTATTTTATTAGTCGTGATTTTATTAGTATTTGGTACCAAAAAATTACGCAATGCGGGATCTGATCTTGGCGCAGCGGTAAAAGGCTTTAAAAAAGCGATGTCTGATGACGAGCCGAAAAAGGATGCTGAGTTTACTCAAATTAAAGACGGTACAACCACCGCTGAAAAAACTGAAACTGTAAAAGATAAAGAACAGGCATAACCGTGTTTGATATTGGTTTTTCCGAACTTGTTTTATTGATGCTTGTGGGCTTAGTAGTGCTAGGCCCTAAGCGTTTACCTGTGGCTATTCGCACGGTAATGGGCTGGGTGAAAACGATCCGTGGATTGGCAGCTAATGTTCAAAATGAATTAAAACAAGAGCTTAAATTGCAAGAGTTGCAAGATAGTATTAAGAAAGCGGAACAACTTAATCTAAAACAGCTTTCCCCAGACTTAAGTAAAACCGTTGAAGAGCTGAAAGAGCAAGCTCAAAAAATGCGTGCAGAGTTAGAAGAAAAAGCGGTTGCAGCAGGAACAACGGTGGAAGAGCAAATTAAAGAAATTAAAAGTGCGGCTGAAAATCCGGCTGATTCTGCGGAAAAACTTGAGGTAAGCGCACAAGAAACAGCAGAGAAACCGGTTGAAACAGCATCCACTGAACATGCAGAGAATGAAACTGCCGAAGTTTTGGAATCTGAAAAAACAGAAGTGGATTTGACCGCACTTGAACCTCATGAACAAGCTGAATTAACTGAGCGTTTATCCGATTACTATTCACCGGATGATGTGGAGCTACAGCCAGCACCCAAATCTGAAGCGAAGTCCTAGAGAATAATTATGAGCAATATGACGGACGATTCCCAACCGTTAATTACCCATCTTGTTGAACTCAGAAACCGCTTATTACGTTGTGTAATTTGTATTTTAGTGGTTTTTGTGGCGTTGGTTTATTTTTCTAATGATATTTATCATTTTGTCGCCGCACCTTTAACAGCGGTGATGCCAAAAGGTGCAACGATGATTGCAACCAATATCCAAACGCCTTTCTTTACGCCAATTAAATTAACCGCGATTGTTTCGGTGTTTATTTCTGTACCTTATTTGCTTTATCAAATTTGGGCGTTTGTTGCACCGGCACTGTATCAACATGAAAAACGTTTAATTTATCCGTTATTATTTTCCAGTACAGTTTTATTCTATTGCGGTGTAGGGTTTGCCTATTATGTTGTTTTCCCTTTCGTGTTTAGTTTCTTTACGCAAACCGCGCCAGAAGGGGTGGCTATCGCAACAGATATCAGCAGTTACCTTGATTTTGCGCTAGCATTATTCTTGGCTTTCGGTGTGTGCTTTGAAGTACCCGTTGCCATTATTTTGCTTTGCTGGACAGGTGTCACAACCACGAAAGCATTGGCGGCAAAACGCCCTTATATTATTGTGGGAGCATTCTTTGTTGGCATGATCTTAACGCCACCAGACGTGTTCTCTCAAACTTTACTTGCTGTACCAATGTGTCTTCTCTTTGAATTAGGCTTGTTAGTTGCTCGTTTCTATCAACCGAAAGAGGATGAAGAAGAGGCAACTGATGAAGAAAGTGCGGTAGAAAATCAGGGTGATTTGAATCACAAAGATTAAGAAAATGGGCGTAGGTGATACGCCCTTTTAACATCATAAAAACAGGAAATATTATTATGACTCAACAAATTTTAGGCGGTTTTCCAACCCGTCGTCTTCGTCGTTTACGTAAACATGATTTTAGTCGCCGTTTAGTCGCAGAAAATACTTTAACCGCGAATGATTTAATTTATCCGGTATTTATCATTGAAGGTGAAAATCATCGTGAACCAGTCCCTTCTATGCCTAAAGTTGAACGTTTAACGATCGATCAGTTATTAATCGAAGCAGGCCTTTTAGTGAAATACGGCGTGCCAGTGATTTCATTATTCCCTGTAGTTGAGCAAGATAAAAAATCTTTAATGGCGGATGAGGCATTTAGCCCGAATGGTTTGGTACAGCGTGCAGTGAGAGCATTGAAAGCCGCTTATCCAGAATTAGGTGTATTAACCGATGTCGCACTCGATCCTTATACACTACATGGACAAGACGGGATCATTGATGAAGAAGGCTATGTATTAAACGATATTACAACAGATATCCTGATTAAACAGGCTGTTTCACACGCTGAAGCTGGTGCTGATATTGTGGCACCGAGTGATATGATGGATGGTCGTATTGGTCGTATTCGTCAGGCATTGGAAGAAAATGGTCATATCAATACGCAAATTATGGCGTATTCTGCAAAATATGCGTCTAATTATTATGGTCCATTCCGTGATGCAGTCGGTTCTGCGGGCAATCTGAAAGGTGGCGATAAGAAAACTTATCAACTTGATCCGGCAAATGGTAATGAAGGCTTGCAAGAAGTCGCACTTGATTTACAAGAAGGGGCAGATATGGTGATGGTGAAACCAGGTATGCCATATTTAGACATGGTATATCGCGTGAAAGACTATTTCGGTGTGCCAACCTTTGCTTATCAAGTTTCTGGTGAATATGCGATGCATATGGCTGCGATTCAAAATGGTTGGTTGAAAGAAAAAGAATGCATCATGGAATCATTGCTTTGCTTTAAACGTGCTGGTGCGGATGGTATTTTGACGTATTTTGCGAAGCAAGTCGCTGAATGGCTTTACTTAGAAGGTAAAAATAAATAAGCACTTTTTAACTTGAAGTGCTAATCTAGGTGCTGATTTTAGATCTCATCTAATAAAAACGAGAAAATATTAAATGTTTTCTCGTTTTTTATTTTTTCTTCATTTTTTCTATAAAAAAACTATTGCCTAGTTGATTTTTCTATTGTTATATTGATGACACGCCGCAACAAGACGGTGATAAATAAAATAACATTACACACATCATATTAACTCACTACTAGAAGGAAAATCCTATGTCAGCAGTAGCATCATTAGACGCATTTCTTGAAAAAGTGGCTCAACGTGACGGCCACCAACCTGAATTTTTACAAGCCGTTCGTGAAGTCTTCACGTCAATCTGGCCTTTCTTGGAAGCAAATCCTAAATACCGTTCAGAAGCTTTACTGGAGCGTTTAGTTGAGCCAGAGCGCGCAATCCAATTCCGTGTGGCATGGACTGATGATAAAGGTCAAGTTCAAGTAAACCGTGCTTTCCGTGTGCAATTCAACAGTGCAATTGGTCCTTTTAAAGGGGGGATGCGTTTTCATCCATCCGTTAACTTATCAATCTTAAAATTCTTAGGTTTTGAACAGATCTTTAAAAATGCCTTAACCACATTGCCAATGGGCGGTGCGAAAGGCGGCTCAGATTTTGATCCTAAAGGCAAATCAGATGCTGAAGTGATGCGTTTCTGCCAAGCATTAATGGCTGAATTGTATCGTCATGTAGGTCCGGATACCGATGTGCCGGCAGGTGATATTGGTGTAGGTGGTCGTGAAGTCGGTTATCTTGCAGGCTATATGAAAAAATTATCAAACCAAGCGGCTTGTGTCTTTACTGGTCGTGGTCTTTCATTCGGTGGGAGCTTAATTCGCCCAGAAGCAACGGGGTATGGATTGGTTTATTTTGCCCAAGCAATGCTTGCAGAGAAAGGGGATAGTTTCCAAGGTAAAACGGTTTTAGTGTCCGGTTCGGGTAATGTGGCGCAATATGCGATTGAAAAAGCGATGGCGCTCGGTGCGAAAGTCGTAACCTGTTCTGACTCTGCGGGTTACGTGTATTTGCCTGAAGGGTTTGATCGTGACAAATTAGAAGCGTTATTAGAACTCAAAAATGTAAAACGTGGTCGAGTAGAAGAGTTTGCAAAACAATTCGGTCTTCAATATTTTGCAGGTAAACGCCCTTGGGAAGTGAAAGCAGATATTGCACTTCCTTGTGCAACCCAAAACGAATTAGAGATTTCAGACGCTAAAGCTCTAATTGCAAACGGTGTAAAATTAGTCGCTGAGGGGGCAAACATGCCAACCACTATCGAAGCGACAGAAGCATTCTTAGAAGCTGGTGTATTATTTGGCCCAGGTAAAGCAGCTAATGCGGGTGGTGTTGCGACATCCGGCTTAGAAATGGCGCAAAGTTCACAACGTTTATACTGGACAGCTGAAGAAGTGGATAAACAGCTTCATCGAATCATGTTAGATATTCATGCAAACTGTAAAAAATACGGTTCAGCAGAAGGCCGAGCAAACATTAACTACGTAGTTGGCGCAAACGTAGCAGGCTTTGTAAAAGTAGCCGATGCAATGTTGGCTCAAGGGGTTTATTAATCCAATAAATTAATGAAAAATTGACCGCACTTTGTGATGAAGTGCGGTCATTTTTTATGGTGAATTTCTCAAGTAGAAATAGGCTATTGGCTTGCTTTTTTGCTCAAAAAGTGTAAAATCTTCAGGCTTTTTGTCTATATATACAGAGAAAAAAGTAAGCTATATTCTTAAATCACTTTCGAGTTTGAGAATATTCTTTTAGTAATTAAACATTTAGAGGAAGGTTATGGTAACCATTCGTTTATCTCGTGGCGGAGCTAAAAAACGCCCATTTTATCAAATCGTAGTAGCTGACAGTCGTTCACCACGTGACGGTCGTTTCATTGAGCGTGTAGGTTTCTTCAACCCAATCGCACAAGGTAACGCAGAGCGTCTTCGTGTTGATCTTGAGCGTGTAAACCACTGGGTTGCTCAAGGTGCATCACTTTCAGATCGTGTTGCAACTTTGGTAAAAGAAGCTCAAAAAGCATAATCTCGCTTTTTGATTTAGTTCTTAAACTAAGATAGGTGAAAAATATGGAACAACAACGCATTGAAGTTGTGGGCAAATTAGGCTCAACCTACGGTATCCGTGGGTGGTTACGTATTTATTCATCAACAGAACAAGCTGAAAGCATTTTTGATTATCAACCTTGGTTTTTAAAAATCAAAGGTGAATGGCAGCCAACTGAATTAGAAAACTGGCGTCATCATAATCACGAAATCATCGTTAAATTAAAAGGCGTTGATGATCGTGAAGCTGCACAAACTTTAGCGAATGTTGAAATTGGTGTGGATTTATCTGTTTTCCCTGAACTGGAAGAAGGCGATTATTACTGGCACGATTTAATCGGTTGTTCAGTCGTCAACCTAGAAGGTTATACAATGGGAACGGTAACAGAGATGATGGAAACCGGTTCTAATGATGTGTTAGTGGTTAAAGCCAATACTAAAGATGCTTTTGGGAAACAAGAGCGGTTAATTCCGTTTTTGTATGAACAAGTAGTTAAAAGAGTCGATCTCACCACGAAAACAATTGAAGTGGATTGGGACGCTGGTTTCTAATCTCAAGTATGCACAAACGTAATGTAGTAGGCTTTTTATGTGGATAGGGGTAATTTCATTGTTCCCCGAAATGTTTAAAGCGATTACG